>NZ_JBFPKO010000001.1:0-755064 GCF_040948765.1 Paraburkholderia sp. BR10923 | reverse complement strand
GATCGCCGTCAGCGGCGTAAAGAACAACGCGGTCGGGATGCCTTGCAGCAGCGTCGGCAGCACGAGGGTCCACGCGTCTACGCCGGTCGTATAGTTCGAGCGCATGAAAAACACCGCAGCGAATCCGGCGAACGCAAGCGTGGCGAGCACCCGCATGTCCGAGCGCGGCATGATCTTGCCCATCACCGGCGCGAGGATCACGGCGAAAATGCCGAGCGGCGCGGTCACGAGCCCCGCATCCACCGCCCGGTAGCCGAGGAAGCCCTGAATCCACTGCGGCAGGATCACGAGGTTGGCGAAGAAGATCGCGTAGGCGACCGAAATCGCAATCGTGCCGCCGAGGAAGTTACGTCTGGCGAAAAGCCGCAGGTTGACGATCGGCTTTTCCTCGGTCAACTCCCAGATCAGGAAGAACAGGAAGCTGACCACGGCGACGATCGTCAGCACCCAGATTACCGGCGAGCTGAACCAGTCGAGGTCGCGGCCCTTGTCGAGCATGATCTGCAGCGGCGCGACCCAGGCGATCAGTGAGATCAGCCCGACCTTGTCGATCGGGAGCTTGCGCGACGGCGTCTCGCGATCGCGGCAGACCACCCAGATCGCACCGGCGGCAAACAGGCCGACCGGCACGTTGATGTAGAAAATCCACGACCAGCTGTAGCTGTCGGTGATCCAGCCGCCGAGCGCGGGGCCCGCGATCGGCCCGACCGTCGCCGTCATCGCCCACAGCGCAAGCGCGCTCGAGCCTTTTTCCTTGGGAAACGACGCGAGCAGCATGGCCTGCGACAGCGGCACCAGCGGCCCCGCCACCGCGCCCTGCACGACGCGCGCGACGAGCAGCACCAGCAGGTTCGGAGCGAGTCCGCACGCCGCCGATGACAGCACGAACAGCAGGATCGCCCAGACGAACAGCTTGACCTGGCCGATGCGCTGCGTGAGCCACCCCGTCAACGGAATCGACACCGCGTTGGCCGCGGCAAACAGCGTAATGACCCATGTGCCTTCGTCGATCGACACGCCGAGGTTGCCCGACAGCGTCGGAATCGCGACGTTGGCGATCGACGAATCGAGCACGTTCATGAAGGTGGCGAGCGCTACGGCAAACGTGCCGAGTGCGAACTTTGCGCCAGTCAGCTGGGCCGGCGCGCCCGGGTTGGTCGGTGGATTCATGTCCTCGTCTCGGTTCGGAGCGCCCTTCAGTGCCGGGCGATTATCTGCATTGTCAGATAAGTGGTTGAAAAAAACCGCCTTAGCGGTCGAGCAGTCTTGAAAGAAGCAGGCTCAACGCGTCGAAGTCCGACTTCGAGAAGTGCGAAAGCCGCTCGCTCCATGCTCCCTGGACAACCCGTGTGTGGCGCGCGGCGATGGCTCGCCCTTTCTGCGTCAATGAAACATTGCCGAGTCGACGATCCCTGCCGTTGCGGGCGCGCTCGATCAATCCGCTGTCTTCGAGCCTGTCCAGCACGCGGGTCATCCGTGTCGGGTGCACGCCAGCCAATTTCGACAGGGCGGCCGGTGTTTTCGCGCTCCCGCGCGCCAGCGTGAGCAGAACGCCGCGCTGCTGCAGATTGAGTCCTGCATCCGCGAGCCCTGCCCTGAGTTCGCTTGCAATCAGCTGACGCGCCTGACCCAGCACGGACACCAGCTTCTGCGTCCGCTCGAAGTCTTCGTTGATCGAATCGTCCATCGATCGCCTCTTCGGTATCTGACTTCAATATATTTGACTATGCAGATTTGTGCAAGCGCATTTCCTCGCCGTATGCGCTACGCGGTGCAAAACTGAATTGATCTACCGGCGACAATCGCGACCGGCACCGACAGGACGACTGCCGACACGTGTCATCACTCACCGCTTGTTCCTGCGGCTCACAAGTGTTTGTCCGCGCCCTGTATGCAAAAGCGGAGCACGACTGCATAAATTAGTAGCCATCGGAGCCAACAGTCCGATCACAGATTGCTGATCCAACCAACTTCGAGGTTCACTATGAGTCAGTCTCCCAAAGTCATCGTGGTCACCGGTGCATCGCAAGGCATCGGCGCCGAAACCGTCAAGGCATTTCGCAAGCTCGGCCATAACGTGGTCGCGACATCGCGCAGCATCAAGCCGTCCGACGATCCCAACCTCGTCACGGTGGCCGGTGACATTGCCGATCCGGCCACCGCCCGACGCGTGATCGACACAGCGGTGGCACGTTTCGGTCGTGTCGATACGCTCGTGAACAATGCGGGCATTTTCGTGGCCAAGCCGTTCACGCAGTACACGGCCGAAGATTACGCGACCATCACCAGCATCAATCTCGCGGGCTTCTTCCACATCACGCAGTTGGCGATCGCCGAGATGGAGAAGCATGAGCGCGGCCATGTGGTCAGCATCACGACGACCCTCGTCGATCACGCGATCGACGGTGTGCCGTCCGTGCTGGCCTCGCTGACCAAGGGCGGCCTCGCCGCCGCGACCCGCTCGCTTGCGATCGAGTACGCGAAGCGCGGCATTCGCGCCAATGCAGTTTCGCCCGGCATCATCAAGTCACCGATGCATGCGCCCGAAACCCATGCGGCGCTCGGCGCATTGCATCCGGTAGGTCATATGGGCGAGATGAGCGACATCGTGAATGCGATCCTCTATCTCGACTCGGCGCCGTTCGTGACCGGCGAGATCCTGCATGTGGACGGCGGCCAGAGCGCGGGCCACTGAGCGGGGCCATGCGATGAAGACGCGCGCGCCGCTCAGTGCGCGCGCGTGCGTGGCGCGGGCACAGGGGGTGTCGTGGGCGTGGCCAACTGCTCGATCAGAAATTCGACGAAAACCCGCACGCGCGAAGTCAGATAGCGCGCGTGCGGATAAAGCAGGATGAATGGCCGCGTACGCCCGCCCGCTTCGCGCAACACTTCCACGAGCCGACCTTCGCGCAGGTCGTCGGCCACGACGAAGCGATAAGTCTGAAAGAGACCCGCGCCGGCACGCGCGAGCGTCACGCCGGCGAGCGCATCGCCCGAGGTTCCATAGCTTCCCCGGGTCAGCACGTCGCCATTGTCAGCCGAGCCCTCGAAGGTCCACGCGAGATGACGCCCGCTGCTCGGCATTTCGAACTGGATGCACTCGTGGGTCTGCAGGTCCTCGACGGTGTTCGGCACCCCCGCGCGTTGCAGGTAAGTGGGCGTCGCCACCACGACCATTTCCGCATCTTCGAGCTTGCGCGCGACGAGGTTTGAATCGGCCGGTGCGCGTCCGCGTATCGCCAGATCGAAACCTTCGTCCGCGAAGTCGATGTTGCGGTTGCTCAGGTGCGTCTCGACCTGGACTTGCGGATAGCGCTCGCGAAACGCCGGCAGCAGCGGCAACTCGCGATAGTGCCCATACGGCGTCGGCATGCTGATGCGCAGCATGCCTGCCGGTGTGGTTTGCTCGCCCGTCACTTCGCGCTCGGCGTCCATCAGTTGCGACAACGCCTGACGGCACTGCTCGAAGTAGCGCCGCCCCGCGTCGGTCAGACGGATCTGGCGCGTCGTGCGCACGAACAGGCGCACGCCGAGCCGTTCCTCGAGCCGCGCCACCGAGCGGCTCACCGCCGCCGGCGTGACACTCGCGGCGTTGGCCGCGAGCGTAAAGCTTCCGAGCTCCGCCGCGAAACAGAAGAGCTCGATGCTGCCCAGCAGCAGATCGTCGAATTTGCGTTGCATGCCTGTCTCCCTTTGTTTTTTTGTTTCGAGGATGCGTGCCGATGTTTTCGATCGATGCGAGGCATGAAAATCAGACTGCTCAGTTCCACACCGATTGCAGCCGCTCGATACTTTCACGCGTTTCGCGTTCGAGTTGCGCGATCAGTTCGCCGGCGGGCATCGAACGCGCAAGCGGCGCGGCCTGCCCCGCCCATTGCGCGCCGTAGCCGAACTCACCCTTGGCTTTGGCGGCAGCATTGAGCGCCTTGCCGGCGTCGTAAGTGATCGGATAGGAAGGCGTTTGCGGGGCCTGCGGGTCCTCGCCGAGCGCCGTGAAGCGATTGACGATGCTGCGCGCGAGGCGCCCCGATATGGCCGAAGTGAATGTCGTCGAGCGCGCCGCATCGCTGAGCAACGCGCTGCGATAAGCGTCGTCGATCGAGGTCTCCGGGCATGCGACGAAGGCCGTGCCCATTTGCGCCGCCTGCGCGCCCAGCGCAAGCGCGGCCGCGATGCCGGCGCCGTCCATGATGCCGCCCGCCGCGATCACGGGCAGGTCGAACTCGCTCGCCAGCAGACGCGTCAATGCGAACGTGCCGAGGCGCTCGTCGCGCGAGGTCGTGTCGAATATGCCGCGATGACCGCCCGCCTCGATGCCCTGCGCGACGATCGCATCGACGCCTGCTTCGACGGCCGTCGCCGCTTCGTCGAGATTGGTCGCGCTCGCCAGCAAACGGATGCCCGCGTGCTTCAGTTGCGCGATCACCGCATCGGGCGGCAAGCCGAAATGGAAGCTGACGACGGCCGGCTTCTCCGCGAGCAGCATCGCCTGCATCGCGGTGTCGACGACGAAGCTCGTGTAGATCTCGGAGAGCGCTTGCGGCGGCGTCGCGCCGTATTGCCGGAACACCGGTTCGAGCCAGGCGAGCCATGCACGCTCGACGGCCGCATCGGGTGTGGCCGGGCGATGGCAGAACACATTGATGTTGAACGGTTTCGTGGTTAGCTCGCGGGTCTGGTGGATCGCGCGGCGCGCGTTCTCCGCGTTCATCGCGGCAACGCCGAGCGAGCCCAGACCGCCCGCGTTCGACACCGCGGCCGCGAGCGCCGGCGTGGTGACGCCGGCCATCGGCGCCTGAATGATCGGCTTGTGGATGCCGAGCGTGCGCAGTAACGCGCGATTGTCCGCTTGAGTGCTCATGTTCCCTTCCCACCGGATGCGTTAAAAGGTTCAATGTACCTGCCGGCTTGCCTGCCTGTCAGGCTCCAGCGCGGCCGTGCGCCCAGCGCGCGAGGCCACCGCAGGCGATCAGCCGCGCGCCGGTCACGAAGAATACACGGTGATGATCGGCTCGATCGACTGGTTGGCGAGCGGATGCATAGCCGCCTACCAAACCGGCGATCAAACGCAGCGCGATCAGCTCGTCAACATTGTGCGCCACGCCGATCAACGGCAGCGCCAGGGCCATACCGATCGCCGGTACAGACGAAACCGTCGCATTCATTTCGCGCTGCGCGCGGCAAACGGATCGACGGCGAGTGCGAGAAGGAGCGCCACCGCGCCAATCGCGTAGAGCACCGGATAATTGCCGCCGGTCACGCGGAGAACCTGAAGAACCCGCTGTGCAGCAGCACGGGCTTCGCGCCGACCTCCTCGAGCAGCTGTTTGGCGGCCTGCTCGATCTGATAGCGGTGCGCGAGGAACGCCTGGACCAGATCGTCCTCGCGCAGCGAGCGCGCGCCGAAGTGATCTTCGAGCGCCTCGGCGGTAATCGCGCACTGCACGGACCGATCGTCGACGTGCGCCGGAAACGCCAGCACCAGATCGCGGGCGCAGTATTCGGGCATGCAGGATGGAAAGGAAATATGCATGGTGACGCCCCCAAGCGCATGAAGTGCCGCGACGTCTCCAGCTTAATCACGCAATCCACCGCGGATTTGACGTACGTCAAGGCGGCGTTCCGCGTCATCAGCGGTGGCGTCGCGTCGTGCTGCGGCAAACGCACCGAGGCCGCGTGATCGTCCGTGCGCCATTAGCGCTGTCAGAGCGGGTGCCACACGGTTTGAGCAACGCCGGCCGCCACACACAGCACGACAACCGCAAGCGGCGGCACCTTCCAGCGCAGTAACAGCAAAAAGCCGATACACGCGACCGCGAAATCCGTCGCGGACAACACCGCGCTCGTCCACACCGGCGAATAGAGCGCGGCGGCCAGCAGGCCGACCACCGCGGCATTGACGCCGGCAAGCGCCGCTGCCATCGCCGCACGCGCTCGCAGCGCCTGCCACCACGGCAATGCGGCGAGCACGAGCAGCAGTCCCGGCAGAAAGATGCCCACTGTCGCCAGCAGTGCGCCGCTCCAGTGTCTGGGTGGCAGCGCCATCATCCAGCCGAGAAACGCCGCGAACGTGAATAGAGGTCCAGGTACGGCCTGGGCCGCGCCATAGCCGGCCAGGAAGTCGTTGGGCGAGACCCATCCGGTCGCGACGGTTTCACGCTGCAAAAGCGGCAGCACCACGTGCCCGCCGCCGAACACGAGCGCGCCCGAGCGATAGAACACGTCGAATACGCGCAGGCCTTGCGAGGGCCCGCTTGCCGCCCATAGCGGCAACGCGAACAGCAATGCGCAAAACATCACTAGCGCGACGATGCCCGCCGTGCGCGACACCTGAAAAATCGCCGGCCCGCAGAGGAGTGGCGCGTGGCGCTTGCGCCGCCGTGGTTCGGCACAGAGTGACACCGAGCACGGCGCCGGCGCCGATCACGATCAGTTGGGCGTAGACGGTGCCAAGCACACTCAGCAATACGAGCGATGCGAGCGCGATCGCCGCGCGGCGGCGATCCGGACACAGACGCCGCGCCATGTCCCAGACGGCCTGCGCGACGACGGCCACCGCGACGAGTTTCAGGCCATGGATCACAGCCGTGCCGAGCGCTCCGCCGAGGTCCGGCGCGATCGCGGCAAAGGCCAGCATCACGAGTACCGACGGCAGCGTGAAGCCGCACCAGGCGGCAACGCCCCCGGCCCACCCGGCCCGCAGCAACCCGATCGAAAATCCCGCCTGGCTGCTCGCGGGGCCCGGCAGAAACTGGCACAGGCCGACCAGGTCGGTGAAGGCTTCGTCGTCGAGCCAGCGGCGCTGCTCGACGAACTCGCGCCGGAAGTAACCGATGTGAGCGATCGGGCCACCGAAACTGGTCAGCCCGAGTTTGAGAAATGCGCTGAACACCTCGATAACGCGCGTGAACCGTGAGCGGCGCGGCGACGACAAATCAGTATCCATGGATGGGCGGGGCGAGCGATGCCGATTTCGCGAGGTGGCGGAGCCACGGGTCGGCGACAGGGCCTCGTGTTTTGACGACGCACAGTATAGAGGTCTGCCGCGCGACCATGCGCCGCATCCGCGATTGATCTGGGCCAATCGTGCGCTTTCGAATGGAGTTGCAGCCAGGTCGCAAATCGCGGCGCGGCGCGCGCGTGCCACGCGCCACCGCTCCGGCTCGCCGCGCCCCGCCTAAGACGCCTCGATCAACACCTTCAGCGCGCGCGTGCTCGACGCACTGGAGAACGTTTCGTAAGCCGAAAGAATATCGTCGAGCCGGAACCGATGCGTGATCAGACGCGTCGGATCGATCCGCCCCGCCTTGACCGTCTTCATCAGCATCGGGGTACTGACGGTATCGACGAGACGCGTCGTAATCGCGATGTTGCGATCCCACAGCTGTTCCAGATGCAGATCGCACTTCACGCCGTGTACGCCGATGTTCGCGATCGTTCCGCCAGGCGCGACCAGTTGCTGGCAAAGCTCGAACGTCGGCGGAATGCCGACCGCTTCGATCACGCAGTCGGCGCCGACCGATTCCGTCAGCTTCAGCACTTGCGCGACCGCATCGGTATGCGCGTTGTCGACACACGCGGTCGCGCCGAAGCGGTGCGCGACCTCGAGCCGGTTGACATCGGGATCGATCATGATGATCTGCGCCGGCGAGTAGAACTGCGCGGTCAACAGCGCCGCGAGCCCGATGGGTCCGGCGCCGACGATCGCCACCGTAGACCCCGGCTGAACCTTGCCGTTGAGCACGCCGCATTCGAAGCCGGTCGGCAGAATGTCGGACAGCATCACGAGCGCCTCTTCGTCGAGGCCGGCCGGAATCCGGTACAGACTGCTCTGCGCATGCGGAATGCGCACGTATTCGGCCTGCGTGCCGTCGATCCGGTTACCGAGAATCCAGCCGCCCGTCGTGCAATGCGAATACATCCCGCGCCTGCAGTAGTCACAGCGACCGCACGAGGTAATGCACGAGATCAGCACGTGATCGCCGGCCGCGAGCCCGCTCACCGCGTCGCCGACCTGATGCACGACACCGACGCCTTCGTGGCCGAGAATGCGGCCCGGCTCGCAGCTCGGCACGTCGCCTTTGAGAATGTGCAGATCGGTGCCGCAGATCGTCGTGCGAGTGACTTTGACGATTGCATCGGTGGGCGCCGCGAGTTCGGGGATCGGCCGTTCGTCGAGCGACTTTTTGCCCGGACCGTGATAAACGAGTGCTTTCATGACGGACTTCTCCTGTGGCCGGAATGAGACACGATGCTTCCTATTGCGTCACGCGCTTACATCATGCGCCCCGGCATGGCGGGCGGCTTGATCTGGGTCAAGCATGTGGGTTCAACTAATTGCGGGCCGCGGCGTCCGAGTTACGAAAACAACGCCGACGCATCGATGTCGGTCATTTTCTCGAGTTCGTCGCGGCGCGTATCGCACGCTCGCCTGATCGTCGCGCCTTGGGCGATCCACACGGCCAGCGAAATGAACGCGAAGCTACCGAGCGCAATAAATGCCGTCGGGTAGCCGAAGCGGCTGGCGAGCCATCCGCCGAGCAGTGGACTCAGGCAACCGCCGGCGGCTTCCACGCTTTGCACCGCGCCCTGACCGAGGTTCACCCGCCCGCTGCCATGCAACAGGTGCACGACGAGAGCCGGGATCGCGACGCTTTGCAGCCCCGAGCCCAGACCGTCGAAGATTTGCACCGGCACGATCCCCCACTCGGCCGTGATCCATGCCGCGGTCAAGCCGCGCAGCGGCAGCGTGATCAGCGTCGCGAGGATGACCCACCAGAAACCCCAGCGGCGGATCGCGCGGCTCGCGTAGACAGCGGCGCCCAGCATCACGAGCTGGGAAATGATGATATTGGCCGCCGTGATCGCGCTGGCGTCGCGGTGGTGTGCCGCCGCTTGCGCAAGGCTGTAAAGCGGCAGCAGCGTGGAATTGCCGAGGCTGAAGGCGGCCAGCGCGAGCGCGAGCAACAGCAACGGGCGGCAGCGGATCAGCGCGCGCACGCTGTCCGCGCGCACCTGCGAGCGATCCTTGTCGTCCTCGTGCGCGAGGCCGCGCGCATAGTGCCGATGCACCGCGCGCGCGGGAATCAGCAACACGGAGACAATGCACGCGATCCCGAACGCCGCCCCGAGCGCGAACACCCAGACGATGCCGAGCCACCAGCCGATCGCACCGGACAAAGCCGCCGCCACGATGTTGCCGGCGTGGTTCGCCACCTGGTTGCGGCCGTATTGCCGGTCGAAGTTTCTGCGGCCGGTCATGCCGAGCGTCAATCCCATCAGCGCGGTGCCCATGACCGAGCCCGCCACTGCCGTGGCGATCTGCGAGAACGCGATCGGCCAGTAGCCGCGCGAGAGCCAGATCACGCACGCGGCGGCGACCGTCAGCGCGCTTGCGGCAACCACCACCGCGCGCCGATGGTAAATGGCATCGACCAGCGCGCCAGCCGGGGCCGTCACGAGCACGCTGACGATGGCCCCCAGCGTCAGCACGGTGCCGATCGTGTCGGGGCTCCATCCATGCGCTTGCAGATAGATGCCGAGAAAGGGTCCCGCGCCTGCCTGCACATCGGCTGCGAAGAAGCTGACTGCCAGTAACGGGGTGGTCGGTTTCGTGTTGTGTTCTTCCAGTTTTTGGCGGGCGCGAGCGACGGGCTTCCATCGATCAGGCGTCCGTCGGGACACTGCGCAAGGCGATCAGCGCATATCCCGCTGGAGCATCGAGCGTGCCTGGGACTGCCTTGAAGGTCACTGCCATTCAGTTCCCGTCCATCGGTTTGCCGATATTGGAGGTTGCGGCAATGCATGCATCGCAAGCAGTTGCTGATGGCGTGCTTCGGTGGCCTCGTCGGCGGGAAACATGGATTCGATGCGCAGTTCCTGCGCGGCCACGTTTTGCGGTGTACCCACGGTCGTGACCATCGAGAAATAGCGCAGCACCACGCCTTCGCTGATGAAGCCGAGTGGAATCATCGGCAGCGTCGCGGGCGTCGTGGAAGAGCCATGATGCGTCTTCCAGTCGCGTGGCACATCGGGATACGCAAGCAGTTCATCGAGTAGACGCTTCGTGTGGGCACCGATGACATGACCCACCGATTCACGATACACGCGTTGCAGCAGGCTTCGCGCGACCTCATCCCAATCGGCCACGAACGGACGCATGCCGAGCGGATCGAAGATCAGATGCAGCATGTTGCGCGGGCCTTCGCGCGCAGCCATGTCGATGAAGCAGTTGAAAAAGCGCGGAGCCGCGTCGTTGCTCATCAGCACGTTCCAGTCGCGGTCCATCACGAGCGCCGGAAACGGCTCATGCTGACGCACGACCCGTTCGAGCGCGCGAACCACGCCGTTCATCTCTTGCGCATTCCACGGCGCTTCCGAATAGACCGGTGCGTAACCGGCGGCAAGCAGCAGCGCATTGCGCTCGCGCAGCGGCACGTCGAGAGTCTGCGCAAGCGTCAGCAGCGTGTCGCGGCCCGGCACGCTGCGCCCGCTTTCGATGAAGCTGATCTGCCGCTGCGAGAAGCCGGCCTCGAGCGACAGATCGAGCTGACTCACGCCGCGCACGTCACGCCAATAGCGCAACAGACTACCGAGATCGCCCGGCTGCACTTTCGGATCGTGACTCGTGACGTTCATCGCATTGCCCTCCTTTTTATCGGCTGAAAACAACTGCTGCGCGCCATCCAATTGGCGGCGCAATAGCCGAAGATTAGCGGCGGCCGCGCGGCGCGCCAATTACATCGGATGTCATCGTCATCGGCCAATTGACGGCGGCTTCTTTCTGGCGACCCGCCTGGGCGCGGACTATGATGTTTGAGTTTGTTCCCCTCTTGTTCCGTTCACCACTGGAAAGGAAGAACATCATGCCCACGATGAAAGCAGTCGAAGTGAAGCAGGCAGGCGGCCCGCTCGAACTGGTCGAACGTGAAGTGCCCGAGGCGGGCGCGGGTCACGTCCGCATCAGGATTCAGGCTTGCGGCATCTGTCATAGCGATGTGATGACCAAGGACGGGCTGTGGCCGGGCCTCGCCTATCCGCGCGTGCCCGGTCATGAGATCGCGGGCGTGATCGACTCGCTCGGTGTGGGTGTCGAGGGCTGGCAGCTCGGGCAGCGTGTCGGGGTCGGCTGGCACGGCGGGCACTGCGGCAAATGCGAACACTGCCGCCGGGGCGACTTCGTGCTGTGCAAGTTTGCGCTGATCCCCGGCATCAGCTACGACGGCGGCTACGCCGAATACATGGTGGCCCCGGTCGAAGCGCTGGCGCGCATTCCCGACGATCTGTCCGATGTCGATGCCGCGCCGCTGCTGTGCGCGGGCATCACGACCTTCAACGCGATACGCAATAGCGGCGCGCGCGCCGGCGACGTGGTCGCGATTCTCGGCATCGGCGGCCTCGGTCATCTAGGCGTGCAGTTCGCGCGCAAGATGGGTTTTCGCACGGTGGCGATCGCGCGCGGTCAGGACAAGGCCCCGCTCGCGCAGCAACTGGGCGCGCATCACTACATCGACAGCAAAACGGAAAACGTCGCCGAGAAGCTCCAGGCACTGGGCGGCGCGAAGCTGATCCTCGCCACGGTGACGAGCGGCAAGGCGATGACAGCCACGCTCGGCGGTCTCGGCCTGAACGGCAAGCTCGTGATGGTCGGCGTCTCGGAAGAGCCGATCGAAGTGCCGATCGTGCAGTTCATCATGGGACGCAACTCGGTGCAAGGCTGGCCGTCCGGCACCTCGGCCGATTCGCAGGACACGCTCGCGTTCAGCGCGCTCACCGGCGTCAAGCCGATGATCGAGGAGTATCCGCTCGCCGAGGCCGCGCAGGCCTACGACCGGATGCTGAGCGGACACGCGCGTTTCAGGGTGGTGTTGAAGATGATCTGAGTCGATGACTGGGAAGGAGACGAAGAAAAAACGCGATTGCCGGCATCCCGGCAATCGCGCTCGATGACTACTCAAAGCTACCTTCAAACACTGTGTCGGCGCGGCAATGAACCACGCGCGCCGCAGTGGCTGGATCAAGCCAGATCGAAACGATCCAGATTCATCACCTTGACCCACGCGGCAATGAAGTCGCGCACGAACTTCTCCTTACCGTCCTCGCTCGCGTAGACCTCGCTCAAGGCGCGCAGCACCGAGTTCGAGCCGAACACCAGATCGACACGGGTACCCGTCCACTTGACCTCGCCGCTCTTCGCGTCGGCGCCTTCGAACGTTTCCGCGGCCTCCGACACCGGCGTCCATTCCGTACCCATATCGAGCAGGTTACGGAAGAAGTCGTTGGTCAGCGTTTCCGGTTTGTCCGTCAGCACACCTTCCTTGCCACCGCCCACCTTCAGCACGCGCAGGCCGCCGATCAGCGCCGTCATCTCGGGCGCCGTCAACGTCAGCAGTTGCGCCTTGTCGATCAGCAGCTTCTCCGCCTCCACCGGGAACTTGCCGCCCAAATAGTTGCGGAAGCCGTCGTGGACCGGCTCGAGCGCGCCGACCGATTGGACGTCGGTCTGATCCTGCGACGCATCCATGCGACCCGGCGAGAACGGCACCGTCACCTGCTGCCCGGCGTTCTTCGCGGCCTGCTCGATGCCGGCGCCACCGGCCAGCACGATCAGATCGGCGAGCGAAATCTTCTTGCCGCCGGACTGCGCACCGTTGAACTCGCTCTGGATGCCTTCGAGCACCTTCAGCACCTTCGCGAGCTCGGCCGGCTGGTTGACTGCCCAGTCCTTCTGCGGCGCGAGCCGGATGCGTGCGCCGTTGGCGCCGCCGCGCTTGTCCGAGCCGCGGAACGTCGAGGCCGATGCCCACGCGGTCGTGACCAGCTGCGACACCGACAGTCCGGACGCGAGGATCTTCTGCTTCAGCGCCGCGACGTCCTTGTCGTCGACGAGCGGGTGATCGACGGCCGGAATCGGGTCCTGCCACAGCAGTTCTTCGGCCGGCACTTCCGGGCCCAGATAGCGGGCGCGCGGACCCATGTCGCGGTGCGTGAGCTTGAACCATGCGCGCGCGAACGCGTCGGCGAACTCGTCCGGGTTATCCATGAAGCGCCGCGAGATCTTTTCGTAGATCGGGTCGAGGCGTAGCGACAGGTCGGTCGTCAGCATCGTCGGCAGCAGTTTTTTCGACGGGTCGTGCGCATGCGGGATCGTCGGCTCCGCGCCCTTCGCAACCCACTGATTCGCGCCGGCCGGGCTCTTGGTCAGCTCCCACTCGTGGCCGAACAGGTTGTGGAAATAGCCCATGCCCCACTGCGTCGGCGTCGAGGTCCACGTGACTTCGATACCGCTCGTGATCGTGTCGCCACCCTTGCCGGTGCCGAAGCTGTTGCGCCAGCCGAGCCCCATCTCCTCGAGACCGGCACCTTCCGGTTCCGGACCGACGTTCTCGGCGGGCCCCGCGCCGTGCGTCTTGCCGAATGTGTGG
Source organism: Paraburkholderia sp. BR10923 (assembly GCF_040948765.1). Lineage (NCBI taxonomy): Bacteria > Pseudomonadati > Pseudomonadota > Betaproteobacteria > Burkholderiales > Burkholderiaceae > Paraburkholderia > Paraburkholderia sp. BR10923. The sequence goes on along the minus strand of NZ_JBFPKO010000001.1, from coordinate 741,641 downwards.
CCACCGGCGATCAGCGCGACCGTTTCCTCGTCGTTCATCGCCATGCGGGCGAACGTTTCGCGGATGTCGACCGCGGCCGCGAGCGGATCGGGATTGCCGTCCGGGCCTTCCGGGTTCACGTAGATCAGGCCCATCTGCACCGCGCCGAGCGGGTTTTCGAGGTTGCGTCCGGGCGGATCGGTGCGGCTCTTTTCGGTGCCGTGCAGTTCTTCGTCGGCGACCAGCACGCCTTCGTCGTCTTCCCTGCCGGCCGCGCCCTTGCCATAGCGCACGTCGCCGCCGAGCCAGGTCTTTTCATTGCCCCAATAGACGTCCTGATCCGGTTCCCACGTGTCCTCGCGCCCGCCGCCGAAACCAAATGTCTTGAAACCCATCGTTTCGAGCGCGACGTTGCCGGTCAGGATCAGCAGATCGGCCCACGAAATTTTCTGCCCGTATTTCTGCTTGATCGGCCATAGCAGCCGGCGCGCCTTGTCGAGGCTCACGTTGTCCGGCCAGCTGTTGATCGGCGCGAAACGCTGCTGGCCGCGCCCTGCGCCGCCGCGACCGTCGCCAATGCGGTAGGTGCCGGCGCTGTGCCATGCCATACGGATAAACAGCGGTCCGTAGTGGCCAAAGTCAGCGGGCCACCAGGGCTGCGAATCGGTCATCAGCGCGGCGAGATCTTTCTTGATCGCGTCGTAGTCGAGGCTCTTGAATGCCTCGGCATAGTTGAAGTCCTTGTCTAGCGGATTGGAGCGGTTGGAATGCTGGTTCAGCAGATCGACGCGCAATTGCTTCGGCCACCAGTCTCGAATGGTCGTCCCGCCGCCGGCGGTGTGGATGAACGGGCACTTTGCTTCGTTTGACATGCGTTCTCTCCTTTGGAGGATGTCTCCGTTGTCGATCGGAGTCGGTGCGAAGCACTTTCTCCAATCCCATGCAAGGTACTTGTTATGCGTTTGTCATCCTGTCAGGCGTCCGTGGCATTTTGACGATCGAGGAACCCGACAGTCGGCCAAATGATTCGGCAGTGCACTCATGAAATCCAGGGTTGAAGGAAACGCAGCCGGAGTCTCTAACAGATGACTCCGGCCGACGCGCCACTCCTATTCGAATATAGGCGAGGGCAAAGTTCAATAGAATTCGAATCCGGCAATGCCGGTAATAGATGGCGACTATAGCGGGCAACAATCGCGCGGCGCGCTCCATTACTGTATGCCGATCGATCGTCGCTGCGTCGAAGCTTGAGCGCGCCCCGCTGTTTTGCGCCAGGCGCGGTCTACTGTGTGATAGGGTTTCGCGTTTCATCAGCAACAGAATGGGCACTGTTTTCTTTTCAGGCAAACGCTTCGGACAACGCCTGAGCGGAGCAGAATGACGCCAACCGGCGTGCGCCCGAGGAGTGTCCCGAACCGTGTCCAAAGCTGCCCCGAATGCTGAGCTCGCCACCGTCCAGCCCGTCGAATCGCTCGTCGTGCCGGAACTGCTCGATGGCCGCGACGGCACCAATCGCGGCGCGGCGGAAAACTCCCAGCTATCGGCGCGCAACGACCTCGACGCCGTGCGCGCGTGGCTCTCCAATTACGCCGACACCAAGACCACCTTCGACAACTACCGCAAGGAAGCCGAGCGGCTGCTGCTGTGGGCCGTCGTGCAGCTCGGCAAGCCGCTGTCGTCACTCACGCACGAGGATCTGCTGCTGTTCAAGGCGTTCATCGCCGATCCGCAGCCGGCCGCGCGCTGGGTGTCGGCGAACGGCGGCAAGTACGCGCGCGGCGACACGCGCTGGCGGCCGTTCAACGGGCCGCTGTCGCCGGCCAGCCAGCGCCAGGCGCTGATCATCCTGAACGCGATGTTCACGTGGCTCGTCAACGCGGGCTATCTGCGCGGCAATCCGATGGCGCTGCTGCGACAGCGCGCGAAGCGCTCGGCGCCGCGCGTCACGCGCTATCTGTCGACGTCGCTGTGGGACGAAGTGAAACTGTTCGTCGAGCAGTTGCCGCAAGATACCGATGCGCAGCGCGCGTACTACGCGCGCTGCCGCTGGCTGACCACGCTGTTCTATCTGCAGGGCATGCGCATTTCCGAGGTCGCCGGCGGGCAGATGGGCCAGTTCTTCCGAAGGCTCGGCGCCGACGGTCAGGACCAGTGGTGGCTCGAAACGCTCGGCAAGGGCGACAAGGAGCGGATCGTGCCGGTGTCGGCCGAACTGGTTCAGGAACTGCGCAGCTACCGGACGCTGAATGGCCTCGCCGCGCTGCCGACCCGCGCCGAGGAAACCCCGCTCGTGCTGCCCTTCAAGGGTCGCAACCGCTGCCTGTCGCGCTCGGCGATTCACGACGCGATCAAAGGCATCTTCGCGGGCGCGGCGATGTGGCTGCGCGCGCGCGGCGCCGAATTCGCCGATCGCGCCGACGAACTCGAGCGCGCGTCGGCGCACTGGCTGCGGCATACGGCCGGTTCGCACCAGGCGGACGGCGGCGTCGATTTGCGCACGATCCGCGACAATCTCGGCCACGTGTCGCTGAATACGACCAGCCTTTATCTGCACACCGAGGACGACGCGCGCCATACCGAGACCGTCAATCGGCACCGGATGAACTGGCACGACGCGAAGTCTAAAGAAGGCAATCCGGGCGGCAATTAAGCGCGGATCGGAGCCCCGGCTGCGCACGCATTGGCGCATGCGTTTTCGCCTGCGCGGTTTTCGCCTGCGCATTCATCAACTAATTTTCCCGATCGGCGATTCGTATCTCAAGAACGCAAAACGCCTGGCCGTTAAAAGGGCGTCGCTCGACAAATAAACAAGACAAACCGGGGAACGAAGTTGAAAAAGATCACCAAGGCGCTGTTGGCGTCGGCTGCGTGCGCGAGCTTTCTCGCGGGCTGCGTGACCAGTGGGCAAGGCCAGCTCGTCAGCGCCCCGAACCGCCCTACCGAAGTGACCGTGACCGCCTATCAGCCGTTGCCCACCGATGTGTACGTCGCGAATGTGGTCGACCGCGACGTGGTATTCGTCGGCGGCGATACGTATATCTGGGTCGTCGGCCGGGACGGCGTCCGGCAGCGCCAGTTCTACGCGCATGGCGATCGTCGCGCGGAGGTTTTCCATCGCCGTGAGGAACTGCGTCGCGTGATGGCAAGCCATGACGGTCATCTGCCGGGGTATCCGGGTGATGCGCGTGCGCCGCTCGCGCGCGCTGCCGGTCCCGCGCCGGCGCTGGCCGCGCACGGACAGTCGCCGCGCGCCCACAGGCACGCCACCGGGCCGCTCAGGCCTGCGCGCGTGACAGCCGCGCACGGGCAACCGCGCGTTGCCAACATGCACGCCGCCGGGTCGGTCAGGCCTGGACGCTCGATGGCCGCACACAGACAACCGCACAGCGCCGACATGAAAGTCGCCGGGCCGGTCACGCCCGCGCCGGCACCATCGGGCAAGCGGGTACCGAAAGAGCCGAGCAAGTCGTAACGTCGCCGACATGCGCATCATCGCGTAAGCGGCAAGACTGCGCGGGGAGCGGCTGGCGAGCGGCCGGCCTCTCGCGCCGGTGCGCCAGCAGCAAGCCGGAACCCGCTCCCAAAGCACCTGCGCACACCGCCCCTTCCCCCCAACTCCCCGCCAATCCCACCCCATTGCCCGCTAGAATTGCCGGCTTTGCCCGCGTCGGGCGCGCCGCAAGGCAAAATACGGGTTTTGCGCGCGCCGCACGCGCGGCCGACCCGGTCGCGAAGCGTCCCGGACAGTCTGGCGGCCCGGCGGTTGCATGATCATCGCCCAAGGCTCGCGCCCCCGGCCGCGCGCCGACCCGCAACATCACAGCCGCGCCCGGCCCGTCAGCTTCGCTGCCCGGCGCACGTGGCGCGGCGAGGACCGCTCGTCCCTAACAGAGCAGATCAGGAGCCTTTATGAGCGATTCGAACCCATCCTTCCTCGGCCGGATTTCGCTGGCCGTGGGCACGTTTTTCCGCATTCTCGGCAATGGCGAGTTCGCCGCCGACGTGCTGCGCCTGCGCAACGGCGAAAAGTTCGGCGCGGCCCCGGCGCCCGCCCCCGCCGCCGCGGCAACCCCGGCACCCGCACCCGCCCCGCAACCGAAGCCGCAACCCGCCCCGGTGCTGAAGGAGGCCACCCCCGACGCCGCGCTGCAACTGCTCGGCCTGCTGCAACGCGACGCGCGCTTCATCGATTTCGTCGAGGAAGACATCAAGGCCTATAGCGACGCCGACATCGGCGCGGCCGCGCGCCTCGTGCACGAAGGCTGCCGCGCGACGCTGCGCGAGCACTTCACGATCCGCCCGGTGCGCGACGAAGCCGAAGGCAGCCGAGTGACGCTGCCCGCCGGCTTCGACGCGAGTTCGGTGCGTCTGACCGGCAACGTGGTCGGCAGCGCGCCGTTTAGCGGCAGCATCAGCCATCGCGGCTGGCGCGTCGACGAGGTGCGTCTGCCGAAGCTCGCGGACGGCCATAACGCGAAGGTCATCGCGCCGGCGGAGGTGGAGCTATGAGCGACGCACGCTATTCCATCGGCATCGACCTCGGGACCACGCACTGCGCGCTGTCCTACGTGGACACGCACGCGAGCGACGGCGAGAAAACCACCCAGGAGGTGCTGTCGATCGCGCAGCTGACGGGCCCCGGCGCAATCGACACTCTGCCGCTCTTGCCATCGTTCCTGTACCTGCCGCATCCCGACGAACTGGCCTCCGGCGATCTGTACCTGCCGTGGACCGGCCAGCGCGAATTCGCGGTCGGCGAATTCGCGCGCAATCGCGGCGCCGGCACGCCGATCCGGCTCGTGTCGAGCGCGAAAAGCTGGCTGTGCCATCCAGGCGTCGACCGTCGCGCGGGCATTCTGCCGAACGACGCGCCGCCCGAAGTCACACGCGTGTCGCCGCTCGAAAGCTCGGTGCGTTATCTGACGCACCTGCGCGAGGCGTGGGACCACGCGCATCCGGACGCGCCGTTCGGCGAGCAGGACGTCACGGTGACGATCCCCGCGTCGTTCGACCCGGCCGCGCGCGAACTGACCGCGGAAGCAGCCGAGGCCGCCGGCTTCACGCGCATGACGCTGCTCGAAGAGCCGCAGGCGGCGCTCTATAGCTGGATCCAGAAGAGCGCCGGCCAGTGGCGCAAGCAGGTCAAGGTCGGCGACATCATCCTCGTCGTCGACGTCGGCGGCGGCACCACCGACCTGTCGCTGATCGCGGTGATCGAACGCGACGGCAATCTCGAACTGCATCGCGTCGCGGTCGGCGATCACATCCTGCTCGGCGGCGACAACATGGACCTCGCGCTCGCGCACGTGGTCGCGCGCAAGCTCGCCGCGCAGGGCACCCAGGCCGACGCGTGGCAGCTGCGTGCGCTGACCTACGCTTGCCGCGCGGCGAAGGAAACACTGCTCAGCGACCCCGCGACCGACACCGTGCCGCTCGTCGTGCCGAGCCGCGGCTCGAAGCTGATCGGCGGCTCGATCCGCACCGAGCTGACGCGCGCCGAGCTCACGCAGACGATCCTCGACGGCTTCTTCCCGCAGGTCGACAGCGCCGCGCGTCCGGTGAGCCGCGCGCGGGTGGGTCTGACGCAGCTCGGTCTGCCCTATGCGCAGGACGCGGGTATCACGCGGCATCTGGCGGCGTTCCTCGGCCGTCAGGTCGGCGCGCTCGCCGAACTCGAAGGGCTCGGTGAAGCTGCGGCCAATGCCGCCGCGCAAAACGCGAGCTTTCTGCATCCGACCGCAGTGCTGTTCAACGGCGGCGTGTTCAAGTCGACGCTGCTGGTCGAGCGCATCATGAGCACGCTGAACGGCTGGCTCGCGGCCGAAGGCGCGGCGAGCGCGCGTCTGCTCGAAGGCGCGGACCTCGATCTGGCGGTCGCGCGCGGCGCGGCCTACTACGGCTACGTGCGACGCGGCCGCGGCGTGCGGATTCGCGGCGGCACCGCGCGCGCGTACTACATCGCGATCGAATCGGCGATGCCGGCCGTGCCCGGCCTCGAGCCGCCGGTGCAGGCGCTGTGCGTCGCGCCGTTCGGCATGGAAGAAGGCACCGACGCCGAGTTGCCCGCGCAGGAGTTCGGGCTGGTCGTCGGCGAGCCCGTGCATTTCCGCTTCTTCGGCTCGTCGGTGCGTCGACAGGATCAGGTGGGCACGCTGCTCGAATACTGGGGCCCCGAGGAGTTGCAGGAACTCGAGGAAATTCAGGCGACGCTGCCGGCGGCCGGCCGCACCGCCGGTGAAGTCGTGCCGGTGAAGCTGCACGCGCGCGTGACCGAAGCGGGCACGCTCGAACTGGAGGCGATCCCGCGCGGCTCCGACGAGCGCTGGAAAGTCGAATTCGACGTGCGCGGCAACCCGAATGCGTGAGTGACATGAAGCGGTACAGCGTCGGCATTGATCTCGGCACCAGCAACACGGTGCTCGCATACGCGGAAGCCGGCTCGCAGCAGATCCGCGTGTTCGAGATCGAGCAGCTGGTGAGCCCCGGCGAGGTCGCCGCGCGGCCGCTGTTGCCGTCGGTGCGCTATCAGGCGGCCGACGGCGAGCTGAGCGCGGCCGATCTGCAGTTGCCGTGGCCCGCCGCGCGCGCGGCGTCCGGCCAAGGCATACACGCCGGGCAGCCGGTCGTGGTCGGCCGGCTCGCGCGGCTGCTCGGCGCGCAGGTGCCCGGGCGGCTCGTCGCGAGCGCGAAAAGCTGGCTGTCGCACGCTTCGGTCGATCGCGTCGCGCCGATCCTGCCGTGGGGCGCGCCCGACGACGTCCGCAAGATTTCTCCGCTCGACGCGAGCGCGAGCTACCTCGCGCACGTGCGGGCCGCGTGGAACCAGCACTTTCCGAAGGCGCCGCTCGAACAGCAGGACGTCGTGCTGACGGTGCCCGCGTCGTTCGACGAAGGCGCGCGTGCGTTGACCGTCGAAGCGGCGCGGCTTGCCGGGCTGCCGTCGCTGCGGCTGCTCGAAGAGCCGCAGGCCGCGTTCTATGACTGGCTGTTCCGGCATCGCGACACGCTTGCCGACGAGTTGGCGCACACCCGGCTCGTGCTGATTTGCGACGTCGGCGGCGGCACCACCGATCTGACGCTGATCGAAGTCGGCCTGACCGACGACGGCGAGCCGCGCCTGACGCGGGTCGGTGTCGGCAATCACCTGATGCTCGGCGGCGACAATATGGACCTCGCGCTCGCGCATCTGGTCGAGGCGCGGCTGTTGGGTGGTGCCGGTGGCGCTGGGCAGGCGCCGCAGCGGCTGTCGGCGGCGAGCCTGTCGCAGCTGGTCGAGCGATGCCGCGTCGCGAAGGAGCAGTTGCTCGGCGCGCAGGCGCCCGAGGCGGCGCCGGTCACGCTGCTCGGCGCCGGCTCGAAGCTGATCGGCGGTGCGCGCACCACCCAGGTCACGCGCGACGAGGTCGAGAAGATCATCGTCGATGGATTCTTTCCGCGCGTCGCCGCAGATCAACGACCGGGCCGCCCGCGCGGCGCGATCGTCGAATTCGGCCTGCCGTACGCGACCGATGCGGCGGTCACGCGGCATATCGCGGCCTTTCTCGAACGCTTCGCCGCGCAGTCGCGCAAGGCCCTCGGCGCGCACTCCAGCACGCCGGACCCATCCCGCACAGCCGCCCTGCCCGTTCCCGACACGCTGCTGCTCAACGGCGGCGTGTTCCGCGCCGACGCGCTATCGCGGCGTCTCGCCGACACGCTCGGCGGCTGGCGCGGCGCGCCGCTCCATGTGCTGCACAACGACAACCCCGACGTCGCGGTCGCGCGCGGCGCGGTCGCCTATACGCTCGCGCGCGCCGGCTTCGCGCCGAAAATCGGCGGCGGTTCGCCGCGCAGCTATTTTCTGGTGCTCGACGAAACGCCCGCCGGCAAAGACGTTGCCGAGCCGGACGCAGCGCCCGCGCAACGCGGCATCTGCCTGCTGCCGCGCGGCACCGAGGAAGCTCACGAGATTCTGATCGAGGATCGCACGTTCGCACTGCGGCTCGGACATCCGGTGCGCTTTCACCTGGTGTCGTCTAGCGCGGACACCGCATATCAGCCTGGCGAGCTGGTCGATCTCGCGGGCGGCGACTTCGTGCGCCTGCCGCCGATCGCGACGATCGTCCAGCCACGCGACGGCCAGCGCGCCCGCGAAACCGCGGTGCGCATCGCGACGTCGCTGACCGAGGTCGGCACGCTCGACGTCCATTGCATCGAGCTCGACGATCCATCGCAACGCTGGCTGCTCGAATTCCAGCTGCGCCACGGCGACGCGCAAGTAGACCTATCCGCCGATGGCGCGCCGCAACGCCACCCGGCGCTCGATCGCGCGATCGAACTGATCGACCGTTGCTTCGGCGCCCGCGCGCATAACGTCGACCCGAAGGAAATCAAACGCCTGCGCGCGCAGCTCGAACATCTGCTCGGCCCGCGCGATGGCTGGGGTAGCGCATTGCTGCGCGAGCTGTTCGGCGCGCTGTGGGAACGCGCGCGGCGCCGGCGCCGCTCCGCCGATCACGAGCGGCTGTGGCTGAATCTGGCCGGCTATTGCGTGCGGCCCGGCTTCGGCTATCCGCTCGACGAATGGCGCGTCGAGCAACTGTGGACGCTGTTCGACGACGGCATTCAATACGTGACCGACAGCCAGGTGTGGTCCGAATGGTGGACGCTGTGGCGCCGCGCGGCCGGCGGTCTCGGCGAGGACGAACAGTTGCGCGTGCTCGACGCGATGGACTATCTGCAGAAGGCCGCGCAATCGCGTCACAAGCTGCCGTTCGATGTCGCGAAGACCGGCTTCGCCGATATGGTGCGCCTGTCCGCATCGCTCGAACGGATTCCGGCGGAACGCAAGATCGAACTCGGCGAGGCGGTGCTCACGCGCTTGAAAAAGCCCGCGGAAAACCATCAAAGCTGGTGGGCAGTCGGACGGATCGGCGCGCGCCAGCCGTTCTACGGCAGCGCGCACAGCGTCGTGCCACCCGAGGTCGCCGCGCAATGGCTCGACGCGATCCTCGCGCTCGACTGGAAGAAGGTCGACCCGGCCGCGTTCGCCGCGGTGCAGATCGCCCGCATGACCGGCGATCGCTCGCGCGATCTGCCCGACGAACTGCGCGCGAGCGTCGTGCGACGCCTCGAAGCGGCGAGCGCGCCGCGCGCCTGGATCACGATGGTCAGCGAAGTCGTCGCTCTCGATAACGCCGACGAAGGCCGCGTGTTCGGCGAATCGCTGCCGGTGGGGTTGAAGCTGATCGGCGGCTAGAGCGTTTGGCGCTGCGCGAAGCTCAGCACCGCTCGCGCCGCGTCCGGATTGTCACGGTCCTCGAGGCTTTCCGCGAGCAGAGCGCGAAAGACCGGCAACTTGTCCTTGCCGTATTGGAGGCCAAATTCGCACAGCACTTCGGCGATCGCCGCTTGCCGGCTGTCGGCGCCCAGCGTGCTCGAAATGTGCGAGCTGCCGCGCGCCAATTCGAGCAGATAGGTCGAGCGGTAACGGTTCTTTTCGGCCTGTCGGCCGGATCGGGGTCCACGGGGCATCGTTGTTTTTCTCTGCCATTGTCGAACCCGCTATCTATCAGTCAAAGCTGAAGGAAAGCTTAGGACGAATCGCGCATGGCTTGCTTGCCACCCGTCACATCAAGGCAAGCCGGCGATGAACGACCCGCATCCTCTCTCTCTCGTCAAAGCCCCAGACATGCCGCTCCAGCCGCAACGACCAGGCAGGCGAGCCAGCGCCCGCCATTGACCGCTTCCCCAAGAAACACCCGCCCGATCAGCACCGCGAACACCACGCTGGTTTCGCGCAACGCCGACACCGCACCCATCGCGCCCGACTGCAGCGCCCAGATCACGATGCCATACGCCGCGATCGACACCAAACCGCCGACGAGCGACGAGCCCACCGACAGCGGCTCGGCACGTACCGGTGTGCATAGCGGCGCGAGGCCGCGCATTGCGACGAACAGCAGCGGCATCAGCCAGTAGAACAGGAACATCCACGCGGTGTAGGTCAGCGGCTGACCGTCGGACAGTCTCACGCCGATGCCGTCGATCACGGTATAGAGCGCAATCGTCGCACCAGTCGTCAGCGCGCTCAGCACACCCGCGCGCGACACGTGCCGCCCCTGCAACGCGATCGCGATGATGCCGCCCGAGACCATCGCGATCCCGAGCGCGTGCAACGGGCCGATCGCTTCACGCGCGAACAGCGCCGCGCCGAGCGTGACGAGCAGCGGCGACGAGCCACGCGCGATCGGATACGCGAGCGCCAGGTCGCTGCGTCGATACGACCGCACGAGGCTCACGTTGTAGAAGATATGCACGAGCCCCGATGCAACGAGGTAGGGCCAGCAGGCGCTGGCTGGCAAGGGATTGACCAGGACGACGAGCGTGGCGACAGCCGCGATGGCGATGCTCATCCAGGTCATCGACAGGAACCGGTCGCGGTTGCCGTGCAGCATCGCGTTCCAGCTCGCGTGAAGCATCGCGGCAAAAAGCACGATGCCACCGGTATAACTAAGCATGGGGTTTTGGGGCCGAGAGTGAGCGGGAATGGCATTAGCGGTACAAGAGGAAGGATATCTATCTTGTCGTGGCCCCTCAAACCAGATAAATTGGCCGCCTGCGTTAGAAAAACTCTTGCAAATGAAACGGGTATTGCCTCCGCTCAATGCGTTACGGGCCTTCGAGGCTGCGGGCCGGCTCGGCAGCTTCAAGGAAGCCGCCGCAGAGCTGCACGTGACTCACGGCGCGGTGAGCCAGCAGGTGCGTCTGCTCGAGGAATGGCTCGGCGCCTCGTTGTTCGAACGGCACCACCGGCGCGTGACACTGACGGCGGCGGCGAAGGCCTATCTGGAGGAAATCGGCCCACTGTTCGAACAGCTGTCGCAGGCAACCGCGCGATACGGTGTGCCCGAAACGCTGTCGCGGACGCTATCCGTCAACGCGCCCGCGACATTCACGTTGCGCTGGCTGGTGCCGAGACTGGCGACATTCCGCGCCGAGCATCCCGACGTGGAGGTCAAGGTGGAGACGTCGAACGGACCGCTGGAGAGTTTGAAAGAGAGTTACGACATCGTCATCCGGGGCGGCCCGGACACGTTCTACGGCTATTCGATGCGGCCATTCCTGTCCGAGGAGAGGCTTCCGGTCTGCAGTCCGGCGCTCTTGCAGCGGGTGCCGCTTCGATCGCCGGACGACTTGCGGCAACACACGTTGCTGCACACCTCGAGTCTTCCGCGGCTTTGGCCCGACTGGCTGGCGAGCACGCAGCTTGCCGCGCTGAGGCCGGCCGCCACCTTGACCTTCGATCACTTCTATCTGACCTTGCAGGCCGCCATCGACGGAATCGGCATCGCGATGGGACCGACCGCGCTGGTCTCCGACGATCTCGCCGCTGGCCGGCTCGTCGCGCCGTTCGACGGTCCGCGTCTGCGGTCTCGCAGTTACTGCACTTACATTGCGGATGAGAAGTCTGGCGACGAACTGGTCGTGCAGTTCCGTTCGTGGCTCGAGCGCGAGGGGATGTGTTCTTGAGCGCAGAAGTAGGTCATCTCACAGCAACGCGCACACAGGCGGGCGCCTGTGTGCGCGTATTGCTTCGGCACGCGCCGCTCAATTCGGCACGTTCACGGCGCCGTTCGTGGCGGAAATCGCATTAGCACCCGGGCTCGCCGCGATCGCCGGCAGGTTGGCCGTGGTCAGCGCCGGTGCGGCTCCCGGCGTGCCGCCGCGCGGTATCGTGTGGATCACTTGCGACGGCGGCAGCGGCGTGCCGTTCTTCAGATGCGCCCACATCAGGTTGAGCGCCTGAAGATTGTAGAAGTGCAACGGCACGAAACGCGTGTCGAAACCGGCGACGCCGAGGAACGCGTCAAAGTGCTGACCGTTCGTGACTTCGTAAAGCGCCAGCTTGCTCGCACCGCCCTCGGCCACCTGGTTCAAGCCGAGATACGGCCGCGACGCGTGGTTGATCGGCACCAGCGCATCCGCGCGTCCTTGCACGATGATGGTCGGCTTGCCATGCAGGTTCGCATTCACGCGGATTGCATCGACGCTGGCATTCAAGAAACCATCGGTCCACCGCGCGCGCAGGCATGCGGCGCCCGCGTAGCTCGCATCGGCGGTCGCAAGCCGATGATCGGCCGCGCCCGAGGTGCCCGCGTTGTAGACGAGGTTGATGCCATTGGTCGGCGGCACGCCGTTGCCGTTGCCGAACACCGTCAGCATCGGCGAGACCGCCGGCGTCACGCCGGCTGCGCCCGTCGCGCTGGTGGTGCCGAAGCTGAAGTCGCACAGGTTGTCGGCGACGCTTGCACGCGCATATGCATTCGCATAGGTCACGGCGACGGCCGGCACTGCCTGCGAGTCCCACATCGGCGCTTGCAGCAGGTCCGAGTCCGTCTGATAGCCGTTCTGATGCAGCAGCGCGAGCGCATTGGTGGCCTGCGTCACCGTATCCGCTCCCGCGATCACACCGGCTGCCGCGAGCGACGCGCAACGCGCGGTGCGCAGCGCGGTGGTGGTCGCGGTCGGCAGCGCGGTCAGATACGGCGCGCCGGCCGCGGCCGGAGCGAGCGCGGCGCACGGCTGCAGCAGGTTCGCGAGCGTCATGTAATCGGCGAGCGGTTTGCCGAACGCGCCGACCGGCACGCCGCCCTGCGCGACCGACACCTGCGGCGTAAGCCGCATGTTGATCTGCGGTTCGCCGACTACCACTGCCGTGATGAGCCCCGACGTGTCCTGCTCGGCCGCCGCGAGCGAAGCGCCGCCGCCGTTGCTGACCGACGCGGCGATCGTCGTGATGCTGCCGCTCGCATAGCGCACCGTGCGCGTCGTGCCATTCAACGCGCCGAACGAATCGTTGAGCGCCCAATACGCGAACTGGATCGCCTGCAACGTGTTCTTGCCCCAGTCCTGCTCGGGGTTCTGTTGCGAGTGCGCGTGCTTGAACGCATAGCGGTTCGGGAATTGCGCGTTGAACGTTGCCTGCGTGGTGCCGCCGAGCTTCGCGGTGAAGAGGCTTGCCTTGCCCGCTGTGCTCGCATCCTGCAACGTGCCGTCGATCAACGTCACGCGATTCGTCGACAGCTCATGCGCGCCGTTGCCGCTGCCCTTGTCGGTGTAGGCCACGGCGCAGCCGCGCTTCAAGCCCCACTCGCCGGCCGCCGAAATCGCGCCGTACACACCGCGCGAACCGGACGACGTCGCGGTGACGATGCACGGTTGGTCCGGATTGAAGCTGGTGGGAATCTGCACGAGCAGGCTCACGTTCTGCGCGCCGCTGCCGTCATCGGCATAGGCGAGGTATTCCTTGCCCGCGATCTTGCCTTCGCCCAGCGTGTCGTTGCCGTTCAGGTCGACGTTGGGGCCCCAGAAGCGTCCATAGCCGCCGTTCGCCGTCATGTCGACGAGCGCCCGGTAGTTCGACCAGATCGCGAGACGCCGCAGTTCGGCGGCCGTTGGTTGCGCGGTATTCGCGATGGCCGGCGCGGTCGCTGAGGCGAGGCCGGTCTTGCCGAGGCCCGCGGTCAGCAGATCGTCGCTGTTGCCGTCATAAGATTTCGTCGTCACCGCGCTTTTGATGAAGCCTGGCAGCACGTTGTTCGGCGGCGGTGGATGCAGTCCGTCGTCGTTGCCGCCGCCGCAGCCGGCCAGCACGATCGCGGACGCCATCAGGCTCGCCGCGGTAGTGAGCCACGAAGGGTTGTGCATGGCCGCCGGGATCTTCTTCGGTGTTGTCATCTTTTCTGTCTCCGTCATTTATACGACGTTGTATTGGCAACGGCACCGAACTTATTACCGACTCCGCTTCATCAGGTTCGCTAGAAAGAGATGCTTCGGATGCCGATGCATCGCTAGCGTGCATTGAGCTCTCGCCGGAGTCAATACACGCTCATACCGACACATAGCGAGCATCAGAATTCGCTTGAAACGGCCGGCCAGCTAGTCGGAATCGGCCATGCGGGTGAACCCGTCGTCGCTCCAGGCTTCGGAGCCGACACCGTGACGAACGAAGAAAACTCCGTGCGGGTCGTAACGTTTCTTGATCGACAGCAGACGCGCCCTGTACATATCGACCCACGCCGCCGGTAACGGCTTCATAGGTATGCATCCAGATCGCCCCTGCCCCGACGCTTCCCGCGGGTCCGGGTGGAATGATCCCGTCACAACCGCTTGGAACGAAAGCATCGTGATTCCTGATGTCGTTCATCGCGCGCGTCCATATCATCAAGGAATCCGGTGCGTTCAAAGCGTCGCTGCGGTGACAGCGCTTTCAGACGAGCACTTCCGTTACGTTCCGCCCTGCTTGCGCATCTGCCCGATAGCGCGAGCCCGTGCCGCCTCGGCCTCCCGGACGAGCCGGTACGCAACATAATATTTGAAGACATTGCGCACGTACGTAGTGGGTTCGATGCCGATTTTCTCGGCGACTACGATTTCGACATTGTTGAACCACTTGTTCGGATCGAGACCGCGAGCCTGCGCCTCCTTGCGCATCCTGGCGATGTTTGCGGGTCCTGCGTTGTAGCTCGCGAATGCGAACAGCGAGCGGTCCCTTTCCGAGAAGTGAGCATCGGGGAAGTAACGGGCCATCAGCACGTCGAGATATTTCGCTCCCGCATGGACGTTGGACTCCGCCACCCTGATGTCGCCAACCGCAAGTTCCTTCCCCGTGGCTGGCATCAGCTGCATGATGCCGATTGCTCCAACGTGACTGCGCGCACTCTGGTTCAGCTGCGATTCCTGATAGCCCTGAGCCGCAAGCAGGAGCGGATCGAAGCCGTACTGCGCGCCGTATTTTTCGAAAAGGCCGACCGTCTGTTTGAATCGCTTCAGCTCCGCTGACTCCGTATTGTTGGAGATCTGCTTGATGCGCTTCATTTCCTGCTGCAGACGGACTTCCGCGACACTCTGCTTTTTCACGTAATTCAGGTAGAAGTCGTTGATCGCGTCCCGTAGCTTCGGGCTCTTGAGGCGGACCGCCCAGCCGATGTAGCCTGCGTCGCGCACCGCGATGTCGTTATGCACGACGATTCCCGGCAGTATCGGCGCCCATACCTTTGCCTTCCAGTCGTCCACCACGAGGATCTGGACCAGCCCGGCATTGAGCATCTCCATCGCATCTTCGTCTTCTAGCGCGTCGGGCAGCGGTACGAGCTTCACGGGGGCTTTGCGTTCCCTGGCAAACCGCGCATTCAACGCGTTCAGGCTCTCGTAGTAGCTGCTGCTGGGCCGCACATGGACGGTCTTGCCGCTCAGATCGTCGAGCTTCGCGAGGGTTGGCGACTTCGGCCCGGTCACGACCACTTCGCGTACTGCTGTCCGGTCACGCGGCGACACGAAGTCGACCTGCTTCAGGCGGGCCTCCGTGACCGTCAGATTGCCCGCGGCGATGTCGCCCCGGCCCGCTATCAGCCCTGGGAGCAACTGGTCGCGCGTCGTCGGAATGATGACCAGCGTGAGCGGACGTTTGCCGAGCGTCGCCTGGTATTTCCTGTTCAGATAGCGCTCGAAGTCCCGCATCAGGCCGGCGGTCAGCCCTCGCTCGTGGCCTTGCTCATTCACATAGAGCGTTCGACTGTAGGGAACCAGTACGCGGATCAGCCGCCGGTCCAGCATGGCGTCGAAATCGCCGGTGAACGGTTGATTGCCCAGATCGATTTGGCGCGCGGCGGGAGTTGAGGCGGGGGCACCTGGGGCTGCCGGAACGGAAACGGCCGACGAGGCGGCCGACGACGCGGCCGGTTGCGCAGCGGCAGTTTGGGCGGCGACGCACGTCGCAACGCCGACGGTCATGCCTGAGCAGAACGCCGCGATGAACAGCAACGTTTGAATGATGCGCATCGTAAAAAGCCCTGCTGCCGCACCCGGCGACTGCGTCGACGTTCACTACGCGCTTCGATATTGCCACGATGACAACGGTTGGAAATGGGACGTTGGTCCTATAAGCCATGCCGCCGTCACGACGAAGACTAGAGCTACGCCATCGTCACGCGATTTCGCCCGTTATGCTTCGAGCGATACAGCGCCCGGTCGGCGCTCGCGAAACCGTCGCGATGCGCGGGCCGCGATAAATCGCTGATACGTGTAAGCGACGCGCCCACGCTGACCGTCACCACCCCGAGCGGCGACGCGCGATGTTCGATCGCGAGATCCGCCACGCCCTGGCGCAGCGTTTCGAGCGTGTCTTCGAGCTTCGACTTCTGTGCTTCGAGCATCAGCAGTCCGAACTCCTCGCCGCCCATGCGCCCGACCACGAAGTGCTCGCTGTCGGCGGCGGCCTGCATCACCGAGGCGACCAGCCGCAGACAATGATCGCCGGCCTGATGGCCGTAGGTGTCGTTGTACTGCTTGAACCAGTCGACGTCGACGACCACCGAGCCCATCATGTCGCCGTCGCGCGCCTCCTTCCAGCGTCGCGCGATGGTTTCCAGCAGAAAGCGCCGGTTGTACAACTGCGTGAGCGGATCGATCGCGGTGGCCGTGCGCATCTTCAGATCGTTTTCGATCATCGCGCGCAGGTGGTAGAACACACCGCGCTGGGCCGCGTCGAGCCGGCCCGGTGCCGGGTCCATCGCGCATAGCGCGCCGACGATCTCGCCGTTCGGCGCACGCAGCGCGATCGCCGCGTAAAAGCGCACGAACGGATGACGCTTGACCAGCATGCATTCACCGAAACGGCTGTCGTTGTGAGCATCCTCGATCACGAACAGATCGGCGTCGCGCACCGCGTAGTCGGCGAGCGAACGCGCGCGCGTGACGAGCGGCATCGCCATGCCGACCTCGGCGCGATAGTGCTGATACTCCTCGTCGAGCAGCACGATCGCGGTAATCGCCGCGCCGGTCACGCTCTTCAGAATCTCCGCCGCGTGCGTGAAGCACTCGCGCATCACCTGATCGTCGTGCAACAGCCACTCGATGACCGAGGACTCCACCTCGGGTTCGCCGCCGGCGGTCGAGTCGACTGGCATCCGGCTGGCGAGGCGGTCGATACTGTGAGCGAGTTGCACGGAAGGGTTCCAGAATGGGCTTAGCTTATGTCAACGGCATAGGCAGGCCAAACTTGAGCACAGAATGTGGGACCGCGAGCACGCGCCGGAGCGCATCCGGCGGCCCCAAAGAAAATGGGCCGGCTCTCGCGAGCCGGCCCATCGATCGATGCGACGTTGAGATAATCGGACGCGCCGCTTTACTCCTTGTCGCCCTTCACCTGCGGCAGCGCCGACGTCTCGTTCGACGACAGCAGACCCACCTGCGAGTAAATGCGCAGCTTGTCGCGCGTGTCCTTGATGTCGAGGTTGCGCATCGTCAGCTGGCCGATGCGGTCGCGCGGCGAGAACGTCGATTCGACCTTCTCCATCGACAGACGCTCGGGCTGATACGTGAGGTTCGGCGACTTCGTGCTGAGGATCGAGTAGTCGTTGCCGCGGCGCAGCTCGACGGTCACTTCGCCGGTGATCGCACGCGCGACCCAGCGCTGCGCGGTTTCGCGCAGCATGATCGCCTGCGGATCGAACCAGCGGCCCTGGTACAGCAGACGGCCGAGACGGCGGCCGTTCTCACGGAACTGCTCGATCGTGTCTTCGTTATGGATGCCGGTGACGAGACGCTCGTAAGCGATATTCAGCAGCGCGAGGCCCGGGGCTTCGTAAATGCCGCGGCTCTTCGCCTCGATGATGCGGTTCTCGATCTGGTCGCTCATGCCCAGACCATGACGGCCGCCGATACGGTTCGCTTCGAGCAGCAGTTCGACCGCGTTAGGGAACGTCTGGCCGTTCAGCGCGACCGGCTGGCCTTCCTCGAAGCGGATCGTCACTTCTTCCTTGGCGATCTGCACGTCGTCGCGCCAGAACGCGACGCCCATGATCGGATTCACGATCTTGATGCCGGACTCGAGGCTTTCGAGATCCTTCGCTTCGTGCGTCGCGCCGAGCAGGTTCGAGTCGGTCGAATAGGCCTTTTCAGCCGACATCTTGTAGTCGAAGCCCGACTGGCGCATGAACTCGGACATTTCCGCGCGGCCGCCGAGTTCGTCGATGAACAGCTGGTCGAGCCACGGCTTGTAGATCTGCAGGTTCGGATTGACGAGCAGACCGTAGCGGTAGAAACGCTCGATGTCGTTGCCCTTGTACGTGCTGCCGTCGCCCCAGATGTTGACGCCGTCTTCCTTCATCGCGGCGACCAGCATCGTGCCGGTCACGGCACGGCCGATCGGCGTGGTGTTGAAGTAGGTGACGCCCGCCGTCGAGATATGGAACGCGCCGCACTGCAGCGCCGCGATGCCTTCTGCGACCAGTTGCGCGCGGCAGTCGATCAGACGCGCGCCTTCGGCGCCATATTGCGTGGCGCGACGCGGGATCGAATCGTAGTCGTCTTCGTCGGGCTGACCGAGATTGGCCGTGTAGGCGTACGGCACGGCGCCCTTCTTGCGCATCCAGTGCAGCGCGGCGCTGGTGTCGAGGCCGCCGGAAAACGCGATACCGACCTTCTGGCCGATCGGAAGACTTTCAAGGATTGTACTCATAAGCAGTAGCGTTAAACTCGACGTACGGGGAGATTTGGGGATAACAGCTGAGTATCGGGCAAGCCTGGCGATCAGGCAAGTTACGCGGGAGTATACCGTGAACCGCCGTCCGGCCTTGGATTTTGCCGGTCGGCGCGGCTCTCCGCCGCGATCTCGGCGTGTCGAATTCCCGGATTGATTCACGCTTTATCAGTCGTAACGGGGACCGATTTATTATCGTCTCGGGGTAGCATCGCGGGTTGCGTCAACGCACCGGCCGCGTATCCCTTGCACCCCGTTCACTCCCCTTGCCTACCGCTCATGACCACGACCACTCCACGCCCCACGACGAACGCCTCGCTGATCACCAACGTGCGTCTCGCCGACGGCAAGCGCGTGGAGGTGTCGATCGTCGATGGCCGGATCGCCGCGCTCGGCGCCGCTCTGCCGCGCGAGCCCGTTGTGCCGGTCGAGGACGGCGGCGACGCGCTGCTGCTGCCAGGTTTCGTCGAAGGGCATACGCATCTGGACAAGACCAACTGGGGCTTGCGGTGGTATCGCAACGAAGTCGGGCCGAAGCTGACCGACCGCATCGAAAACGAGCGCCGCTGGCGCGCCGAAAGCGGCCACGACGCGGGTGCGCAATCGCTCGCGCTCGCGCGCGCGTTTCTCGCGGCCGGCACGACGCGGGTGCGCACGCACGTCGATATCGACACTGACGCGGGCCTGCGCCATCTCGACGGCGTGCTGGCCACGCGCGACACACTGCGCGACGTGCTCGACCTGCAGATCGTCGCGTTTCCGCAGTCGGGGCTGCTCGGCCGGCCCGGCACCGACGCGCTGCTCGATCGTGCGCTCGGGGCGGGCGCCGACGCGCTCGGCGCGCTCGATCCCGCGCTGATCGACGGCGATCCGGTGAAGTCGCTCGATCTGACGTTCGCGCTCGCCGAGCGTCACCGCAAGCCGATCGACATTCATCTGCACGAGCCCGGCGAAATCGGCGCGTTCACGCTCGGTTTGTTGCTCGATCGCGTTGCCGCGCACGGCATGCAGGGGCAAGTAGTGGTGAGCCACGCGTTCTGTCTCGGCGCGCTGCCCGAGCGCGAACGCGATGCGCTGCTCGCGCGTATCGCCGAGCTGCGCGTCGCGCTGTTGACCACCGCGCCGCCGTCGGTGCCGGTGCCGCCGCTCACGGCTTGCCGCGCGCACGGCGTCACGCTGTTCGGCGGCAACGACGGGATTCGCGACACCTGGACGCCGTACGGCTCGCCCGACATGCTGGAACGAGCGATGCTGATCGCGATGCGCTACGGCCTGCGCCGCGACGACGATCTCGCGCTCGCGTTCGATTGCGTCAGCGGCGTCGCCGCGCGCGCCTGCGGATTCGAAGCTTACGGTTTGCAGCCGGGCGCCCGCGCCGATCTCGTGCTGGTCGATGCCGACACGCTCGCGCATGCGCTCGTCGCGCGGCCGGTGCGCAAGCTGGTGGTCGCCAACGGCCGCGTCGTCGCGCGCGATGGCGCGCTGCTCGCGCGGTAGTTGAGCACGGGCGCGAACGCGGCCCCGCCGTGCGCAACAACAAAGACGTTTCTTGCACTCAGATGATCAATCTCTTTCAGGCCATGCAGGCTTTCGTCAAGGTCGCCGATGTCGGCAGCTTCGCGCAGGCCGCCGCGCAACTGAACGTGTCGACATCGGTCGTCACGCGCCATGTGTCGGGCCTCGAACAGCATCTCGGCATTCGGCTGTTTCAGCGCACCACGCGCAAGGTCGTGCTGACCGAGGCCGGTGCGCAATACGCGGACGGTTGCCGCGTGCTGCTCGCCGAACTGGAGGAAGTGGAATCGCGCGCGACCACGGCGTCGCGCGAAGTGGCCGGCGACCTGCGCATCGTCGCGCTCGGCAGTTTTTCGCTGTTTCGGCTGACGCCGCTGTTCGCCGAATATCAGGCGCGCTTTCCGCAGGTGAACCTGCGCGTCACGCTGACGGAAAAACGCGTCGATCTGCTCGAAGGCGGCTTCGATGTCGGCATCGTGACCGAGCATATGATCCGCTCGGAGTCGCTGGTGGTGCGGCGTCTGATCAACTCGCACGCGGTGCCGGTGGCCGCGGCCGCGTATCTGGCGCAGGCCGGTCATCCGCAAACGCCGGCCGAGCTGGAGAGGCATCGGCTGATCGCCGCGCCGTTCGACACGACCGGCCCGATGTGGATCTTCCGCAAGGGGGACGGCGACGCCGACCGCACGAGCGAGGCCGGCGACGACAGCGGCGAGAGCATCGCGATCGATGCCTCGTTCACGGTCAACAGCATGATCATGCAGAAGCAGGCCGCGCTCGGTGCGATGGGCATCGCGCTGCTGCCGCTCGAAATGGTCGAGGACGAACTGCGCGCCGGCACGCTGGTGCGCGTGCTCGAGGGCTACTCGGTGCTCAATGGCGACGTGGCCGTGTCGCTGGTGTACCCGAGCCGCGAGTTCGTGCCGCGCAAGGTGCGCGAGTTCATCGATCTCGCGGTCGGTTTCTTCAAGTGACGTTATCGGACTGACGCTTCAAGGGCGCTCGCCGCGCGCGAGCCGCGCGTCGATGTCGTACACGACCGGCATCAGATCCGCGACGCTGTCGATCACGTAATGCGCGCCCGCCGCCTTCAACCTGATCGTCGCGGCGGTGCGGCGCGCGGCGAATTCGTCGGCCGGCAGCGCCTTCACCTCGGCCTCGCTCATGCCGAACGCGTTGCCGCTCACCGCGACGCCGACCGCCCAGGTGCCGCCGTTGATGCCCTCTTCGATGCCGACCTCGGTGTCGTCGACCTTGATCGCCTCTTTCGTTCGCCACACGCCGAGCTGCGGCAGCGTCCGGTAGATCATGTACGGCGACGGCCGTCCTTCCGGCGTATCGCCGGTGCATACGATGCTGTCCGGCGAGAAGCCCTGCGCGGCCGCGCCCGGCACGATTTCGTCGATGATCTCGCGGGTATAGCCGGTGGTCGTGCCGATGCGGATAGCGTCGTGACGCAGTGCGCTCGCGACTTCGGCGACGCCCGGGATCACCGCGCTATAGCTCGCCGCGACCGCGATGTTCTTCGGCACGAACACGTCGTACACGGCGTCGATATCCGCGTCGGTCGGTGTATGGCCGTGACGCTCGGCCCAAGCCTGCGCGACGCGCGGCAGCGCCATCAGCGCCGCGATATGCGGCCGCTTCGCCATGCCCATCGGGCCGCGTGCTTCGTCGATCGTGATCGGCACGCCGAACTGCTCGAAAGTCTCGACGAAGGCGCCCATCGGCGCGCGTGAACCGTAGTCGACCACCGTGCCGGCCCAATCGAAAATCACCGCCTTCACGTATTTCATCTGCTTGAATCCCCAGGAATCCGAATGTGTTGGGTTTGCCGTCGCGGCTCAGGCCGCCTGGGCGAGCGCCTTGCGTTCGTCGAGCGCGGCGGGCGGCGGCGCCGCGTGCGTGACGCCCATCGTGCGCAGCGCCTGCGCGCAGGCCTCGACCACGCGACGCATCACGTGCTCGTCGACCAGACCGATACAGCCGATGCGGAAACTGTCGACCACCGTCAGCTTGCCCGGATAGATGATGAAGCCCTGCTCCTTCATCAGTTCATAGAAGCGCGCGAATTCGAACGACGGATGCGCGGGCGAGAAAAACGTCACGATGATCGGCGAGCGCCAGTGCGCGCTGAGCAGCGGCTCGAAGCCGAGCTCGTGCATGCCGGCCACCAGCACGTCGCGATTGTTCGCATAGCGCGCGAGCCGCGCGGGCTGCCCGCCTTCGAGCCTGAACAGCCGCAGCGCCTCGAGGAACGCAGCCACCGTATGCGTGGGCGGCGTGAAGCGCCACTGGCCCGTGCGATTCATCACGTCCCATTGATCGTGGAGATCGAGCGCGAGCGAATGGCTGCGGCCCTTCGCTTCGGAGAGCGCGCTCCTGCGCGCGATCACGAAGCCGAAACCCGGCACGCCCTCGATGCACTTGTTCGCCGAGGACACGAACGCCTCGCACGCGATCTGCCGCACGTCGAGCGGCACCGCGCCGAAGGCGCTCATCGAATCGATCAGCAGCTTGCGGCCGTGCTTCGCGACCGCGGCCGCAATTTCTTCGAGCGGATTGAGGATGCCGGAGCTCGTTTCGCAATGGATCGCGACCACGTGCGTGATCGACGGATCGGCGGCCAGCATGCGCTCGACTTCGACGCCGCGCGGCGGCAGGTAGTCGCCCTTGTCGAGCAGCGTGCAGGCGCGGCCGAGGTAGCCGAGCGTGGTCGCCGCGCGCTTGCCGTACGCGCCGTTCGCGAGCACGAGCGCATGGCCGTCGCGCGGAATCAGGCTGCCGAGCATCGCTTCGACGCAGTAGCTGCCGCTGCCCTGCAGCGGCACGCAGTCGTACTCCCCGGCGGTGTCGCCGGCGATTTCGAGCAGGCTCGCGCGCAACTGAGCGGTCATCGCGCGGAAGTCGCCGTCCCATGAGCCCCAGTCGCGCAGCATCGCCTGTTTCGTCGAGAGTGCCGTGGTCAGCGGACCCGGTGTCAACAAGTAAGGCTCGCCGCCAGCCGGCGCCGCGCAGGATGTCGTGCCACGGGTGACGGACGTTGCCGCGGCCGCAACGCTCAATGCCGCCGCCGAACCGCCGATCGCGCTTTCCATGTCGGGTACTCCGATATCGCTATGTGGATACCTCACACGATATAGAAACGCTGTCCATCGGTAAAATCGATATAATCGATGACGGTATCGTAAAAACTTATCAGTCGGCGAGGCACACGTGCAGTACGCGCAATTGCGGGCGTTTCATGCGGTCGCTGAACATGGCGGCTTTTCTAAAGCGGCACAGGCGTTGTCGTTGACGCAGCCGGCGGTGTCGGACCATGTGCGGCGCCTCGAACAGGATTACGGCGTCAAGCTGTTCGAGCGCGGGCCGCGCGGCGTGGAGACGACCGAACTCGGGCTGCGCCTGTTCAGCGTGACGCGGCATATGCTCAGCTGCGAGCGTGATGCGCGTCAGCTGCTCGAATCGGCGGGCGGGCTGGAGTCGGGTTCGCTATCGCTCGCGGCCGATGCGCCCGATCTCGCCGTCGCGCTGATCGGCGCGTTTCGCCAGCGGCATCCGGGCATCGTCGTCACGCTGTCGATCGCCAATGCGGCCGAGTGCATGCAGCGCGTGCTGTCGAGTGCGGTCGACGCAGCGATCACGGCCGCGCCGCAAGTGCATAGCCGCCTGCGGTCGCGGGTGTTGCGGCGCGATCCGCTGGTCGCGATGGTGCCGGCCAGCTATACGGCCGCGAAGAAGCGCCGCCTCAGCTACGCGGAGCTCGTCGAACAGCCGATGATCTTCCGCGAGCCGCAATCGGTCACCCAACAACTGCTCGAAATCGAGCTCGTGCGCGAGTCGTTGCAGGTCGAGCCGGTCATGTACGTGGATGGCCGCGAGGCGCTCGAGGAAGCGGTCGCGCAGGGAATCGGCGTCGGCGTGATCGCGCGCGCCGAGTTCAACGAGTCGCGGCGCATCCGGATGGTGCCGCTCGTCGACTGCCGCGTGCAGATGATCGAATCGCTGACGCGGCTCGCCGAGCGGCCGGGTTCGAATCTGCTCGACGCTTTTTTTGCGGTGGAATTGCCGGGAGCGGAAACCGAGGTCTCGGTCGGCGAGGTTCAACGCGCGTAGCTCGCGCTCCGTCGCTGCAACAGGCGGCGCGGCCGTCGTGCTACCGGCCGCGCCATCCGTTATCGCACTCGATCTGAAGAGCGGGTTGCCGGAAGCGTTGGCAACCCGTCGGACTCAACGCGCGCCGCCGCTCGCGATCAGGCTCTCGCCCGTCAACCAGCGCGCGTCGTCCGAAGCCAGGAACGTGACGACATCGGCGATATCGTCGGGTTGGCCGATACGGCCGAGCGGCGTCGTGCTGATCGCCCACGTTTCGAACTCCGAGCCCATCACGCCGGCGGTGTGCGCGCCTTCGGTTTCGACCACGCCCGGATTCACCGAATTCACGCGGATCTTGCGCGAACCGAGTTCCTTCGCGAGCACGCCGGTGATCGCATCGACCGCGCCCTTGGTCGCCGTGTAGACCGCGGTGGTCGCCGGTGTGATGCGGGTCACGACCGAGCTCACGTTGACGATGCTGCCGCCTTCGCCCAGATGTTTGGCCGCCGCCTGCGTCACCAGCAGCAGACCCAGCACATTCACATCGAAGTGCTTATGAAAATGCGCTTCGGTGATCTCTTCGAGCGTCGCGAATTCGTAGACACCCGAGTTGTTGACGAGAACGTCGAGCCGGCCATAGGTTTCGATCGCCGCATCGATGATGCCCTTCGCGTCCGCGGCCTTCGACACGTCGCCGCCAACCGCGACCGCCTTGCCGCCCGCCGCGGTGATATCGGCGACGACCTTGTCGGCGCCCGCGCGGCTCGACGCATAGTTCACCACGACCGACGCGCCTTGCGCCGCCAATGCCTTCGCAATCGCCGCACCGATGCCTTTCGATGCACCCGTTACAACCGCTACCTTGCCTGTGAGCTTGCTCATCATCGTGTCCTTTCAATGGTTCGCGCCGGCATGCCTCGCGAGAAGTCACGAGGTCCACGCCGCTAAAAGCTGGAAATGCAGTGGCGCTGTCACAGGTCGTAAATTTAGGCATCGCGTGAGCTCGGATAAAGCGGCTCGAGGCGAATTGACACGCCGCTTCCGACGAACAATCGAATCGAAGCGGATTTCGTTGGATATGTTTACGCGGGGCTTACGAAGATTTCGGGCAATACGCGCTGATCTGGTTCGCGGTGCATCTCGTACCAGATCGATGCATAAAACTCCTACGAGTAGACGCCACGATCAGGCGCTACACACTGAAAGCGCTTTATTCACTGCGCTTTTTATTCAATGCTTGCGCAGCAGCGCGATCTGCGCCGCCACGCTCGCGAGCACCGCGAGCGCACCGAGCGTATCGAGAATAATGGGCCACATGATCTTCCTCCTCCGCTATCTGCTGCCTCGACGTCATTTAAACGAATGCGCGCGGTATTGATTGAACGTCGAGGCCGAGCAGACAGATAGGGTTTGACGGTGCTGTTGCTATCATTCGTTGCCGCCGCGGAGCGCTCCTGCGGGAGCACAGAGCCGTAAACGAACATTCAGCGCGCGGCATTCCAACACCAACCCGATCGCCGACGCATCACACCTCTGAGGCATGCATGGAATTTCGCCAACTTCGCTACTTCATCGCGGTCGCCGAGGAGATGAACATCACGCGGGCGGCCAATCGTCTGCATATGACGCAACCGCCGCTGTCGCGGCAGATCCAGCAGATCGAGGAAGACGTCGGCCTGCCGCTGTTCGAGCGCGGCTCGCGACCGTTGCGGCTCACCGAAGCCGGCCGCATTTTCTACACCCAGGCGAAGCGTCTGATCGATGAAGCCGACGAGCTCGCGCCGCTCACGCGACGGCTCGCACAACTCGCGGAGCGCATCGTGATCGGCTTCGTGCCGTCTACGCTGTATGGCGCGCTGCCCGCGGTGATCCGCTCGTTCCGCGAGGCCGCGCCGCATATCGAGCTATCGCTGATCGAGATGTTCACACTCGAGCAGTTGGCCGCGCTCAAAGGCGGCCGCATCGACGTCGGCTTCGGCCGCCTGCGCTTCGATGATGCGCAACTCGCGCGCGAAGTGCTGGTCGAGGAACGGATGATCGCGGCGTTGCCGCAGGACCATCCGCTCGCACGGCAGAAGAAGCCTCTGACGCTCGCCGCGCTCGCCGAGGAAACGCTGATCGTCTATCCAAGCACGCCGCGGCCGAGCTACGCGGACCAGCAGATCTCGGCAATGCACGATCAGGCGCTGGAGCCGAAGGCGATTCACGAAGTGCGTGAGTTGCAGACCGCGCTCGGTCTGGTCGCCGCGCAGGTCGGCGTGTGTCTCGTGCCGGAGAGCGTCGAGGGCTTGCGCGCGCACGGCGTCGCGTACAGGCCGATTCCGTCGGCAAGCGCCGCGTCGCCGATCATCATGAGCCGGCGCCTGCAGGACGAATCGCCCGCGACGATGCTGATGTGCTCGCTCGCGCGGCAGTTGTTCAAGCGGGTTTGAGCGCCGCTTGCGCGAGCACGGCGCATCGTGCCGCCCTACTTCACATCGAAGCCATAGTCCCCATGCGTTCGATGCCCGTCCGACGCCACCGCGACCCAATGCACGGTGTAGTGTCCGGCCGCGAGCGTCGGCAGCGGCAGCGTCATCACCGCGGGTTGCCGCGCATCCACCGATGACTTCTGCGTGCCGACCTGCTTGCCACTCGCATCGGTGACGCTCAGCGAGCTGAACGCCGGTTCGAGCGGCCCGTCGAAGGTCACCTTGACCTGCGCGGGCGCGGCCACCGATGCGCCCGCGCCCGGCTCCTGCTTCTGCGGAAACACATGCGCGAGTGCCGCGCTCGCGAACGTCACACCGGCGATCAGTGCCGCCAGGCGCATTGCGTGATATTCGAAGCTGTTCATCATCGTTTTTCTCCTGCACTACTCATGGAAACAGCGGCTTGCCAAGCGTAGTCGGCGCAATGTCGTCGAAGAACAAATGCGCCTGCACCAGAATGCCGACGTGCGAGCCGCTCGCACGGTTGATCGGAATCTGTGCCTCGACGCCGAACTGTCCGTAGCGATTGATCCAGATAAAGCCCGGATTGACCGTGCCGGTCGTCTGCCCCTGGCTGCGCGACAGCGGGACCTCGACGAGCGGGATCAGGTTCGAGAACGGCTGCGGCAGACCCGCGTCGTGCACGTGCTGCTGCAGATACGGCAGGCTGTACTGCACGGTGAAGCCGTAGTTGAACGCGTTCGGCTGACCCGCGCCGGTGTTGAGCGCGGGGGCCGCCTCGGCCGTGATCGCGACCGGGCGCAGATACGCGAGCGAATCGGGCAGATCGCCCATGCCCTTGCCGATGTAGACGGTCGGCGAGATCGTCGAGAAGTTGTCGGCGATCGCTCGACTGCCGGTGCCGCCGAGCTCCGCAGTGACGCCGATCGACGTCATCAGCTCGTGCGGCTCGTTCACGTACAGCAGGTACTTGAGGCCGACGCCGAAGTTGTTGAAGCCGGCCGCGCGCGGGTTGTTCTGGAGCACGTACGCGCCGTCGATCGACACGGCCAGACGCGGCGTGATCAGCTTGTCGTACTCGAAGCTGAACGTGTTGATGCTCTGGTCGCCGTTGTCGCCGGGCACGCGCTGATGGCCGTACTCGAAGTTGGCTTCGTCGCCGACGCCGGGGTCGTCGACCGCGAGCGTCGCCGGGAAGACGCGGTTGCCCGCGATCGCGTGCGCCTGCGCGATGGACGGCGCGGTGATCAGGCCTACGACGCCGCACGCGACGTAAGCGGTGTAGGCGACATAGGCGGCCGCGGCGAGCGGCGCCGCGCGCCGGGGACGGCTACCGCGCATTGCTGATGTGTGCATGAGTGAATCCTGTCTGATCGGTGATGACGAGGCCGGCGAGCGCCGTCGAACGGACGCGCGCGAGCAAGCGCGATGCACGTAGGCGCATCGCGTCGTAAGGGATTCGGATCAGGAAGCGGAAGGCGGGGCGCGGGGCTGCGCGAAGGTCCGCGGTTCGACACGACGCACGCTGTTATAGCGCGTCACGGCCGTGTGCTGGCGCGCGCGGACCGCGGCGACGAACAGCGTGCCGACGCTCGGCATCACCGGCAGATGCGCGAGCAGGCTGCAATAGCCGCAGGCATCGCCGGACATCTGCGCGTGCTTGTCCGTGGGATTGCCGGTGTCGTCGGTGTTGTCTGGCGGGTTGGCGATGGCCTGGGTGGGCTCGGGCGTGCCGTCCTGCATCCGCATGCCCGGCATCGACGCCATGTCGTCCATCGACGCCATCTGGCAATGCTCGCCCATCATCGCGTCGGCATGGCGATGGGCGGCGAGCGTCTGCGAGATCGTCGGCGCGAGCGTCGTCAGCAGGATCGCGAGCAATCCCAGCCAGTTGCCGATCTTCCGATGCCGACGATTCAACATGCGCCCAGCGACACTCCGCGAGTTGTGAAGTCCACTACTGCCAGACCGCGATTTGCGGCAAATTATGCCATGTACGCGTTATTCTCCGGCCGCGGGCGGCAGTCTCCGTCGAGCGCCGCGCGCCCGGTCGATAGAACGAACCGCTACGGCAAAGCCACCGCGCACAGGCGACAATGCCTGCTCCCGGCTTCAAGCACGGAGTATTCATGAAAGCGCAGCGTCCGCGTCCTCCGCACTTTTCCGCCGAACTTACGCGCGCCGAATGGCGCGAGCACCTGCTGCCCTACTTCATCACGGCGCTGCTGATCGCGTTCGCGATCGTGCTGATCGTCTGGATCGCCAATCCGGCGCCGCCGCGCACGATCACGATCAGCGCCGGCCCGCGCGACAGCTCGTTCGTCGTCACTGCGAACCAGTACCGCAAGATTCTCGCGCGCAACGGCATCCGCCTGAACGTGCTCGAATCCGATGGGTCCGTGCAGAACCTGCAGCGGCTGCTGGACCCGAAGCAGCAAGTCGATATCGCGTTCGTGCAAGGCGGGGTGGCCCAAGGGCTGGATACGTCGTCGCTGGTGTCGCTCGGCAGCGTGTTCTATGTGCCGATCGTCGTGTTCTATCGTGGCGCGGCGCTCGCGCAACTGGCGCAGCTCGAAGGCAAGCGGATCGCGGTCGGCCGCGAAGGCAGCGGCACGCGGCTGCTCGCGCTGCAACTGCTCGCGGCGAACGGCATCGAGCCAGGCGGCGCGACGACGCTGGTGCCGAGCGACGGTCTGCAGGCCGCCACGCAGCTGGTCGCCGGCGAGGTCGACGCGGCGCTCCTGAGCGGTGACTCGGCGACGCGCGGCCTGATGCTGCGGCTGTTGCGCGTACCCGGCATTTCGGTGATGAATTTCGACGAAGCCAGCGCCTATACGCGCGTGTTTCCGTTTCTCGACCAGATCGACCTGCCGCCCGGCGTGCTCGACCTGAAGCGGCGCATTCCGCCCGAGACCGTCCACCTGATCAGTCCGACGGTCGAACTCGTCGCGCGCAGCACGCTGCATCCGGCGATCTCGGATCTGCTGATCGAGGCGGCGCAGGAAGTACATGGCGCCGCGGGCCTGTTGCAGCACGCCGGCCAGTTCCCGACACCGGTCGAGCACGAATACCGGATCAGCGAGGACGCGCAGCGCTATTACCGGACCGGCAAGGGCTTTTTGTATCGGACGCTGCCGTTCTGGCTCGCGAGCATCGGCGATCGCACGCTGGTCCTGCTGTTGCCGGTCGCCGTGCTGCTGTTGCCCGCGATGCGGGTGATTCCGGCGCTGTACCGGTGGCGGGTGCGCTCGCGCATCTATCGTTATTACGGTTCGTTGATCGCGATCGAGCGGCACGCGCTCGCCGGCGCAACCGACGAGGAGCGCACACAGCTACTGGGGCAACTGGACGAGATCGAGGCGGCGCTGAACCACCTGCGCATGCCGTTAGCGTATGCGGATGCGTTTTATGTGCTGCGGGAGCATGTGGGATTCGTGCGCAGCCGGCTGACGGCTGCGCCGCACGTCATGGCCTCTTGAGCGAGGCCGCGACGGGTTATGCCAAGGTTAGGCCTGGGAGGGAGTGGAAGCTTGCGTCTCGTGTTGGGCGCTGGTTTGCGCCTGGGCGTCCGCGCTGCCGGCGGCATTCGGTGCTACGGCTTCCGGCGTTGCAGCAGCGGCATCCGCCTGCGGAACCGCCTGTTCCGCGACTGCCGCTACGACTGCTTCGGCCTGCGGCTCGTCGGCGGTCGCCTTCCCGGACGGTGACGGTGTACCGGCATCGGTCGGGGCATTTGCGCTTGCCGTCGCCGCGGCGGCCTTCTGCGCGCCCTTCGCCGCGCGATGCGCGAGCAGGCGCTGCGCACCGGCCGCTTCCTGCGCCGTGACCTTGCCGGCTTCGACACCCGCCAGATCGACGCGCGCGGCGCCTTCGACGAGGCTCTTCCAGTAGCGCCCGCCACGGCACCACGTCTTGATCGCGTCGCGCAGCTCGGCTTCGGTCAGCGACAGCTCCTTCGCATGCACGACGAGGTCTTCGAAAACGCCGATCTTCAGCGGCAGCTTCGGGGCCGGATTCTTCGGGAAAGCGACCGGGAAACGCTTTTGCAGACGACCGATCGAGCGCACCACCGGGTCCACCGGCTTGGCGTCCGCCGCCGCCGGCCTGGCGGGCGCGGCGCCCTCGGGTGCGGCGTGGCGCGGCTGCGGGCGGCCGGGTCGCGTGCCCGGCTTGCCGTCCGGCCGACCACCGGCCTTCGCGGCCGGCTTTCCGCCGGGCCGGCCACCGGGCTTCGTGCCCGGATTGGCGCCACGCTCGGCGTTAGAGCCAGGATGTGCCCCAGGATTTGAAGCGGGCTTGCCAGTGGACTTCGAAGCGGGGCGCGCAGCCGATTTGCGATCGGGCTTGCCGGCGCCCTCGGCGGCGGCTCGCGCCGCGGCCAGTTGCTTCTTCAGTTCAGCGAGTTGTTCGAAACCCATAGTGCACAACCAATCTGTCGATCTGTAAAAATGAGATTGTAGCAGCGTGCGCCTATATGCTTGTGACAACCGCTAGCTGCAATGACGATCGTTAATTCGCGGCCGTGACGGGCGCATCGGCGGCGGGCGCGTGCAGCCCGGTGACCGACACCCGCAAGCCCGGCGCGCCGACATTGTTGTGCAGCGACAGCCCGAGCTGATGCCGCTCGGCGATCCGCGCAACGATTGCGAGACCGAGCCCGCTGCCCTCGCCCTTCGACTCCTCGCCGCGATAGAAACGGTCGAACACGCGTTCGAGCTCCGCCTCCGGAATCCCCGAGCCGCTGTCGACGACCTCGAAGCCAACCCGCTCGCCCGTGCGCCGCAGCACCACGTCGACACGGCCGCCCCGCGGCGTATGACGAATCGCGTTGTTGATCAGATTCCCCAACAACACGCTGATACTGTGCGGCTCGGCGAGCACCGTGTAGGCGTCGTTCGGTGTGCGCGCCTGTTCGCATTCGAGGCCGAGATCGATTTCGCGCAGCTCCGCGAGCACGGAACAATCGCTGACCGCCTGCTCGCCGATGCGGCGCAGGCTGACCGGCACCGTCGAGGTGACCGGCTGCGCGTCTTCGCGCGCCAGCGTCAGCAATTGCTGCACGAGGTGAATGATCCGGTTCACCCGATTTTCGACACGCTCGAGCGTCTGCCCCTCGCCCCTCAGCGAGCCATCGCGCGACGCCGCCTGCAGTTGCAGCTTCAGCGCCGCGAGCGGCGAGCGCAGCTCGTGCGCGGCATCGGCGATGAACGTGCGCTGCGCCTGCGACGCCGTATGCAGACGTTGCAGCAGATCGTTCAGCGCTTCGACGAGCGGGCGGATTTCGACCGGCATGTTGCCGTCGAGCCGCAGCGGTTCGAGCGAATCGATCGAACGCGTCGCGAGCGCGCGCGACAGCCCGCCGATCGGCGCGAGCCCGCGCGCGACCACCAGCAGCACCAGCGCGATCGTCACCGGCAGCAGCACGCCGAGCGGCCACAGCGTGTGCAGCGCGAGATGCAACGCGAGGTCCTCGCGCACCGACACGGGCTGCGCGACCTGCACGTAGCGGTCCGGCTGCGCGACGCCGAAGATGCGCCAGTGGTACTCGCCGCGCGGCACCGTGTGGAAGCCCGGCGCGAGACGCTCGAACATCGGCGCCTGCGCGGAGTGATAGACGAGCGTGCCGCTCTTGTCCCAGATCTCGATGACGATGCGGTCGTCGGCGAGATCACCGAGGTCGGGGGCACGATGCTCGCGCGGCCCCGCGCCGCTCAGCGACGACGGCAGCGACAACGCGACGCTGCGCAGTTCGTAGTCGAACAGCTCGCTCGCCTCGCGCCGCGCGGTATGGAAGATCGCGAAAGCCGCGACCATCGAGGTCGCCGCCATGCCGAAGATCAGCCAGCCGAGGAGCCAGCGGCGAATCGACGTCATCCGCACCTCTTCAGGCGGTAGCCGACCCCGCGCACGGTCACGACCTGGTCCGCGCCGATTTTGCGCCGCAGACTGTGCACATGCACTTCGATCGTGTTGCTGCCGACTTCTTCGCCCCAGCCGTACAGCTTTTCTTCGAGCTCGGCCTTGGTGAACACGCGGGTCGGCTCCTCGATCAGCGCCTGCAGCAGCGCGAATTCTCGCGGCACCAGCGGCAGCGGCACGCCGTCCTTGGTCACTTCATGCGCGGCGGGGTCGAGCGTCAGTTCGCCGTGGCTGTAGACCGGCTGCTTCTGGCCGGTGCGCCGGCGCAGCAGCGCGCGAATGCGCGCGGCCAGTTCGTCGAGATCGAACGGCTTGATCAGGTAGTCGTCGGCGCCGGCGTCGAGACCGCGGATGCGTTCGTCGATCGCGTCGCGCGCGGTCAGGATGATGACCGGCGCCGCGCCGCCGTTGCGGCGATACGCGTTCAGCACGTCGATGCCGTCTTTTTTCGGCAGGCCGAGGTCGAGCAGTACGAGGTCGTACACGCCGTTGTCGAGCGACAGTTCCGCCGCGCGGCCGTCCTCGGCCCAGTCGATCGCGTAGCCGGCGCGGCGCATCGCGCCCAGCACCGATTCCGCGATCATGTCGTCGTCTTCGACCAATAGCAGGCGCATGGTCTCTCCCCTCCTTGCTGCGGTTTTAGCCGCCGCATTATCGGCCCCAGCAGCTTAACGAAGCCTTACGGGTACTGATGACGGCGCCGATTTCGCGCGGCTCGGGTCAGGCGATTCGACGTTAAGCCTGTCTTAAGCGCGCGCTTCGGAAAATTGGCTCCCATTGCGAGGCCTCGTTCGCGAGTCGCTCGCCCCTTCCGATGATTCGCAGGAGCCGGATTTTGCCTGATTTCCATCCCGTGACGGCGCTGCGTCGGCGCGCGCTGATGCCGTTGTGCGCGCTGCTGATGAGCGGCTGCGCGACCTATCACCGCGAACCGCTCGCGCCGCAGGTCACCTCGACGTCCGCGCGATCGCTCGAACGGGTCCGCATCGATCCCGCGAGCATGCCGCTGCCCGAGTTGGCCACCCATCGGTTCGATCCCGCCGACGGGCTCGACATCGACGAAGTCGCGATGCTCGCGGTCGCCAACAACCCCGATCTGAAGCTGGCCCGCGACGATCTCGGCATCGCCCGCGCGCAGGCTTATTCGGCGGGTCTGCTGCCCGATCCGCAACTGAGCGTGTCGAGCGATTATCCGGGCGCGGCCGGCACCACGCGCGCGTTCAATTATGGCCTCAGCATCGACGTGATGGCGATCGTGCTGCGCAGCGCGAACAAACAGTCCGCCGACGCGACGCTGGCGAAGACCGATCTCGGCCTTTTGTGGCAGGAATGGCAGGTCGTCGCGCAGGCGCGCCAGCTGTTCGTGAAGAGCTGCTTTCAGCAGCGCACGCTGCCGCTGTTGCAACAGCAACGCGAACTCGCGCGCACCCGTTACGAGCGCATGGCCGCGGCGCGCGCGGACGGCAATCTGACCGACGATACGCTCACCGCCGCGCTCATCGCTTACAGCGACGCGCGCAAGCAGTACACGGACGCCGAGCGCGCGGCCGCGCAAACCCATCACGATCTGAACGCTCTGCTGGGTCTCGCGCCCGACGTGCAATTGCAGTTGCAGGCAGGCCACGACGACGAAGTCGCACCGCTCCCCGACGCCACGCTCGACTCAGCGCTCGCCGAGCTCGCGCACCGTCGCCCCGACCTGATCGCGCTACAGGCCGGCTACGAAGCGCAGGAGCAGAAATACCGCGCGGCGATTCTGAGCCAGTTCCCGAGTCTGTCGGTCGGTTTCGTGCGGGCGCGCGACACCTCGAACATCTACACGAGCGGCTTTCAGATCAACCTGAGTCTGCCGATCTTCAACCGCAATCAGGGCAATGTCGCGATCGAAAAAGCGACCCGTCAGCGGCTTCGCGACGAGTACCAGACCCGGCTGAACCAGGCGTATGCGGACGTCGCCCGGCTGCGCGAGGACAGCGCGATTCTCGCCCGGCAGTTGCAGCAGACCGAAGCCGCATTACCCGGCGTCGAGCGCTCCGCGCGCGAAGCCGCGGCGGCCTACGCCGAACACAACCTCGCGCTCGGCGCGTACACCGACGCGCAAAGCGCCGCGCTCGCGAAACGCATCGACGTCGCGACGCTGCGCGAAGCGCTCGACGAACAACGCGTCGGCTTGCAGGCGCTGCTCGGCAGCGCGATTCCCGACGCTTTCACTCCCGCTCAAACTTTCATCGACACTCATGCGAAATAGCCTGTTTCCATCGCGGTACGGATGGCCGCGTGTTGCGGCCGTCGCCGCGCCGCTGGTTTGCGCGGTCCTGCTGTACGCAGCAGTCCATCCGGTTCGTGCGGACGACAACCCCGCCAGCGAAACTCAATCGTCGGTCGCGGTGCAGACCGTGCACGTGCAGCGCGCCGCGATCGCGCAGCCGGTGCGCGGCTTCGGGATCGTCGCGACCACCGCGTCGAACCTGACGACGATCAACCTGCCCTATGTGTCGCGTATCGCACAGATGCGCGTGCAGGCGGGCGAGACCGTCAAGCGCGGCACGCCACTGTTCGTCGTCCAGGCCGATCCTGCCGCGGTGCTTGCCGCAACTCAGGCGAGAAGCGCGCTGACGCTCGCGCAAGGCGAACTCGCGCGGACCCGGTCGCTGTACGACAAAGGTCTCGCGACGCAATCGCAGCTCGCGAGCGCGAGCAAGGCCGTCGACGATGCGCGCGAAGCGCTCGCCGCGCAGACTCAGAGCGGCATCGCGAGCGGCAACAAGGTCGTGACCGCGCCGTTCGACGGCGTGGTGCTGCAGCTGTCGGCGGCACAGGGCGACCAGGTGCAGGCAGGCGCGGCGATTCTGCAACTCGCGAGTGGCGCGAGCCGTGATGCGCGCGCAAACGTGACGCTCGGCGTCGAGCCCACCGACGCCGCAGCGATCCATCCCGGCGATGCCGTTACGCTGCACGGCCTGTCCGCGGCACTCGCGCAGACGTCGATCGAAGGCCGTGTGG
The DNA here is from genome assembly GCF_040948765.1 of Paraburkholderia sp. BR10923. Classification (NCBI taxonomy): domain Bacteria; kingdom Pseudomonadati; phylum Pseudomonadota; class Betaproteobacteria; order Burkholderiales; family Burkholderiaceae; genus Paraburkholderia; species Paraburkholderia sp. BR10923. The sequence continues at coordinate 706,175 of NZ_JBFPKO010000001.1, read as the reverse complement.
TGCTCGTCGGTGCCGCGATCGATCCGCAATCGCAACTGGTCAACATCGGCGCGACGGTACCGCTCGCGCAGACGCCGTTCATCCCCGGCACACGCGTTTCTGGCGACATCGCGACCCGCACGGGCACGCACTGGATCGTGCCGCGCGCGGCCGTGCTGCAGGATGGGCAGCATGCGTACGTGTTCCAGATCACGCCGCAAAACAAGGCGCATCGCGTCGCAGTGAGCATCGCGATCGAAAACGGCGAGCGCTACGGCGTCGATGGCCCGCTCGACCCCATGCTCGGCGTCGCGACGAGCGGCAACTACGAGCTGAAAGACGGCATGGCGGTCCGCGCCGCGGGAGATGGCGCGCGATGAACTTCGGCCAATGGATGCAGACGCATCGCCGCTCGCTGCTGTTCGTCATCGCGTTGCTCGCGATTGCCGGCGTGTTGAGCGCGTTCCGTCTGCCGATCTCGCTGTTTCCGAACGTCGCGTTTCCGCGCGCGGTCGTATCGCTCGACGCGGGCGACCGCCCCGCCGAGCAGATGACCACGCTCGTCACGATGCCGGTCGAAGAAGCGCTGCGGCGCGTGCCGAACGTGCGCGACGTCGAATCGACGACGAGCCGTGGCGCCGCGGAGATTTCGCTGAACTTCGACTGGGGCACCGACATGGCGCAGGCGACGCTGCAGGCTCAATCGGCGATCAGCGAAATTCTCGCGACGCTGCCGCCCGGCACGACGATGCAGGTGCGGCGCATGGACCCGACCGTGTTTCCGGTGCTCGCGTACAGCCTCACGTCGAAGCAACAGTCGCTGTCCGCGCTGCGCGATCTCGCGCAGTTCCAGATGCGGCCGCTGCTGTCGTCGGTGGAAGGCGTCGCGCGCGTCGAGGTGACCGGGGGCGCCGAGGACGAGTTCGAGGTCGCGGTCGATCCCGCCCGCCTCGCCGCGTACAAGCTGTCGCTCGCCGATGTATCGAAGGCGATCGGCGCGAGCAACGTGCTGATGGCAAACGGCCGCATCGAAGATCACGACAAGCTGTACCTCGTCGTCACCAACTCGACGATCACGCAGCTCGACGAACTGCGCAACGTGGTCGTGTCCGCCAACGGCAATGCGAACGGCGCGCAGATCCGTCTCGGCGACGTCGCGATGGTGCGCCAGGGCGTCGTGCCGCAATGGATGCGCGTCACCGCCGATGGTCAGGATGCGGTGCTCCTGAACGTGTACCAGCAGCCCGGCGCCAACAGCGTCGCGATGGCACGCGCGATCCGCGCGAAGATTGCCGCGTTCCAGCCGCAGATGCCCGCGGGCGTGCATCTGTCGAATTGGTACGACCAGAGCGAACTCGTGATCGCGTCGGCCACCAGCGTGCGCGACGCGATCATGATCGGCATCGTGCTCGCGGCGTTGACGCTGTTCTTCTTCCTGCGCAACTGGAAGATCACCGCGATCGCGGTCGCGCTGGTGCCGGTCGTGATGGCCGCGACGATCCTGCTGCTCGACGTGTTCGGCATGGGCTTCAACATCATGACGCTGGGCGGTATGGCGGCCGCGGTCGGCCTCGTGATCGACGACGCGATCGTGATGATCGAGCACATCGTGCGGCGCATGCGTGAAGCCGGCGCGCGCGCGTTCCATGGCCGCGTGATGGCCGCGGCGCTCGAATTCACACGGCCGCTCGCGGGTTCGTCGGCGGCAACGCTGATCATCTTCGTGCCGCTCGCGTTTCTGTCGGGTGTGACGGGAGCCTTTTTCAAGGCGCTGTCGCTGACGATGGCGAGCGCGCTGTTCATTTCGTTCCTCGTCACGTGGCTCGCGGTGCCGATCCTGTGCGACCACTGGCTCACGCCCAAAGACGCCGAGGAGCACCAGGAAACCCGTTTCGCCGCATGGCTGAACCGGCGCTATGCGGTGACGATCGGCCGCGTGATCGCACGGCCGCCGCTCGTGCTGCTCGGCGTCGTGCCGTTGATCGTCGTCGCGGCGTTCGCATTCACGCGCGTCGGCAGTGGCTTCATGCCGAGCATGGACGAAGGTGGCTTCGTGCTCGACTATCACACGCAGCCGGGCACGTCGATCACCGAAACGGACCGGCTGATGAAGCAGATCGAGCAGATCGTGCGCGCGAACCCTAACGTCGCGACCTATTCGCGCCGTACCGGCGCGGGCCTCGGCGGCGATCTGAACGAGCCGAACAAGGGCGACTTCTTCGTGCGCCTGAAGTCGGGCAAGCGCGAACCGATCGACACCGTGATGGAGGAAATCCGCTCGCAGATCGACACACAGGTGCCGGGCGTCAGCATCGAGCTCGCGCAGCTGATGGAAGACCTGATCGGCGATCTGACCGCGGTGCCCCAGCCGGTGCAGATCAAGATCTTCTCCGACGATCCGCACACGCTCGACACCACCGCGCGCAGAGTTGCCGCGCGTATCGGCCAGATTCAGGGCATCGTCGACGTGAACGACGGTATCAACCCGGCCGGCGACGCGATCGAGCTGCACATCCTGCCCGCCGCCGCCGCGGCCGAAGGCATGGACCCGCACGCGATCGCGCAGGCCGTCACCGACATGCTCGAAGGCAATGTCGCGACGCAGTTCCAGAGCGGCCCGAAAACGGTAGGCGTGCGCGTGCGCGTGAACGGCGCGCGCCAGATGACCGATACGCAACTCGGTCAGTTACAGATTCGCGCGCCGGACGGGCATCTGTTCGCGCTGAAGCGCGTCGCCGATCGCGTGAGCGTTACCGGTCAGCCCGAAATCAGCCGCTCGAATCTGAAGCGGATGGTCGCGGTCACTGCGCGCATCGACGGGCGCGATCTCGGCTCGACGATCGCTGACGTGCAGAAGGCGCTCGGCAACGCGGACCTGCTGCCGTCGGGCGTCTATTACGAGCTCGGCGGTCTGTACCAGCAACAGCAGATCGCCTTCAAGGGGCTCTTGACCGTGTTCGGCGCCGCGATCGCGCTCGTGTTCGGCCTGCTGCTGTTCCTGTACGAACGCCTGCGTGTCGCGCTCGCGGTGCTGGCAATGCCGCTCTTCGCTGCCGGCGCGGTGTTCATCGGCCTTTGGATCACCGGCATCGAGTTGAATATCTCGGCGATGATGGGTATGACGATGATCATCGGCATCGTGACGGAAGTTGCCATCTTTTATGTATCCGAATTGCAGGCGCTGGTGCGCGACGACGAAATGCCGTTCGACGACGCGTTGCAGGCCGCCGGCCGCAATCGTCTGCGGCCGATCGCGATGACGACGATCGCCGCGATCCTCGCGCTGTTGCCGCTCGCGTTCGCGCTGGGGCAAGGTTCGGCGATGCAGCAACCGCTCGCGATCGCGATCATTTCCGGACTGATCGTCCAGTTGCCGCTCGTGCTGTTGCTGCTGCCCGCGTTGCTGAAGCTATTGATGAAAAAGCAGCCGGTGTGAGCGCGGCCCAGGTTTTCCGCGTTTCGCGAAGCTGACGCTACGCAAGCACATCCGCGAACCCGCCGACTCGCGCGCCGAGCGCGCGGATCGCGGCGGCCACCTTTGGCGACAACAGCGCCTGCAACTCGTCGGCATGTCGGTAGTCGTGCATGCCCTCGCTCAGCGCGTCACCGGCCAGCGCCGGATGACAATAGATTTCGCCGACGCCATGCGGCAGATTCGCGAGCGCGGCGAGCCAGCTCGCCTCGTCCATGCGCCCGCTCGCCGCAATGCCGACCACGTAGTCGTTGTGCGCGATCCCCGCGCGCTCGAGCCGCGTCTTCACGTGCGCGACCCACGGCCGCAGCCACAGCGGCGCGTTCGCTTCGAACGGCAGACGCATCGCCTTCATGCCGTAGTCGCGGCCGATGTCGAGGATCAGGCCGAGCACGGTCGGATGCAGATGAAAATGCTTGTGCGTGTTCACGTGGTCGAGCCTGAGGCCGGTCGCGGCGAAGGCTTCGAATTGCGCGCGGATTTCGTAGGCGAGTTGCCGGCGCACGTGCGGCAGAAAGAAGAAGCGCACGCCGTCGCGCACCATGTTGCTGCCGAAGCGGCCGTTCTCGTCGAGCAGCGCGGCGACCTGCTCGCGCGGCGCCAGCGCGGCACCGTCGGCCAGCACCAGATGCAGGCCCACGCGCAGTTCCGGCAGCGTATGCGCGCGCGCAACCGCGTCTTCGGCGGCCGGCGCGCCGACCATCAGGCTCGCCGCGCGCAGCACACCGTTGCGGTGCGCGCGCTCGACCGCGAAATTGACGCGCTGATGCAGGCCGAAATCGTCGGCGGTGATGATCAGTCCGCGGGGCTGGGCCGGTTTGCCGCGCGCTATCACGTGAGGCTGTCCAGCCGGCCGCTGCGCTCGGCGGACGGCGTGCCGAGCTGCATGCGCTCGCCGCGCCACACGACGTGCGAACCGAACGCGCTGACGAGCCACTGGAGCGCGAGCAGCGTATCGCGCAACGGCACCAGCGGCAGATCCCGCCAGAACGTGCGCGCACGGCGCGCTGCACGCAAATGCAGCAGCAGGCGCGCACCAACGCAGAGCGCGGTCGCCGACGCGCTCGCGACCACCGCCGCGAACGGCGCGTGAGCACAGGTCGCGAGCGACACGGTCAGCCCTGCGCTCGTCAACAGCCACGGTGTGGGGAATGTGATCAGCAGCGACACGAAACCCGGCGGATTGACCGAGCGGATCGTGCGCAGCCAGCGCGTTTCGCGCTGCCACAGCGCCGCGAAGGTCGGCTCGATCACGTCGGTGGCGACCATCACCCGCGACAGCACCGTTTGCAGACCGAGAGCGCGCACGTGCTCGGCGAGCCAGTAGTCGTCGGCGAGGCAGTTTTTCAGCGCCTCGAAGCCGCCGATGCGCTCCAGCGTCGCGCGCCGCAACGCGAGGGTCGCGCCGAAACCGAAGCGGCGCGAGCCCATCGCATGGGCGACCCGCACCGACGGCGCGAACCACTCGTTGATGAACAGCGCACCGACGCGCGGCCAGAAGCCGCCGACGCCGCGCGCGACGTACAGGCACGTGACCACGCCGACGCTCGGGTCCGCGAGCGGCGCGGCGACGCTGTCGAGATAGTCGGAGTCGACCGCGATGTCGCTGTCGGCGATCACGATCACGTCGTGGCGAGCGCGTGCGGCCATATTGATCAGGTTGCTGACTTTCAGATTGCTGCCATGTACGCGCGTGTCGATCGCGAGCTCGATGTCGCACTTGGGATAGGCGGCCTGCAAGCGGCGCACCACCGCGATGGCGGGATCGTGCGGCGACGACACACCCAGCACCAGCTGAAAATGCTGATGCCGCTGCTCGCAGAAGGTCCGGAGATTCTCGTAGAGACGCGGTTCGGCGCCGCACAGCGGCTTCAGCACGCTGACACCGACCTGCGCGAACGGCCCGCCTGGTCCATCGGACGAACCCACTAGCGAACCGCCGTATGCGCCATTGACCGCCCTGCCGCCATGATGGTTCGATTTATGCCGCGCGGTGAAAAACGGCATGGCGAGCGCGGCGGCTACCGTGTAGATCGAAGCGCTAACGCAGCCGGCCAACAGAAGCCATTGACATGCAATCAACGCGTGGGCCGCCATCGTGTGTCGTCCGTATCCGTCAGTGCTCGGCCAGCACGAACGGTTGCCCCGTTAGCCGGAGGTGAAGCACGACGAGCCACCGGCGTGGACAGTTCGCTGAGATCACGGCGGGCCATGCGCCGCGAGCAGCGCGAATCGCGTAGTCGCGCCGCACCGCGAGCTCGAAGGCGACCTCGGAGAATTCGCGCGCAATCACTACGCCGCCGATGATCAGCGCGAGCGCGAACAGCCTGAACGATGCTGAAGCGAAAAAAGCGTCAGAGACCGGCAGTACAGGCAGCGCGATGCACAGCAGCGCTTCGGTGCCTGCGGCGGTCAGAGACGCGACTAGCAAATGGGCTCGTAGCATGTCGATGGTGACTCGCTTCATAACGTGCCTCGTGCGGGGCCTTGCAGCCTGACCGGATGCTGGCATTGGGCGGGACTCGTCGATACCGTCCATTGACGCTATCGACCAGCATAAAGAATGCCTCGCGCGTCACTCCATCGAAGTCCTTACGATCAGGTTGCGATGGCCTGACGACAACCTGGTCTCGCACATGCATCACGATCTGCGACGACCATTTTATAGCGCGTCGATGGTATCGATTCAAGCTGAAGGAAACCTTAAGCATCCGCATGGCATAAAGCGGCTAACGAACGGCGTGGTTACACTTCGAAACACCGGCGGATTGTTCGTATAGACGCATCAATGCCGCTTGCATAAAAATGCAGGACGTTATGCAATAAATCCCCACATTGGAACATTTGCCTCATGCGCTTACTCCTCGTAGAAGACGACGAGCTCATCGGCTGCGGTGTCGAAGCGGGCCTCCGCCAGGCCGGCTTCACGGTCGACTGGGCACGCGACGGCCACAAGGCCAGCCTCGCGCTCGACACGACTCAATATGCATTGGTGGTACTCGACCTCGGCCTGCCACGCGTGAGCGGCACGGAGCTGCTCAAACGCATGCGCGACGCCGGCAATGACGTGCCGGTGCTGGTGTTGACCGCGAAAGGCACGGTCGTCGATCGCGTCGGCGGTCTCGAAGCGGGCGCCGACGACTATCTCGGCAAGCCGTTCGATCTCACCGAGCTGGTCGCGCGGTGCCGCGCGCTGTTGCGCCGCGCACAAGGTCGCAGTATCGATCTGATTCGTTACCAGAATCTGACAGTGAATCCGGCCGCGCAAACAGTGCAGATCGACGAGGCGCGCGTGCCGCTTACATCGCGCGAATGGGCGATTCTGCTGCAACTGCTGACCAATCTCGGCATTCCGCAGTCGCGCTCGCGGCTCGAGGAAAGCCTGTACGGCTGGCAGGAAGAAATCGAAAGCAATGCGATCGAGGTGCATGTGTCGAACCTGCGCAAGAAGCTCGGCGCAAATCTAATCAAGACCGTGCGCAACATCGGCTATGTGATGGAGAAAGAATGATCGGTCCGTCGATCCGGCGGCGCCTCGTGCTGCTGGTGCTGGCGAGCATCGCGCTCGTCTGGGGCGGCGCGCTCGCGTCGAGCTACCGGCAGGCGACGCGCGAAGTCGGCCTATGGGAGCAAGCCCGCCTCGCCGAACTCGCGCAGATGCTCGCGCTGCTCGATTCGGCCAATCTGATGACGCTCGCGAATGCGCGCATCGACCTGCGCGAAGAAGAGCGAAACGGCGAAGCCGGCGCGAACAACTACGATGACGACGACACCCTGCCGCGCGATGCGCTTTTCCAGGTGCGCTCGGCCGACGGCGTCGTGCTGGCAGGTAGCCCGCAACTGCACGCGCTGGCCGCGTGGGATTTGCCGTTGCCGCCCGCGAGCGGCGCGCAAGACGTGATGCTGGTCGGCGAGCTCTATCACTCGTTCACGTTGCGCGATACCGTGCTCGGCCACAGCGTGCGCGTGTTCGAGCCGGCCAATACCCGCAGCGACCTGGTGAGCGAAATCGCGAGGCGCATCGCACGGCCCACGCTGATCGCGCTGCCGGTGCTCGCGGTGCTCGTGTGGTTCAGCATCGGCTGGAGCCTCGCGCCGCTGAAGGTGCTATCGGCCGCGCTCAGTTCTCGCGACATCAACCGCATGGAACCGGTCGGCATCGGCCGCACGCCGCTCGAGGTGCGCCCGCTCGTCGATGCGATCAACCAGATGCTCGCGCGTCTGCAGCATGCGCTCGAACTCGAACGCGCCTTCACCGCCGATGCCGCGCACGAACTGAAGACGCCGCTCGCCGCGATCAAGGTGCAGGCGCAGGTTGCGCTCGCGGAGCCCGACATCGGGCTGCAGCGGCTCGCGATGGAGCGCGTCGTGCAAGGCGTCGATCGCAGCGCCCGGCTCGCCGAGCAGTTGCTGCTGCTCGCGCGGCTCGACGTGCAGGAGAAGCTGCCCACCGAGCCGGTGAAGCCGGCCGCGATCGCGAGAGATACGCTGCTCGCGAACCGGCGTAATGCGCAGCAAAAGCACATCAACGTGATGCTGGTCGGCGACATGCTCGCCGAGATCGATGCGGAGCCGGTGCTGATCGGCATCCTGCTCGACAATCTGCTCGACAACGCGATCAAGTATGGACGTACGGGGGGCAATATCGAAGTCGCGGTGCGCCATGCCGACGAGCACGTGCAGCTGAGCGTGCGGGACGACGGTCCCGGCGTCGAGCCAGACGATCTCGCGCGCCTCACGAACCGCTTTTTCCGCGCGACCGGCAATCAGGCGACCGGCAGCGGGCTGGGGTTGTCGATCGTTGCGCGGATCGCCGAGCATTTCGGCGCGAGTCTGCAGCTAGGCGCGGGAATCGGGGGCCGGGGGCTGGCGGTGCAGGTGTCGTTTCCGGCCTATCGCGCGCCGCGCTGACGGCGCGCGGCATGCGCGTCGAAGACGCGAGCGGGAAGCGGGAAACCGCGCGCCGATCGCTCAGCGCCGCTCGCCGCCGCGGTTCACGTCAGCGACGCCCGAACGCTGTTTGGCCAGCCCGGCGCCCACCCCGTGTGGCGCGGCATGCGGCCGCGCGCTGCCGGACGCCTCGAACAACTGCCACGCGATCAGGCCCGGCACGAACATCAGCAGGTCGCGAATGCGCCGCGCGGCCGCGAGCGCAAGACAGGTGGCGGGATCGAGCCCGAGTGCGCCGCCAATCAGTACGAAGGCGCCCTCCTGCACGCCGAGACCGCCCGGCACGAAGAACGCGGCGCTGCTGACCGCCTGGATCAGCGATTCGATCACGATCGCCTCGACGAGCGTCACGCGCGCGCCGAGGAAATACAGCGCGAGCCAGATTTCCAGCGAGGTCAGCACGCATTGCAGCGGCTGCCAGAAAAACAGATAGCGCAGCACGACCGCGCGGCGTCGCCAGATCACCTTGATCGATTGATCGATCTGCGCGGACTGGCCGACCAGCGCGGTCAGCTTGCCGCTCGTCATATTGTTTGCCACGCGCGTGATGCGCTCGAACGGATTCGCATGCTGCACGAGCCCGAACAGCAATAGCAGCGGCGTCAACGCGACCACGCCCCACGCGAGCTGCCCGGCGAGCCGCAGCGCGCCCGATTGCGCGTTGGCGAACAGAAAGCCGATGCCGACCATCGTGAACATCAGCTGACTGATCAAGGTCAGTTGCATATCGACGATGGTGCTGGCGACCGCTGTCGATGGCCGGACGCCCCAGCGCTTGAACATGCGGAACGCCACGAGTTCGCCGCCGATCCGCGCGACCGGCAGCATGGAGTTGACCGATTCGCGCACCCATACCAGATGCATCATCCTGCCGAAGCTTGGGCGATTCGCGCCGCGAATCAGCGAGCGCCAGTCGCAGGCGTTGGCGACCATTGGCAGCACGTGCGCCAACGCGGCCAGCACGAGGCCCGCGCCGGCCGCGCGCAACGCGCTGAGCACCGCGCGCGGATCTTCGCGCCAGACCAGCCACAAAGAGATCAGCAAACCCGCGAGCGCGGCCGCGCGGCCCAGATGCTTCATCATGCGGGCACCTCGCACGCGACCTCGATGGGCGCGATGCGCCGCACGCCGCGTGCCGCGGTATGTGATGCCGTATGGGTTGCCGAGTGCGCCGCCGCCTGTGCCGCCTGGGCCGCCAGGCCGCTGCCGTGCGTCTCGAGTGCGGTGCTGTGTCGCCCGCTCGATCCTTCTTCGCTCATTGCCCGCCCAATCTGCCGTTCGTTCGTCATTCGTCCTGTGCCGCCGACAGCAGCCCGTCGCCGTCGACCTTGAAGCTGAAGCCCCGCCAGATCACCCGCGAGGAGCGGAAGCTCGCGACGAAAATCGCAAACGATACGATATCCCATAACGGCAGTAGCCACAGATCGCGGCAGCGCTGACGCAACGCCCGATCCGCGCGCCACTTCAACGCGACACGCGCGAGCACCGTCACTGCCGCGAGCAGCCACGCCCACGGCGCGCCGCCCGAGCACGCGAGCGCGAGCAGCGCGAACGGCAACGGATGCACGAGCGCGGTACCGAAGTGTCCGAGCGGATCGATGCGGCGGATCGTGCGGCTCCAGCGCAGTTCGTGCGTCACCAGTTGCGCGGCGCTCGCTTCGACACAGGCATGCGCGATCGCGAACGGCGGAATCGTGACCTGCTCGCCCGCCGCGCGCACCGCCGCGCCGATTTCGTAGTCTTCGGCCAGGTGCCGCACGAACGGCTTGAAGCCGCCGATCCGCTCGTAGGTGTCGCGCCGCATCGCGATGGTCTGACCGAAGCACGGGCGTGCGAGCCCGAGCGCGAGTCCGGTGACGACGCCCGGCAGGAACTGGTAGTTGGTGGCGATCGCCGACAGCCGCGGCCAGAAACCCGGATCGGGCTGGCCGCGATACGCGCAGGTGACGAGCCCGACGCCCGGCTTCTGCAATTCGCCGATCACGTTGCGCAGATAGTCGGGGCCGACGCACACGTCGCTGTCGGCGAACACGAGCACGTCGTGGCGCGCCTGCGGCAGCATGTTGAGGATGTTGCTGATCTTGCGGTTCGGGCCGTACAGGCGCGCATCGGCGACCACGGCGATGTCCGCGCGCGGATGCAGGCGCCGCAGTTCGTCGACGGTTTGCAGCGCGGGGTCGGCCGAGTCGTGCACGCCGAACAGGAATTGCACGGGCCCCGGATAATCCTGGGCGCAGAAGCTCGACAGATTATCGAGCAGCGCCCACTCGTTGCCGTGCAACGGTTTGATCACCGTAATGGGTGGAAAGCTGGAGGGAACGGCCACCGCCCTCGCGAAGAAGCGCCCGATCAGCGCGCTTGCGAGCACGGTGTAGCCGATGCCGACAACAGTCGCCGCCGCGCACGCGTACGCGAGCGTGACGGCGGCGATGTGTACGGCGCTCACGCCTCGTGCGCGCGCAGGAAGCGGAAAAATTCGACGCCTTCGCGCAGGCGCCGTTTCATCATGTCCCAGCTCGTCAGCATTTCGCGCAGGATCTCCCAGATCTTCGACGGCCGGAAATAAAAGCGTTTATAGAAGTTCTCGAGCTGGTGGTACATCTCGTCGCGCGACAGATGTGGATAGCCGATCGCCGCGAGTTGCACGCCCTGCTTGCTGACGAGATTGATCACCTTGTTCTCCGCGAGCCAGCCGCTCTCGACCGCCTGGTGATAGAGCCGGGTGCCCGGATACGGCGCGGCGAGCGACACCTGGATGGTCAGCGGATTGATCTCTTTCGCGTACTCGATGGTCTTCTGGATCGTTTCCTGGGTCTCGCCGGGCAAGCCGATAATGAAGGTGCCGTGCACCTTGATGCCGAGCGTGCGGCAGTCCTGCGCGAAGCGCCGCGCGATGTCCGTGCGCAGGCCCTTCTTGACGTTCAGCAGGATCTGGTCGTCGCCGGACTCGTAGCCGACCAGCAGCAGGCGCAGGCCGTTTTCCTTCATGATCTTCAGCGTCGAGTAAGGCACGTTGGCCTTCGCGTTGCACGACCACGTGACGCCCAGCTTGCCCATGCCGCGCGCAATTTCTTCGGCGCGCGGCTTGAAGTCGGTGAACGTGTCGTCGTCGAACATGATCTCCTTGACTTCGGGCATGTTGTCGCGAATCCACTTCACTTCCTCGAGCACGTTCTCGACTGAACGCACCCGATAGCGATGGCCGCCGACCGTTTGCGGCCACAGACAGAACGTGCACTTCGAGCGGCAGCCGCGGCCGGTGTACAGCGACACGTACGGATGCTTCAGGTAGCCGTTGAAGTAGTTCTTGATGGTCAGATCACGCTTGTAGATCGGCGCGACGAACGGCAGCTCGTCCATGTTCTCGAGAATCGGGCGCGCTTCGTTGTGTTCGATCGAGCCGTCGGGGGCGCGATAGCTCAGGCCCAGGATCTGCGAGAACGGCTTGCCCTCGGAGATTTCCTTGCAGGTGTAGTCGAATTCCTCGCGGCAAACGAAGTCGATGGCCTCGGTCGCGATCAGCGAATTATGCGGATCGACCGCGACCTTCGCACCGACCATGCCGATCAGCAGCGACGGCTTGCGCTTCTTGAGGTCCTGGGCGAACAGTGCGTCGGTCGGGAAGGATGGCGTGCTGGTGTGAATCACCACCAGCTCGTATTGCGAAGCGATGTCGAGCGCGGCTTCAACGGACAGGCCGTCTGCCGTTGCGTCGAGCACGCGGCTGTCGGGAACGAGTGCGGCGGGTTGTGCGAGCCACGTCGGATACCAGAACGAGCGAACTTCACGCTTGGCCTGATAGCGCGAACCCGCGCCACCATCGAAGCCGTCGTACGACGGCGCCTGCAAGAACAGAGTTTTCATGGATGCTCCAGCAAGCCTTTATAGGCGCTTTCAGTTTTCAGTCAGGAATCTATCTGTTCCATTGCCCGAATGCAGGTCGTGAAAGCCTGTGCTCGAGCCGCACGTAGCGGCGGCCGCGGTCCTGAAAGGCCACGGGCAGTGGCGCAAATAGTACGGAGCAAAGCTGAAGGAAACCTGAAGAATAATACTGCGTTCAGACCGTCCGCGGCATGCTCCGATGGGTCGATTTGTGCGATCGACGCGCTCGTGTAGCCGTGTCGCATCGATGTCGTATCGGTGTGGTACATGCATAGGTTGTCGCGTGGTTTGCGGGCTAGCCCCATTGGCGCCTCCGATGCACATCACATTCACGGGCGCGAACGCGCGGCCCGACGCGTCGCTTATTGCGCAAGATGCCTTGCCCATTCGAGCCAGCCGAGATTGAGGGCCGCGTTTACCACTACGCCCGTCGCCGACGCGAGCGCGGCGATCATGGTCCAGAAGGCCGAGCGCCGAGCCGCGCGCGCCGATGTGTGCGCGGCGGCCGCCGCGTCGCGCGACGCGCTCGCCGCCGCCTGCGCGATATGCGACGACGCCTCCATGCGCGCGAGCGACCTCAGCGCGAAACCGCGCTCGTCGTCGTGCGTGGCCGCGGCCGCGTCGTGCTCCGCTTCATCGCGCTGCGCCTGTTCGAACAGATAGCGATGACAGAACGGTGTAAGCGGTTCGTCGGGATAGCGCGCGGCGAAGGTCTTCGCATAAGCGGCGCCGCCATTGCGCTCGATCTCCGCGTAGGCGGCGTCCTTATCCATCGTTACCTCGCATGCGGATGAACCGCCATGCCGACGTCACACGGGCTTGATATCGGCCGCCTGCTTGCCTTTCGGCCCCTGCTTGATTTCGAAGCTGACTTTCTGGTTTTCCTGCAACGACTTGAAACCTTCGGATCGAATCTCCGAAAAATGCGCGAACAGATCTTCGCCGCCGTCATCGGGGGTAATGAAGCCGAAGCCCTTCGCGTCGTTGAACCATTTCACTGTTCCGGTTGGCATGGCGATGTCCTCGTGATGCGCTGTAGTAGCGGTTGAATGGATGAAGCGCTGCGTCTCGCAGGCGTTTCGTGCGGCGCGGACGCGGCACCTCGGCGTGACCCGCAAAGTCGCTCCGGTGCCAAGTCTCAGCAAACCGCATGCCACGAGCGGAGGCCCGCGGTCCGCGTCCGGTGCGATTGCCCGCAATCAGATAAGATAATTGATATCGGCAATTCATTCATGGCCGCGTAGGTGTGTCGCCTCGTGCCGCACAACCACGCGGCCTGTTGTTTTCCCTCTCACAGGAACCCAGCATGGCCATCTCGAGCTATACCGATACCCGTCTTCTGATCAACGGCGAATGGTGTGACGCCGCCAGCGGCAAGACCCTCGACGTGATCAACCCCGCGACCGGCCAGGCCATCGGCAAGGTCGCGCATGCCGGCATCCCCGATCTGGACCGCGCGCTCGAAGCCGCGCAGCGCGGCTTCGAAGCCTGGCGCAAGGTGCCGGCCAACGAGCGCGCCACCATCATGCGCAAGGCTGCGGCTCTCGTGCGCGAGCGCGCCGCCGACATCGGCCGCCTGATGACGCAGGAACAGGGCAAGCCGTTCGCCGAGGCGCGCGTCGAAGTGCTGGCGGCCGCGGACATCATCGAATGGTTCGCGGACGAAGGCCGCCGCGTGTATGGCCGCATCGTGCCGTCGCGCAACCTCGCCGCGCAGTCACAAGTGCTGAAGGAGCCGATCGGACCGGTCGCCGCGTTCACGCCGTGGAACTTCCCGGTCAACCAGGTCGTGCGCAAACTGTCGGCGTCGCTCGCCTGCGGCTGCTCGTTCCTCGTGAAGGCGCCGGAAGAAACCCCGGCGTCGCCGGCGGCCCTGCTGCAGGCATTCGTCGAAGCCGGCGTGCCGGCCGGCACGGTCGGCCTCGTGTTCGGCGATCCGGCCGAAATCTCGAGCTACCTGATCCCGCATCCGGTGATCCGCAAGGTTACGTTCACCGGCTCGACGCCGGTCGGCAAGCAGCTCGCGGCGCTGGCCGGTTCGCACATGAAGCGCGCGACGATGGAACTCGGCGGCCATGCCCCGGTGATCGTCGCGGAAGACGCCGACGTCGCGCTCGCGGTTAAGGCAGCCGGCGCCGCGAAGTTCCGCAACGCGGGCCAGGTCTGCATTTCGCCGACGCGCTTCCTCGTGCACAACAGCATCCGGGAAGAGTTCGCCGCGGCGCTCGTCAAGCACGCTGAAAGCCTGAAGCTCGGCGACGGTCTCGCCGAGGGCACGACGCTCGGACCGCTCGCCAACGCGCGCCGTCTGAGCGCGATGGCCAAGGTCGTCGACGACGCCCGCAAGACCGGCGCGAAGGTCGCGACGGGCGGCGAGCGCGTGGGTACCGAAGGCAACTTCTTCGCGGCCACCGTGCTGACCGACGTGCCGCTCGAAGCCGACGTGTTCAACAACGAGCCATTCGGCCCGGTCGCCGCGATCCGCGGCTTCGACAAGCTCGAAGAAGCGATCGCCGAAGCGAACCGTCTGCCGTACGGCCTCGCCGGTTACGCGTATACGAAGTCGTTCGCCAACGTGCATCTGCTGTCGCAGCGCATGGAAGTCGGCATGCTGTGGATCAACCAGCCCGCCACGCCGACGCCGGAAATGCCGTTCGGCGGCGTCAAGGATTCCGGCTACGGCTCGGAAGGCGGCCCGGAGGCGATGGAAGCCTACCTCGTCACCAAGGCTGTCACGGTAATGTCGGTTTAATCACCTGATTTAATCACCTTGATCGCGCGCTTCGGTAACGGCGCCGCGGGTTTGCCGCTCGCGTCGTTCCCGAGCACGGATCAACCGGTCTGCCAGGTCCACGAGTGTTCCGCTCGCGGACCTTTTTCATTGCCATGAACGATATCTCCGCCGAATCGATGCAACCCACGCTGAGCGGCTCGTTCGTCGAGTTGCGGCCGCTGCGCGAAGACCACGCGCAGGCGCTCGTCGACGCCGCCGCCGATGGGCAATTGTGGGACATGAAGCTGACCGTCGTGCCGGGCCCGGCGACGATCGATGCCTATATCGCCAGGGCGCTCGCCGGCCGCGCTGCGGCCAAGGTGATGCCGTTCGTGATCGTGCGGCGTGACGAGGAAGACCGGAATGACGGCGCCGGCCGCATCGTCGGCAGCACGCGGTTCTGGAAGATCGATCGCGCGAACCGTAAGCTCGAAATCGGCCATACGTGGCTCGCCGCCTCGGCGCAGCGCTCGGTCGTCAACACCGAGGCGAAGTATCTGCTGCTGTGCCACGCATTCGACGTGATGCGCTGCGTGCGCGTGCAATTCACGACCGACGAGCTCAACGACAGATCGCGCGCGGCGATCCTGCGCATAGGCGCGAAACAGGAAGGCATCGTGCGGCACGAGCGGATCATGCCCGATGGGCGCAAGCGCAACTCGGTGCGCTTCAGCATTATCGACGACGAATGGCCCGCGGTGAAAGCGATGCTCGAAACGAAGCTGGCGCGCTGAGCGGCGCGCCAGCTTCCTGCCCTCTACTGACTCATTCAAACAAGTGCATCGCGCTACTCATTGAGCGGCGCGGCCTGCGTCACCGTGGCGAACTCCTCGCGCAGCGTGCCGCGCGGATGATGCCGGCGCACCCACAGCGCCGTGAGGATCGGCACCAGAATCGCGGTCACGAGGCAAGCGGTGGCGACCATCGCGGTGGCGGCCGGCACCAGCGGTTTGAAGCTCGGAATCATGTCGGCGATGATCGCCGGATTCGCGACCGCCGCCCCCGCCGTCGACGACGCCGCGAGCCCCGCCGCGCCATTGCCGCCGGCGATCCAGCGATCAGCCAGAATCAGCGGCACGCCGGTCACGACGATCACGCCGAGCCCCAGCACGATGCCCGGCAAACCGCTAGTGACGATCACGTTCAGATCGATGCCGTTGCCGAGCGCAAAGCCGAAAAACGGAATCAGCGGATGCACGCAGCGGCCGAACAGCTCGCGCAGCTCGCTATCGAAGTTGCCCAGTGCAAAGCCGATCAGAAACGGCAGCACCGCGCCGACGAACAGCCGCGGCTCGAAGAACGCCACACCCGTGGCACCCAGAATGATCATGCTGATCAGCGGCCCCGATTCGACCGACATCAGCACGAACGCGCCCGCCTCTTCCTTCGTGCCGTACTGTTGCATGACGGCCGCGTAAAGACCGCCATTGGTCATGTCCATCGAGGTCGTGATTGCGAGCAACGACAGCCCCGCGAAGAGCCCGGTCTTGATGCCGTCGATCGGAATGAAGCGCGCCGCGATCAGCGTGACGATCCATGCGACCAGCATCTTGGTGGCGAGCAGCGTGCCCGACTTGCGCAGCACGGTGCCGGTCGCGCGCAGGTCGATCGTTGCGCCCATGCAGAAGAACCATACCGCTAGAATCGGCACGGTGCCGGTAATCAGGCCGTTGGTGAACGAGCCGAAATATTTGCCCGCGCCGGGCGCGAACGTATGCACACAGGCGCCGAGCAGTAGCGGCACCAACATCAGGCCGCCTGGAATGCGGTCGATGGCCTTCTTGATCTTCATGTCTCCTCCATGGACGGTGACGCCCCGTTATCGGATCAATGACCCGTGTTGGTGTCCCGGTCTGCGCTGGGCTCTCCCTATCGGGCGCAATATAGCATCATGAAAGGAACGTCGTTCCGCTTTATTTCTTAAACCTGACTATCGTTTACCCGGTCAGTCTCAGTAGCCCATTCCAGCCGCGATCGCTCGCCGAAAAACTTTCGGACCGATGTTCCGAAATTGCGATTCTGCGTTACAGTCTCGGCACAAGGCGGCACCGCGCCCCGCATACCGACAGGAGAACGATCAATGGATGTGAGACAGGCCGAGCCGCACGAAACCCGGCATATCGTCGTGCGCAACGAGCAGGCGGTGATCTCGCCGGGCTGGCCGGTGAGAACCAGGTGTTCGGCGACATGGACCATCTCGCGGTTCGCGAGCTGCGCTGAGCGAACATGAGCCCGACCACAATGAATACTTTCGATCTGAGCGGCAAGGTCGCCATCGTGACTGGCAGCAACACCGGCCTCGGCGCCGGCATGGCGGTCGCGCTCGCCGCGGCCGGCTGCGACATCGTCGGCGTCAGCCGCGCGGACGCGGGCACGACCGCCGCGCGCGTCGAGACGCTCGGACGTCGCTTCGCCGACGTGCGCGCCGATCTCGCGTCGACCTCATCGGTCGACGACATCGTGCGCGCCGCGGTCGAAGCATTTGGCCGCCTCGACGTGCTGGTCAACAACGCGGGCATCATCCGCCGCGAAGATGCGCTCGAGTTCGGCGAAGACGACTGGGACGCGGTGATGGACGTGAACCTGAAGAGCCTGTTCTTTCTGTCGCAGGCGGCAGCGCGTCAGTTCGTGCGGCAGCAAGGCGGCGGCAAGATCATCAACGTCGCGTCGATGCTGTCGTTCCAGGGCGGTATTCGCGTCGCGTCGTACACCGCGTCGAAAAGCGGCGTGCTCGGTCTCACCCGACTGCTCGCCAACGAATGGGCCGCGCGGGGCATCAACGTGAACGCGATCGCGCCCGGCTATATGGCGACCGCGAACACCGCCGCGTTGCGCGACGACGCGCAGCGCCAGCAGGAAATTCTCGGGCGCATTCCGGCCGGCCGCTGGGGCGTACCCGACGATCTCGCGGGGCCGGTGGTTTTTCTCGCCTCGTCGGCGTCGGACTACGTGCATGGGCATACACTGGCGGTGGATGGCGGCTGGCTCGCGCGCTAGGTTCGACACAAGCTCGCCACCAGCGCGCGCGACGCGCTATGCTCTCGCGCCGGGCGAGCATCGGCTCGATGCGACAGCGGCGCGGCTTGGCACAGACAGGGAATGATGGACATGGCGGCAACGGGAACAGACAGGAACACGGCGAGAAACATGGCGAGAAGCACTGCGCGCGACAAAGCGCTCGATAAGGCGCTGGATGCGGACAGCGGTGAGCGAGGCGAATCGGCGTCGTCGATCGGGCGCGTGTTCGCGATTCTCGGCGCGATCGGCGACACCGGGCGGATCGGCATCAGCGAGCTGTCGCAACGGCTCGGCATGTCGAAGACGACCGTGCATCGCGTGATTCAAACACTGAAGGCGCTCGGCTACGTGACTCAGGAAGTCGAAACCGAGCGCTATCGGCTGACGATCCGCCTGTTCGAGCTCGGCGCGAAAGCGCTCGAAAGCGTCGATCTGGTGCGCGAGGCCGACGTCGACATGCGCCGCATCGGCCAGATGACGCGCGAAGCGGTACACCTCGGCGCATTCGACGAGGACGCGATCATCTACATCCACAAGATCGATGCCGACTACGGGCTGCGCATGCAGTCGCGAATCGGCCGGCGCAATCCGCTGCATAGCACGGCGATCGGCA
Source organism: Paraburkholderia sp. BR10923 (assembly GCF_040948765.1). NCBI lineage: Bacteria > Pseudomonadati > Pseudomonadota > Betaproteobacteria > Burkholderiales > Burkholderiaceae > Paraburkholderia > Paraburkholderia sp. BR10923. The sequence continues at coordinate 687,488 of NZ_JBFPKO010000001.1, read as the reverse complement.
AGGTGCTGCTCGCATGGATGGACCCGGCCGATGCGCGTGACGTGCTCTCGCACATCGAATTCCGCAAGTCGACGCAGAAAACCTTGACCTGCGCCGAAGCGGTGCTGAGCATCCTGCCGCACGTACGCGAGCAGGGCTACGGCGAGGACAACGAGGAGCAGGAAGAAGGCCTGCAATGTATCGCGGTGCCGGTGTTCGACCGCTTCGGCCGCGTGATCGCCGGTCTGTCGATTTCGTTTCCGACGATGCGCTGTGGCGCCGACACGAAGCAGCATTACGTCGCGCTGCTCAAAGAAGCCGGTCTCGCGATTTCGGCGCGGCTCGGCTATCGCGAAGCGACCGCCCAGGAGCCCGCGGCCGCGCAGTAAGACAGCCAGATGACGCTACAGGTGTGGCGTCATTTCATCGTGCTCGCACGAACGCATGGCGAGCCCGATGACCAGTCTGCAACCGAATGTATCTGCGCGGCATAGATAAGGCGAAATTCCATTCGCTTCTTTTTTCACCCATCGATGCGCCGAACCTTCGCTCCGCATCCATGCATCGCCGGCGCTTGAATGCGGTTTTTTTCATAGCCTCTTCAAGGGTTTGCCCGCACGCCTGACTATCGCCCGGCATTTCGACATCTCACCCCCGGCGCTTTCCCTCTCCGTTCATCGCACTCGCGTGAACGTATCGATGTGACCTCCAATCGACACGTCCTGTTACACACAAACACATCGGTAATCGCGCCGCTCAGTAGAGTTCGGTTCAAACGAAAGCGGTTTAGATGAAACGCTTCGCACGACAGGCACTCGCATCACAGATTTCAGGGAGCAACATCATGAAAAAAATTCTCGCATTGGTCATTCTTGCCGCCACGCTCGGCGGCGCGTTGAGCGGCTGCATCGTCGTCCCTGGCGGCGATCATCCGCATCACGACCACTACTACGAACGCTATTGATCGGGCCATCACGCGCAGTAGGTGCGCGTCCGGCTCGCCACTCCATCAGAGACATCCACACAACAGAGAACAATCATGAGTCTTTCACGCAACCGCTGGATATCGTTGAGCGTCGTCGCGGGTCTCGCGATCGGCGCATCGACGGCCGCTTTCGCGCACGTCGATGTCGGCGTGAATATCGGTGTGCCGGGCATCGCGGTCGCGCCCGCCGTGGTCGAGGCTCCGCCGCCCCCGCCGGTCTATGTGCAGCCCGCGCCCGTGTATGCGCCTCCGCCGCCGCCCGCGGTCGTGATCGCGCCGGGCTGGTACGGCGATCGTTACTACGATGGTCGTCGCTATTGGGAGCGTCGCGAGTGGGAACGTCACCACGACGAATGGCGCGATGCACGCGGCCCGCATCGCGACTGGCACGACAACGACTGGCACGACAACGGCTGGCACGGTCACGGGCATGACCATTGATGGAAGCCAGGTGGCGTTAATCGCGCCACCATGCCGCGCTTGCATTCGCGCCACCCCTTTGACAGGAGCGACGACGTGCTACGCAATGATCCGAGACGAGTAAGCGCGCAGGTCGACGGTGCGCACATCTGCGCCGAATACAGCGAGCTGACCGGCCAGCTGTGCCTGCGCCAGGACGGCACGCTGGTGCGCGAATGGTTTCCACCGCATTCGTGGATAGCGATCGCGTCGGTGGCCGGCGCGCGCCACTGGGGCACGCGGCCGACCGACGACGAATTGCTCGCGCTGCTGCACAACGAAATGGCGTTGCTGCGCGCGACCTGAGCGGTCGCGCATTGTTCGAGCGTAGCGGCACGCCCGACGCCGGACTTCACTCCATCGCTATCGCGCCGATGTTGTCATCGACCGATGCGTGATCGAGCGGCTCGCGCCGCATCATCAGCACCACCCCGCCCGCCGCGATCACGGCCGGCACCGCGAGCAGGCTAAACACCGCGCCGAACTGCCAGCCGAGCCCCATCAACGCCGCGCCGACGAACGCGCCCGCCACGCCGCCGACCCGGCCGATTCCCAGCATCCACGCCACGCCCGTCGCGCGCGCCCGGGTCGGGTAGAAACTTGCCGCGAGCGCCGACATCGACGTCACCGCGCTGGTCGCGACCGTGCCGGTCAGGAAGATCAGCGTGCCGAGCCAGACCTGATGGCCGACGCCCCGCCCGACCAGCAGCACGAGCGCACCGACGAGCACATAGGTGAACGCGATCACGCGATGGCCGGCGAAGCGATCCATCACCCAGCCGACGCACAGATTGCCGAGGATGCCGCCGAGCGGAAACAGCGACGTCATCAACGCCGCCTTTTCGCCGGAGAAGCCGGTGTCCTTGAACAGCGTCGGCAGCCAGTTGGTCAGCAGGTAGTAAATCAGCAGCCCCATGAAATAGGCGAGCCACAGCATCAGCGTGCCGAAACGGTAGCGCGCCGACAGGATGATCGCGAGCGCCCACTGCGAGCGCGAGTCGGCGCTATTGCGGCGCACGTCGACCGCGAAGAAGCGGCATCCGTCGAAGCGGTCGTGAGGCGCGATGCGTTGCAGGATTCGCGCGATCCGTTGATCGGCCCGCTTGCGCACCGCGAGGAATTGCGCCGATTCCGGCAGCAGCAAAATCAGCAGCACGCTCAGCACGATCGGGCCGATGCCGCCCGCGACCAGCACGCTCGGCCAGCCGAGATTCGGAATCAGCCATGCGGACGCGAAGCCACCGAGCGCGAGCCCGCCCGAAAAACCGCAGAACATCGCATTGACCGCGACCGCGCGAATCCGCGCGGGCGCGTACTCGGACATCAGCGTGACCGCATTGGGCATCGCCGCGCCGAGACCGAGGCCGGTGAAAAAGCGCAGCACGGTCAATGATTCGATCGACGTCGCGCGGGACGCCGCGAGACTCCACAGCCCGAAGAAGAACACCGACAGCACCAGCACCGTCTTGCGTCCGATGCGGTCCGCGAACGGGCCGGCCGCGAGCGCGCCGATGCCGAGTCCGACCAGCGCCGCGCTCATCACCGGGCCGAGCGCGCTGCGCGCGATGCCCCACTGCTGCACGAGCGACGGCGCGATAAAGCCGACCGCGGCGGTGTCGAAACCATCGGCCGCGACGACCAGAAAACACAGCACCAGAATCGTCCACTGAAACGGCGAGAAACGCTGTCCGTCGATGAAGGCCTGCACATCTACACTGCGTTCGGAGCGGCTCATGTGCGTGCTCCTTTCTGCTTGGTCATTGCTATGTCTCCTTGAGATGAAGAGATATTTTCTTGTTGTTCGAATTGCATGGTCGCCTGCCGCGCCGTAGGCGTGCGAGCTGCCATCGACGCTTAGGACCGGGCCCGTGATATGGCTGGCCGCGTCCGACATGAGAAAGCCGTTCGCATTGGCGATTGCTTCGCGATGCGCGAGGCGTTCCATCCGCGTGCACTTCTCTGGGTCATGCCGCGCGGACGGCATTCGGCCGCGTCTTCGATGGAAAAAAGTATAGCCACGCGCTTCGGGACGAAATTGGACAAAGGCAGCGCATCGCAGGACAATTCGAACATAGGAGACCAAACTGCATGAGAAATATCCCTAACTACGATCTGTACGGAGAGTCCGCGCGGCCGCCGTGGTACGACGCGTTCAATTTCGAATGGATAGTCGAGCGCAGTCGGCCGAACGACTGGCATATCTCCGCGCACCGGCACGATGCGTTGCTGCAGATTCTCTATATCCGCAGCGGTTCGGGCTACGTGCTGATCGAGAGCGAAAAGCTCACGATCGAAGCGCCATGCCTGATCCTGCTTCCGGCGCAAACGGTGCATGGTTTCGTGTTTTCGCCGGAGATCGACGGGCTCGTGATTACCGCCGCACAGCGCGCGTTGGAGACGATTTCGAAAGCGGTGTCGCCGGGCCTCATGCCGGTGCTGCAACGGCCCGCGCTGATTCCCGTGCGGCCCGCCATCGGCGAGCGCACGTTGATGCCGTTGTTCGGTTTGCTGGAGCAGGAATTTCGGGGCAGCGCGCGCGGCCATATCGCCGCGGGCATGTCGCTGATGATTGCACTTTTTGTGCAGGTCGCGCGTCTGACCGATGCCGCGTTAAGCGCGGGTGCGACCGTCAATGACCGGCGCGCCGCGCAGATCAAACGGCTGCGCGAACTGATCGCCGCGCACGTGCGCGAGCATCTGCCAATCGATTTTTACGCGGGAAAGTTGGGGGTGACCGCGGCGCAACTGGGCCGCATCTGTCGTGAGGAGCTTGGCCATTCGCCGCTGTCGCTCGTCAACGACCAGTTGATACGCGAGGCGCAACGCGACCTGGTTTACTCGGGTTCGAGTATCAAACAGATCGCGCATGCGCTCGGATTCGAAGACGCGGCCTATTTCAGCCGCTATTTCCGCAAGCAGACCGGTGTCACGCCCAAGGAGTTTCAGGCGGCCGCGCATCGGGATCTGTCGATCAATTAGCGATCCCGACGATCGCGCGGTGCTTGCAGTGGCATTTACAGATTCGCCTGCATTTGCGCGCCGGCGGCGCCTACGTAGTTCTCCGCCAGTACCGTCGCGGCCGTGCGCGACGTCGTCACGTACTCGAGCTCGGCAACCTGCAACTGCTGCTCGAACGCCGAAGCGCCTTCGATACGGTGCAGCATGCTGGTCATCCAGTACGAGAAGTGCTCGGCGCGCCAGATGCGCTTGAGCGCGGTTTCGCTATAACGGTCGAGCAGATCAGTGCGGTTTTCCTTGTAGAACGCGTCGAGCGCCTTGCTGAGCACGTTCACGTCGGCGACCGCGAGGTTCAGGCCCTTCGCGCCGGTCGGCGGCACAATATGCGCGGCGTCGCCAGCGAGGAACAGGCGGCCGTACTGCATCGTCGTCGACACGAAGCTGCGCATACCGACGATATTCTTCTGGAAGATCTTGCCGTCGATGAGCTTATGGCCCTCGTCCGAATCGGCGCGCGCATGCAGTTCCGCCCAGATGCGATCGTCGGACCAATTGTCGACCGAGTCCTTCGGATCGCACTGGAAATACATGCGCTGCACGTTCGGCGAGCGCGTGCTGATCAGCGCGAAGCCGCGCTCGTGGCGTGCGTAGATCAGTTCGTCCGACGACGGCGGGCCTTCGCACAGAATGCCGAACCAGCCAAACGGATAGACGCGCTCGAAATCCTTGCGCAGCGCCTGCGGAATAGCCTGGCGCGACACGCCTTGCGAGCCGTCGCAGCCGATCACGAAGTCGCATTGCAGTTCGTGCTCCGCGCCTTCGTGGCGATAGCGGATCGACGGCTTATCGGTATCGATGCCGTGCACCGACGTATCCGACACGCCGAAACGCAGTTCGGCGCCCGCGGCGACACGCGCCGCGACGAGATCCTTGATCACTTCATGCTGGGCATAAACCGTGATCGCCTGACCGGTGAGATCGGTCAGATCGATGCGGCGGCGCTTACCGTCGAACGCGAGTTCGAAACCGTGATGCAGCGCGCCTTCGGCTTTCATGCGTTCGCCGACGCCGGTTTGCGTAAGCAGGTCCATCGTGCCCTGCTCGAGCACGCCGGCGCGGATCGTCGATTCGATCTGATCGCGGGTGCGCGTTTCGAGCACGACCGAGTCGATACCGCGCAGATGAAGCAGATGGGAAAGAAACAGGCCGGCAGGCCCTGCACCGATGATGCCAACTTGGGTGCGCATAGATGTCTCCTGAATGCGGTGATGAAATTTGCGCTCAGTGTGACGATCGTGACACCTATCCCGCAACGCGATATGGCGGATAGGCCGTATCGCGCTGCGCGATAGAAGGTGTGAGGCAGGAGCCCCTGCAGTGTCGCTGTATCGGCCGTAAACGCAAGAGTGGCGGGGCTTTCCGGCGATTTGGACGACACCCGGCTCGTTCTGCCGGCGTGGCGTCCACTCAGGTAAACCCCGATCCGCTAAACGAGCTTCGACTAGCCGAGAAACAGTCGGTAGACAGGATTTTTCGTTTCTTCCCAGCACGGATAGCCGAGCGTTTCGATGAAGCGCTCGAATGCCGCGTGGTCGCTTTCGGGCACCTGAATGCCGACCAGAATCGAACTGTAGTCCGCGCCCTGGTTGCGATAGTGGAACAGGCTGATGTTCCAGTTCGGCGCCATCGACGACAGGAATTTCATCAGCGCGCCCGGACGCTCGGGAAACTCGAAGCGGAACAGTCGCTCGTCGCGCGCGAGCGGCGAGCGGCCGCCGACCATGTAGCGGATGTGCTGCTTCGACAGTTCGTCGAAGGTCAGATCGACGGTCGCGAAGCCGTGCGCTTCGAAGGCGCCGGCGATCTGCGCCGGTTCGCTGCGGTTGCGGATCTGCACGCCGACGAAGATATGCGCCGAGTTCGCGTCGGCGATCCGGTAGTTGAATTCGGTGACGCTGCGCGTGCCGACCAGCTCGCAGAAGCGCCTGAAGCTGCCGCGCTCTTCGGGGATCGTCACCGCGAAAACCGCTTCGCGGGCTTCGCCCACTTCGGCGCGTTCGGCGACGAAGCGCATGCGGTCGAAGTTCATGTTCGCGCCCGACGTGATCGCGATCAGCGTCTGGTTCTCGATGCCTTCCCGTTCGGCGTACTGCTTCGCGCCCGCCACCGCGAGCGAGCCCGCCGGTTCGAGCACGCTGCGCGTGTCCTGGAACACGTCCTTGATCGCGGCGCACAGCGCATCGGTGTTCACGAGCAGCACTTCGTCGAGATATTCGCTGCACAGGCGGAAGGTTTCCTCGCCGACGAGCTTCACCGCGGTGCCGTCGGAGAACAGGCCCACTTCGTTCAGCGTCACGCGCTCGCCCGCCTTCAGCGACGCGGCCATCGCGCACGAATCATCGGTCTGCACGCCGATCACCTTGATCTCCGGGCGCACCGATTTCACGTATGCGGCGACACCGGCCGCGAGACCGCCGCCGCCGATCGGCACGAACATCGCGTGAATCGGCCCCTGATGCTGGCTGAGGATTTCCATCGCCACCGTGCCCTGGCCGGCGATCACGTACGGATCATCGAACGGATGCACGAAGGTCAGGCCGCGCTCCTCCTGCAGCTTGACCGCGTGACCGTAGGCATCGCTATACGATTCGCCGAACTGCACGACCTCGACGGTCGGCCCGCCATGCGTGCGGATCGCGTCGACCTTGAGCTGCGGGGTCGTCACCGGCACGACGATGATCGCCTTCACGCCCATGCGTGCGGCCGACAACGCCACGCCCTGCGCATGATTGCCCGCCGACGCGGTGATCACGCCGCGACTGAGCGCTTCGGCCGGAATATGCGCCATCTTGTTGTACGCGCCGCGCAGCTTGAACGAGAACACCGGCTGGTTGTCCTCGCGCTTCAGATAAACCGGATTGCGCAGCCGTGCCGACAGGTTCGGCGCGCGTTCGAGCTCGGTCTCGCGCGCCACGTCGTAGACGCGCGCGGTCAGGGTCTTTTTCAGGTAGTCGTGAGACGGCGCGACGCGCCCGGCCGCTGCGGCGGCCTGTTCGAGTTCGGTTAACAGCACGGCAAGCTCCTGGGTGGCAACGTTCGATGCAACAACGAATCAACCGCGATCGACATCCATCGATGGCAATCGCAGCATGTTCGCCAGGAGGCAGGTAGAGAATGAACCTGAAAGCGGACATAAAAAAACCCGCCTCGTTTGGCGGGTTATGTGTCACTGCAAGTCGACGCGCGCTAACCCACCATTCGATGAATGATGCTAATAATCAGCGCAATACGGATGTCGAGGCAGTTCATGCCGACGATCTTCGTCGACTTGGCAGGCTTTGTCAATCTCCGCGGACCACGGTTCTGGCCAGAACGGAGCAGCAAAAAAACGGGGCGCGCCGTAAAGCGCGCCCCGCTGATACAGCCAACGCCGCAATCAATCGCGCACGCCGCTCTGCTTCTTGAATGCCGCGAGAATGCGTCGCTCCAGCGCGTTGTAATCGCGGCCGAAGTGATGGTCGCCGGAGGTGCGGATGACTTCTACACCGCTCTTGTCGAGCGCCGGACACAGCGTGTCGGTCTCGCTCTCGCCATAAAAGCATTGAACGATTGACGGCGGCACATGCGTCAACTCGGGCCGCACGTTCAGCGCCTTGTCACTCGCGGGCATGCCGAGCCAGCCGCCGACGCGGATCTGGAAGTCGGCGTCGGGCGCGAAGCCGAGCAGCGACATCAGCGACACCTTGTCGCGCTGCGCCTGCGGCAGACGGTTATACGCGAACGGCATCACATCGGCGCCGAACGAGTAGCCGATCAGCGCAACGTGCTGCGCGTGCCAGCGCTCGCCATAGGTTTGCATCACGCGCGCGAGATCGCGGCTCGTTTGCGCGGGCGGCTTCTCGCTCCAGAAATAGCGCAGGCTGTCCCAGCCGACCACCGACACGCCATCTTTCTGCAAGGCCTGCGCGATCGTCTTGTCGAGATCGCGCCAGCCGCCATCGCCGGAAATCACGATCGCCATCAGGCCGTTCGGATGCGCGGCCGGCAACTCGATCAGCGGCAGGTCGGAGACGTCGTCGGCACTCGTCGAGACCGGCTGCAGATGCGGCGTCAGCAAAGCGACCAGACGCGCGCGATCGGCGTTGCCCGTGCTCGCCTTTTCGACGAAGCCCGGCACCTTGTCGCGGATCACGGTCGGGTCGGGCGGACACGGTTCGAAGCGCGCGTCGAGCGTGCGGTCGGCGTCGACCGACACCGCGCCCGCGATCGTATTGGACGGCGCCTGCTCGAGCACGTGCATCGCCAGCGTTGCGCCCTGCCCCGTACCCGCGACGATCGGCGCGAAGTAGCGGCTCGACTGCGATTGTCGTTCGAGCTGATGGCTAAGCGCCTCGGCATCGCCCACCAGTTGATGGCAGGTTTCCTTTTTCGCGGCAAGGTTGGCCTCGTAGCGCGCGGTATCGACGCCGACCGTCATTGCGCCCGCTTTCGCGAGCGCATCGGCGCTCTGCTGATCGGCCGCGCTCCAGCCGCTCGCCTGCGAATACAGTACGACGAAGCCGCGCAGCGGCCCCTCGGGCTGCGTGACGCGCACGTCGCCATAGCGGCCGCCCGGTACGGTGGTGGTGGCCGCGTGCGCGAGCGCGCCGCAACTCAGAACGCTCGCCGCGACGGCGAGCCGGAACAACGGATGCAATGTCATGAACGCCGGCCTCCTGCCAGCAGCGACAGGTCCGCGAGCGTGAAGAACACGCCCGAACCGGATGCCGCGAGATAACGCGGCTCCCAGCGCGGCTGGAACTTGCTCTTGAAAGCACGCAGTCCGCGGAAGTTATAGAAGCGGCCGCCGAAGCGCCACACGATGCCGGCCAGCCGATGCCAGCGCGACGCGAGCGGAGTCGGCTGCACGCCGGAGAGCGGCGCAATGCCGAGACTGAGCGAGCGGAAGCCCGCCTGCTTCAGATGCAGCGCGAGTTGCGTGAACAGATATTCCATCGCGTACGGCGACGCGCTTTCGACGTGACGCATCACGCCGACGGTCGCCTCGGTATTCATATCGGTCGTCATGAAGGTGACGAACGCGACCGGTTCGCCGTTCTGGCGCACCAGCATCACCGACTGCGCGGCGAGGTATTCGTCGTGGAAAGCGGCGACCGAGAAACTCTTCTCGCGCGCATCGTGGCTGCCGAGCCAGCCATCGGAAATGCCGCGCAGCGTTTCGAGCGACGCCGGCACACGCGCCTGATCGATCACTTCGACGCTAAAGCCGTCGCGCTCGCCGCGCTTCAACGCATAGCGCAGATGCGCGCGGTGCGAGCCCTTCAGATCGAAGTCGTCGAGCACGACGTGCGCTTCCTCGCCGAGCTTCATCAGCGTGAGGCCGGCGTCGAGATACAGCGGGAGCGCATTCGCGCGCACCTGGTAGAACGCGGCGCGACCGCCGTGCGCATGCGCGAGCGCGACGAACTTTTTGATGAGACCCGCCCACTCTTCGCGCGGCCCCACCGGATCGTGCAACGCGGCCCACGTGCGGCCGTATTTCGCGTACATCAGGAACGCCTCGCGCGATTCCGAAAACAGGAAGCTCTTGTCGCCCATCAACGCGAGACCGGCATCGCTGCGTTCCTGCGCGCGCACGATGCGCGCGGCGTCGAGCAGATCTTCGGGCGCCGGCTTCACGAAGCGGCCCGGCGCCGGACGCAGCAATTGCCAGAACGAAAAGGTCGCGGCGAACACGCTGGCGGCGAGCGTCGCGCGCAGCGCGCGCGGCGCGCGCTCGTCGAACGCGAATTGCCACCACAGGTCGCGCGTGTACGGCACATCACGGAAAGCGAACAGCATGACCCACGTCGCGAACATCAGCACCATCGCGATCGACACGAGCCAGCCGGCCGTGAAACGCTCGGCGAACAGCGACGAATGACGGTTGAAGCGCTTGCGCGTCGCGAGCAGCAGCACGATCAGCATGCCGAGCACACCAGCTTCGACGAATGCGAGACCCTTGGTCAGCGACAGCGCAAGGCTCAGCAATGCGAGCGCGAGCGTCATCCACCATGCCGCATCGAGCCGCCGCAGCAGCCCACGCGCGACGAACAACAGCAGCACGCCGAGCACGCTGCACAGCATCGCCGAGCTTTCGAGCACCCACAGCGGTACCACGTCGCGCAGCACATGAATGCGCTGCCAGAACGCCGGCGTCGCGCTCGAGATGACCAGCATGCCGCCGACCACGAACGTAACGAGGCTCAGAAACAGCGGCGCGAGTTCCGACACGCGCTGCGCCTGCAGCATCGACAGACGGTTCTTCAGCGCGCGCCCCTCAAAGCCCGCGAGCAGCGCCGCGGAGACGATCAGCGGCACGCCGAAATAGATCGCGCGATACGCGAGCAGCGCGGCGACCATCTGATGCATCGGCACGCTGCCGCTCAGCGTGAACACCATCGCCGCCTCGAACACGCCGACCCCGCCAGGCGTATGGCCGATCAGGCCGAGCAGCATCGCGGCCGCGTAGACGGTGATGAAGCCGATGAAGCTCACGTTCGCATGCGGCAGCAACGCCCACAGCGCGAGACCTGCGGCGACCACGTCGAGCACCGCCAGCGCGATCTGCGCGAGCAGATCACGGCGCGCGGGAATATCGAACGAGAGCCACTGCCAGCGCGTGCGAATCGGCCGCGTTTCGCGGCGGCACGCGGCGGCGGCGAGCGCCAGCGCGATCAGCAGCGCAGCGCCGCTCCAGCGCAGCGCGACCGGCGACAGATGCAGCATCGGCGCGAGCTGTGCAGCCATGCCGAGCATGCCCAGCGCGGTCATCAATACCAGGGCGAGTGCGAGCGACACGCTCGTGAACACGGTCATGCGGCCGATCTGCGCGGGCGTGATGTTCGCGACGCCGTACACGCGCGCGCGCACCGCTCCGCCCGTCAGCGCGCCGAAACCGGTCGCATTGCCGAGCGCCGAGCCGGCCGTCGCGCCGACCCACAGCGCCGCGCGCGGCACGCTCGCGCCGAGATAGCGCAGGCCGACCGCGTCGCGCCCGACCAGCGCGACGTAGCTAAGCGCGGTCGCGCCGAGCGCGCCGATCCACTCGCGCGGCGACAGCTCGCGCAGTTCGCGCATCACCGAACGGTAATTCACCGCCTCCGACAGATGCTGCAGCACGACCAGCAGCAGCCCGCAAATAACGAGCGCGAGCACGGGCGACAGAAGTCCCCGGCTGCCAAGCACTTTCGCTGCACGGCCGAGCAGCGCGCGCAGGCGCTCGAAGCTGTGTTGAAGTCGGTGGAACATGGTCAATGCGGGCCTTGCGAGAGCGGTCGCCGCGACGGGTGCGTCACGCGCGGTATCGCCTGTGGCGGCGATTACAAAGTGATAACGGCAAAACGTGCAAAAGGTTGACAGCAATAGCAATTTTGCTGTCGATTCGCCTACGCGTCGCGCGTCAAAAGCGCGCGCGAGCGATATCTGGAAGGGAAACGGCGATGGCGGGCCAGAACTGGCCCGAGGGGAGGGCTACTCTTTGGGGACTGATGTCGACGGCGCGGATGACGCGCTGAACGCGCCCTGCCTGGCGGGGCCAGAAAGCACAATGCCCGCTACACGAGCGGGCATCGACACGGTTGGCGGGTCTTGCGCGGCCCGCGCGCGCAATATGCGCTTATTGCGGGCGACGATACGCTTCGGCGATCACCGCGCAGTTCTGCAGATGCAGGTTCAGCGCATGCAGCGCCAGCGCGCGCAGCTTGCCGAAGAACGTGGTGGCGGCGGGGGTGGAACGGACGACAGTCGATGCGGTGTTCATGGCGGCTCCTGACTAAGGGTTTATACCTAAGCGATAACCCGATTATAGCCATCTCGTGCCGCAGCGCAACAAAAATCAATATTTATTGGCGGTGTCGCACCGCCGCCGTCGCGTGTCGGATACAAAAAATGTAAAGGGTCGGCATCGGCCCTGCAGGTATTAACAATCCGCACCGTACAGGTGCAATAATGCCCCCTTTGCCTGCGACGCTTCGCCGCAGCCTCGCCGCCATGACCGTCGCCCAGACTCAGAAAGCTCTGATTGCGCCCCTTATCGTCGCGTGCGCGATGTTCATGGAAAGCGTCGACGCCAACGTGATCGTCACCGCGCTGCCGGCCATGGCGCGCGATTTCGCCCGCGACCCGGTCACGCTGAAAATCGCGGTCACGAGCTACGTGCTCGGGCTCGGCGTCTTCATCCCGGTCTGCGGCTGGCTCGCCGACAAGTTCGGCGCCCGCACCGTGTTCCGCACGGCGATCGGCATCTTCGTCACGGGCTCGCTGTTGTGCGCGGCGTCGAACTCGCTTGCCACTTTCACGGTTGCGCGTTTCATTCAGGGCGTCGGCGGCGCGATGATGGTGCCGGTCGGGCGGATCATCATCTTTCGCGTGGTGGAAAAAGCCGACTTCATCCGCGCGATGAATTATCTGAGCGTGCCCGCGATGCTCGGCCCCGCTGCCGGTCCGCTGCTCGGCGGCTTCATCACCACGTATCTGCACTGGCGTCTGATCTTCTTCATCAACGTGCCGATCGGCATTCTCGGCATTTATCTGACCAATCGCTATATCGCCAATACGCGCGAACCGGACCCCGGCCCGCTCGACTGGATCGGCTTCCTGCTGTCGGCGGCGGGCGCGGTGCTGCTGCTGCTCGGTTTGTCGCTGGTCGGCGGCGAACTGATTTCCAATACCGACGCGTTCGGCATGTGCGCGCTCGGCGCGACGCTGCTCGCGATCTACGTCGTGTACGCGCAGCGCGTCGCGCTGCCGCTGCTCGACTTGCGCTTTTTCAAGGTGCCGACTTTCCAGGCGAGCGTGCTCGGCGGCTCGCTGTTTCGCATCGGTCTCGGCGCGCTGCCGTTCCTTCTGCCGCTGCTGCTGCAGGAAGGCCACGGCATGAGCGCGTTCCAATCGGGGCTGATCACCTGCGCGTCCGCGTTCGGCGGCATGTTCATGCGCACGATCGCCTCCACCGTGCTGCGCCGCTTCGGCTTTCGCCAGGTGCTCGTGTTCAACGCGGCGCTATCGGGCATTTCGATCGCCGCGTGCGGACTCTTTTTCCCGCACACGCCGACGTGGATCATCTGGGTCGTCGTGCTGCTCGGCGGCTTCTTCCCTGCATTGCAATTCACCAGCCTCAATTCGCTGACCTACGCGGAGATTGCGAGCCGCGACGTCGGCCGCGCGACGAGTCTCGGCAGCGTCGTGCAGCAGATGTCGCTCGGTCTCGGCGTGACGGTCGGCGGGATCGTGCTGCAGATTTCGCGCGCGCTGCATGGACATCCGAGCATCACGTGGTCGGATTTCTGGCCCGCGTTTCTGGTGGTCGGGCTGTGCTCGTTCGCGTCGATTCCGGTCACGCTGCGCTTGCCGCGCGGCGCGGGCTCGGAGATTTCGCGAGGCGGGCGCGGCTGAGCCGCGCGTCGAGCCCTTACAGCCCGCCCGCACAAACGCGCCCCGCCCTTCCCGTGTTCAGGCGCTCACTCGCGCTTGCGTATCACGCTCACCTCGCCATTGCGTTCGAGGATCGCGGCGGCCACGTTGTCCATCGAGCGCGAGCCGGTTTTCTGCCGCACGCTTTCCTCGATGTCGGTGCGCGTGATGAGCGCCGCGTGCATTTCGTTCGCGTGGAACTTGCCGTCGCTGAACACCTCGCGCTCGACGCCGCACACCAGCAGCTCGAAGCGGCGCGAACGTATGAACGCCCACGCGAGCACCCGGTGACATACGACGATCACCAGCGACGCGACCACGGTCGCGATGAACGGCGACGCCCCGACAATCGCGCGGCTCAGCATCGCGCCGAGCAGAATCACGACGACCAGATCGAACGGCGTGCGCTGACCGAACGAGCGCCGCCCCGATACGCGAATCAGCACGATCGCGATCACGAACACGACGATCGAGCGCAGCCCCATCTGCAACGGGTCGAGTTCCCTGCCCTGGCCGAATAGAACGAAAAACGCGTCCATCATGTTCGTCCTCCCCGCGGCGTATTGCCGTGCCATTGCTCCGGTATCCGGATGGTTGCGAGCGAGACCAGCTCGCGGCGCAGCGCCGTCGCTCAGGCCAGCGCGCCATCCGTCGCCCATGCAATGAGCGTGTCGCCGAAACCGCCGCGCGCGCGGGCCGCGGTACGCGCGCTCGTCGTCACGCGCGGCGCGGCGCTCCACGCGATGCGCGCGCCCGTCGCGATCAGGCGATCGACGAGCGCAACGTCCTCGCTGCATTTGAGCGGCGGAAAGCCGCCCGCGCGCCGATAGGCTTGCGCGGATACGCCGAGATTCGCGCCGTGCACGTGACGATGTCCGTCGGCGTCGACATAGGTCTTGCGAAAATATTCGCGCACGCTGTGCGGATGCGCGCTCCAGTCGTCGACGGCGATCGAGCCGCACACCGCATCGGCGCCGAGCGCCAATTGCGCAGCGAGCCAATCCGGCGACACGCGGCTGTCGGCATCGGTAAACGCGAGCCAGCGCGCGCCGAGCGCGAGCAGCAGCGACGCGCCCAGCGCCCTTGCGATCCCGACGTTGCGCGCCTTCAGCGTCAGCGTCTGCACGCCGTAAGCGCGAGCGATCGCTCCGCTGAAATCGCTGCACGCGTCGAGCGCGACGACGATCCGCACCTCTTCGCCGGCGAGAGCTTCATGTCGCGACGCTTCGAGCAAGGCCGCGAGGCACCCCGCGATCAACGCCTCTTCGTTATGCGCCGGGACGATCACGCCGATCATAGAAGCCCCTCTCGCTGCGCGACCGAACGTGCGTCGCGCGACCACACGTCGATCAGCAAGTCGGCTTCGTCGTGATGCGCGAGACGTGCGAGGCCGCAGCGCGCATCGAATAGCGCGTGCGCGCGGTCGGCCGATTCGCGCGCTTCGGCGAACGGCCGGCGCCAATGGCAGGCGAGCAGCGTGCCATCGGTCGTCAGCGAACCAGCGATGCGCGCGGCCAGCGTTTCGAGCTCGGCCGCGTCGAGGTAGTACGCAAACTCGCTGATCACAATCAGATCGAACGGCCCGTGCTCCGTCGGCCATTCGCACGGCACGCTGCGCTGTTGGATCCGCACGTTCGATGCGCCCGCGACCCGTTCGCGCGCGAGCTCGACGGCGCGCGGATGCAGATCGGCAGCGAGCAGTGCGTCGCAGCGCGTCGCGAGCCCGGCCGTCAACTCGCCGTTCGCGCAGCCCGGTTCGAAGCCGTTGCGATAGCGCGGCCGCGGCAGCAGCGCGAGCGTCAGCGAACGCTTGCGGCGTTCGTACCAGCCTTCGCGCAAACGCCACGGATCGTCGCTGCGTCGGTAAAGTTCATCGAAGTACGGCATCGGCGAGCTCATCGCAGCGATCCTCCGAAGGCTGGGGAATAAAGGTCATAGCGTCCACGATGTGAGTGTTTGCAACGACGCGTGATCCGATGCCGGCACTGCGGTCGTGTCAGCGCACATAACGAGCCGTTCGCCAAGCGCGGCGAGATCGCGTTCCGCGTGGCTTTGCCGCAGAAACACTGGCAGGTCGGCGAGCGCTCGGGCGAAGCGCGCGTCGCGGCACAACGGACCCGCGCCAAGCGCGCGCGTCGCATGATCGATGACGGCGCTCGCGGCCTGCTCGACGGCCAGACGCGCGCGCAACACGCGCGTCTGCGCATCATCCGAAGGTCGCGCGTCGATCCACGCGGCGGTTTCACGCAACACCGCGGCGGCCGACCGCAACGCGACATCGGTCGCGCCGAGATGAGCCAGCCGATGCGCATCCGCGCGCCGCGCGCACGCGTCGCGCAGCGTGCGGCCGATCTGCGCGGCCGCGCCGTACCAGCACGCGGCGATACCGGCGCCGCCATGCCAGAAGCCCGCGCGCTGCAGATATTCATGCGGCGCGCCGACGAGCGTCGCCACGGTGTCGTTGAACGTCACATCGGCGCTCGCGGTCGCCCTCATGCCGACGGCCTGCCACTTCGATGTGTCGATCGAGATCGAGCTCTGGTCCAGCGCGACGGCCGCGAGCACCGGCTCGTCATCGCGCCATGCGGTCACGAGCGCATGGGTGAGCGCCTGCGCGCCGGAGCACCAGGCTTTGGTACCGGACAGGCGCACCTCAGCGCCCTCGCCAGAAGCGTTCTGGATTCCTTCACTGACTGCGCGCACTCGCGCGTCCGGCGCTTCGGCGGCCCACACCCCCCAGCGGCTTGCCGGCGGCGGCAACGGGCCGCTCAGCTCGGCGAGAATCGCGAGCGCATCGGTATGGCCTTCGAACAGTTTGACGAGACCGAGGTCGCACGCGGCAACGGCGGCCAGCGCGCGCCAGCGCACCAGCGTCTCGCCATGCCCTGGCAACGGCAAGCTCGGCGCGCGATCGTAGCCGCGCTCGATAAGATCAGCGAGCAGTGCTCCGAGAGCAGCGGGATCGTTCGCATCGAAGCGCGCGTCGCGCAGGAAATCGTCGAGCGGCGGTGCGCGGCCGCCGTGTTGATTCGAGATCTGCCGTGACTGGGCCTTCAAGCTGGCCGCGTGGTCGCGCGTGTCGAGCATCGTGCCTCCCTGCACCGATTCGATCCGCGGCCCGCCGAGCGGCGGCGGACCGGAACGTATGCAGAGTCACAGCAAACATCGTGCCCCAGCTCACGGGGCAGCCGCGCAGCGAAAAAGCGCCTACGTCCCCCCGCTTCCGCTCAGTCGACCATCGGCCTTCGTGAGCAACGCGTCGAGGACCGCCATCTCGACCGGCTTCACCAGGTGCGCATGGAAACCCGCGTTGCGAGTGCGATCGAGATCGCTCGCATGACCGAAGCCCGTCATCGCCGCGTACATCGTGCGAGCCATCTCGGGCAGCGCGCGCATCGCCGCGAGCGTCGCATAGCCATCCATCTTCGGCATCGCCAGATCGATCAGCGCGAGATGCGGTGAGAAGCGCGGCGCGATCTGCAGCGCCTGCTCGCCCTCGTAGGCGATACGCACCTCGTGGCCCTTCAGTTCGAGCAGCATCGCGAGGCTGTCGGCCGAATCGCGATTGTCGTCGATGAGCAGAATCCGCAGCGGCTGCACGTATGGCGCGGCATTGATCGCGCCGCTCTCCGCGGTGTCGGACTGCGCCGAGAGCGGCAGACTCAGAGTGAACGTGCTGCCGAGCCCCGGTCCTTCGCTGCTCGCGACGATGCTGCCACCATGCATTTCGACGAGCGACTTGCACAGCGTCAGGCCGATCCCAAGACCGCCTTCGCCGAAACTTTGCCCTTCCTTCTCCTGCGCGAACAGCTCGAAGATCTTGTCGAGCGAGCGCACCGGAATACCGCAGCCGGCGTCGCGCACTTCGAGCACCGCCATGCGAAAGTCGACACGTCCACGCATCTCGATCACGCTGCCGTGCGGGGAAAATTTCGATGCGTTGTGCAGCAGGTTTTGCAGGACCTGCACGAGCCGCGTCATGTCGCCGCGAATGCTCACGGGGGCGTTGGTTACCTGCGCGACCACGCGCTGCTCGCGCGAGTCGGTGAACGGCCGCGCCGCTTCGATCGCACGCGTGACGAGTTCGGTGAGGTCGACGCGCGCAATCCGCAGTTCGACCTTGTCGGACATGATGCGGCCGATATCGAGCAGATCGTCGACGAGTCGCGTCAGGTGCGTGACCTGGCGATCGATCAGATCGCGCGCACGCGCGACCACCGGGCTCAGATTGGCTTCCATCTGCATCGTGCCGACCGCGTTGCGCACCGGCGCGAGCGGATTGCGCAGTTCGTGCGCGAGCGTCGCGAGAAATTCGCGCATGCGCTCACCGGAGCGCTCGAGCTCCTCGCGCCGGCGCCGCTCGGTCAGATCCCGCGTGACCTTGGCGAAGCCGCGCAAGCGTCGGGATTCGTCATAGACGGCCGTGATGATCACGTTGGCCCAGAACGTCGAGCCGTCCTTGCGCACGCGCCAGCCTTCGTCTTCGACGGCGCCGATCTGCCGCGCGATCGCGAGCTCGCGCGCGGGCTTGCCGGCCGCGGCCTCCTCGGGCACGTAGAACTGCGAGAAGTGCCGGCCGACGATTTCATCGTGCGTATAGCCCTTGATGCGCGCGGCGCCCGAGTTCCAACTGACGACGAAGCCTTGCGGATCGAGCATGAAGATCGCGTAGTCCTTCACGCTATCGACGAGCAGACGGAAGCGCTCCTCGCTCTGGCGCAGCGCTTCGAGATATTCGCGCTGCGCGGTCAGATCGCGCGTGATCTTCGCGAAGCCGGTGACCTCGCCCTGCCCGTTGCGTATCGCGGTGATCACGACGTTCGACCAGAACGTCGTGCCGTCCTTGCGCACGCGCCAGTCCTCGTTCTCGAAGCGGCCGGTGAGCGCCGCCTGCTCCAGCTCGAAGCCTGGCCAGCCGCGCGCGACGGATTCCTCGGTGTAGAAGCGCGAAAAATGCTGGCCGACGATCTCGCTTTCCGTGTAGCCCTTCAGCTTCTGCGCGCCGGCATTCCAGCTCACGACGTGGCCTTTCGCGTCGAGCAGAAAGATCGCGTAGTCCGAGATCGCCTGCACGAGCGACCAATAATCGACGCCGACGAGCGCCGACGGCGCGGCCTCGGCCTGCACTCGAGCGGGCTCGCCGTGGACGCGGAGAGTAGAAGCATCAAGCTGGGTCATGGCGGACACGTAATTGGAATTGTTGTGTTTAGCAAGCCTCGCGCCTGGCCGGCGCCGAAGCCTTCGCGAAAACGGTTGCGCGGCCCCGCATGGGTCGGGATGCGGCGCGAAGGGCGCTCGCGCGCCGGCTCACAAGGCGCAAAGCTTATAACGGCAGGCCCCGCGATTGCTAGTCGGTCATCACGGAAAGCGTCGCCGCGCGGCGGTTTCGGCTTTCCGTTTTGCCCTTCGATAGCAAAAACAGGAGTGTCAATTGAAAAAGGTATTCACGACTTTCGCCATGAACTTCGGGGCCCCGTGTGCCCTCGCCGCGGCATTGAGCTTCGCATCCAGCGTCGCGCAGGCCGAAGGCTGCGCCAAAGGCGCGGTCGTGGGCGGGGTGACCGGCCACGTTGCCGGACATCATGGGACGGCGGGTGCGGCCGCGGGCTGCGCGATCGGTCACCATGAGGCGAAGAAGAAAGAGAAGGCCGCGAGCGCCGCGGCCGCCGCGAGTCAGCCCGCTGGAAAATGATGCCAATGGCCGGTCCGGCTCGACATCGCCGCGCTTGCGCGCACGCCGTCAACCGGCCGCGCCGATCTTTTCCGCGAGCTTCGTGTCGTAGCTCGAATGGACATGCACGCGTTTCTTGTCGGGATACGCGTATGCATACGCCTTGCGCAGCGCGAGCGACGCCTCGTGAAAGCCTGACAGGATCAGCTTCTGCTTGTTCGGATAGTTCGCGATGTCGCCGACGGCGAAGATGCCCGGCCGCGAGCTTTCGTAGTTCGAGGTATCGACATCGATACGCCCGCCGTGAATCTTCAGTCCCCACTGCGCGATCGGTCCGAGATCCGCGACGAGTCCATACAGCGCGATCAGGTGTTCGGCTTCGAGCTGGGTCTCGCCATGGATCTGCCGCAGCGTCAGCGAACGCAGCGCGCCGTCTTCCACCTCGAGCGCCGCGATCGCGCCGATGACGAAGTCCATCTCACCCGCCTCGACCGCGCGCCGCATCAGCTCGACGCTCGAATCTGCCGCGCTGAAGCCGGCGCGCCGATGCACGAGGGTCACCCGCCGCGCGACCTTGCGCAACGCCAGCGCCCAGTCGAGCGCCGAATCGCCGCCGCCCGCGACGACCACGTTCTTGTCGGCGAAATCGGCGAGGCGCGCCACGCTGTAGTGCACGTAGCGCTTTTCCAGCGGCACGGCCTCGGGGAGCCCGAGCTTTTGCGGGACGAACGCGCCATTGCCGGCGGCGAGAAGGATCGCCGCGACATCGAACACGAGGCCGCGCTGGGTGCGCACGGTCCAGCGGCCGTCGTCGCGTTGCTCGACCGTATCGACGCGCTGTTCGAGATGAATCGGCACATCGAACGGCTTGCATTGCGCGACCAGTCGCTCGACCAGTTCGCGCGAGGTGCATGACGGAATCGCGGGGATATCGTAGATCGGCTTGTCGGGATACAGCTCGATGCACTGGCCCCCGACCCTTCCGAGTATGTCGACGATCTGGCAGGTGAGGCCGATCACACCGGCCTCGAATGCCGCGAACAGACCCACGGGACCGGCGCCGACGATCAGGACATCGGTGCGGATCGGCGAGGTGGACACAGAGGACGGGTCGGCGGCAACGGTCATGAGGCAGGTCTCCGGATCACGGTGAAAGGCGCAAAGCAAGCGTCGATAACTCACCTTACCGAATCGGCCCGCACGCGGCAACGATGCCATCGTCGGCGGTAAGGATGCTATGCGGGCCCCGCTCAACGCCCGAAAGTGGCTACCTGAAAATATCTGGAATCGGCCATTTTGATGATCCAGATGACGGACTAAGCTAACACCTGTCCGATCCATCGCAGCGTCCCATCAACCCAGGAGCCCATCATGGAACAACGTCTCGACTTCTACAAAGCCAACCCCGCCGCGATCAAATCGCTGCTCGGCGTCGAAGAGCGCATCGGCAAGTCGGCGCTCGAAAAATCGCTGACCGAACTGGTGCGGCTGCGCGCGTCGCAGATCAACGGCTGCGCGTATTGCGTCGACATGCATACGAGCGACGCGCGCAAGGGCGGCGAAACCGAGCGGCGTCTCGCGACCGTCGTCGTGTGGCGCGAAACGCCGTTCTTCACGGACCGCGAACGCGCGGCGCTCGAGTGGACCGAAGCGGTGACGCTGGTGTCGCACGATCACGTGCCCGACGCGGTATGGCAGGCGGTGCGCCCGCACTTCAGCGACGAGGAACTGGTCGACCTGACACTGCTCATCTCGGCGATCAATGCCTGGAACCGCTTCGCGATTTCGTTCCGGAAGATGCCGGCCTGAGTGGCGGCATAAGCGGCGGCATGAGGTGATGCACTGCCCGCCTCACTCGCCGATCCACGACCCGCGCAGATCGCTGTCATGCAGCAACTGCAGCAGCGTGCCGGCCGGGCGGCTCAAGCGCTTCGCCGCCAGCGCAATGAATTCCACCGACGGCAACGTCGGCAACCCGGCCGCATTCAACGGCGGCGCGAGCCCGCGCGCGGCCAGATATTGTGGCCGCACGGTGATGCCGAGTCCGCCGCGCGCAGCCGCGATACAGCCGGAATGACTGCTGCTCGTGCAGACGATCTGCCAGCTCGCGCCGGCTTCGGCGAGCGCATCGAGCACGACCGCGCGCGTCACGCTCGGCTCGGCGACCAGAATCAGTGGCAGCGGCTGGCTCAGATCGACGAGCGTGCCGGTCCGCGCGAGCCATTCGAGCCGCCCGGTGAAAAGCGGCACGCCGCGCCGGTCGCCGAGCCGGCGCTTGCCGACCAGCAGATCGATCGCGCCCGCGTCGAGCAGCTCATAGAGCCTGCCGGTCATGCCGATCGTGATTTCGAGCTCGACGTCGGGGTGCGCATTGCGAAACGCCGCCAGCACGGTGGGCAGCGGGCCGAGCGCGATGTCGTCCGACGAGCCGAGCCGCACGCGCCCCTTCAGACGCGGCGCGCGAAATTGCGACTCCGCGCGCGATAGGGCCTGCAGAATCACACTCGCATGCGCGAGCATCGCTTCGCCGTCGGGCGTCATCGCGAGCGAATGGGTGTCGCGCACGAACAGGCGCCGGCCCACGCTCTGTTCGAGGCGCCGGATATGTTCGCTGACGCTCGACTGCGTCAGGTCGAGCCGCCGCCCCGCCTCGGTGAAGCTATGGCAGGCTGCGACGGTCGAGAAGGTCTTCAGACAGATCGGATTGAGCATGCGTGATTGTCGCGCTGCTCATCGGTATTGTCGATAACAGTCAGCGAGCTTAGTGGGGTTCCCGATTGACGGGGATGTCAATAAGATGACGGAATTCCGCCTGTCCCGGCTCCGGTGGCGTCTTTGCCGCCGCGCCCGCTGTCGAAACCATGACCAAGCATTCGTCTCAAACCGCCCTACTGTGGATCGTCGCCGCCGGCTTCTTCATGCAGTCGCTCGATACGACGATCGTCAACACCGCGCTGCCGTCGATCGCGAACAGCCTGCACGTCGCGCCGCTCGCGATGCAACCGGTCGTCGTCGCCTACACGCTGACGATGGCGATGCTGACGCCCGCCTCCGGCTGGCTTGCCGACCGCTTCGGCACCCGCCGCGTCTATTTCGCCGCGATTCTCGTGTTCGTGCTCGGCTCGATCTGCTGCGCGAGCGCGCACACGCTCGGCGAGCTCGTGATGGCGCGGGTGCTGCAAGGCCTCGGCGGCTCGATGCTGCTGCCGATCGGACGTCTCGCGGTGCTGCGCAGCGTGTCGGGCGAGCAATATGTATCGGCGCTCGCGTTCATTTCGATCGCGGGCCAGCTCGGGCCGATCGCCGGGCCGACGCTCGGCGGCTGGTTCGTGCAGGCGATCACATGGCACTGGATCTTTCTGATCAACGTGCCGATCGGCGCGCTCGGCCTGTACGCGGTGCACCGCTTTCTGCCGTCGCATGACGAGACGCAGGCGCCGGCCTTCGATGTGATCGGCTGCGCGCTGCTGTCGCTGTGCATGATCGCGTTTTCGCTCGCGATCGACGCGCCGGTCCCGTCGCATCGCGCGGCGTGGTCGGCGGGGCTGTTCGCGTTGGCGGTCGCCTGCGCGCTCGCCTACATTCCGTACGCGAGAAACCGCGGCAATCCGCTATTCAGGCTGTCGCTGTTCGGCGAGCCGAATTTCAGCGTCGGCCTGATCGGCAACCTCGTATGCCGGGTCGGTTCGAGCGCGGTGCCGTTCCTCGTGCCGCTCCTGCTGCAGTTGCAGCTCGGCTACTCGCCGCTGCACTCCGGGCTGATGATGCTGCCCGCGGCGCTCGCCGGCACGCTCGCGAAACGCTGGATCGCGCCGCTCGTGCGCCGCTACGGCTACGACACGTTCCTGCTGGTCAACACGATCATCGTCGGCTCGGCGATCGTCGCGTTCTCGCTGATTTCGCGCGGCACACCGCTCGTGGTCGAAATCGCGATTCTCGCGGTGTTCGGCGCGGCCAACTCGATGCAGTACGCGGCGATGAATAGCATCACGCTGAAGGACCTCTCGCACGAAGACGCGGGCATGGGCAATAGCCTGTTCTCGATGGTGCAGATGCTGGCGATCGGGCTCGGCGTGTCGATCGGCGGCGGGCTCGTCAATCTGTTCGCGGATCAATGGGGCTCGGCGGAACTCGGCTTCCGGCTCGCGTTCGTGTGCGTCGGCGTGATCACGCTGGTGTCCGCGTGGATCTTCCGTCATCTCGACGCCCCGTCCGGTACGCGCGTGATTCGCGGCCAGGCTGCGCAGAGCGCGGGGCGTTGACCCGCGACGCGTTTGCTCGCGTGTCAACGCATGAATTCGAACGTGCCGCTGCTCGGCGGACTCGAGGAAGCGGCGGCCTCCGCCGCGCAGGGTACGACCGCGGTGCGCGGGCGTCTGCGCGTCAACATGGACCCGTTCTTTTCACGGCTCGTGCTCGGGCCGCGCCTTGGCAGCTTCATCGACAAACATCCGGACCTGCAGCTCGAACTGATCACGCGCGATCAGTTGGGCGACATGGTCGCGGACGGCTTCGATGTCGCGATCCGCTTCGGAGACCCCCGGTGTCGACGCTCGTCGCCCGCAAGCTGCTCGATACGCGCATCTTGACCGTGGCGGCGCCGTCGTATCTGAAGCAACATGGCAAGCCGGCGAACCCTGCCGAGCTCGCGCGCGTTTCTCGACTTCATCATCTCGCTGACCGGCGCCACGCCGCGCCACCCGGCCGCCCTGAGCGCAGAACTGCTGTTTGCCGCCCGCCGGGGTCCGCGTCTTGCTACCGAAGCCTTGTCTTCCCTCCAGGAGAGCAGCGATGAGCAAGACGACGGAAAAACCCCAAGGCGAAACCAAAAACCCGGGCGAAAACGAAACGAAAAGCGAGGTCGGCACGCAGACCGAGGATTTAGCGCATCCGCACCACGCCGTGCATAGCGACAATGCGAAGAGCAAGATGCCCGAGCGCCACGGCGAGGGCCACAAGCAGTCCCCGGCGGACCGTCCGGGCAAAAAGCGCGGCGACGACGAACCGTCGGTCGGTTGAAAAAACCCCGTGCCACGGCGGCCTGTCTGCTTCATGCATTCAGGCCGCATCACTTTTGCCTTCCAGTGCCTTTCTGTAAGCAAACATTTCTTCCTCATTTTTACCGAATATTTTTTCAGCGCCTTGGACTATTTTGCTGCTAGCAGCGAAGTGTGCGCCCTCCGAACCGGCCGCTCCGCGTTGCGCCGGTTCATGCCGCTTCCGATCGTTAAAAGGCGTCATTCATGTCCAACGCGTCAAGTGCTCCCCTCGCCCGTGCGGCCATCGCCCAAGTGTCCATCTGTGTGCCGACCTGCAATCGTCCCGAACTGCTCGTCGAGTGCGTCGACTCGTGCCTCGCGCAAAGCTATCCGCATGTGGAAATCGTGATTGGCGACGATTCGACGGACTGCCGCTCACGGCAACTGATCTTGCAGCGTTACCGCGACGAGCCGCGCGTGCGCTACGAGAAGCACGAGCGGCCGCTTGGCCAGGCGCGCAATGTGTCGAGCCTGTTCGAGCGGGCGCGCGGCGACAAGATCCTGTTGATCCACGACGACGATCTGCTGACGAGCGACGCCGTCGGCAAACTCGTGTCGCTCTGGCAGCGCTATCCGGGGCTCGATGCGGCATTCGGCGCCCAGTACGAAGCGGATCAGGACGGCGCGATCGACCTCGCCGCGAGCGAGCGCCTGAACGCGGCGTTCCGGCGCACCCAGGCCAATGAGGGGCTGCAGCCGCTCGCCGGCCGCACCGGCCTGATCCAGATGTTTCCGAACAATGGCTGGATGGCCGACGCGCGGCTCGTGAAGCGGATCGGCTACGACGATCGGTACGGCGTCTGCTGCGACTACGTGTTCGGCACCGAGCTATGCCTTGCCGCGCGCGAGGTGTTTTATCTGCACGACTACGTGTCGGTGTATCGGAAGACCGCGACGTCGATCTCGCACAGCACGCGCGGCACGAGCACGGCAGCGCCGTTGAGCGCGTATGGGTTCGTGAAGTCGCTGCGTCTGCCGGCGCGGCTCGAAGCGTCGCGGCGGCAGGCGCTGCGGCGGCTCGTGCCGATCGTCGTGTCGATTCACGCGAGAAACGGCGACGCGCGCGCGGGCTGGCGGATCGCGCGCACGCATCTGTTCGCCTACGACTACGGCTTTAGCGCGCGGCTTTACTACCACCTGCTGATGCTGGCGCGCGCGGCCTGGCGCGCACGTCTGCCGACGGCGAGCGCGGCGGCCGATGCTGCCGCCCGCGGGGCGGCGCCGTCGATGACGACGGTCGCCGCGCATGAGGCCGCGAGGGTCGAAGAGTTCGTCGACAAGCTGGTCGATGAATTCGTCGGCGACCGCTCGAAGCCGGTGTGAGCAGCGAGAAGCGCGTCGCGAACCGGACGGAGCGCGAGCGCGAGCCGATTTTCTGCTAAGCATTCCCTGCTTAGCAAACGCGTATTCGTTACTTGGTCCCGAGCGTGCCGCTGATTACGATGGGCACGACCCGTCATCGCAGAGGTGCTTCGCCATGTCAGACAATGCGTGTTTCAGACCGCGCGTGATCGAACCGGTCGTCGAAGATCAACCCGAAGGACTCGGCCTCGCGGTCGAGCTATGGTTCGCCCAACCGATCGACGGCATCGCGGGGCGTGCGGTGCAGATTCATCTGCGCAGCGGCGCGAGGATGGAACAGGCCGAGAGCTTGCGCGACCTGCTGCATGCGTGGGGGACACGGATCGTCGTCAGTTGAGCGGAGTGCGCTGCTGCCAGTTCGCGTAGTGGCGCGCGAACGTCGAGGCGATGAAAAACGGCGGTCCGGTTGCCCCGGACCGCCGCTCGAATGCTTCATCGCGGCACGACGTTTCGCCGTGCCCGGCTAGCGGCTCACGGCTCGTGCCGCAGATACCCTTCCGTTGATGGATCACGCATGCGCAGCGACACGATACCCGCGAGTGCGCACAGCGCCGTTACATACCAGAAGAACATCGTCTCGACGCCGGCCGACTTCAGCCACAGCGCGACATATTCCGCGGAGCCGCCGAAGATCGCATTGGCGACCGCATACGACAGCCCCACGCCGAGCGCACGCACTTGCGGTGGGAACATTTCCGCCTTGATCAGGCCGCTGATCGACGTATAGAAGCTGACGATCGCCAGCGCGACGACGACGAGCGCGAACGCCGCGAGCGGACTCGTCACGTCCTTCAGCGCATGCAGCAGCGGCACCGTGCCGAGCGTCGCGAACAAACCGAAGCACAGCATCGAATTGCGCCGGCCGATCCTGTCGGACAGCGCGCCGAACGCCGGCTGCATCAGCATGTAGACGAACAGCGCGGCGGTCATCACCGAACTCGCGGTCTTCGCGTGCATGCCGGCCGTATTGACCAGATATTTCTGCATATACGTGGTGAACGTATAGAAGATCAGCGAGCCGCCGGCCGTGAAGCCGAGCACCGTCATGAACGCGCCCTTGTGCTCCCACAAGCCGCGCAGCGTGCCCGCTTCCTTGCGCTGACGGGTCGCGGCGGTGGTGGTTTCGTCGAGCGATTTACGCAGATAGAGCGAGATCAGCGCAGCGATCGCACCGATCGCGAACGGCACGCGCCAGCCCCACGCCTTCAGTTCGTCGGTCGTCAGCATCTGCTGCAGGATCACCAGCACGAGCAGCGCGAACAGTTGACCGCCGATCAGCGTCACATACTGGAACGACGCGAAGAAGCCGCGCCGGCCCTTCAATGCGACTTCGCTCATATAGGTCGCGCTGGTGCCGTATTCGCCGCCCACCGACAGGCCCTGAAACAGTCGCGCGATCAGCAGCAGCGCCGGCGCGAGCGCGCCGATCTGCGCGTACGTGGGCAGCATCGCGATCACGAGCGAGCCGCCGCACATCATGAAGACCGACACCATCATCGCGGTGCGGCGGCCACGCTTGTCGGCGAACCGGCCGAAGAACCAGCCGCCGATCGGGCGCATCAGGAAGCCGGCGGCAAACACCCCGGCCGTGTTGAGCAACTGCGTGGTGGTGTTGCCGCTAGGAAAGAACGACGGCGCGAAATACAGCGCCGTGAACGAATACACGTAGAAGTCGAACCATTCGACAAGATTGCCCGATGAAGCGCCGACGATCGCGAAGATGCGGCGCCGGGTGTCGTCCGCTCGTGCGACGACGGGTTGGTCGGTTAGATCGTTCATGCTGATGTCGGTCCTTTTTTCTCTAAACGAGGATGACGCTCGTGACGCCGCCTTCATGCGCGTCGCGGACAACCGCACACGCGCGCGCGGCGAATTTTACATAAGTGAAAAGTTCAGATGGGGTTTTGTCTGCGGAACTGCAGGAAAGCCCTGGGTACGGGCCGGAGGCGAAGTAGAACCGCAACGAAAAACGAACCCCCGCCAGCCGGGAGGCTGCGGGGGCTTCGGGTGATCGACGCGGACCGCCCGGGCGGTTACGAACCGTCGCCGCGCTCGGACGGAGACGTCAGATTCTCACCGAGGACGGCACGTACCGGCAGTCGTAGCGCTTTCTGACGGTACCGTTTTCGTCGACGCTTTCGAGGTACACATCGAATTGCCACAAGCGCGCCATGTGCTTGAGCACTTCGTCGCTATCCGACGACAGGTGCCGGTTGTCGCTCATGAAATGCCGCAACGTCAGGCTGCGATCGCCACGCGTGTTGACGGCCCATACCTGAATGTTCGGCTCGCGGTGATGCATGTCGTACTGCCGCGACAGCGCCTGGCGCACGTACTGGTAGCCGCTGTCGTCGTGAATCGCCGACACCTCCAGCGCGTCGCGCATGTCGTCGTCGAGCACCGAGAACAGGCGCATTTCGCGGATCAGATGCGGCGACAGGTACTGCGCGACGAAGCTCTCGTCCTTGAAGTTGCGCATCGCGTAGTGCATCGAGGGCAGCCAGGGACTGCCGGCCAGATCAGGAAACCACTTGCGGTCTTCGTCGGTCGGCGCCTCGCAGATGCGGCGGATGTCGCTCATCATCGAAAAGCCGAGCGCATACGGATTGATGCCGCTGTAATACGGCTTCGTGACCGGCGGCTGATAGACGACGTTGCTGTGCGAATGGAGGAACTCCATCATGAAGCCGTCTTCCAGCTTGCCCTGGTTGTACATCGTGTTTAGCAGCGTGTAGTGCCAGAACGTCGCCCAGCCTTCGTTCATCACCTGGGTCTGCCGCTGCGGATAGAAATACTGACCGATCTTGCGCACGATGCGGATCACCTCGCGCTCCCACGGCTCGAGCAGCGGCGCGTTTTTCTCCGCGAAATACAGCAGGTTTTCCTGCGGCTCGGGCGGATAGCGCTCCTCGACCTCTTCGGGCAGCGGCGTATGGCGCGTGGGCAGCGTGCGCCACAATTCGTTGACCTGCGACTGCAGATACGCCTCACGTTCGCGCCGCGCGGCGAACTCTTTCTGCAAAGACAGCTTCTGCGGGCGCTTGTAGCGGTCCACGCCGTAATTCATTAGCGCGTGGCACGAATCGAGCAATTCCTCGACGCGATCGAGCCCATAGCGCTCCTCGCATTCCGCGATGTAGTTCTTCGCGTAGACGAGGTAGTCGATGATCGCGTGCGCGTCCGTCCACAAGCGGAACAGATAGTTGCCCTTGAAGAACGAGTTGTGACCATACGCCGCATGCGCGATCACGAGCGCCTGCATCGTCATCGTGTTCTCTTCCATCAAATACGCGATGCAGGGGTTCGAATTGATGACGATTTCGTACGCGAGCCCCATCTGGCCGCGACGATAGCTTTTTTCGGTAGAAAGAAAGTGTTTGCCGAACGACCAGTGACGGTAGTTCACCGGCATACCGACGGACGCATAGGCGTCCATCATTTGTTCAGCGCTGATGAGTTCGAGCTGGATCGGATACACGTCGAGCTCGTATTGCTCCGCAACACGGGCAATATGCGAGTCGTACTCTTCGATCAATTCGAAGGTCCAGTCGGACGGGCACGGCAGAGGCCGTCTATCGGCTACGTTCATACGGACTTCCCTTTGCCCCTCGATGGGCGTTCCGGTGTGTCCCGTGCTGCAGCATTGCGGACTGCTCCGGCGCGAGCGGCTGCCGTGCTAGCCGCTCCTGCCTCGGCATGCCCCGACAGTTGCTGCGGCACGCCTTTGTTGCGCTGCGGCGCAGTCGTACGACGGCTTGCCTCAAGTCGTACGATTCATCGCCGCACGCGTCGTGATCCAGATGCCTGGAGCGCAATCAGCGTTCCCTCACGAAGTCGCCGCCTGCTTCTCGAACAACTCGCGAAACACCGGATAGATATCGGCCGCGGTTTCGACCTTCTTCATCGCCATATGCGGTTGCGATAGCGCCAGTTGCGCGTATTCGAGCCACAGATTCTGCTCTTCGGGCGTCACCTGAATATACGCAAAATACCGCACCTTCTCCAGGATGTCATCCGAGAGTATCTTGCGGCACTTCGGCGAATCGTCGGTCCAATTGTCGCCGTCCGAAGCCTGCGCCCCGTAAATGTTCCATTCAGTTGGCGAGTAGCGTTCCTCCATCACCTTGCGCATCAGTTCGAGCGCGCTCGACACCACCGTGCCGCCGCTTTCGGTCGAGTGGAAGAAAGTATCTTCGTCGACTTCCTCGGCGCGCGTGTGGTGGCGAATGAACACCACTTCGATGCGCTCGTAGTTACGCTTCAGAAACAGGTACAGCAGGATGAAAAAGCGCTTCGCGAGATCCTTGCGCTGCTCGTCCATCGAGCCGGACACGTCCATCAGGCAGAACATCACTGCCTGACTCGACGGCGTGGGTTGCTTCACGCGATTCACGTAGCGCAGATCGAATGGATCGATGAACGGAATCCGCCAGATGCGTCCTTTCAGATGGTGGATGTCGTCTTCGAGCAGCTTGATCTCTTCGCGGCGATCGGCGGGATCGGCCTTCAGCTCTTCGAGCTGCCGCTCCATTTCGTGCAACTGGTTGACGAGCGGCGCGCCGAGCGCGATGCGCCGGCCGAGCGCGCTGCGCAGCGAGCGCACCACGTCGATGTTGTTGGGCGTGCCCTCCGCGGCCCAGCCCGCGCGGATGCTTTTCCACGTCGGCACGGCCATCAGATGGGTTTTGACGAGACGCGGCAGTTCGAGGTCGTCGAAGAAATACTGCATGAACTCTTCGCGGCTCAGCTCGAACACGAAGTCGTCCTGACCCTCGCCCTCGTTGCTGGCCTGACTGCCTCCGCCGCCACCACCACCGCCTTGCGGGCGCTGGATCTTGTCGCCGCGGATGTAGTCCGAGTTGCCGGGATGCACCATCTCGCGCCGGCCGCCCGGTCCGTGACGGAACGACGGCTCCGCGATGTCCTTGCGCGGAATGGTGATGCTCTGGGTGTTCTGGATATCTTTGATGCTGCGGTCGCGCACCGCTTCCGAAACGGCGCGACGGATATAGTTTTTGACGCGGCGCAAAAAACGCTCGCGATTCGCAATACTCTTGTTCTTGCCTGCCAACCTGCGGTCGATGATTTGATGAAGCACGCCCGGTCTCCCGTCCGTGCAACCGCGTTTCCGCTGCGGCCGCACTAATATTTCCGGTGCGCGAGACGCCCGCCGCGCAGTGCATGCTATGCGGCTTGCGCCTCGCCGGTTGCCCGTACGGTCGAACCGTACGGGCGGCACATCATGAGTATCATGCGCGCATCACGATGACTTGCGCACGCGCAGATACCAGTCGCACAACAAGCGCACCTGTTTCGGCGTATAGCCCTTCGCCACCATGCGATTGACGAAGTCTTCGTGCTTGCGCTGCTCTTCGGCCGAGCCCTTCGCGTTGAACGAGATCACCGGCAACAGTTCTTCCGTATTCGAGAACATCTTCTTTTCGATCACGACGCGCAGCTTCTCGTAGCTGATCCACGCGGGGTTCTTGCCCGCATTCGCAGCCCGCGCGCGCAGCACGAAGTTCACGATCTCGTTGCGGAAGTCCTTCGGGTTGCTGATGCCCGCCGGCTTCTCGATCTTCTCCAGCTCGGCGTTCAACGCGGCACGGTCGAAGCTCTCGCCGGTGTCGTGGTCGCGGAACTCCTGATCCTGGATCCAGAAGTCCGCATACGTGACGTAGCGGTCGAAGATGTTTTGACCATACTCGGAGTACGACTCCAGATACGCGGTCTGAATCTCCTTGCCGATGAACTCCGCATAGCGCGACGCGAGCACGTCCTTGATGAAGGACAGATACTTCTGCTCGGTTTCGGGCGGGAACTGCTCGCGTTCGATCTGCTGTTCGAGCACGTACATCAGATGCACCGGATTGGCCGCGACCTCGGTCGAGTCGAAGTTGAACACGCGCGACAGAATCTTGAACGCGAAGCGGGTCGACACCCCGGTCATGCCTTCGTCGACGCCCGCGAAGTCGCGGTACTCCTGGTACGACTTCGCCTTCGGGTCCGTGTCCTTCAGATTCTCGCCGTCGTAGACCTGCATCTTCGAGAACAGGCTCGAGTTTTCCGGCTCCTGCAAACGCGTGAGCACGGACATCTGCGCCATCATCTTCAGCGTGCCAGGCGCGCAGACCGCGTTGGCCAGCGACGAGTTGCGCAGCAGCTTCTCGTAGATCTTGACCTCTTCGCTATAGCGCAGGCAGTACGGCACCTTGACGACGAAGATCCGGTCGAGCAGCGCTTCGTTGTTACGGTTGTTGCGGAACGCCTTCCACTCCGACTCGTTCGAGTGAGCGAGGATGATGCCGTCGAACGGGATCGCGCCGAAGCCTTCCGTACCCTTGAAGTTGCCCTCCTGGGTCGCGGTGAGCAGCGGGTGCAACACCTTGATCGGCGCCTTGAACATTTCGACGAACTCGAGCAGGCCCTGATTGGCGAGACACAGGCCTCCCGAGTAGCTGTACGCGTCGGCGTCGTCCTGCGCGTACTGTTCGAGCTTGCGGATGTCGACCTTGCCGACCAGCGACGAAATGTCCTGATTGTTCTCGTCGCCCGGTTCAGTCTTCGAGATAGCGATCTGACGAAGGATCGACGGATAGCGGCGCACCACGCGGAACTTGCGGATGTCGCCGTTGTACTCGTGCAGGCGCTTGACCGCCCACGGACTCAGGATGCCTCGCAGGTAGCGGCGAGGAATGCCATATTGCTCTTCGAGGATCGGACCGTCTTCCTCGTAGTCGAACAGACCGAGCGGCGATTCATTGACGGGCGAGCCCTTGATCGCATAGAACGGTACGCGCTCCATTAGTTGCTTCAGCCGTTCCGCGATCGACGACTTGCCGCCGCCGACCGGTCCTAACAGATACAGTATCTGCTTCTTTTCTTCGAGCCCCTGGGCCGAATGCCGGAAGTAGGCGACCACCTGCTCGATCACCTCTTCCATTCCGTAGAACTCTCGGAATGCGGGGTATACCTTGATGACCTTGTTCGCGAAGATACGCGATTGACGCGGATCGTTGCGCGTGTCGATCTGTTCCGGTTCTCCGATTGCCGTCAACATGCGTTCGCCTGCAGTGGCGTACGCGGCGGGATTGTCTTTGCAGAGCGCGAGATACTCCTCGAGCGAGAGTTCATCCTCCCGTGTTTTCTCGAAGCGGGTCGCGAAACTGCTGTAGATATCCATGCTACCTCCTCGCCGAAGTCTGGAGCGATGTCGTGCGCGGCGCGCTATTCGGAAACGACATCGCTCGAATTCATCCTAAACCCTTTTAAATTTTTTTTCACGAACTACGTTGCGAAAATCGCTCCGTAACCGCGAAGCTACAGTCCTCACTTGGAACCAAAGAATCGACCACCTACAATTTTTCACTCACGCCGCAACGAATCAAATCATCCGCTGCTCCGCTGTACCGTTACTTGCTCCGCTGTACCGTTACTTTCTTCAGCACCGCATCGCTATTCAGTGCTCCTGCACGACTTCGCTTTACCGCTGCATCGCGCCATGACCTCGCGTTGCTATTGCACATCCCGTACCTGCACCGTCGACCCTTCACAAAAATGCGGCTGTCTGCGCACGCACACTTCGTCACCAAAAGCAGGCACACCCCTGATCCGTACGACTGGATGACGGCAGCCGCTCGCGCCGCTCTCATAGGTGTATACGGAAAGAAGCGGCAAAGTTGCAACAAATGGATTCGAACAGGTTAACGATTCAAAGACTGCCACCGTTTCGAATTCGCCAAAATAAAAACGGCTGCACGCGGGCAGCCGTTTGGAATGGATGAAGCGTTGTAATTTGCGGTTACAACCAGCATCGATCAGGTCAGTTCAATTTCCACTTCACCCAACCCATCGATATGTCCACGCACGATGCCGGGCTCGTCGATCTTGTGCGCGCCGACGTATGAGCCGGTGGTCAGGGTCCAGTCGCGCTCGATCGTGATCCCCATCGCCGCGCAATGGTTGACGAACCAGACGAGCAGCTCGCGCGGATCGCCCGCCGGATTGCCGGTCACTTCCGGTATCAGCGAGCGGCCGTTGAAGCTCAGCTCCAGTTCCGGCGACACGAAGTCGAAGCCGCGCGCGAGGCTCGCATAGACGGCCGGATGGCCAGTGATCAGCGCGCCGTTGTTCTGCGCGTCGGCTAGCTGCGCGAGCGGCGCGACGTTCGGCCACTCGGTGAAGCGGCTGTCGACGATCTCGATGGCCGGCAGCACGGCGCCGAGCTTGGACAGCACCTCGTCGCGCGCATAGGCCTGAGCGCGCGGCTCGATCGTCACGTCGAAGCGAAACGCGATCTCCAGCTCGACCAGCACGCGAAAGAATCCGTCATGCGCAAGCCGCGCCGGCGACGGCACCACCAGCGAGGCCGGAATCGGCGCGCCCGACGCGGCGCCGCCCGGGGACTTCGCGCCGATCTTCCACGCGCCGGTCGATTCGCCCAGCCCCGCGATCACCGCCTGCTGGATCGCGTAGGCGGTCGCCGCGTCGGGCGGCAGGCTGTCGGGGGCGGGCGCGTCGATCGGCAGGTGCTGCCGGCGTGCCTCGACGAGGTGTTGCGCAAGATCGTAACGCGTCATGTCGGTTTTTTGTGGCTGGCGCATGGCAGGTTCGCAGGACGTAGCAATAAGTGGGAACCACCTGTTGAAGGTGCGGGCAGCCGCGCGCCGCGCACGCGGATCGGGGCCGTGCCCGTCAATGTACCGGATCGCGACAGGCGCCGGTGAAAGCCACGCCGCGCGCAAACGTTATTTCTTGCGCGAGCCGAAAAAAAGCCGCACCTGGGGACCCAGGCGCGGCTTTTCGCGAAGCGATCGTCGTTCGTACAGCACGGATGCCGGACAGCCAGCGAGCGGACGGGAACGGATGTTGCAACGAACGGCGGGGTCAATCACCTAACGCGCGACAGCGCCGCCGCCCATGTACACGTGAACCCGAGCCCGCTCAGAAGGTCTCCCAATCCTGATCACCGCCGGCCGTCGCCGCGGACCTGGCCGGCGCGCGGGTGGGCGCGGGCGCGGCGGCAACCTGCGGCGCGACAGCAGCGACCGTCGCTGCCTTCGCCGGCATCGCCGCCTGCGCCGTAGCCGGCGTGAGCTTGCGTGCGCGCGCGGCGACCGGGCTCGTGGACACCGGGCGCTTCAGCGCCGCAAGCCCTGACGCCCCGTCGTGACCGCCACGGCCGCTGTCGTCGAGCTGGAACACCGCGACCACGTTGCGCAACCGGGCCGCCTGCTGCTCGAGCGACGACGCGGCGGCGGCAGCTTCCTCGACGAGCGCCGCGTTCTGCTGCGTAACCTCGTCCATCTGCGTGACCGCGCGCGCGACCTGGTCGATGCCGCCGCTCTGCTCTTCGGACGCCGACGCGATCTCGCCCATGATGTCGGTCACGCGCTGCACCGCGCCGATGATTTCGCTCATCGTGCGGCCGGCCTCGTCGACCAGCGCCGAGCCCGACTGCACGCGCTCGACCGACGTATCGATCAGCTCCTTGATCTCCTTGGCCGCCGCCGACGAACGCTGCGCGAGGCTGCGCACCTCGCCCGCGACGACCGCGAAGCCGCGCCCTTCCTCGCCGGCGCGCGCCGCCTCGACGGCTGCGTTCAGCGCGAGGATGTTGGTCTGGAAGGCGATGCCCTCGATGATCGAGATGATGTCGGCGATCTTCGCCGAACTCTGGTTGATGTCGCCCATCGTGCCGACCACCTGGCCGACCACCGCGCTGCCCTTATTGGCGATCTCCGACGCACTGGCGGCAAGCGCGCTCGCCTGTCGCGCGTTATCGGCGTTCTGGCGTACGGTGCCGGTCAGCTGCTCCATGCTCGACGCGGTTTCCTGCAGCGCGGACGCCTGCTCTTCAGTGCGCGACGACAGATCGACGTTGCCCGCCGCGATCTGACGCGTCGCGGTCGCGATCGACTCGCTACCGCCGCGCACGCTGCGCACCGTTTCGGTGAGGCTGTGCTGCATTCTGGCGATTCCTTCGAGCAGTTGCCCCATTTCGTCGCGCGAAGTCACGACCACCGGACGACGCAGATCGCCGGCCGCGATCGCCTCGAAGTGGCCGAGCGCTTCGTCGAGCGGACGCGCGATCGCGCGGCTCAGCGTCAGATACGACAGCGCCGCCGCCAGCACGCCGAGCACCAGCGCGCCGATGCTGACCATGCGGAACAGATGGAAACTGTTCTGCGCGGAGTCGAAGCCCTGCTTCGCCGAATCGAACTGGTATTTGCGCAGTGCGTCGTCGGCTGTGACGAGATCGTTGAAGACGGCCTGCAGATTCTTCGCGTGCTCGACCAGCTTGCTCTGATCGTTCGCCTCGATTGCCGTCGCGAACGCTTCGAGCTGCTGATGCAGCGTGTTGCGCTTCGCGGCGACGTCCTGCGCGAGCCGGTCTTCGTCCGCGTCGCGCGGCAGATCGAGATATTTTTTCCACCACATGTCGGACGTGCTGCCGAGCATGCGCGCGCGCTCGATCGTGGATGCCGCTTCCGGCGTGCCGACGAGGAACGCGGCGCGGTCGAGCGCGAGTCGCTCGCGCGCCGCGTACATTTCCGCGTTGCCGATGTTCACGGCGCCCGGCATCGCATCGGTGAAAGTGGCTTCATAGGCGTCGTTCGAACGGCCCATGCCGAACAGACCGAAAACGCCGATCGCAACCAGCAACGCGGCGAGGAACGCCATCGTGAGTCCAATTCGCGCCTTGATCGTGATGCCTTTATTCAACATGCTTGGTCCTGTGTGCTGTACTCGATGAGAGGCTGCTGCTTGCGCAGCGTGGGGGCGGCGTGAGTTTGGGTCCGGCGCTGTTTTTGAGTCATTGCTCTAATCATCGTTTACGGCAGCGCGTTCATAGACTTGAAGCATTTAAAAGGTATGAACAAAGACGATGTAAGACGTTGAAAGCGAGTTGGCGGCAGACGTGTGGCTTCGCGTCGCGTTGGGGCAACGCGACGGTATTCGTCAAAACGCGACTTTAGACGTTTGAGCGGCGGGGATTGGGCGGATTGCGAGCCGTACGGAGTCGCCGAAGCGATCGCAGCACAGCGCCGTCAGGCGGCTCGCGGGGGCGCTAATGCCGCGATGGCATCAGCCCGACGCGTCGACTTCGGCGCGCGTCGGAATCGACGGCTGTGCACCCGCGCGCGTCACCGAAAGCGCGGCGGCGCGTTGCGCGAAGCGGATCGCCGCTTCGACGCTCGCACCCTGGGAGAGCTGCGCCGCGAAGCCGCCGATGAAGGTGTCGCCGGCCGCCGTCGTATCGACCGCCTCGACGCGCGGCGCGTCGTACAGCGTCGCGGCCGCGCCTTCGAGCGCCGCGTGCACGCCGCGCGCACCGAGCGTCACCAGCACGTTGCGCACGCCGGCCGCGCGCAATGCGGCGGCGGCTCGCGCGGCGTCCGCGGGCGAGTCGACGGCGACACCGCTCAGCGCGGCGGCTTCGAGTTCGTTAGGAATCAGGTAATCGATCAGCGGCAGCCAGGCGGCCGGCAATGGGCCGGTAGCGGGCGCCGGGTTAAGGATCACGATCTTGCCGAGGCGCCGCGCCGCGGCCAGCGCCGCATGCACCGATTCGGGCGGGGTTTCGAGCTGGCAGATCACGACATCGGCGGCGGCGAGCGCCGCTTCGTGTCGCGCGATGCTGGCCGGCGTGAGCTCGCCGTTGCTGCCCGCGACGATCACGATCGTGTTCTGGCTCGCATCGTCGACGACGATCAGCGCCACGCCGCTCGGTTCGCTGCCGGTTTCGAGCGCCGCGCAGTCGATGTGCTCCGCTTCGAGGCCCGCGCGCAGTTGCGCGCCGTTCGCATCGGTACCGACGCAGCCGAGCATCGACACCTGCGCGCCGAGCCGCGCGGCGGCGACCGCCTGGTTGCCGCCCTTGCCGCCCGCGACCTGCGCGAAGCCGCGGCCGGCCAGCGTTTCGCCCGGCTGCGGCAGGCGCGGCGAGCGCACCACGAGGTCCATGTTCAGACTACCGACCACCGTGACGCGTGAACGCGTTGGGTTGCTTGCCACTCGTGTGCCCTCCATTGCGCGACGTGTCGCGTTGCTATCGCGGGCGCGTCAGGCCGCCAGATTCCGCCGTGCGTCTCCCGCCCATGTCGCGGTGGACTCGCGCACGATCAGCCGCGGCGACACCACCCGCCGGCGCGCCGGGCTGCGCGCGGTGCTGTTCGACGCCGCCTCGGCGATCCGGTCGATCAGCGTCTGCGCGGCCGTGTCGCCAAGCGCGCGCACCGACTGCCCGACCGTCGACAGCGACGGGAAGGTGAAGCGGCCCAGCTCGATATCGTCGAAACCGATGATCGAGCAATCGCGCGGCACGCTGATATTGCGCTCCGCCGCCGCGCGCAACGCGCCGATGCCCATCATGTCGTTGACCGCGAAAATCGCCGACGGCCTGACCGTGTCGAACAGCTGCGCGGCCGCGCGGTGGCCGCCCGTCCCCGAAAAATCGCTTTCGACGATCGCATCGGTCGGAATCTCGATGCCGCGCTCGGCCATCGCGCGAATGAAGCCGTGCACGCGCATCGCGCCGACCGCGGTCTCCACCGGCCCCGTGATGCAGCCGATCCGCACATGCCCGAGCTCGAGCAGATGACGGGTGGCGAGGTAAGCGCCCTTCTCGTGATCGATCTGCACGAGGTCCGCGTTGACCCCCTCGATGTTGCGGTCCACCACGACGAGCGGCTCGCGCGAGTCGGCGAGCGTCTGCGCGAGCACGGCGTCGTCACCGGCCGACGCGACGATCAGCCCGTCGATGCGCTTTTCCTGCAACACGCGCAGATAGTTGCGCTGCTTCGCGGGGTCATCGTCGGAGTTGCAGAAGAACACGCAGTAGCCGTTGCGTGCGCAGCCGTCCTCGATGCCGCGCGCGAGCTCCGCGAAATACGGGTTGGTGCTGTTCGGCACCACCAGTCCGATCGTCGCGGTCGCGCGCGCCTTCAGCGAGCGCGCCACCGCCGACGGCACATAGTGCAGTTGACGAATCGCGTGCTCGACTTTCGCGCGCACATCGGCCGACACCGGCCGCGAGTTGTTCACGACGTGCGATACCGTCGTGAACGACACGCCCGCCACGGCCGCTACATCCTTGATCGTCGCCATAACCTGTTGCTCTCCTACTGCCTGTTGTTCCCGCCGCATGCGCCGCCTGGCGACCCGCGGACGTCTTCATCGAAGACACACCACACTGATTCATCGCTGCGCCGCGGCGCACACCTCAGCCGCGTTTGCGGTGACTGCGGTAGGTATCGAGCACCACCGCCACCACGATCACCGCGCCGGTGATCATGCGCTTGGTCGGCTCGTTCGCGCCGATCTGCGCGAGGCCCGCCGCCAGCACCGAAATGATCAGCACGCCAAAGAACGTGCTGATCACCGAACCACGCCCGCCCATCAGACTCGTGCCGCCGATCACGACCGCCGCGATCACCTGCAGCTCGAGGCCGACGCCCGCATTCGGATCGGCCGCCTCGAGCCGCGAGATCTGGAACAGCGCCGCGAGTCCCGACAGCGCGCCCATCAGCGCGAACACGATCACCTTGTACGGCCGCGGATTGACGCCCGCGAGCCGCACCGCTTCCTCGTTGGTGCCGATGCCGACCAGATAGCGCCCGAACACCGTGCGCGTCAGCACCAGCTGCGCGATCACCATCACCGCCACCGCGACCAGAAAGGCCGGCGAGATGCCGAGCGCGATCGGGTTCGACAGAAAATCGAACGCGTCGCCGATATACGCGGTGCGCGAATTGGTCATCTGATACGCCATGCCGCGCGCCGCCTCGAGCACCCCGAGCGACACGATGAACGACGGAATCCGCCAGCCCACCGTCACCGCGCCGGTCACGGTGCCGGTCAGCGCCGCGACCGCGACACCGAGCAGCGCCCCCGCGGCCGGCCCCCAGCCCCACTTCAGCGTCACCACGCTGACCACCGACGCCCCGAGCGCGAGCACCGAGCCGACCGACAGATCGATCCCCGCGATGATCAGCACGAAGGTCATGCCGACCGACATCACGACGAGATCCGGAATCTGGTTCGCGATCGTGCTGAACGTGTCGTAGGTCAGAAAGTGCGAACTCAGCAGCGAGAACAGCACGATCATCGCGAGCAGCGCGCCGGCGAGGCCCAGGTAGTTCGAAAAGCCGAGCCGCGTGCCGGCCGGCTTGCCGCTCGCGAGCGGCGCCGACGGATCGGCCGGCGGCGTCACGACGGGCGCGTCCGGCGCGCCGGCTGGCTTTTCGCCCGGCTTGCCGCCCTGCTGGTCACCCTGCTTGTCGCCCCGTTTGTCACCCTGCTTGACACCCGCCGCCTCGCGCCACGGTTGATCGGTCATCACAGACTCCCTGCTTCGTTGACGCCGTGCGTGTGCAGCAGCGCCTCGCGGCCGCGGTAGCCGGCGAACGCGGCCGCGAGCAGCGCATCCTGGCTCCAGCTCGCGCGCTCGAACACTCCGGTCATGCTGCCCGCCGACATCACGCCGATCCGGTCGCAGATCAGCATCAGCTCGCGCAGATCGCTCGACACCACGACCAGCGCGCGGCCGTCGCGAGCGAGCGCGCCCATCAGGCCGTAGATATCGAACTTCGCGCCGACGTCGATGCCGCGCGTCGGTTCGTCGAACAACAGCACGCGGCAGTCGCGCGCGAGCCAGCGGCCGATCACGACCTTCTGCTGATTGCCGCCCGACAGCTCGCCGACGATCTGCGCGGGCCCCGAGCTGCGAATCCGCATCGCGGCGGTCTGCCTGTTCGCCAGCGCGTTCTCGCGCTTCGCGTCGACCACGCCATGCCGCGCGACGCTGCCGAGATTGCCGAGCGACAGGTTGGCCGCGATCGGCTGCGGCAGCAGCAGGCCTTCGCCTTTGCGGTCCTCGGTGATCAGCGCGATGCCCGCGCGCACCGCGTCCGCCGGCGAGTCGATCTGCACCGGCGTGGGCGGCGCGCCTGGCGTCGCGGCGAGCGACACGCTGCCGCCGTCCTTGCGGTCGGCGCCGTAGATGAGCCGCATCAGCTCGGTGCGGCCCGCGCCGATCAGCCCGCTGACGCCGAAAATCTCGCCCGCGCGCACCTCGAACGACACGTCGCGCACGACCTTGCCGCGCGCGAGCCGCTCCACTTTCAACAGCGGCGCGCCGATGTTGCGCGCGCCGAGATCGATATGCTCGCCGAGCTCGCGGCCGACCATCCACGTGACGATCTGCTCGCTCGTCAGGTTCGCCATCGCGTCGACATGCACGAGGCGGCCGTCGCGCAGCACCGCGACCCGTTCGGCCACCCGCGCCAGCTCTTCGAGCCGATGCGAGATATAGACGAGCCCGACGCCGCGCGCCTTCAACCGCCCGATCTGCTCGAACAGCAGATCGACCTCGCGCGCGGTCAGCATCGCGGTCGGCTCGTCGAGTATCAGCACGCGGCAGTCGCCGATCAGGTTGCGGGCGATCTCGACCATCTGCTGATGACCGATACCGAGCTCGCCGACCAGCGTGTCGGGATCGATCGCGTCGAGCCCGACCTGCGCCATCGCCTCGCGCGCGTTCTCCCGCAGCTTGCCGCGATCGATCCAGCCGAAGCTGAACGCGCCCGCGCGCGGCAGCCGGTTCAGGAACAGGTTCTCGGCGACCGACAAGGTCGGCAGCAGATTCAACTCCTGCATCACCATGCGCACGCCGAGCGCCTCGGCCTCGGTGCGGCTCGCGGGCGCGTACCGCGCGCCGGCGAGCTGCATCGTGCCCGCGCTCGGCTCGACCAGCCCGCCGACGATCTTCGACAGCGTGCTCTTGCCCGCGCCGTTCTCGCCGGTCAATGCCAATACCTCGCCTGCCCGCAGCGACAACGATACGTCGGCGAGCACCGGTTCGGCATAGGTCTTGCCGATGCCGCTGACGGTCAGCACGACAGGCAAGGCGTCGTGGTCGGTCGAATCCATCGCGCTCCTGATTGCATGGCGCCTCTGGCGCCTTCGTGACACCCTGGCGGTGGTCCGCTGCGCTTGCCGCACAGCACATCGCTCCTGGCTGCCACGAGTCATGTCGGCCCACTGCGCGGAATGCGCAGGCGCTCACGGCCGCGCTTCTCTCATCGCGCGAGCCGCCGTCATGACGCTTATCTCTGGAATTAACGGCGGCCGGGCGGAATTCTTGAGCGTTCGTTGAATAAAAGCGGACGGCGGGTTGCCGCATTGCCGCTGAAGCGTGCGGTCCGCGCTTCGCGGCGGCATTGGCGGTTTCCCGCGAGCCTGTCCGGCCGCGCCCGGCTCGCGCTCGACGCCGGGCGCGCCGCGCTTACTTCAGCGTGTCTTTCGTCACCAGCACGACCGGCGTTTCGACGACGCCCGACAACTCCGACTGCTTCCTGTTTTCGCTCAACGCCTTCAGCGCGGTATCGATGCCGAACACGGCCTGCTTCGCCGCGAACTGGTCGGCGGTGGCGAGCACGCGGCCGTCCTTCAGCATTGGATGGATCGCGTTGATGTTGTCGTAGCCGACCACCTGCACCTTGCCCTGCTTGCCGGCCGCGCGCACGGCCGACACCGCGCCGATCGCCATGTTGTCGTTGCCGGCGAGCAGCGCCTTCAGGTTCGGATATTCATTCAGCATCGCCGATGCGACCGCATTGCCCTTGTCGATTTCCCACTCGCCCGACTGCACCGACACGATCTTCGCGCCGACCGCCTGCATCGCGTCCTTGAAGCCCGCGGTACGCTGCTGCGCGTTGGTGGTGGTCGATACGCCTTCGAGGATGCCGACCTCGTCGCCGGCCTTCAGCCGCTTCGCGAGGTAGTCGCCGACGAGCCGCGCGCCCTTGCGGTTGTCGGGGCCGACGAACGGCACGTTCAGGTCTTTCGACTTCAGCACGTCCTGATCGAGCCGGTTGTCGATGTTGACGACGATGATGCCCGCGTCGACCGCCTTCTTGACGACCGGTACGAGCGCCTTCGAATCGGCCGGCGCGAGCACGATCGCGTCGACCTTCGACACGATCATCTGCTCGACTATGCGGATCTGGTTGGCGGTGTCGGTTTCGTCCTTGATGCCGTTGGTGATCAGGTCGAACTTGGCCGGGTTCTGCTTCTGATAGTCCTTCGCGCCGGTCTCCATGGTCAGAAAGAACTCGTTGGCGAGCGACTTCATCACCAGCGCGACCTTGGGTTTATGAGCCGGGGCGTTCTGCGCGTGGGCGACGGAAAATGGCAGGACGGCGGAGGCGGTGGCGAGAACTGCGGCGGCAAGAATGCGACGACGGGTTCGATGGCTCATGCGTATCTCCAAGGTTGTCAGGCTCGCGGACGAGCCGTATTTTTTGTGATGCGCAAACGTTTGCGAGGCCTATTCTCAGCGCAAGCTTTTCGGAATGTCAACGATTCGCAGTGTTGCAACGCACGGGCGCGCAGCATGTGCGGCGCCGCGATGCGCTCGATCGATTCGGGCAGCGTGTGGCAAGGTCCCCTCGCTCAGTCCGTGCAGTCGAGAACGCCGATGCATCGCGTGCGGCGCGACACACCGGCCGCTTATGCTGGCCTGGTATTGCGCGCGCTGCAAGCGAAACCGCGAGGATCTCGAAAGGCGGGCCGGCTACAGCCAGCCGGCTTTGCGAAAGCGCCGGTACAGCACGAAGTCGATCGCCAGCATCACGATCAGCACGACCGGATAGCCGAACTTGAAATGCAGCTCGGGAATGCGCTCGAAGTTCATCCCGTAGATACCGGCGATCATCGTCGGCACCGCGAACAGCGCCGCGAACGAGCCGAGCCGCTTGGTGATTTCGCTCTCCGCGAGCGAGATCATGCCGAGGTTCACCTGCACCGCCGTGACGACGATTTCGCGGCGCCCTTCGATGGTTCTGACGATCCGGTCGAGGTGGTCGTAGACATCGCGGAAGTACGCCTGCATGCCGGAGCAGATGCTCGGAATGCGCCCGCCGGTCAGTTTGCCCACCGCTTCGCGCAGCGGCAGGATGTGGTGTTGCAGGGTCACGAGCCGGCGCTTCATCGTGTACAGGTCCTGCACGATCGCGCGCGAGGCGGCCGAATCGTTCTTCTCGAAGATGCGGTCCTCGAGCGCTTCGAGCTCGGTGCTCATCGCCTCGACGATCGGGAAATAACGGTCGACCACGTCGTCG
Source organism: Paraburkholderia sp. BR10923 (assembly GCF_040948765.1). NCBI lineage: Bacteria > Pseudomonadati > Pseudomonadota > Betaproteobacteria > Burkholderiales > Burkholderiaceae > Paraburkholderia > Paraburkholderia sp. BR10923. The sequence continues at coordinate 643,457 of NZ_JBFPKO010000001.1, read as the reverse complement.
ATCAGCGCATACAGCACGAACGCCGAGCCTTCCTTCAACAGATGCGGCTCGTGCTCGCAGCGCGTTCGCACGCTCTGAAAACCGGCGCGCGTGCCGCGCCGCACCGACAGCACATAGTTGTTGCCGACGAATACGGCGACTTCGCCGATCACGAACTCGCCGTTCTCGTCCATCTCGACCGTGTGCATCACGGTGAACAGCGAATCGCCGTACTCCTCGATCTTCGGGCGCTGATGGCCGTGTTGCGCATCTTCGATCGCGAGTTCGTGCAGATTGAACTCCTCTTTCATGACCGCGAGTTCTTCGGGGCTCGGGTCTTTCAATGCGACCCAGACGAAGCACTCGGGCCGCGCGACGTAGTCGCTGATGGCGTCGATATCGATGTCGGCGAGCTTACGGCCGTCCTGATAGGCGGCGCAATTGATCAGCATGTTCGGATTACCCTGGAAACGAAAACAGACCGGGCCGCCCTCTCGCGTAAGCGTTGCGTAAGACGGGCGACCGGTCTCGTGTGAACGGACAAGCACGCTTTCAGCAGGCTTGGATCAGCCGCCATGTTAAGGCGCGCTGCGTAAGGCGCGCGTTTCGAATTGTTAATGCCGGGCCGCATTGCTACTGCGGCTAACGCGGCTACTGCGCGACCCGCTGCAGGCCGATGCGGTGATCGTCGTTGAACGTGACCGACGCGCGGTTCGTGTAGCGCGGGTCGGCCGTCACGATGAAGTTCAGCTCGACGACCGGATCGAACTGCGTCGATACGCCGATCCGATGCGTGCCGGGCGGCAGATAGAACACCACGTGCTCGCCGTTCATCAGGTCGGTCACGCGCTCGCCGTCGATATAGACGAGCGCACCGCGGAACCGCACGATCACGTCGCGCGAACGCTCGCGCCGCACGTCCACCGCGACGAGGCCGGGGCCCGGCTGCGTATAGCCCTGTCTGACGATGCGCTCGGCCGGCACCGATTTGAACGGCACCGGCTCGGCCGGCGTCGACGCGCAGCCGGCTAGCGTGAGCACGCCGAGCACGCTGAGCGCGACGCATGCGGCCAACGCGGCGCGGCGTGCGGCCCGGCCGCGGCGAGACAGGCGCATCGGCATGCTGGTTCTCCCGTGTGCTCTCGATGTTGGGCCGAGTTTGCGACTACGCGGTGCGGGTCTTACGCATGACTGTCCCGCATCATAGCAACGCGCGCGGGACTCGGGCGCCGCGCCCTCTTGCATGGCGCGGCGTTCTTCTTCATGATCGTTGAAGGCGGCCGCGCTCACGGCTGGCCGTCGTGGGTAACTGGCAAGCCTGTCGATTAGCGTCGCCGGACGCACGCTCAAGGAGACTGCGATGTGGTATTTCACCTGGATTCTCGGCGTGGGTGTGGCGCTCGGCTTCGGCATCATCAACGTGATGTGGCTCGAGACCAACGGCAAGTTCGCGCGCGACCCGCGCCCCGATGCGGCCGCCGCGCCGCGTGAGGACAAGCCTGCGTGACTTCTCTGGTGTTCTTTTGCGGTCATGCGGGCACGGGCAAGACGACGCTGGCGAAAAAACTGTTCGGCCCGCTGATGAAAGCGAGCGGCACCTCCTTCTGCCTGCTCGACAAGGACACACTGTACGGCGGCTATAGCGCGGCCGCGATGGCAATGGTGACCGGCGATCCGAACGATCGCGACAGCCCTCTTTTCCTGCAGCATCTGCGCGACCCCGAATATCGCGGCCTCATCGATACCGCGCGCGACAATCTCGAACTCGGCATCAGCGCATTGGTCGTCGGCCCGCTGTCGCGCGAGGTGCGCGAGCGGCGACTGTTCGATCATGCGTGGCTCGGCGTCGCGCCGGACGTGAGATTGCGTGTCGTGTGGGTGCGGACCTCGGAGGACGTGGCGCGGCAGCGGATCGTCGCGCGCGCGAATCCCAACGATGCGTACAAGCTCGCGCACTGGGACGATTACCGGCGGCGGCGCTTCGAGCCGAGCGGCGCGAGCCGCGAGGGTCTGCTGATGTTCGACAATACCGCGCCCAGTTCGGCGGACTATCAAGCGCTCGTTGCGCAAATCGTGGCTGGATGACGGCCACGCGAGTGCGGTGCAGCGCAGCCCCGCTGATCGGCTGAAAAACGAAAAATCCCCGTACGTCAGTGACGTACGGGGATTTTCATTTGGCGCGAGCGATTCGAGCCTCAAACCGTCGCCATCGCCTCCAGTGACTGCCCTTCGTACAGCTTGCCGAAGCGGTTCGCGAGGAAATCGCCAAGCGACACCTGCTCCTGCCGCACGAAGCCCTTTTGCGGCAGCTTGCGCTCGCGGAACAGATCGAGCACCGCGCACATCGCGCCGGCGGTGGTGATCTGGATCGCGCTCATCGGCACGCCGCAGACGGTCTTCGCGAAGATCTTGCGCGTGAAGACCTCCTGCACGAGCTGACCGTCGCGCATGCCGCTCACGGTGATGAACACCAGCACGACGTCCTGCGCGGTCGATGGCACCGAGCGGCGCATGATGGTCTTCAAGGTATCGCGGTCGCTCGACAGACGCAGGTCTTCCAGCAGGAACTGCATCAGGTTGCGATGCCCCGGATAGCGCACCGACTTGTAGTCGAGCGATTCGACGCGGCCCGCCAGCGTCTCGCACAGCGTGCCCAACCCGCCCGACGTGTTGAACGCTTCGTACTCGGTGCCGTCGAGCGAGAAATGCTCGAGACCTTCGAGCGGCTGCACCCACTGCGTGCGGCCGTCGCGGATCGCCTCGCACGGCTGGCAGTACTCGTTGATCAGGCCGTCGACGCTCCACGTCAGGTTGTACTTCAGCGCATTGGTCGGAAACTCGGGCAGCGCGCCGACGCGCATCTTCACGTCGCGGATTTCCGTGAAGCGATTCGCGAGCTCGTGCGCGGCAATGCCGATGAAGCCCGGCGCGAGACCGCACTGCGGCATGAACGCGTGATCGGCATCGTCGGCGATCGCGCGGATCGCGTGCGTCGCGCGCACGTCCTCGGTCAGGTCGAAGTAATGGACACCCGCGCCCTTCGCGGCCGATGCGACGTTCACCGCGAGGTAGTACGGCAGCGCGTTGATCAGCACGTCGAAGCCCTGGATCGCGGCGCGCAGCACGGCGGCGTCGGCGGAATCGATGCGGCGGGTCGGAATGCCCTGGGCGGCGAGCTTGTCGAGTGCGTGCTGATCGCGGTCGAACGCGACGACTTCGTAGTCGCCCGTCTCGCGCAGCATATGAGCAATGGTGTGACCGATCAGACCTGCGCCAACGATAGCTACTTTCATCTGCTTCTCCTTGTTATCCATGTGCTGTCTCTGAGCTTGGGAAGTGCGCCGCGTATTGCGCGCGGCGCCTGCGGGCCGAACCCTTGAATGACAGTGTAGGAAGAAGCAAAAACAGTTCATACGCGCAAAATGCTGCGGTATGACCACCAGATTCGACATTCCGACGAACTTCTCAAACGATTCGTCGAAAACGCGTAGAAAACGCGTAAACGACGGACCGTCGAAGCATTCGCGAAGAGGTTATGCCGCGCGCCGGCTCACACCGTGCCGCGGTCGATCTTGCGCGCGAGAATGATCGACGTCGTGGTCCGCTCGACACCTTCGAGCCCGCCGATCTGATCGAGCAGATCGTTGAGCCGCTCAGGCGAATCGGCACGCAGCCATGCCACGTAGTCGTACTCGCCGCTGACCGCGCACAGCAGTTGCACCTCGGGCATCTTGCCGAGGCGCTTCTGCACGGCCGGCCCGTGCTTCGGCGCGATGATGATGCCGACATAAGCGACGATGCTCGAATCGAGCACGTCCTGGCCCAGCCGTACGCTGTAGCCGGCGATCACGTTGCTGCGTTCGAGCCGCGCAATGCGCGCGATCACGGTCGTGCGCGCGACGCCGAGTTGTCGCGCGAGATTCGCGACGCTCTCGCGCGCGTTGGCTTGCAGCAGTGCAACGAGATTACGGTCGAGGTCGTCGAGCTGGTCGAGGCGCGGAGGTCTCATCGAAGGGACGGGAAGTTGGTATGGAATGTCGCGGATTATCGCGCGTCTGCGCGGGCAGCGGCGCTGTGTGACGGTGTGCGCTCACCGCTGCCCGGCACACTGTGGGGCGTCCTCGGCGCGGCAGATCGGCGCACTTGCCGCTCAGGCGCGAGCCGTTTCCCGTTCGTTTCGGTTGTAAGCGTTTGTCGCACAGCAGCCGTATTGCAGGGATATCGTGTTACTAATAGCGGCGACGGGCGAATGCGGCAGCTGGTTGCGGCGCGCCGCTATTCGTCGCTGGCGCGAGGCGATACGCACGCCGCGCGCCGAGTCTCAATACGAACAGACATCAGGAGTTTCGATGAAAAAAGCACTCGTTATGCTGGCTACGGCCGTTTCGATGGGCGGCGCGTTCGCTCAAACCGCCGCGCCGGCCTCGGCCTCGGCACCGGACACCACGGCAACGGCTTCCGCGGCCAAGGCCGGCCATGAACGCAACGTCGAAGACCGCATCGCTTATTTGCATTCGCAACTGAAGATCACGCCCGCGCAGGAAACGCAATGGAAGGCGTTCGCCGACGTGATGCGCAGCAATGGCGAAACGATGGGCCAGCTGTTCGAGCAGCGCAAAGCCGCCACCAACGTGAGCGCGCTCGACGACATGAAACAGTACGCAACGATTGCGCAGGCGCATGCGGACGGCATGAAGAAGCTCGTCGATGCGTTCGAGCCGCTGTATGGCAGCCTGTCGCCGGAGCAGAAGAAGCTCGCCGATGCGACGTTCCACCATGGCGGCCCCGAGGGTCATCAGCGCGCCCACCATGGCAAGGGTAGCAAGCCCGCGGCCGAAGCCGCGAGCGACGCGGCCGTCAAGCCGTAATGAAAGAGCGCCCGCGGCGGGGGGTTGCCCCGTAGCGGGCATCTGGCATGATTCGGGTTCGCAAAGCGGCGAGTCTCGCCGCAACGCCCCCCCCTAATCTCCCACCCGCTTCATGACCGAACTCAGGAATCTCGATCTGCGTGACGATCCGCACGCCCAACGCGTCGTCAAGGACGAAACGGTAAGCGTCGAATTCGCCGCCTCCGAAGGCCAATTGATGAGCCTCGAAGGCCCGAACCGCTATGTGCGCGGCGATGCGCTGATCACCGGCTCGACCGGCGACCGCTGGGTCGTGTCGCGCGAGCGCTTCGACGCGAAGTACCTGCCCGCCGATCCAGCGCTCGCGCACGGCGAAGCCGGCGCCTATCGCAACATCCCGGCAGTCGTGCTTGCCCGCCGGATGGACGAGCCCTTCTCGCTCGCGCGCTCGGCCAGCGGCGGCGACGTGCTGCACGGCGCGGCCGGCGACTGGGTCATGCAGTACGCGCCCGGCGACTATGGCGTCGTGCAGGCCGCGCGTTTCGCGAAGGTCTATCGTCTCGCGGATTGAAGCAGATTCACCCGCGCTTCATCTGCGCATCACCCGCGCTTCATGCGAACTCGTCGCCGAGCTCGACCGTGACTTCGCGCGGCACCGCCTCGCCGTTCGCGTACATCTCTTCGAGCGAGCCCAGGCTCGCTTCGACGTACGCGCGCAAAACCGCGAAGCTGCGGCCGCGCAGCCGCGCCGGCATCGCGCGATAACGCGCGAGCGCCGCCGGCGCGATCGCGACCGTCATCTCGATCCGCCTCGCGGTCGACCCGAAGCGCATCGCTACCCAGTGAATCGTCAGTGTGGGCGCGCCATTGTCGGCGGCACGCTCGATGAACTGCGTCTGCTCGGGAAACAGATCGCTGATGACGCGCGCGAGCTCGCCGAACTCCGGATGCGCGCAGTCGTATTGGTAAGCTTCCATGAAGGCTGCCGGGAAAAGAGGATCCTGAAAAAACGTAGGCGCATTTTAGAGAAACGCTGAAGGGATGGCGAGGCGCCTGCGATCCAGAGGTTCATCCGCTCACGCCGCCGCTGGCCGCCGGTAACTGCGGATCAACAGTCCCGCGACGAACACCGCCGCCACCGCATAGATCGTATCGACCGCCGCGAGCGGCAGCAGCCGCGCCTGCGTCATCGCCGCGGGCGCGTCGATCAGCGCGTGCACCACGATCGCGAGCGGCAGGATGGCGCGCGAGCCGGCCCGCACGCCCCGCCACATCAGCACCGACAGGCCGATCTGGAACACCAGCGCGGCAACGCGTTCGAGCGCGAAAATGCCGGCCAGTTGCGGTGTCAGGCTTGCGAGAATCAGATGCACGCGCATCACTGCTTCGGCCGGCAGATTGCCGAGGTAATCGCCGAGCTGGCCGCGGTTTTCGAGGACCGCGAACACGAGCCACTGGAACTGCACGAGCACGCCGACCATCCACGCTTCCGCGCCGCCGTGGCCGAGGCCGTAGCTCAGCGCGGCGCCATCGTCGGCGCGCAAGGCGGCGGTGCGGGTGTCGGCGTCGGCGGTCGGGCTGGCGGCGGCGTTGGCGCCCGCGCTTGCAGCGACGCCGGTGGGCGCTTCCACGCTCGACTTTTTGCGCACGGCCGGCCGCGTCGCCGCCCGCTTCATCAGCAGCCGCATGCCGAAGAACCGCCCCACTTCCTCGCAAACGCCCGCGACCAGCGCTCCATAGACGACGAACGCGAGCGGTTGCGAAAGGAACGCCGCCGTCGCCGCGTTACCGCGCAGCAGATAGTCGTTCAGCGCCCGCTCGATCACCATCGCGAACAGCGCGAACACCGCGACGCCGGCGATCGCGTCGCGCGGCCTGAGTGCGAGCGGACGGCGCAACTGCCGGTAAAGCAGAAAAGGTAAAGCGGCGATGACGAGGGTGGCGAGCGCGAGGCTCGCGAGGGTAAGCGGTGGCACGACCATGAGTATCCTTGCGGGGTTCCTTGCAATCCCCGGCGCGCAACCGCTGCGCGCCGCAGCCCCGAATGATCGCAGATTGACCGGAAATCAGCGCGCGGTCGACGCACGCACGATCAGCTCGCCGGGCAGCAGGCAGTCGCGCGCACCCGTCTGCGCGCCTTCGATGCGCTCGTGCAGGAATTCGACCGCGCGATAACCGATGTCATAGGTCGGCTGACGGATCGTCGTGATGCCGGCGAGCTCGGCCCAATCCGGATCGTCGATGGAAAGCAGCGCGACGCGGCTCTGCCAGTGCGCGCCGTAACGCGCGTTCAGGTGCAGCGCGAGGCGCAACGCGACCGGCGCGTTGGCCGCGAACAGCGCGACGCGCGGGGCGGCGCCGGCCCCGCCTGGCGAGTCGATCGCACGATCCAGCTCCGCAAGGCCGCGTTCGACAGCAGTCTCATCGGCGAGATCGAGCACCAGCGTATGACCGCGCGCGCGGCCTTCATCGCGCATTGCGCGATCGAACGCGTCGACGCGCTGCCGCCGCGAGCTGACCCGCTCGAACGGCTGCACGACGAACCAGATATGCTCGAAGCCCCGTTCGAGCAGATGCCGCGTGCCAAGCTCGGCGGCCGCGCCATTGTCGAGACCGACCATGTCGGCGACGAGCCCCTCCACGCGACGATCGACCAGCACGGCCGGAATCCCGCCATCGCCGACCGGCCGCAACGTCTCCTCACGCACGCCGAGCGCGTTGACGATCACGCCTTCCACGCGATACGTGGTCAGCAGTTGCAGGTAACGGCGCTCCATCTCGACTTCGTTCGCCGCGTGGCAGATCAGCGGCATCAAACCGAGCGCGTGGCACGCGGCCTCGACGCCTTGCAGCACTTCGACGGAGTATGGATTGGTCAGGTCGGCGACCAGCATGCCGATCAGCCGGTTGCGGCCGCGCTTCAGACCGCGCGCCATCTGGTTCGGCTGATAGTCGAGCCGCGCGATCGCGGCTTCGATGCGCACGCGCAGCTCGGGCGACAGCGCGCTGAACTCGCCGTTCAGATAGCGCGAGATGCTGGTCTTGCCGGTGCCGGCTTCGCGCGCGACATCGGTAATCGTCGCGCGGCGCGTCGGCGCGGACGGCGGATTGGGCGGCGTGGCGGGCGGGGTCGTGCTCATTCGCTGATCGCTCGTGTCGGTCCGAGGGCGGCAGCGTGCGCGCCGCCCTGCGATTCACTTCGCCAGGACTTCACGGTTGACGATGTTGGTCGTCAAGGTGCCGTCGAGCGCGGCGACCAGGTTCTCCGCCGCGTTGAGCGCCATCGCATGACGGGTCTCGTGCGTCGCCGAACCGATATGCGGCAGCGCGACCACGTTTGGCATCGACAGCAACGGCGAGTCGGCCGGCAACGGTTCGGTGTCGAACACGTCGAGGCCCGCACCGTGAATCGTGCCGTTCTTCAATGCCTCGATCAGCGCCGCTTCGTCGACGGTCGCGCCGCGCGACGCGTTGATCAGGATCGCGCTCTTCTTCATTGCGCGCAGTTCGGCCGTGCCGATCAGATGCCGCGTCTGCGGCGTGAGCGGCACCTGCAGACAGACGAAATCGGACTGCGCGAGCAATTCGGCCAGTTCGACGCGCCGCGCGCCATACGCCTCTTCCGCGTGGCGGTTCGCGCTGCGGTTCGTGTACAGCACCTTCATGTTGAAGCCGAGCGCAGCGCGCCGTGCGACCGCGCCGCCGATCCGCCCCAGGCCGACGATGCCGATCGTCTTGCCCTGCACATCGACCCCGAACTGCGCGGGCCCGATGCTCGTGCGCCACTGGCCCGCCTTGACCCAGTCGGCCAGCTCGACCACGCGCCGCGCGGACGCGAGGATCAGCGAGAACACAGTATCGGCGGTCGATTCGGTCAGTACGTCCGGCGTGTGCGCGAGCACGATGCCGCGGCGCGTGAGGTCGTCGACGTCGAACTGGTCGTAGCCGACCGAGATCGTCGACAGCGCCTTAAGCCGGCTCGCGCCTTCGAGCATCGCCGGCGCGATCTTCACGCTCGCGCCGATGCCGCCGTCGGCATCGCGCAACGCGGCGACGAAAGCATCATGCTGTGACGGATCGACCTGCACGACCTGCGCATGCTGTTGCAGATAGGCGAGCACATCCTCGGGCAGCGACTTCCAGGCGACGATCTTCTTCATCAGCTAATTTTCCTTGCGACGGTGGGACGAGCGGGGTCGCGTCGTTCGGCGGCGGCCGGCTTGACGGCGAGCGTCAGGATCACCGCGGCGACGAGCGCCACGCTCATGAACGCATACGATGCCGCGGGCGAGCCGGTCGCGCCGTTCAGATAGCCGACCACGTACGAGCCGACGAACGAACCGAGCGCACCCATGCTGTTGATCAGCGCCATCGCGCCGCCCGCGACGTTCTTCGGCAGCAGTTCTGGCACGATCGCGAAGAACGGGCCATACGGCGCGTACATGGCGGCGCCCGCGATCACGAGCAGCGCATACGAAATCCAGAAATGCGCTGAGCCGAGCCCGTACGACGCCGCGAATGCGATCGCACCGACCAGCAGGAACGGCCACACGAACACCTTGCGGCGGTTGAGTTTATCCGATGCCCACGAAGCTGCAAGCATCGCGATCGTCGCGGCCGCATACGGCAGCGCAGACAGCCAGCCCGTCTCGACCATGCCGATCGACGAGCCGTTTTTCAGGATCGACGGCAGCCACAGCACGAAACCGTACACGCCGATGCTCCAGCAGAAATACTGCGCGCACAGCTTGATGACCGCGGGCGTGCGAAACGCCTCGCTGTAGTTGCGCACCGGCTTGATCGCGGCCTGCTCGGCGCGCAAGGTCTGCGCGAGCGCATCCTTTTCCTGCTGCGTGAGCCACGACACCTGCTCGGGCTTGTCCTTCACGAGGAACCACCAGCACACCGCCCAGAGGATCGCGGGCGCGCCCTCGGCGATGAACATCTGCCGCCAGCCGAACGAATGCACGAGATAGCCCGACACGACCGACATCCACAGCACCGTGACCGGGTTGCCGAGAATCAGGAACGTGTTCGCCCGCGAGCGTTCGCTCTTCGTGAACCAGTTGCTGATGAAGATCAGCATCGCCGGCATCACCGCGGCTTCGACGACGCCGAGCACGAAGCGGATCGCCATCAGCGATGGGATGTTGCTGACCATGCCGGTCAACGCCGCGCAGCCGCCCCACAGGATGAGGCTCCAGAACACGAGCTTCTTCACGCTGCGGCGCTCGGCGTAGATCGCGCCCGGAATCTGGAAGAAGAAATAGCCGAGGAAAAACAGCGCGCCGATCAGCGACGCGAGCCCCTTGCTGATGCCGAGATCCTGGTTGATGCCGGCCGCCGCCGCAAAGCCGAAATTCGCGCGATCCAGATACGCGAGGCTGTAGGTGATGAACACGATCGGCATGATCGTCCACCAGCGGCGAATCGCAAGTGATGAGGTCATGGAAGTCTCCTTGGACGGCGTCGTCCCGAATCAATGATGAAAAAATCTTGGCGCGCTGAGGGCGCTCTTGTTGTCGTGTGGATGCTGGTCGTGTATGCATCGCTATCGATGCAGTCCGAGCCGCGTCAGGCCGCGCTTGCGATGCCCGGCACCTCGGCCAGTTCCAGCGCGTCCAGTTCGGCGCGGCTCGGCAAACCTTCCGAATCGCCGATCACCTGGATCGCGAGCGCGCCGATCCGGTTGCCGCGCGCGACCGCCTGCGCGAGCGTGCGGCCTTCGAGCAGCGCGCTGATCACGCCGACCGCGAAACCATCGCCGGCGCCGACCGTATCGACGACGTTCGCGACCGGCCGGCCGGCGATCGTCGCGGCATCGGTCACGGTGCGGTAATACGCGCCCTGCGCGCCGAGCTTGACGATCACGCCGCGCGCGCCGCGCTCGAGGTAGTACTGCGCGATGTCCTCCGGCTGCGTGTAGCCGGTCAGAATCTCACCCTCGCCAATGCCGGGCAGCACCCAGTCGGCGAGTGCCGCGAGCGCGTTCAGGCCTTCGACCATCGCCGCGCGCGACGGCCACAGCGTCGGGCGCAGGTTCGGGTCGAACGAGATCGTCCTGCCTGCCGCACGCATTTCACGGGCCAGATGGAACGCGAGTTCGCGCGAACTCGCCGAGATCGCCGGCGCGACGCCGGTCAGATGCAAATGACGCGCGGGCAGCACGTAGTCGGCGACGTAGTCGTCGCGCGACAGATGGCTCGCTGCCGAGCCTTTGCGGAAGTATTCGACCGCCGGATCGCTGCCGTCGTCGTTCTTCGACTTCAGCTGGAAGCCGGTCGGATAGCGCGCGTCTGTGCTCACGCATTGCTGGTCGATGCCCTCCTTCGTCAGCGTGTCGCGCACGTACTGGCCGAACGAATCGTCGCCGACGCGGCTCATCCAGCCCACCCTGAAGCCGAGTCGCGACAAGCCGATCGCGACGTTCAGATCCGCCCCGGCGATGCGCTTCGTGAAGTGTCCGACGCCTGCCAGCGGGCCGGTTTCGGTGGCGACGAACATCGCCATCGCTTCGCCGTAGGTGATCACGTCGAGGGCGGGGTACGGGTGGGTCATGCTGGGCTCCTGGTGGTGCATCCGATGCCGATGATTCAGGTTGCGTTGCGTTGTTTGCTGCCTTGCTTGCCGCGTCGCGGTCTATACCCGCGCTAGCCAGTTCACATAGTGCGCGGCATCAGCATCGATCCGGCTCGGGTCGAACGGAAACTCGATGCCACGCGGCACATCGCGCGGCAGCCGGTCGAGGACCGCGCGGAAGAAAGCGTCATCGGCGGCCGGCGCGATCGCGAAGCGCCGCGCGCCCTCGCCCGTCGTGCTCTTGCAATGGATGTACTCGACGTACGGCGCAAGCTGCGGCGCGATTTCGAGCGGCGCGACGTCGAGCCACGCCCAGTTGCCGGTATCGAAAGTCATACCGAGCGCGTCCGCGTGACCTTCACGCGCGAGCGCGTCGAACAGCCCGACGAACTGCGCGGGCGAGCCGCCCTGCGCCAGTTGCCCGTTTTCGACGACGAGCCGTGGCTGCGCGCCGTCCGTGGTGCCGCAGCCGCTCGCCACCTGCGCGACGAGCGCCGCACCGTGAGCCTCCCCCGCGAAGCCGCCGAGTTGCAGCTTGACGAAGCGCGCGCCGAGCGCGGCCGCTTCGTCGAGCGCCAGACGCAGCGCGTCGGTATCGAGCTGGCCGCTCGCGGCGTACAACGATGCCGGCGTCGAGAACACCGGCCACAGCCCGAGATCGGCCAACGCCGCGCCGAGGGCGCGCAGCCGTTGCGGGTCCGCGTCCGCGTCGCTCGCGAACAGCTCGCGACGCACTTCGAAACCCGCCGCGCCGGCTCGCTTTGCCGCCTGCGCCCATTTCAGATGGCCGTCGGCGCGCACGGCGTTCACACCGAACGCGCTGGCGACGATCACGATCTCAACTGCATCAGCCATGTTCAACTCATTCGATCCTGACGCGAAACCGCTCTTGGAACCGGTTCCAATTACACTTCGAAAAAAAGCGCCGAGGCGCTGCGATGAGCGAATAGTGCGCGGGACGGCCATCGCGCACCATAGAGGAAATCCCCAGGCGCGCCGGCCGCACGCCGCCCGCGCTGCAGTCAGCCGCCGTCCGCGATACACATCGCCAGAAACTGTTCGACCACCCGCGACGGCGCGCTCGCATGGGGCACCAGAATCGACAGCCGCCGCGTCAGCGGCTGCGGGCTCAGCGACATCAGACGCAGCGCACCGTTCTCATGCCGCATCGACATCGCCGACACGAAGCCGACGCCCATGCCGGCCCGCACCGCCTCCTTCACGCCTTCGACCCCGGCGATCTCGAGTGCCACGCGCATCGGCACGCCCGCGCGAGCGAATTCGCGCTCGACCGTCTGCCGCACGCCCGAGCCTTCCTCGCGCAGCACCAGCGGATAAGCGCCGAACGCGGCCAGCTCGATGCGCTCGCCGTTGTCCGCCTGCGCGAGCGGATGCGAGCGCGGCATGATCGCGACGATTTCATCCTCGCGCCACGCATGGACGACCGTATCCGGCGGCAGATCGGCGCCGGCGGGACCCTCGATCATCGCGATGTCGACCGAGCCGAGTGCGCCGACGATCTCGGCCGTATTGCCGTTGGCGGTATGCACGGTCACGTCCGGATAGCGGCGATGAAATTCGGCGATGAGATACGGCAGCAGATAGCTCGCCGGCGTCGTGCTCGCGCCGATCCGCAAAGTGCCCTGCTCCAGACCGCGCAGCGCGTCGCGATACGCATGCGCCTGCCGCCAGGTATCGCGCAGCCGCGCCGCATAGCTGGCGAGCTGCTCGCCGGCCGGCGTCAGCCGTACACCGCGGCCATCGCGCTGGTACAGAGGCTCGCCGAATTCGTCCTGCAATTGCCGTAGCTGTCCGGACACCGCCGGCTGCGACAGATGCAGCGCCACCGCCGCCCGGCTGATGTTGCGATGCTCAGCGACGGCAGCGAACGTTATAAGTTGATCCGGGGTCATCTCGATGAAATATTGGTTGGGCCGATACTTCACATTCTAAATCACGATTTTTCATATCGTTATATCTAATTTAGGATTAGCCCCGTTGCTGCTCATGCAGTTCTATGCAAGTTCGCTACGAAGTCAGGCACCCGATCATGTCCACACCCACCGTCCCGCTCACTGCCGCCTCACCCGCGCTGTCCACTCGCGGCCAACTCAATGGCGTGCTGTTCGTCGCGCTGTTCGCCGCCGCCGTCACGCGCATCGCGGCGATTCCGGCGGTTGCCGGTCTTGGCCTGAGTCCGCTGATCGTTGGCATCGTCGCCGGTGCGATCTATGGCAATGCGCTGCGCGACAGCATGCCGGCCAGCTGGGCGGCGGGCGTCAACTTCTCGGCGCGCAAGCTGCTGCGCATCGCGGTCGCGTTCTTCGGCCTGCGCGTGAGCCTGCAGGAAATCGCCCAGGTGGGTCTGCCGGGCCTCGCGGAATCGGTGCTGATCGTCGTCAGCACGCTCGTGATCGGCACCTGGGCCGGCATCAAGATCATGAAGCTCGACCGGGACACCGCGCTGCTGACGGCGGCCGGCAGCGCGATCTGCGGCGCGGCCGCGGTGCTCGCGTTCGAATCGACGCTGCAATCGAAGCCGCACAAGAGCGCGATGGCGGTCGGCACCGTCGTGCTGTTCGGCACGCTGTCGATGTTCCTGTACCCGGTGCTGTTCAACGCGGGCTGGCTGCACCTCGATACGGTCGGCGCGGGTCTCTTCTTCGGCGGCACGATCCACGAGGTCGCGCAGGTGGTCGGCGCGGCAAGCAACGTGAGCCCGGAAGCGACGCACATCGCGACGATCGTCAAGATGACCCGCGTGATGCTGCTCGTGCCGGTATTGCTGGTGGTCGGCCTGTGGGTGAACCGCGCGGCGCGCGGCGCGAAGGATGGCAGCACGGACGGCGCCGTCCCGCGCAAGCTTGCGATCCCCTGGTTCGCACTCGGCTTTCTCGCCTGCGTCGCGATCAACTCGCTGCATGTGCTGCCGCAAAGCGCCACCTCGTCGCTGAACCTGCTCGACACCTTCGCGCTGACGATGGCGATGACCGCACTCGGCATGGAAACGCGCATTTCGCAGATTCGCGAAGCGGGTCCGCGCGCGCTGACCACGGGCCTGATTCTGTATGTGTGGCTGATCGCCGGCGGACTGGGCATCACATGGGCCGTCCAGCACCTGTTGCGCTGAGCCGTCGCCGGCCTCCCCGCCTTCCCCGACACCCCGCCGCGCGCGGGGTTTTGGGCATTCTGGCGCCCCATCCGGCCCGCTCACACGGCATACTCGTTGCTGCGAACTTTGCTCCCACAACCCGCCTGTGCGCATGGTCCGATGGCAGCGGTGAAACCGTCTTCGCGCGACGCGTCCCGGCGACCGGAATGAGGATCGATCGATGAGCCTGGAACTGTACTACTGGGATGGCCTGCAAGGCCGCGGCGAATTCGTGCGGCTCGCGCTGGAGGAAGCCGGCGTCGACTATGTCGAAGTCGCGCGCGGCAAGCCTTCGAAGGGCCTCGGCACCGAGGCGATGATGGCCGTGATGGACAGCCCCGACGAGCCGTATCCGCCGTTCGCGCCGCCGTTTCTGAAAGACGGCGATCTGGTGATCCCGCAGACCGCCAACATCCTGTTCTATCTCGGCCCGCGGCTCAATCTCGCGCCCAAGGTGGAGAGCCTGCGCTACGTCGCGAACGGCCTGCAACTGACGATCGCCGACGTCGTCACCGAAGCGCACGACACCCACCATCCGCTCGCGAGCGGCCTCTACTACGAGGAGCAGAAAGACGCGGCGAAGGTGCGCGCGCACGATTTCATCGAGCATCGGATTCCGAAGTTCATGTCGTACTTCGAGCGCGTGCTCGCGCAGAATCCGGCCGGCGACAGCTTCATGGTCGGCGACGCGCTGACCTATGTGGACCTGTCGATGTTCCAGCTGATCGATGGTCTGCTGTATGCGTTTCCGCGCGCGCTGAAGCGCTTCGGCGAGCACTATCCGCGGCTCGCCGCGCTGCACGATAGGGTGATCGCCAGACCGAACATCGCCGCGTACCTGGACTCGGACCGGCGCATCGCCCATAACGAAAGCTGCGTCTTCCGGCACTACCCGGAACTCGACGAGGCGGCGACTTGAACCGCGCCGCCCGGCCCCGCCCGCTCGCCGCCGCGCGCCCGCCATTCGAGGCGGGCGCGCTGTCGTTGTGGCGCGGATTTTTCAACCTCCCATCACGCCCCGTACCGTCGACGTGCTTTCATTCCTGCTGAAGCTGCGCACCCGCGCCCAACGCCTTTTCCGCCTCTCCGATGCCCATACGATGCTGGTCTGGTCGGTCGTCGTAGGCATTGTCGGCGCATTCGCCACCGTGGCGTTTCGCAAGGGCATCGAACTGCTGCAACTGGCGATAACCGGCCACTCCGGCAGCTTCGTCGAAACGGCGCGCAGCCTGCCGTGGACCGTGCGCATCTGGGTGCCGGCCGCGGGCGGTCTGGTCGCCGGCGTGTTTCTGCTGATCGCGCAGCGTCACGCCGACCGGCACCCGCACTCCGACTACATGGAAGCGGTCGCGATCGGCGACGGCGCCGTGCCGGTGCGCCTGAGCTTGTGGCGCAGCGTGTCGTCGCTGTTTACGATCGCGAGCGGCGGCTCGATCGGCCGTGAAGGTCCGATGGTGCAGCTCGCGGCGCTCGCCTCGTCGCTGATCGGCCGCTGGGTCCACTTCGATCCGCCGCGGCTGCGCCTGCTGGTCGCGTGCGGCGCGGCGGCCGGTATCACGTCCGCGTACAGCGCGCCGATCGCGGGCGCGTTTTTCGTCACCGAGATCGTGCTCGGCTCGATCGCGATGGAGAGCTTCGGGCCGGTGGTGGTCGCCGCGGTCGTCGCGAACATCACGATGCGCGAATTCGCCGGCTACAAGCCGCCCTACGAGATGCCGGAGTTTCCGACCGTGACCGGTCCCGAGGTGCTGCTGTTCGTCGCGCTCGGCGCGCTGTGCGGCGCGGCCGCGCCGCAGTTCCTGCGGTTGCTCGATGCCTCGAAGCAGGCCTTTCGCAAGCTGCCGGTGGCGCTGCCGGTGCGGCTCGGCATCGGCGGTTTCGTGGTTGGCATCATTTCGGTCGCGGAGCCCGAGGTGTGGGGCAACGGCTACAGCGTCGTGAACTCGATCCTGCATTCGCCGTGGACGTGGACCGCGCTCGTGCTCGTGCTCGTCTGCAAGCTCGCGGCGACCGCGGCGACGGCCGGCTCCGGCGCGGTCGGCGGCGTGTTCACGCCGACGCTGTTCGTCGGCGCGGCGGTCGGCTCGCTGTTCGGCCAGGGCATGCACGCGTTGTGGCCGCACGCGACGTCGGCCGCTTATGCGTATGCGATGGTCGGCATGGGCGCGTTCCTCGCGGGCGCGACTCAGGCGCCGCTGATGGCGATCCTGATGATCTTCGAGATGACCTTGAGCTATCAGGTCGTGCTGCCGCTGATGGTGTCGTGCGTGGTCGCGTACTTCATCGCGCGCGCGATCGGCAAGACCTCGATGTACGAGATCACGCTGCGCCGCAATCGCGAGGAGCAGGAACGAACGCGACTGCGCGCGACGCAGATGCGCGAGCTGATCCGCCCCGCGCAGACCGTCGTACCGCCGAACGCGACCGTGCACGACATGACGCGCGTGTTTCTCGAATATCCGGTCAAGTACCTGTACGTCGCCAACGACTCGGGCGCATTTCTCGGCGTGGTCGCGCTGAAGGACATCACGTCCGATCTGCTCGACCGGACCGACACGTCGATGAAAACCGCCGCCGATTATCTGCAGCCGCATTTCGACGTGCTGACGCCGGACATGTCGCTCGCCGTCGCGTTGCAGCACTTCATGGCGTTTCAGGGCGAGCGCCTGCCGGTGATCGAAAGCACCGCGCGTCCGTTGCTTGCCGGGGTCGTCTACAAGACCTCGCTGCTCGACGCGTACTTCCGCATGAATCCGTCGCGCTAGGGCCTTCGCTCAAGCTTCGCGGCGCGCGATGCAAAGCGCCGCGGATTCTCTACAATGAACAGACCGCCGACCCTGCATGCGGCCGGCACGCGTGAGCCCAGCATGGGCGCGGCGACAGCGCCCGCCCTATACGCCGTATCGTCGGAGCCGAAGATGAGCGAACCGTCCCCCGAGGCCGTACGCCGCGATCAGGCCGGCTGGATTTTCGTGCATATCGAAGGCGAGCCGTACGATCGCGGCGAGCAGCACGGCCAGTTGCTCGCCGACGAAATCAGAAACGCGATCCGCACCGCGCGATATCTCGCCAGGTGGGACACCGGCGAGGAGTTCGACACCTTCGTCAACGCCGCGACGAGTCAGTTCGCGAGCAAGCTCGACACCGAATTCGCCGACGAAATTCATGGCATCGCCGATGGCGCGAAGCTGCCGTTCGCCGAAGTGCTGGCGTGGAACGGCTACATGGATCTGCTGCAAAGCTGGTGGCCGACACATGCGGCGCAGGCACAGCCGCATCTGGGCGCGAAACTGTGGCGCGGCCGGCGCGGTCACCACTGCAGCGCGTTCATCGCGACCGGCAGCGCGACGCGCGACGGCCGCATCGTGATGGCGCACAACTCATGGGACCGCTATGCGGCCGGCGACGCGTTCAACGTCGTGTTCGACATCGTGCCCGACCGCGGCAACCGCATCCTGATGCAGGGCCTGCCGGGCTGCATCTCGAGCCTGACCGATTTCTGGGTCACGGCGGCCGGCCTGATGATCACCGAAACGACGATCTCGAACTTCGCGGGCTACAACCCGGCCGGCGCGCCCGAGTTTTATCGCTCGCGGCGCGCGTCGCAATATGCGAACACCATCAAGGAATGGTGCGAGATGTTCTCGCTCGCAAACAACGGCGGCTACGCGAACAGCTGGCTGCTAGGCGACACGAAGACCGGCGAGATCGCGCGTTACGAACTCGGGCTGCACTATTCGGGCTTCGAGACCACCAGGGACGGTTTCTACAGCGGCTACAACACCGCGACGGATCTGAAGATCCGCAACCAGGAATGCATCGGCGAAGGCGAGGACTATACCGACGTGCGCAAGAACGGCGCGCGGCGTCTGCGTTTCATGCAGCTCGAGGAAATGCATCGCGGCAACATCGACGTCGAACTCGCCAGGCAGATGATCGCCGATCATCACGACGTCTATCTCGATCGCAACGACAACCCGTGCTCGCGCACGATCTGCGGGCATCTGGAGCTCGACGACGCGCGCTTCGGCGGGACCGATCACGGCCCGTTCAATCCGTGGGGCGCGAACGACGGCAAGGTGGTCGATAGCGAAATGGCGCGCGAGATGGCGTTTACCGCGCGCTGGGGGCATCCGTGCGGCCGGCCGTTCGATGCGCAGGCGTTTATGAAGCGGCATCCGCAGTGGAACTGGCTGAACGGCTATATGCGCGACCGTCCGTCGTGGCCGTGGACGCGCTTCGACGTGCTGCGCTAACCCATGGCGGACGCGCGCGGTGGTTCGTGCGATGATGGAATCTACAATACGGTTTTGTCGCAAATGTGCGCGCTTTGCAGTAATTGCCGTCTAAGATGGTAAGGAGCTTGGGCCGCGTAGCGCTACGCCGTCCTTGGCTTGCACCGTCCTTTCGACGCGGGACGGCACAGGGTTTGCTCGATTGTCAGCGCCGCATGAGCTCTAGGAGGTCGGGCGATGAAAACCTCGACACTGTTAATCATGGTGACGCTGTCAGCCTCGTGTTTCGCCGCGCCGGTTCATACCGCGCCGGACAGCAAGGATTCCATTACGCTTGCGCAACGCGTGGACGCCGCGCCGGTCGCGCCTCCTGCCCCGGACGTGGCGAGCGCCGACTCGAGCCGTCCGCAGCACTGGGAGCATATTGCGCTGCCAAAGTCCCGACATCTGGAACGCAGCCTGACCGGGCAGCACGAGCATCTGACCACGTGATGGCGGCCGCAACGGCGGGCGATGGCGCGGCCGCAGCGGCGCGCTGGCCCGGCTTGCGCCGGCTGTCATGAAGATGGGGTGGCGATACGCGCGGGTTTGCGACACTGCGAGAAACTCATCGCGGCGAGGCGCTGGCTTTTCGCGGCGGCAATAACAACGTGACTAACTCGAGCTCGACAGGAGCATGCGCATGACGGCCTCGGACATCCCCGGCGAATCGATCGATCTGCAGATCGCCGATCTTCTCAGCGAAGTCGAATTTCCGACCAACAAAGACGCGCTCGTCGACGCGGCGCGCGAAGCCGGCGCGAGCAACGAGGTGCTGGCGATGCTCGATAGCATGCCGGAGCAGGATTATGTCGACATCGAGTCGGTCACGCGCCTGATCGGCGGCAATTATGGTCCGGGCTTAAGCATCTGAAGCCCGATTCAGACACGCGTCACCTTCCCCTTCAGAACTGCGACGACGCCGCGATCCGCGTGCGCGGCACCCTTGTCACACGGCGTGTCGTGCGGGTTCGTTCGAGCGCGTCTTCGGCCATCTCGCGCGCGACCTGATCGTCGGACCCGCTCACCTGCGCTACCGCCCGCACCAGCGCCGCACTGCGCGAATCCCGCGCCTGTGCGCTTTCCGGCTGGAAATGCTCGACCAGATGATCGATGAACGTCCGTACCTTCGCCGGCAGATGCAGCCGGCTCGGATACGCAATCGTGATTTCGATGGGCGGCAGGCTGTACTGGTCGAGCAGACGCACGAGCCGCCCCGCCGCCAGATCCCGTCCGATCAGGTAGCTCGGCAGAATCGCCACGCCCATGCCCAGCAGCGCGAACTGCCGCAGCATCTCGGCGTTGTTCGCCGCGATCGCGTTGATCGGCCGCACCCGCACTTCGCCGTCCGGCCCGCTGAACACGCGCTCCTCGCCGCCGCCCTGCTCGGCCGGCCGGCTCAGGCACGAATGCCCGAGCAGATCCTCGGGGCGTTTCGGCGTGCCGTGTTGCGCCAGATACTCGGGCGTCGCGCACACTGTCATATAGCCGGTCGTGAGCCGCCGGGTGACGATGCTCGCGCTGCGCATCTGCCGCGCAACCAGAATACCGACGTCGAAGCCCTCTTCGACGAGATCGACGTGGCGGTCGGCGAGCGTGACGTCGGGCACGACGTCCGGATAGCGCGCCGCGTACGACTGCACGACCGGCGCGAGACTATGCAGCCCGAACACGACCGGCGCGACGATGCGCAGTGTGCCGACTGGTTCGTGATTGCGCGCCACCACCATCTGCTCGACGCCTTCGAGATCGGCGAGGATGTGACGTACGCGCTCCAGATAGGTCGCGCCGGATTCGGTCAGCGACAGACGGCGGGTCGTGCGGTTCAGCAATCGGGTGCCGAGCCGCGCTTCGAG
The DNA here is from genome assembly GCF_040948765.1 of Paraburkholderia sp. BR10923. Classification (NCBI taxonomy): domain Bacteria; kingdom Pseudomonadati; phylum Pseudomonadota; class Betaproteobacteria; order Burkholderiales; family Burkholderiaceae; genus Paraburkholderia; species Paraburkholderia sp. BR10923. The sequence continues at coordinate 622,771 of NZ_JBFPKO010000001.1, read as the reverse complement.
ATCCGCGACGTGCCGCGTGACGACCGCGGTGGATAGATCCAGCGCGCTCGCCGCGCCAACGAAACTGCCGAAGTCCGCCACCTTGACGAACACGCGCATCGACTGCAGTTGATTCATGGGACGACTCCTGCCTCGGTAAAGCCGGGCCGGCGCAATGGTTGCCGCTTGTGTGGACCCGTGCGGCATGCGCGCGGGCCTGCCCAACCCAACCGATTCTAGTTATCGGACATGTCCCAACCCTGACCCAGACATGACATTCCGGTCAGATTCGCGGTGGCGTGTCGATCCCGCCACTATTGCGGCGTCTATTGTGGGTTTTAACTAGGTATAAACCCTAGTCTGTTGGTAAAATAGCGGCCGAAAGAAATTACCGCCACATCGCCATGCCACATCGTTTTCATTTGCTCGAAAAAATCGCGTTTTCGCTGGTTTGCTGGTCGGCCGCCGCTAGCTCGGCATATATCGCTTATGAGCGCTGCCCGGATATCAAGGTCGCCCTGCACGCAGGGGCAAAGATCCTCGACGCCAGCGGCCAATACGCGTTCGCTTGCGCGGCGCCCGCCGCCGAAGCCTGCGCGCAACTGCCGGTCGACTGATTTTTGCGGTTGTAGCCGTATCTGATGCGCGATCCGTTGGGGGCGCGCGTTCTTGCATCCGGGCTCAACGCCCACTGTCATGCATCGCGCCCGAACACCACGCGCGAGAAAAACCCCGCCAGCACCATTTCGGCCATTTCGGTCGGCACATTCTGCGGATCGACTGTGTAGAAGAACTGCACGCCGTCGCATAGCCCCATCAGTCCGATCGCGAGCTGCTCGGGCGGCATCGACATCGGCGTGCCCACGCGCTCCGAGAACTCGCGCACATAGGCGCTCAACTGTTCGATCTTCTCGTGCATGAACGCGTTGAAGCGCAGCCGGAAACGGCCGTCGCGCACCGCCAGCAGCTTCGCCTCGACCCATAGCAGAAAACACTTGTTCTCGCGATGCAGCGAGCTGTAGTAGCGCAGCACGCGCGCCTCCATCTCCTCGCGCGACGCCGCGTTTTCGAAGATCGCATGCAGTCCCGCCTGCATCGCTTCGTGATCACGCCGCAACAGCTCCAGAAACAGCTCGGTCTTGCTACGGAAGTTCGAATAGAACGCGCCGCGCGTATAGCCGGCCGCCGCCGCGATGTCCTCGACACTCGCCGCGACGAAGCCCTTCTTCATGAAAGTTGCCTGCGCAGCATCGAGCAGCCGCCCCCGCGTCTGGTCTTTGCTCTGCTCTCGTGTCAGTCTTTGACGTTTCATGGCCGCAAGCCTAGCATCCAAAAGAATTCAAATCCATCTATACATTCAGATACACGAGTGTATTAGAATGCATTTCTTCATCCAAAGCCATATCTGTATGCCATTAGCATGAACGGCGTGCAGGTCTTCGCTGGCGGGCCACGCGGCTTGCCGTGTTCGTTCGCTGTCTCCAGTTGGGGTAATTGTGAAGCGTCCCGGTTCTCCCGCATCGTCAGCGATGCGCCAGCAGTCTCCCCCATCCCATCACCGCGGTTTCTCCAGGCACGCCTGCGCGCTGGCGCTGGCAGGCGTGCTCGCGCTCTCGGCCTGCTCGAAGAAGGAGGCCGCGGCACCCGCGCCGCGCCCGGTGGTCGCGCTTGCCGTGCATGCGGACGGTCACGCGCTGCAGGCGGCGTCGCTGCCCGGCGAAGTGCAGGCGCGCTATTCGACGCCGCTGTCGTTTCGCGTCGCCGGCAAGATCATCGAGCGGCGGGTGCGGCTCGGCGACACGGTGAAGAGCGGCGAAGTCGTCGCGCTGCTCGACCCGGCCGATGCGCAGAAAAACGCCGCGAGCACGCAGGCGCAGGTCGAAGCCGCGCAGCACAACCTCGTCTATGCGCAGCAGCAGCTCGAACGCGACAGGGCCCAGGCCAAGGAAAACCTGATCGCGCCGGCGCAGCTCGAACAGACCACCAACGCCTACGCTTCCGCGCTCGCGCAGCGCGATCAGGCGCAGCAGCAGGCGGCGCTCGCGAAGAACCAACTGCAGTACACGACGCTCACCGCCGGTCATGCGGGCGTCATCACGGCTGAACAGGCGGACACGGGACAAAACGTGTCGGCGGGTCAGGCCGTCTACAACCTCGCGTGGAGCGGCGACCTCGACGTCCTGTGCGACGTGCCCGAAAGCGCGCTCGCCGCATTCGCGGTCGGCCAGAATGCGAGCGTCACGCTCGCCGCGCTGCCGGGCCGCAAGCTCAGCGCGCGCGTGCGTGAGCTATCGCCGGCCGCCGATCCGCAAAGCCGCACATGGCGCGCGCGTCTGACGCTCGTCGATGCCGGCGCCGACGTGCGCCTCGGCATGACCGCCGACGTCACGCCGGCCGTACCGCTCACCGCGGCGGCCGCGCAGCACGGCGTGTTCACGCTGCCGGTCACCGCGCTGTTTCACGAGGGGCGTGAACCGGCCGTGTGGGTCGTGCGCGCCGCGGACAACACGCTCGAGCTGCGTCGCGTGACCGTCACGCGCTACTACGAGCGCACGTTTGTCGTCAGCGCGGGCCTGAAAGATGGCGAAAGCGTCGTACTGCAAGGGGTGCACACCGTGAGCGCCGGCGAGAAAGTCCGCGCGATCGCGCCGCTGCATCCCGAGGACTTCGCTTCATGAGCACGGCGCACGAAGAAGGCCGCTTCAATCTTTCCGCGTGGGCGCTGCGTCATCAGGCGCTGGTCGTGTTCCTGATCGCGCTCGCCACCGCGTTCGGCATCCTCGCCTACACGCGGCTCGCGCAATCGGAAGACCCGCCCTTCACGTTCCGCGTGATGGTGATCCGCACGTTCTGGCCCGGCGCCACCGCGCGCCAGGTGCAGGAGCAGCTGACCGATCGCATCGGCCGCAAGCTGCAGGAAACGCCGTACATCGATTTCGTGCGCAGCTACTCGCGCCCCGGCGAATCGCTGATCTTCTTCACGATGAAAGACTCGGCGCCGGTGAGCCAGGTGCCCGAGACGTGGTACCAGGTGCGCAAGAAAGTCGGCGACATCTCGGCGACCTTGCCGCCGGGCATCCAGGGCCCGTTCTTCAACGATGAATTCGGCGACGTCTACACCAACATCTACACGCTCGAAGGCGACGGCTTTTCCGCCGCGCAACTGCATGATTACGCGGACCAGTTGCGCTCGGTGCTGCTGCGCGTGCCGGGCGTCGGCAAGGTCGATTATTTCGGCGACCCCGATCAGCACATCTACATCGAGATCGCGAACACGCAGTTGACGCGTCTCGGCATCTCGCCGCAACAGCTCGGCCAGGCGATCAACGCGCAGAACGCGATCGCGCCCGCGGGCACGCTCACCACCACCGACGACCGCGTGTTCGTGCGCCCGAGCGGCCAGTTCAACGACGTCAACGCGCTTGCCGACACGCTGATCCGCATCAACAACCGCACGTTCCGTCTCGGCGACATCGCGACGATCAGGCGCGGCTACGACGACCCGATCGTCACGCAGATGCGCTTCGGCGGCAAACCCGTGCTGGGCATCGGCGTGACGATGCAGCCGGGCGGCGACGTGATCCGCCTCGGCCGCGCGCTCGATCAGCAGATGACCCAACTGCGCGCCGCGCTGCCCGTCGGATTGAATCTGGTCGAAGTATCGAGCATGCCGCACGCGGTCGCGCGCTCTGTGAACGACTTCCTCGAAGCGGTCGCCGAAGCGGTCGCGATCGTGCTGATCGTGAGTCTGGTGTCACTTGGCGTGCGCACCGGCATGGTCGTCGTGATCTCGATTCCGGTGGTGCTCGCGGTCACCGCGCTGTGCATGTACCTGTTCGATATCGGCCTGCACAAGGTATCGCTCGGCACCCTTGTGCTCGCGCTCGGCCTGCTCGTCGACGATGCGATCATCGCGGTCGAAATGATGTCGGTGAAGCTCGAGCAAGGCTGGAACCGCACGCGCGCCGCGGCCTTCGCGTACACCAGCACCGCGTTTCCGATGCTGACCGGCACGCTCGTGACCGTGTCCGGCTTCCTGCCGATCGCGCTCGCGAAATCCAGCACCGGCGAGTACACGCGTTCGATCTTCGAGGTGTCGGCGATCGCGCTGATCGCGTCGTGGCTCGCGGCGGTCGTGCTGATTCCGCTGCTCGGCTATCACATGCTGCCCGAGCGTAAGCGCCATGCGCACGAGCCCGACGATCACGAACACGACATCTACGACACGCGCTTCTACACGCGTTTGCGCGGCTGGATCGGCTGGTGCATCGAACGGCGCTTCGTGGTGCTCGCGATCACCGTGCTGCTGTTCGTGCTCGCGATGGCCGGCTTCTCGCTGGTGCCGCAGCAGTTCTTCCCGAGCTCGGACCGGCCGGAGTTGCTGGTCGATGTGCGGCTGCCCGAAGGCGCGTCGTTCGATGCCACGCTGCGTCAGGCGCAGCGGCTCGAACAGGTTCTGAAGGGGCGGCCGGAAATCGATCACTCGGTCAGCTTCGTCGGCACCGGCGCGCCGCGCTTCTATTTGCCGCTCGATCAGCAATTGCAGCAGCCGAACTTCGCGCAGTTCGTGATCACCGCGAAGACGGTCAAGGATCGCGAGAAGCTCGCGCAGTGGCTCGAACCGGAGTTGCGCAACAACTTCCCGGCGATCCGCACGCGCCTGTCGCGCCTCGAGAACGGCCCGCCGGTCGGCTATCCGGTGCAGTTCCGCGTGAGCGGCGACGACATCGCGACCGTGCGCTCGATCGCCGAACGCGTCGCCGCGACGATGCGCGCCAATCGCGGCACGCGCAACGTGCAGTTCGACTGGGACGAACCCGCCGAGCGCTCGGTGCGCTTCGAGATCGACCAGAAACGCGCGCGCGAGCTCGGCGTGACATCCGAAGACATCTCCAGCTTCCTCGCGCTGACGATGTCCGGCTACACGGTCACGCAGTATCGCGAGCGCGATAAGCTGATCAGCGTCGATCTGCGCGCGCCGCGCGCCGAACGCGTCGACCCGTCGCAGCTGACCGCGCTCGCGATGCCGACGCCGAACGGCCCGGTGCCGCTCGGCACCCTCGGACATCTGCGCAACGACCTCGAATACGGCGTGATCTGGGAACGCGACCGCCAGCCGACCATCACCGTGCAGTCCGACGTGTCGGCCGGCGCGCAAGGCATCGACGTGACCCACGCGGTGGACCGCGCGCTCGCGCCGATCCGCGCGACGCTGCCGGTCGGCTACCGGATCGAGATCGGCGGCTCCGTCGAGGAAAGCGCCAAGGGTCAAACCTCGATCAACGCGCAGATTCCGATCATGGTGATCGCGGTGCTGACGCTGCTGATGATCCAGCTGCAAAGCTTCGCGCGCGTGCTGATGGTCGTGCTGACCGCGCCGCTCGGCCTGATCGGCGTCGTGCTCACGCTGCTGCTGTTCGGCCAGCCGTTCGGCTTCGTCGCGATGCTCGGTGTGATCGCGATGTTCGGCATCATCATGCGCAACTCGGTGATTCTCGTCGATCAGATCGAGCAGGACATCGCGTCGGGGCACAAGCGTTTCGATGCGATCGTCGGCGCGACCGTGCGGCGGTTCCGGCCGATCACGCTGACCGCCGCCGCCGCCGTGCTCGCGCTGATCCCGCTGTTGCGCTCGAACTTCTTCGGGCCGATGGCGACCGCGCTGATGGGCGGCATCACGAGCGCGACGATCCTGACGCTGTTCTATCTGCCCGCGTTGTACGCCGTGTCGTTCCGCGTGCGAGCCGACGAGCGCGAGCCGCAGACGCCGTCCGGTTCCGGCGCCACGCATACGGGTAACTGAGCATGAGCACGAGCATGACTATTCCCGCCCTGTCCCGCCGCCGCGCGCGCTTCGACGCGCTGGCCCGCACCACGCTTGCCACCGGCATCGCGAGCATCACCTGCATGCTCAGCGCCTGCTCGTTCGGACCGAACGGCGACGCGCCCGCGATGCCGCAGCCCGCGCACTACGGTGCGGAGCCGCTGCCGACGCAAACCGTGCCCGCGCAGGGCATCACGCAGCAGTTCGTGACCGGCGCGCAACCGGTGCCCGAATGGTGGAAGCTGTACCGCTCGGAGGCGCTGAACGCGCTCGTCGACGAAGGCTTGCGCAATAGTCCGACGCTCGACGCGACCGACCGCAGTCTCGCCGCCGCGCGCGAGCAGTTGCGCGCGCAGGTTGGCAGTTCGCTGCTGCCGACCATCGACGCCGGCGGCCAGGCCACCCGCAATCGCGCGCTCGCGATCCCCGAGATCGGACCGAACACGTTTCTGTACAACGTGTTCGTCGGCCAGTTGCAGGCGCACTACACGTTCGATCTGTTCGGCTCCGCGCGCCTCGCGAACGCGGCGCTCGCCGCGCGCGTGAACGTGCAGGTCTACCAGCTGGAGGCGGCGCGGCGCGCGCTCGCGGCGAACATCGTGACCGCGACGATCACGAGCGCCGCGCTGCACGCGCAGATCGATACGACCGAGCGGCTCGTGGTCCTCGCCAACGATCAGGCGCGCGATACCGAACGGCGCTTCGCGCTCGGCGCGGTCTCGCATGCCGATCTGCTGAACGCGCAGCAGAGCGCGGCGAGCGTGTCGGCGAGTCTGCCGGCGCTGAAGCAACAGTGGCTCACCACGCGTCACGCGCTCGCGGTGCTGCTTGGCCGCACGCCCGATGCCGCTCCGGACGACATCGATCTCGCGCAATTGCATCTGCCCGAGCAGGTGCCGGTCGTGGTGCCGTCGGAGCTGCTACGCACGCGGCCTGACATCGAGGCCGCCGACGCCGCGCTGAAGGCCGCTGCGACCGATGTCGGCGTCGCCACCGCGCAGATGTTCCCGAGTCTGTCGCTGTCGGCATCGATGGGACAAGGCGGGTTTAGCTGGCCGGTCGCGATGTCCGGTGCGGGGGCGATCTGGAGCATCGGCGCGTCGCTGTCGCAACCGCTGTTTCATGGCGGCGCGCTGCTCGCGCAGCGCCGCGCGGCGCAACACACCTACGAAGCGAGCGTGTCGCAGTACAAACAGACCGTGCTGGCCGCGTTCCAGAACGTCGCCGATACGCTCGCCTCGCTCGAGCACGACGCGCAGTCGCTCGATGCCGCGAACATCGCCGCGCGTTCGGCACAGGGCGTGTTCAACGAGACGTCGGCGCGCTATCGGCTCGGCTCGCTGCCCGTCGCGGCGACCCGTTCGAGCGAGCAGCAATGGCGCAACGCGCAGCTCGACGAGATCCGCTATACGAGTGCGCGGCTCACTGACACGGCTGCGCTGTTGCAAGCGATGGGGAATCCGCCGCTCGATCAGGGCCGGACGTCGTCCGCGCCGGCGGCGGCCGCTTCGACTGCTGCGTCTGCGTCGGCGCCCGTCGGTACACCGAACACAACCGCATCCAACTAAACCTGGGATTCCCTACCGAACGCCGCACTTATTTCCAGTTCGTGTTATCCCCAGTTTGTGTTGACAGACTTGTTGATAAGCCAGGGGCGAAGCGTCTAAGTGCTTGAGGCGAATCGCTTTGTCCCGCGTGTTATTGGGCGTAGCAATTTCGAAGCAACGACACGATCAAGCGGAGTCACAACGGGAAAAAAACGGCCAGCGCCGTTATCCACAGAATGTGTTGAAAGACCTGTTGATAAGGCCTGCAGATCGCGTCCAAGTGCTTGAGCGCGCGATGGATTCAGCCGCCGATGCATTCGCGCACGCATCGCGCACGCATCGCGCAAAGAAGGAAGGATAGGTCAGGAATCCGACCCGAAGGGGTGGACGCGTGCGCGACCCGCCGAAGCCGACCGCGTACGCGCTGTCAAAAACATCAAGGCTTGTTCGACTCGAACAGATCCATGATCTGCTTCTTCTCGGTCGTCGACACGCTCGGCGGCGGCACCACCGGCGGCGTCATGCCCGCCGGCCCCACACCGCCCACCGCATCGGTCGCGCCGGCCATCGGATTGCTCGAATCGAGACCGATGCTCGCGACGAAGCCTTGCCCCGGCAACTTGTCGCTGAAGAACAACTCACCGTCCATCGCCGTCACGCCGTCGGGTTGCGGCGGCTCGGCCTGTGGCACACCGCGCAGCGCGCGCTGCATGTACTCGACCCAGATCGGCAGCGCGAGCTGCGCGCCGAATTCACGGCTGCCGAGACTCTTCGGCTGGTCATAGCCCATCCAGGCGACCGCCACCAGCGACTGCTGATAGCCGGCGAACCAGCCGTCCTTAGCATCGTTGGTCGTACCGGTTTTGCCCTGCAGGTCCGAGCGCTTCAGCACGTTGGTGCCCGCGCCCGTACCCGCGGTCGCGACCGAGTGCAACAGGCTGTTCATGATGTACGCGTTGCGCGGCTCGAGCGTGCGCGGCGCATCGTGCCCAGCGACGAGCGGCTGCGCGCGCGAGATCGCCACGCCACGCGCGTCGGTCACTTCGTTGATCAGATACGGATTGATCCGGTAGCCGCCGTTCGCGAACACCGAGTACGCGCCCGCCGACTGCAGCGGCGTGACGAGGCCCGCGCCGAGCGCCATCGGCAGATACGGCGGGGTCTTGTCGGCGTCGAAACCGAAGCGCTGCGTGACGAAGTCCTGCGCATACCTGGTGCCGATGAACGACAGGATGCGGATCGACACCAGGTTCTTTGACTTCTGCAGCGCGAGGCGCATCGACATCGGACCATCAGGCTGGTCGTCGTCCTTGGGCTCCCACGCGTCGCCGCCCGGCGTGCTCGGCGGGAAGTACAGCGGCGCGTCGTTGATGATCGTCGCCGGGGCGAGACCCTTGTCGAGCGCGGCCGAATAGATGAACGGCTTGAAGCTCGAACCCGGCTGGCGCCACGCCTGCGTCACATGGTTGAACTTGTTCTTGTTGAAGTCGAAACCGCCGATCAGCGCGCGGATCGCACCGTCCTGCGGCGTCAGCGACACCAGCGCGCCCTCGACCTGCGGCAGCTGCGTGATCTGCCAGTTGCCCTTGTCGTCGGCGATGAGGCGCACGATCGAACCCGGCCTGATGTGCAGCGTCTGGTTCGCGCGTGGGCTCAGCGCGGCGGCGACGAAGCGCAGGCCGTCGCCCGACACCGTCACCTGCGTACCGTCGACCAGTTGCGCGACGACCTGCTTCGCGTTCGCGGCCGTCACCACGCCGGCGATGATCTCGCCGTTGTCCGGGTGATCGGTCAGCGCGTCGTCGATGGTCTGGTCGCGGTCGTCGCCGGCCTCGGGCAACTGCACGAAGCCCTCCGGTCCGCGATAGCCGTGGCGCCGCTCGTAGTCCATCACGCCCTTGCGCACCGCGCGGTACGCGGCGTCCTGATCGGCGGAATCGATCGTCGTCGTGACGTTCAGGCCGCGCGTGTAGGTTTCATCCTTGTACTGCGCGTACATCATCTGCCGCACCATTTCGGCGACGTACTCGGCATGCACGCTGTACTCGTTGCCCGGATTCTTCGTGTGAATCTCTTCCTTCACGGCCTGGTCATACTGCTGCTGCGTGATGTAGCGCAGTTCGAGCATGCGTCGCAGGATGTACTCCTGACGGATCTTCGCGCGCTTCGGATTGACGACCGGGTTATACGCGGACGGCGCCTTCGGCAGGCCCGCGAGCATCGCGGCCTGGGCCAGCGAGATGTCCTTCAGGTCCTTGCCGAAGTACACGCGCGCGGCCGCGGCGAAGCCGTATGCGCGCTCGCCCAGGTAGATCTGGTTCATGTACAGCTCGAGGATCTGGTCTTTCGTCAGCGCTCGCTCGATCTTGTACGCGAGCAGCATTTCGTAGACCTTGCGGGTATAGGTCTTCTCGCTGGAGAGGAAGAAGTTGCGCGCGACCTGCATCGTGATCGTGCTCGCGCCCTGCGATGCGCCGCCATGCGCAAGGTCGGCGAAACCGGCGCGCAGAATGCCGACGAAGTCGACGCCGCCGTGTTCGTAGAAGCGGTAGTCCTCGATCGCGAGCACCGCTTTCTTCATCTGGTCGGGGATGTCCTGGAAGCGCACGAGGCTGCGGCGCTCCTCGCCGAATTCGCCGATCAGCACGTGATCTGCGGTGTAGACGCGCAGCGGCACCTTCGGGCGATAGTCGGTGAGCGCGTCGAGCGACGGCAACTGCGGCCCCATCACGACGAGCGCATAGCCGACGATCAGCGCGCCGATCACGGCGACGGTCGCGATCAGGCCGATAAACCACAGCATGAGCGACGCACCGATCGAACGACGGCCGTACTCGGCGTCGCGCGAAGCAGCATTGCGTCCTGGGGTGCGTTGATGGGAGTCCCGGTCTTCACCGGCCGGAGAATTCGAGGAATGCGGTCGTTTGATGATTGGCATGACTGGAGTAATGGGCCCGCAACTGCGCGCCTGTCTGCACGCGCACACGGCGCGCGCATGGGTCGTGATCGACATCCTGGCCGGGGACGTACGCCGCCCTGCGGACCTTGCCCCCGGCCGGCCGCACGGCACGCCTCGGACCATGTCCGGCGCAACGTAACAGCGCATTTTAAAGAAATCAGCAGCGTTCCAACGCGGTTTTTTTGTAAGAATTCCCTTCGACGGCCGCCTTTTCCTGGCAAGGGGCTGTAATTTCGCGCAGTGCGGATCGCAGCGTGCGTGCGGAGCGCGGCTTATGCGGGGTTATCAACATTTTCTGTTGAAAGGGCTGTGGACAAACCGGCCGCAATCACTACAACTCATTGATGTCACGGGATTTTCGCATCACGCTTATTCCGTGGCGGCGCAACTCGTCATATGATGAACCCCGCGCACGTCTTTCGATGCGCGCGACGGGGACCCAGCGGCGGGTTCCACCGGCAGCTCCGTTGACGGGTTCGACACCGTATCCGGGGGCTCGCGCCGACCCGCCCATGCCAACAAGACTGCGAGTCGATCATGTCCAAGCCCAGCGAGCGCATCGTCGTATTCGTCACGACCGCGCAGAAACGTGCGATTGCCGCGACCGCGGAGGAACTGGGCATCAGCGTAAGCGAACTGATGCGGCGCGCGGTGCTGAGCTTCGGTGCGACCAGCGAGCAGGTCAAGGCCGCGAGCATCGTCGACCGGCTGCGCGCGCCGCGCGCGCCCGATGCGCTGAACGCGGCGCTGCAACGCGTCGCGCGCGGTACGCGCTATGCGCGCGCCGCCCTGCCGGCGTCGCTGCAAGCGCCTGACAAAGACGCGGCAAGCGCGGCTGCCGGCGCAGCCGATGCCGCGCACCCGCCCGCAATGCCGCCAGCCGGTCGCCCCGCTGTCGCGACGGACGCTGCCAATTCCCCCGCCCCGCTGCTTCCCGCGGGTGTCGCCGCCGCGCTCGCCGCCGAGCAGGACGAACAGGCGGCGGCCACCGCCGAAGCCGTCGCGCGTCTGACCGCGGCACGAGCCGCCGACAACGCCGAAAACACGGAGACGGACGCAATCGAACATGCCGCGTCGCAACGGCTGTCCGGCACCTCGGCGCGTCTGCGCAACTCTCTGAAGCGCCGCCCCAACGAGCCGGCCCCCGACGACGACGAACCGCACAGCGACCCGAGCGCCGAAGGCGGCCGCTTCGCGTGACCGAAAGCGTGACGGAAAATTACCGCGCATCGAGCCGCGATCACTGCATCCGAACGAACAGGCGGAGGTATGCAACGAGTCCGCGTTGCATATCGTTACATCAGTGACACCTGTATGAACCGCTGCTCGATAATGCCCGCACACGCTTGCAAACAGTGGCTTTCCAGCATCGCTTCAGCCTCCGGAAAGCCGCGTCGTTCAAGCCATCTTTAAGACAGCCGATGGTGTAATATCCGCCGTCAAGTCCATGCCCGTCGCGGCTTTTCATCATCCAGGCAAGCCTCGACCCGGCATTGCGCCCCAACAAAAACGGACCGCGCTATTGCAATTGGCAAGTACGCCCCGAACTCCGGTCCGAACGTTGCGCAGCATCGCGCGCGGCGGCGTAAAGTAGCAGTAGTTCAAAGCAGTCAGGCGCGCACGCATCGTCGGCGCCGCTCACATTCTCTGGAGGTTTTCATGTCGCTTTTTGACAGCATTTCGCGCACGCTCAAGGGTCTTCTGAACGATGCGGCCGACTCGGTGCAGGATCCGTCGCGTGACTCGCGCCAGATCGTGCGCGAACTCGACGACAGCATCGGCAAGGCCGAGAACTCGCTGATCGAGATTCAGGCGCAGGTCGCCACCCAGCAAAGCAAGCGCGATGTTGCCGCGGACAAGGCGAAGAAGTATGAAGACGGTGCTCGTCGTGCGCTGCAGTCCGGCGACGAAGCGCTCGCGCGTGAAGCGCTCGGCGCGCAGGCCACCGCCGAAGCCGAACGCGATGCACTGACGAAAGAGCTGACCACGCTGGAGCCGTCGGTCGCGCAACTGAAGAGCCAGATCGAGGACATGCGCACGCGCCGCAACGACCTGAACGCACGCTCGAACATCCTGCAAGCCAAGCAGCAGATCGCGCAGGCGAAAGATACGGCGGCCACGGCACTCGGCGGCATCGGCGGCAAGAACCTGTCCGAAGATTTCCAGAAGCTCGAAGACAAAGTCGCGCTGTCGAACGCGCGTTCCGACGCGCGTCTGAACTCCGCCGACGAGAAAAGCGGCAAGGCGCTCGACGACAAACTCGCGGACCTGAACCGCGGCCCGTCCGTCGACGACCGCCTCGAAGCGCTGAAGAAGCAGCTCAATACGCCGGCGCAGTAAATGCTGGATGCGGGTGTACCACCTCATGGCAAGTACGCGAAGCAGGTACACGCGGCAGTGACAACAGCAGTAGCAGTACATGCCGGTGCGCTCGCTCCTGAACGCACCGGCATATCGGCCGCCACAGGCAGCCACCGCAATCGACTGATGGAGACGGGCGCGCCCCGCCCGGTCCGCAAATGAAAAAACTTTTCGCAACCGCCTTCGCTTCGCTGCTGCTCGTGTCGGCCGCGGCGTTCGCGGTGCCGACCGCTCAGCAAATCGAATCGGCGATGGCGCAGGGCAACTGGCAGCAGGCCGACGCCGGCCTCACCGAAGTGTTGCAAGCGCATCCGAACAACGCACACGCGCATTATCTGTACGCCCAGGTGCTCGATCGCGAAGGCCGTTCCGCCGAGGCGCTCGCGCAACTCCAACAGGCGAAGACGCTCGATCCGCAGATCCGCTTCACCGACCCGAGCCGCTTCGCGCAAACCGAAGCGCGCCTGCGCCGCGACGCGGAGCGCGCGGGCAACAACGTCACCCGTCATGCCGCGAATCCGTTCGCGCAGCAGAATGCGCCTGCTGTGCAGCAACAGTCGGCAATGGCGTCGCAAGCGCAATTACGGCATGGTCCGGGGGTGGGTATGTGGATCGGTATCGTTGTTCTGATCGTGGCGATCGCGTTTGTGCTGCGCTGGACCTTGCGCCGCGCGCGCGGCCAGGAAGACACTCGCGCTGACGAGGACCGTCGCGCGCAATTGAAGCGTGCAACCGACATGCTCAACACGGTGCGTTCGATCAAGCTCGACGTGAAGCTGTCCACCGCGCCGGGTCACGAGTTGCTCGAGAAAGACGTCGAAGCGACCGAAGAGCAGTTGCGCGGCACTATCGAAACGCTGTCGAACGGCAAGAATCCGCTGCCGCCTTATGCACTCGACGAGTTCGAGCAACGCATCGCGAGCCTGCGTGCGCGCGCCGACGGCCGGCCCGATCCGACCGCCGCGTCGGTGGGCACCGCCCAGCAATCGGCGTATGCGCAGGAGGCCGAGCGCTTCGGCAATCCGCAGCCGCCTTATCCGCAACAGGGTCCGGTTCAGCAGCAGCCGCAGGTCATCGTGCAGCAAGGCGGTGGCATGGGTGGCGGCATGGGCGGTCTGCTGACCGGCGTGCTGCTTGGCGAGGCGCTCAGTCATGGGCGTGACCGCGTGATCGAGCGCGACGTGGTCGTCGACCCCGACGAACTGCGCCGGCGCGGCAACGACGGCGGAAACGGCGGCGGCCTCGACTTCGGTCAGGGTTCGAACGACTGGAACGATGACGGCAGCGGCGGCGGCATCGACATGGGCAGCAACGACGATTCCGGCGGTTGGACCGATACCTGATCTCACCCGGTCGATCCGCGTCGAATGAAACACAGGCTCCTTCGCGGAGCCTGTTTTTTTGCCTGCCGGTTTTGTGTAGCGCTTGCGCTTATTTCAGGCCCGCGCCGATTCCGCCTGGCTACCCTCGTGCTGCGCGAGCACAACCGCCCCTGCGAACAGCCGCACGATGAAACGCTCGGCGTAATCGATCAATGCGTCGCGGCGCGCGTCGTTCGCGTCGATGTATTCAGCGGATAGATGAAACAGTTGCAGCACGATCTGCGTGCAGACTTCGTCGACGGTTTCGCGCGCAAGTCGCGGCATCAGTTCGAGTTGCACGACGTCGTCCGCCATTTCCGCCGACACCTCGTGCAGGTTCGCGCGCACCGCTTCGCGCAAGGCCGGCGACGTGCCGTGGTACTCCGCCAGCGCGCTCAGGAACGCCTCGCGGTTCGCGAGCGCAAACGCGAAAAAAGCGACGCATGCGCGCCGCGGCACGCTGTGCGGCTCGTCATGCGCGGCGAGCCAGCGCTCGCGCCGCAGCATCGGCCGAAGCCGACGGCTCACGGCGGCGACGGCTTCGCGCGCGAGTTCGTCGAGCGCGCTGAAATGACGGTAGAACGTGTTCGGATTGAGGCCCGCCTCGCGCGCGAGCTCGCGCAAGCCGAGGCTCGCGAAACTGCGGCCGCCGGCGGTCAACCGCAGGGCGGCTTCGATCAGCTTGCGCTTGCCGGGCGGCAACTCCGGGCCGGCGACGGACGATGCTTCGGGGACAGTGGTCATCGTGCGTTCAATCATCGCGCGGTATACGCGTTCAATAGCTGCACTCTAAACGATCTTGACGCGATGTGTACGGTTGTCTACCCTGCGCGGTAAGCCGTGTATAGACAGGTGTTGACGCGCGATTTCGGCTTCGGCCGTACGCGCCGCGCGAGCCCGCCGCTCGGTAGCCGCTGTCGTTTCACCCCCGCTTTCGCCCGTGCCGGAGACCGCCGTGACGCCTGCCCCCTCCCCCTCATCCACCGCGCCGCGCATTGCGATCGTCGGCAGTGGCTTTGCCGGCATCGGCATGGCGATCCGTCTGCAGCAGATGGGCATCACATCGTTTACCGTCTACGAGGCCGCAAGCGGCATCGGCGGCACGTGGCGCGACAATACCTACCCCGGCGCGGCCTGCGACGTCCCCTCGCATCTGTATTCGTTTTCGTTCGAGGCGAATCCGGCGTGGTCGCGCTCGTTCAGCAGCCAGGCCGAAATTCTCGCGTATCTGCAGCACTGCGCGCGCAAGTACGGCGTCGATCGCTATGTGCGCTGCAATGCGAGAGTGAGCGCCGCGCGCTTCGACGAAGCGCGGCAGATCTGGCTCGTCGAGCTCGACACGAACGGTGTGCGCGAAATTATCGAGGCCGACGTGCTGATCGCCGCGAACGGTCCGCTGTCGCGTCCCGCGCTGCCGCGCATCGCCGGCATCGAACGTTTCGAAGGCAAGCTGTTTCACTCGGCGCGCTGGGATCACGCGTATCCGCTCGACGGCAAACGCGTCGCGGTGATCGGCACCGGCGCGAGCGCGATCCAGTTCGTGCCGAAAATCCAGCCGCGCGTCGCGCATCTGGACCTGTTCCAGCGCACCGCGCCTTGGGTGATGCCGAAGCGCGACAAGCCGATCGGCCCGCGCGCGCAATGGCTGTTCCGTACGCTGCCGTTCACGCAGCGCTTCGTTCGCAGCGCGATCTATTGGCAGCTCGAATCGCGTGGGATCGCGTTCGTCGTCAATCCGAAGCTGATGGAGATGCCGATGAAGTTCAGCCTCAGCTATCTGGAGCGACGCGTCAAGGACCCGGCGCTGCGCGCGAAGCTCACGCCGAACTATCGGCTCGGCTGCAAGCGCGTACTGCTGTCGAGCGACTATTACCCGGCCGTGTGCCAGCCGAACGTCGATGTCGTGACGAGCGGCATTCGCGAGATCGTCGCGGATGGCATCGTGACCGAGGACGGCGCGCACCACCGCGCGGACGCGATCATCTGCGGCACCGGCTTCCAGGTCAACGACGTGCCCGCGCCGTTCGAAGTGACCGGCCTCGACGGCACCGACCTCAGCACGCTATGGCTGCGCGATGGCCCGGAGGCCTATCTCGGCACGAGCATCGCGAACTTCCCGAACTTCTTCATGATCGTCGGCCCGAACACGGGGCTCGGCCATAACTCGATGATCTACATGATCGAGTCGCAACTGCGCTACATCGGCGATTGCCTGCGCGTGCTGCGCAAACGCAATGCGCGCACGATGACCCTGCGCGCCGACGTGCAGCGCGATTTCAACGCGCGTTTGCAGCAGGAGATGCGGCACGCGGTATGGACGAGCGGCTGCCATAGCTGGCATCAGACCCAGAGCGGCAAGGTCACCGCGATCTGGCCCGGCTTCACGTTCAGCTTTCGCAAGCGTACGCGGCGCGTGCGGCCGCAGGATTACCGCTTCGCGCGTTGAATCGGCCTCGCGCGGCGGCAGGCGCAATCACTGCCCTCCGCCACCGCTCAGCAATCGCAACAGCTCCCATAGAAACTTCACGATGATCACGATCAGTTCCCACAGCCGATAAAGCGGCTGCCAGTCCAGCACGCGCAGAAGGGACTCGAGCATCGCTATCGCCAGAAGAAATGAAGGCGCCCAACGCGTCGCGCGACCTCAAACCGCCATCACGGCCCGCTTGCGCTCCGCGCGCTGCATGAAGAAGTTCGCCGCGACCACGCCGACCGTGACGACCGCGATGAACAGCGTCGCGAGCGCATTCATCTCCGGATTCAGGCCGAGACGCACGCGCGAGAACACGACGAGCGGCAAGGTCGTCGAGCCGGGACCCGACAGGAACGCGGACAGCACGAGGTCGTCGATCGACAGCGTGAACGACAGCAGCCAGCCCGACACCAGCGCCTGTGAAATCAGCGGCAGCGTCACGGAGAAGAACACGCGCAACGGAGTCGCGCCGAGATCGAGCGCGGCTTCCTCGAGCGACGGATGCAGCTCCCGCACGCGCGACTGCACGATGATCGCGACGTACGAAATACACAGCATCACGTGGCCGATCCAGATCGTGAAGATGCCGCGTTCGGCCGGCCAGCCGATCCAGCGCGCCATTTCGATGAACAGCAGCAGCAGCGAAATGCCCTGAATCACTTCGGGGATCACCAGCGGCGCGTTGATCATGCCCGTGTACAGCGTGAAGCCGCGAAAGCGGCCCATCCGCGCGAGCACGAAGCCGGCCCACGTACCGATGATCACCGACGCGAACGCCGTCAGCAAGCCGATCCGCAGCGACAGCCACGCCGACGTGATGAGCTCGTCGTCCCGCAACAGCGCCGCGTACCAGCGTGTCGAAAAGCGTGTCCACACCGTGACCAGTTGCGATTCGTTGAACGAATACACGACGAGGCTAACGATCGGGATATATAGAAACAGAAAGCCGATGCCGAGAGCAATCAGCTGCAGCATGCGATTCGGTTTCATTGGCGGCCCTCCTCCAATGCCTTCGCCTGCGCACGCTGGAACAGCGCCATCGGGACCAGCAGCAACAACACCATCGCGCAGGTGACGGCGGACGCCATCGGCCAGTCCGCATTGTCGAAGAACTCGTTCCACATCACGCGGCCGATCATCAGCGTGTTCGCGCCGCCGAGCAGCTCAGGAATCACGTACTCGCCGACCGCCGGAATGAACACCAGCAGGCAGCCGGCGACGATGCCGTTCTTCGACAGCGGCAGCGTGATCTGCCAGAACGCCTTCCACGGCTTCGCGCCGAGGTCGTAGGCGGCTTCGAGCAAGGTCAGGTCCATTTTCACGAGGTGAGCGTAAAGCGGCATCACGAGAAACGGCAGGTACGAATAGACCATGCCGATGTAGACCGCCGTGTTCGTGTGATACAGCTCGATCGGCGTATGGATCAGGCCGACCGACATCAGGAAGTTATTCAGCAGCCCGTTGTTCTTCAGAATGCCGATCCATGCGTACACGCGGATCAGGAACGAAGTCCAGAACGGCAGCATCACGGCCATCATCAGCAGATTGCGGGTGGCTGCATTGGAGCGCGCGATGTAGTACGCCATCGGATAGCCGATCAGCAGACACAGAAGGGTCGAAATCGCCGCGACCACGACCGAATTCACATAGGTCGCGAAGTACAGGCTGTCGGTCAGCAGAAACGCGTAGTGCGACAGATCGAGCGTGATGTGCAGCGCGCCTTCCGCGAAGGTGACGAGCTGCGTGTACGGCGGAATGCCGAGCTGCGAATCGGCGAAGCTGATCTTCACGACCAGCAGGAACGGCACGAGGAAAAACAGCAGCAGCCAGATGAACGGTCCCGCCACCACCGCGCTACGTCCCGTGAGCTTCAGACGCCGCACGGGCCACGTGAAAAACGAGTCAAGCGCTTCTTTCATGACGTCAGCACCACGCCGGCCGATGCGCTCCAGCGCACGTAGACTTCGTCGCCCCAGGACGGCGGATCGATTTCGGTGAGCGCGAGGCTCGTCACGTTCGCGATGACGGTCTTGCCGCCGTCGAGCTTCACGTGATACAGCGAATAGCCGCCCATGTACGCGATATTCGTGACGACGCCCTTGCCCCAGTTGTAGGCGCCCTCGGGCGGCTTGCGCGTGAGCGCGATGCGTTCGGGCCGCACCGAGATCGTCACCGGCATGCCGAGCGGACCGGTGATGCCGTGATTGACGTGCAAACGGCAGGTCAGATCCGGCGTTTCGATAAACACGTGATCGGGTTCGTCCTCGACCGTGCGGCCTTCGAACAGGTTGGTCGAGCCGATGAATTCCGCCGAGAAACGGCTGTTCGGATACTCGTAGACTTCATGCGGCGTGCCGAGCTGCACGATCTGGCCTTCGCTCATCACGGCGAGGCGGTTGGCCATCGTCATCGCTTCTTCCTGATCGTGCGTGACCATCATGCAGGTGACGCCGACCTGGTCGAGAATGTTGACGAGCTCGATCTGCGTGCGCTGCCGGATCTGCTTGTCGAGCGCCGACATCGGCTCGTCGAGCAGCAGCAGCTTCGGCCGCTTGACGAGCGAGCGCGCGAGCGCGACGCGCTGCTGCTGGCCGCCCGACAGCTGATGCGGCTTGCGCTTCGCGAAGCGGCCCATCTGCACGAGTTCGAGCGCGTTGTGCACGCGGTCTTTCAGCTCGGCCTTCGGCACGCCTTCCTGCTTCAGGCCGAACGCGACGTTCGCCTCGACCGTCATGTGCGGGAACAGCGCGTACGACTGGAACATCATGTTGACCGGCCGGCGATACGGCGGCAGTTGCGCGAGGTCTTCGCCATCGATCAGGATCTTGCCCGACGTCACGGTTTCGAGCCCGGCCATCATGCGCAGCAGGGTCGACTTGCCGCAGCCCGAACTGCCGAGCAGCGCGAACAGTTCGCCCTTCTTCACCGTCAGGTTGACCCCTTTGACCGCGACGGTCTCGCCGAACTTCTTCACGACGTCGACGATCTGGATGAACTGCTCCGCTGTGTCTCCCGTAACGGCGCTCGGGCCCGTCGACGGCACGGCCGTCCCGGCCAGCACGCCCGGCTGGTCACTACTCATCATAATGCTGCTTCACTCCGGCGTTTGACGAACAAAGCCCCCGGTGAACACCGAGGGCTTCATAGGCTTCTTATCTGTTTGTTGCCGCGCTTAGCGGCCGGACTTGAACTCGGTCCACAGTCGCGTTTGCAGCCGCTGGATTTCCTGCGGCAGCGGTTTCAACAGGAACAGCTTCTTGATGGTTTCCGGCGACGGGTACACGGCCGGATCGTTCGCGACGTCCTTGTCCACGTACTTGCGCGCTTCCATATTGACGCTCGGGTAGTAGACGGCGTTGGTGATCGCGGCGTGCACCTGCGGCGTCTCGATGTAGTTGATCCACTCGAGCGCGGCTTCCTTGTGCTTCGCGTCCTTCGGAATCGCCATCACGTCGAACCACACCGGCGCGCCGCCCTTCGGCACGAAGTACTCGATCTTGTACGGCTTCTTCGCTTCGAGCGCGCGATGCTTGGCGATCACGACGTCGCCCGACCAGCCGTACGCGAAGCACACGTCGCCGCCGACGAGGTCGTTGATGTAGCCCGACGAGTTGAACTGCGTGATGTACGGACGGATTTTCTTCAGCATTTCGAGCGCGGCGCGGTAGTCGGCCGGGTTCGTGCTCATCGGGTCCTTGCCCATGTAGTGCAGCGCGGCCGCGAACATCTGGTCCGGCGCGTCGAGCACCGACACGCCGCAGGCCTTCAGCTTCGAGATGTTTTCCGGCTTGAACAGAATGTCCCAGTTATCGAGCGGCACGTCCTTGCCGAGGATCTGCTGGACCTTCGTCACGTTGTAGCCGAGGCCGGTCGTGCCGTACGCCCAGGGCACCACGTACTTGTTGCCCGGATCGGCGCCGGCGACGAGCGCCATCAGCGACGGGTCGAGGTACTTCAGGTTCGGCAGCTTCGACTTGTCGAGCGGCTCGAAGATGCCCGCGGCGATCTGCTTGCCCGCATAGTTGCTGGTCGGCACGACGATGTCGTAGCCCGAGTTGCCGGTGAGCAGCTTCGCCTGCAGCGTGTCGTCGCTGTCGTAGTTGTCGTACTTGACCTGAACGCCGGTCTGTTTCGTGAAGTTCGGGATCGTATCCTTCGCGATATAGTCGGACCAGTTATACACGTTCAGCTGCGTATCTTTCGCAGCGGCCGTCAACCACGGCGCCGCGCACAAGATCAGCGCCGCCACCTGCCCCACTATCCGTTTGTTCATCCCGTTCTCCGCTCCCGTCGTCACTCAAGCCGCGCGCTCGCGTGCACGGCCCCCTGAAAACCCCGAAAACTACCACCAATTATTGCCCACTCCAAAAAAAACCCGGAGCTGTCGCGCAAACGGTACAGGCTCTGGCCGCACCCTTGCAAAATGGCCGCAATTTTAACGGGTTATCGGCGCGTGTCTACCGGAAAATACGCGCGCCGCGGTCGCGCTTTCCCCGCGCTGGCGCAGGTCGCGGGGGTTTCGTCGCGTCGCTGTTATCTGCTTGTCAGGTCGACGTCGGCTCGCACCTGGCCGGGGCGCCGCTCGCGCCCGCGCGGGTGCCGGACGCTGCATGCCGGTGCAGAGCCGCGTCGGCGCGCCAGCGCACCTTTCACGCGCACCGGCTTCGCCACGACGGCTCGAATGCTCCTATCATGATCCATTGATGCGGATTGCGCGACGTCGCCGCGCGACGGCCGGCCAGCCGCTGCGCGCCTGCGGTGGGCATATGACTTGCAACAGGCTGCGTTTCCCGGAAGCTCTGGCACGATGAACACCAATCCTTTCGCGATGCGTCCCAACCGGCGCCGGCGTCTGCCGGGCGAGCCGACGCGTCCGGCGCACTGGTTCTCGTTCCTCGGCGCCGGCGCGCTGATCGCGGTCGGCTATATCGACCCCGGCAACTGGGCGACCGCGCTCGGCGCCGGCGCGGGCTACGGCTACCGCCTGCTCGGCATCGTCCTGCTGGCCAGCCTGATGGGGATGCTGATGCAATGGCTGTCGTCGCGCCTCGGCGTCGTGACCGGGCGCGATCTGGCGCAACTGTGCCGCGAGCGCAATGGCCGGCGCGCGACGCTGTTCTTATGGCTGACTAGCGAAGTCGCGATCATCGCCGTCGACGTCGCCGAGGTGGTCGGCAGCGCGGTCGCGCTGCAACTGCTGCTCGGCGTGTCGCTGACGGTCGGCGTGCTGATGTCGGCGGTCTGCACGTTCGCGCTGCTCGCGCTCCGGCAGAAAGGCGGCCGCAGGCTGGAAGCGGTGATCGCCGCGCTGATCGGCCTCGTCGGTCTGTGCTTCGTCGTGCAGCTCGCGCTCGCGCGGCCCGACTGGCACGCGGCGCTCGCCGGCACCGCGCCGAGCATCGAGCTGATCAGAAGCGCGGGCATGCTGTGGCTCGCGGCGGGCATCGTCGGCGCGACGGTCATGCCGCACAACCTGTATCTGCATTCGGCGCTCGTCAAGCACCACGCGCCCGAGAGCAGCGACGCGCAGATCAAGGCCGCGCTGCACGTCGTCAATATCGACACCTTCGGCTCGCTTGCGTTCGCGTTCGTGATCAACGCCGCGCTGCTGATCGTCGCGGCCGCCGTGTTCTATGCCAGCGGCCATCGCGACGTCACCGATCTGGCCGATGCGCATCGGCTGATCGCGCCGCTCGTCGGCAACCGCTGGGCCGGCATCCTGTTCGCGGCGGCGCTGCTCGCGTGCGGACTCAGCGCGACCGTCACCGGCACGCTGGCCGGTCAGGCGGTGATGGAGGGCTTCCTGCGGTTGCGCTTGCCGCGCTGGAAACGCGCACTGCTCACGCGTGCGCTCGCGATCGGGCCGGCCCTGCTCGCGGTGGGCATGTTCGGCCAGCATGGCTCGAATCAGTTGCTGGTCGCGAGCCAGGTCGTGCTGAGCCTGCAATTGCCGCTCGCGGTCGTGCCGCTGATCCGCTGTGCGTCCGATCCGACGCTGATGCGCGGCTGGCGTGTGCACGGTCTGCCGCTCGTGCTGGCTTGGCTGTCGGCGTGGTTCATCATTGCGCTCAACGGCGCGTTGTTGTGGCAGCTGGCGACCGGGGCATGACGGCGGCCCCGCACGTCGGCGCGCGGTCGTCGTGAACTTCGCATCGCGCTGACGTCGCTTGCAAGGCACGCTCCGCGCATCGGTTAACATAGCGGAACTTTGCCTCCCCGCCCCAAGGTTTCCGATGACTTCGAATCTCCACGATCTTCCCGACAGCCCGTGCATCGGCGTCTGCTCCACGCTCTTCGACGAGGTCTGCAAAGGCTGCGGCCGCACCGCGACCGAAGTGTCGAACTGGGTGTTCCTCAGCGACGAGGAAAAGCGCGCGATCTGGACCCGGATCGAACGGGAAGGCACGGCGATGCGCTTTCAGAACGACAAGGTGTGAGCCGGTCGTCTGCACGCATCGCAGTTCGAGGTTGCTTGCGACCATGAAGAATGCCGGGATGTCCCGGCATTTTTTTGGTTTGTGTTTTCCTCTGTGCGCGTTGGAAGCGCATGCATCCAAACCCGAGAACGCTTCGGAAAACTTCGGCTCCATGACCACCACCAGGGACTTCGTTCAGTGCCTCGCGCAATGGCGCCGAATGGCCCACGTGTTCAATCCGTGGTCCGAGACCGATGAACGCGATCAGCCCGGCATCAACGCGCCACTGATTCGCCAGCAACAGCTCGCCGCCTACCTGCAAGCCCGCCGGACGAGCGTCAAGGTGATCCTGATTGCGGAAGCGCTGAGCTGCCGCGGCGGACGTTTCACGGGCATCGCGATGACCTCCGAGCGGATTCTGCTTGGCAACGATGCGAAGCTCAACGGCTTCGCCAGGAGAACGGAGCGCGGCCCGCTACCGGACTATCTGCCGGGTTCGGCAACCCGCACCAGTTGCCGCGATGCGCTGCCTCGAATGACGGACCGCGAATACGGTGTCTATGAGAGAACGGCCTCGGTCGTCTGGCAGACGATGCTTTCCAATGGCTTCGATCCAACCGAGTTTGCGCTATGGAATGCATTCCCGTTTCATCCGTTCGCGGACGAAGACACCGAAAGCAACCGCCGCCCAACGAATCCAGAGCTACATGCGACAGTCCAGATTCTGACTGACTTCATCGGCCTGTTCCCTCCAACCGTGCGGTTCGTTGCGCTTGGACGGGAAGCGGAAAGCGCGCTGCTCAGTCACCCGATGCGGCCGCTGCACGAACTCGTGAGGCACCCTACAGCTAGAGCGGCGAAACCTGCAAATAGCGCGGTTCAAGCGAAGAATCGCCCCATGGGTAAGCTGGATGAAGTCATTCGACGGCTCGCGCTGAGCCGGCATTAGTCCAGCGCCTGGGGCACCGGCTAGCCACCAAAACAAAAGGCCCACGCCGGCAAACTGCCAGCATGGGCCTCAGGGGAATCGCTGAAAACCAGCGACCCAGCGCTTATTGAACGCCCTGACTCGTCAGGAAGTCCTCATAGTTGCCGCCGAAGTCGTTCAGCGTGCCGTCCGTGCGCACTTCGATGATCCGGTTCGCGAGGCCGCTGACGAACTCACGGTCGTGCGAAACAAAAATCAGCGTGCCTTCGAACTTGTCCAGCGCGATCTGCAGCGACTCGATCGACTCCATGTCCATGTGGTTGGTCGGCTCGTCCATCAGCAGCACGTTGTGGCGGCCGAGCATCAGCTTGCCCCAGATCATGCGGCCTTTCTCGCCGCCCGACAGCACCTTGACCGACTTGCGGATGTCGTCCGCATTGAACAGCAGGCGGCCGAGCGTGCCGCGCACCATCTGCTCGTCGTCGCCTTCCTTGCGGTACTGGTCGATCCAGTCCATCAGCGTGACGTCGTTCGGAAACTCTTCGTACGTGTCCTGCGGCATGTAGCCGACGTTCGCGTTTTCCGCCCACTTCACCGTGCCGTGATCGAGTTGCAGATTGCCGAGCAGCGAGCGCAGCAGCGTGGTCTTGCCCGCGCCGTTCTCGCCGATGATCGCGATACGCTCGCCCGGCTGCACGCTGATGCTGAAGTTATTGAAGATCGAGCGCTCGTACTTCTTCGAAATGCTCTCGGCGACCACCGCGATGTTGTGCAGCTTCTTCTCGAACTCGAAGCGGATGAACGGATTCTGCCGCGACGACGGCTTGAATTCCTCGATCTTGATCTTGTCGATCATCTTCAGACGGCTGGTTGCCTGGCGTGCCTTCGACTTGTTCGCCGAGAAGCGGCGCACGAAGTCCTGCAGATCGGCCACGCGCTCCTTCGCCTTCGCGTTGGCGGCCTGCTGACGCTCGCGCGCCTGGGTGCTCGCGAGCATGTAGTCGTCGTAGTTGCCCGGATAGACCTTCAGCGTGCCGTAGTCCATGTCGGCCATGTGCGTGCAGACCTGGTTCAGGAAGTGCCGGTCGTGCGAGATGATGATCATCGTCGAGTTGTACTGGTTTAGAATATCTTCCAGCCAACGGATCGAGTTGATGTCCAGGTTGTTGGTCGGCTCGTCCAGCAGCAGCACGTCCGGCTTCGAGAACAGCGCCTGCGCGAGCAGCACGCGCAGCTTCCAGCCCGGTGCGACGTTGCTCATCGGGCCGTTGTGGTCTTCGATCGCGATGCCGATGCCGAGCAGCAGTTCGCCCGCGCGCGCTTCGGCCGTGTAGCCGTCGTACTCGGCGAACTTCGCTTCGAGTTCGGCCGCGTGCATGTAGTCGTCGTCGGTCGCGTCGGGGTTCGCGTAGATCGCGTCGCGCTCGGTCATCGCGGCCCACATTTCGGTGTGGCCCATCATCACGACGTCGAGCACGCGCACGTCTTCGTATGCGAACTGGTCCTGACGCAGCTTGCCCAGACGCACGTTCGGCTCGAGCATCACGTTGCCCGAGCTCGGCTCCAGATCCGAACCGAGAATCTTCATGAAGGTGGATTTACCGCAGCCGTTCGCACCGATCAGGCCATAGCGGTTCCCTTCCCCGAATTTGACCGAAATGTTCTCGAAGAGGGGCTTCGGCCCGAATTGCATGGTGATATTGGCAGTAGACAGCACGGCGCGTCCCTTTGAATGTGATATCGGCGAAAAACCCAATATTTTAGCAGGTTTAGAGATTTCAGCCCGACAGTTCGCCCGCCGCGGCGCGCGTCACCCGTTCGAGCCGTCGCGCGGCGTCTGCAGAATGTCGATAAAGGCCGAAAAATCCGCGTCGGCGAGCCCCATCGCGGCACCGAGTCGCAGCAATTGCTGGACCGTCGACGCGACCGGCATTGGCGTGCCGGTCTCGTAGGCGGCCGCCGCAACCGTATCGACGTCCTTCTGGAACGTGCGCAACGCGCCGATCGGCGCGAGATCGCTTTGCGTCATCCGCGGCACGAAGGTCCGCAGCAGCACCGAATCGGCCCAGCCGCCGGCGAGCGCCTCGGGCAGCTTCGCGGCGTCGATGCCGCTGCGCTGCGCGAGGCTCACCGCCTCGGCGATCGCGGCGACGGTCGCGGTGACGATCGCCTGATTGCACAGCTTCGCGGTTTGCCCGGCGCCGACCTCGCCCATGTGCGTGACGCGGGCGGCATAGGCATCGAGCAAGGGGCGCACCGCGGCGAGATCGCTGGCCGCGCCGCCTGCCATGATCGCGAGCGTGCCCGCCGTGGCGCCGGCGACGCCGCCCGACACCGGTGCGTCGATCCAGCCGATCGAAGCGCCATCCCGACAGGCTCCCGCGCCCGCCATCCCGCCCTGCCCGGCGAAATCCGCCACCCGTCGCGCCAGCGCGCGCGTCGCGGCAGGCGCAATGCTCGAATGATCGACGATCCAGCGCACACGGCGCGGAGTCGAAGGATCGCCATCGAGCAGCCCCGCCGGGCCGAACACGGTCTGTTCGACCGCCGCCGCGTCCGCGACGCACAGCAGCACCGCGTCGCAGCGCGCGGCCAGCTCACGCGGCGCATCGACGACGTGCGCGCCCTCGGCCCGCAACGCTTCGGCCTTCGCTCGCGTGCGGTTCCACACATGCACGGTATGGCCCGCGCGCAGCAGGTGCCGGATCATCGGCGCGCCCATCAGACCGGGGCCGCAAAAACCAATTTCCACGTTCGAACCTCGTTGCTATCAGATTGAATGGGTTATGTTGCGTACACATGATAACGACCAAGCGATACCGGGCACGCGACGTGCGGCATCGATGGTCCGGGCAAAGACGTTTGATCCGCCGCGCAAGCGATGACGCTCGCGAGCACGCATATGTCCGACGGACTGCGCGAACCGTTGCCTATACTTTTTCCATGCGCGTTTCCGAGCAGCGTTTTATCGACCAGCGGCGCACACCAAGGAGGAATTCATGTCAGAACACGTTTACAAGAAGATCGAACTGACCGGTTCGTCGAAGAAATCGATCGACGACGCGATCACCACCGCGATTGCCAAAGCGTCGGAAACGCTGCGCAATCTGCACTGGTTCGAGGTCACGGAAACGCGCGGCCAGATCGAGAACGGCAAGGTCGCGTACTGGCAGGTCACGCTGAAGGTCGGCCTGCGCATCGAGGACTGAGCGGCGATCGCACGACACGCTTGCGCGCTGCCACGCGCAGGCCGCAAACAGAAAAGCTGCATCCAGCCCAGGCTGGATGCAGCTTTTTTTCAATAGCGGACCGCCCGCTTTACTTCGGCAGCGCCCCGTCGACACCCTCGACGTACCAGTTCAGGCGCTGCAATTCCGCATCGGTCAGGGTCTTGCCTTCCGGCACCTTCACCGTGCCCGACTGATCCTTGATCGGGCCAGTGAACACGTCGCGCTTGCCGCTCGCGAGTTCTTCGCGCCTGGCGGCGACCTGCTTCTGCCCATCGGCCGGAATCGCCGACGTGTTCAGGTTTTCGAGGTTGACGGCCTTCTGCGGAATGCCCCACCACACCGGATCGTTCTTCCACTTGCCGTCGAGCACCTGCTGGATCACCGCGCTGTAGTACACGCCCCAGTGCGCGACCACCGAGCCGAGATGCGCATCAGGACCGAACTTCTTCATGTCCGAATCCCAGCCGAACGCGTGCACGTGCTTCTCCGAAGCTGTGGCGAGCGTCGCGCTCGAATCGGTGTTTTGCAGCAGCACGTCGGCGCCCTGGCCGATCAGCGTTTCGGCGGCCTGCTTTTCCTTGCCCGGATCGAACCAGCTGTTGATCCAGATCACCTTCGTATGCACCTTCGGGTTCACCGAGCGCGCACCCAGCGTGAACGCGTTGATGTTACGCACCACTTCCGGAATCGGCACCGACGCGACGAAGCCGAGCGTGTTGCTCTTCGTCACGTAGCCCGCGGCGACGCCGGCCAGATATGCGCCCTGGTACATGCGCACGTCGTAGGTGCCGAAGTTCGGCGCCTTCTTGTAGCCGGTCGCGTGCAGGAAGATGGTGTCCGGGAAGTCCTTCGCGACCTTCAGCTGGAAGTCCTGGAAGCCGAAGCTCGTGCCGAAGATGATCTTGTTGCCCTTGTTGGCGAGATCGCGGAACACGCGCTCGGAGTCGGCCGATTCCGGCACGTTCTCGACGCGCGTGACCTTGATCCGGTTACCGAACTTCGCTTCGGCTTCGCGCGAGCCTTGATCGTGCGCGAAGGTCCAGCCGGCATCGCCCGGATTGCCGAGATAAACGAACGCGACGCCCGGCACATCGGCGGCCTGCGCGGTTTGCGCGAGCGGCGCGGCGAGTGCCAGCGACGCCGCACCCCACGCGAAAGCGGTCAGCAGATTTCTTCTCTTCATGTTTTTCCCCTGTCGTGATGAGCGAATAGTAGTGAGTGGATCGACAAAAAACTGTGTCGCCGTCAGCCCGCCGAAAAAAACGGCTTGCCGAGCGACGCGGGCGCATTCAGGCGAATCGTGTTCGGATTGCGCGAGATCAGCGCCAGCACGACGATCGTCGCGACGTAGGGCAGCATCGCGAGGAACTGCGTCGGCACCGGCACGCCGATCGCCTGTGCGTAGAACTGCAGCCCCGTCACCGCGCCGAACAGCAGCGAGCCGATCAGCAGACGGCCCGGGCGCCACGTCGCGAACACGACGAGTGCCAGCGCGATCCAGCCGCGGCCCGAGGTCAGGTTCTCCTGCCACAGGTGCAGATTGACGATCGAATAGTAGCCGCCCGCGAGCCCCGCCATGCCGCCGCCGAACGCGACCGCGCCATAGCGCACGCCGACCACCGGAAAGCCGACCGAGTGCGCGACCTGCGGCGATTCCCCGACCGAGCGCAGCACGAGCCCCGCGCGCGTGCGATACAGAAACCAGCCGATCGCCGCGAACATCAGGAACGCGAGGTAATCGAGCGGCGTGAGCGTAAACAGCGCGGGGCCGAGCACCGGGATTTTCGACAGGCCGGGGATCGTCCACGTATCGATCGTCGCGCGCACCGCGGCCGACGTGTACGGCTTGCCGACGTACGCGGACAATCCGATGCCGAAGATCGTCAGCGACAGGCCGGTCGCGACCTGGTTGGCGAGCATCGTCAGCGTCAGGAACGCGAACAGCAGCGACATCGCGAGACCGGCGCCGATCGCGGCGAGCACGCCGAGCCACGGGCTGCCGGTGATCGACGTGACCGCGTAGCCGCTGACGGCGCCCATCAGCATCATCCCTTCCACGCCGAGGTTGAGCACGCCCGATTTTTCGGCGACGAGTTCGCCGGCGCCCGCGAACATCAGCGGGATCGACGCGGTGATCGCGCTCGACGTGAGCGCGCTGGCTTGCTGGATATCCATATCGAGTTCTGAAAGCGGTTTAGCGAGCTGATTGGCAAGCTCAATGACCCACTGCCACGGCCGAGCGGCGCCGCACGCGGTAGTTCACGAACAGGTCTGCGCCGAGCAGGCAGAACAGCAGCAACCCCTGAAATACGCCCGACAGCGCCTGCGGCAATTGCATCGAGGTCTGCACCGCTTCGCCGCCGAGATACAGCAGCGCCATCAGCAGACTGGCGAGCACGATGCCGAGCGGATGCAAGCGGCCGACGAACACGACGATGATCGCGGTGAAGCCGTAGCCCGGCGACCACGTCGCTTGCAACTGGCCGATCGGACCGGCGATCTCGCCCATGCCGGCGAGGCCCGCGAGGCCGCCGCTAATCAGCAGCGAGGTCCAGATCGTCTTCTTGTCGGAGAAGCCGGCGTAGCGCGCGGCGAGCGGCGCGAGTCCGCCGACGTTCATCCGGTAGCCCGCGAAGCTCTTGCGCATGAACAGCCAGACGAGCGGAATCGCGATCAGCGTGAGGAACACGGACGCGTTCAGGCGCGTGCCGCGCAGAAATTTCCAGTGCCAGTCGCCATACAGCGTCGGAAACAGCGCGTCGCCGCTGAACATCTCCGACAGCGGAAAGTTCATGCCCTGCGGATCGCGCCACGGGCCGCTCACCAGGTAGATCAGCAGTTGGGTCGCGACGTACGTGAGCATCAGGCTCACGAGAATCTCGTTGGTATTGAAACGGCTCTTCAGGAACGCGGGAATCGCAGCCCACGCCATGCCGCCGAGGATGCCCGCGAGCATCATCGTCGGCAGGATCCACCAGCCGCTCGCCTGATCGAAATAGATCGCGACGCCGCTTGCCGCGATGCCGCCGAGCAGCATCTGCCCTTCGGCGCCGATGTTCCACACGTTCGCGCGATAACCGATCGCGAGACCGAGGCCGATCAGGCACAACGGCGACGCCTTCAGCAATAGCTCCGACCAGCCGTTGATGCTCGACAGCGGCTCGATGAAGAACGCGTGCATCGCCTGCAAGGGGTCGCGGCCGACGAGGCCGAAAATCAGAAAGCCGATCGCGAGCGTCAGCACTGCGGCGATCAGCGGCACGGCGAGCTGCATCGTGCGCGAGGGCGTGGTGCGGGCTTCGAGTCGATAAGGAAGCATCATGGGTGGCGTGGGTTTGTTCGGGTTCTGTTCTTCAGGGTCCGCATTCGAGTGCGTGCTTTGCGTTTTGGCTTGGCCGGCGGGCAACGCCTCGCCTCACGCATGCGCCGGTTGGTCTGCCGCAGGCGCCGCGCCCTCGCGGTCGCCGAATAGCCCCGCCATCCAGCGGCCGATTTCCTCGGCGTTGGTCGCACCGGTCGCGCGCACCGGCGAGAGCCGCCCACCCGCGAGCACCGCGATGCGATCGCAGATATCGAACAGCTCTTCCAGTTCCTCCGAGATCACCAGAATCGCGACGCCGCGCGCGGACAGATCGAGCAGTTGTTGACGGATGAACGCGGACGCGCCGACATCGACGCCCCATGTCGGCTGCGCGACCACCAGTACCTTCGGCGCCTGCAAAATCTCGCGGCCCATGATGTACTTCTGCAGATTGCCGCCCGACAGACTTTGCGCGAGCGCGTCGGGGCCGCCGCAGCGCACGTCGAACGCGTCGATGCAGCGCTTCGCGAACGCGCGCATCGCGCCCGCCCTGATCCAGCCCGACTTGACCATGCTCTGCCGATGCGCGGTCAGCAACGCGTTGTCAGCAAGGCTCATCGCCGGCACCGCTCCGCGGCCGAGCCGCTCCTCGGGCACGAAGCCAAAGCCGAGCGCGCGCCGGCGGCCCGCGCCGAGGCGCGCGGCCGGTCTGCCGCAGATCTTGATCGCGTCGGCCGGCAGGCTGCGTTTTTCAGCGCGCTTTTCTCCGGACAACGCCGCGAGCAGTTCCGCCTGGCCGTTGCCCGACACACCGGCAATGCCGAAGATCTCGCCCGCATGCACGCTGAACGACACGTCGCGCAACGACGTGCCGAACGGATCGTCGCTCGCGACCGACAACTGCCTGACGTCGAGCAGCACCGCGCCCGGCTTGTGCTCGCGCCGCGTGTAGTCGGGCAGCGAGTGGCCGACCATTAACTGCGCGAGCGACGCATGCGTCTCGTTCTTCGGCGTCACATTGCCGGTCACGCGGCCGCCTCGCATCACGGTCGCGGTGTCGCACAACTCCTGGATTTCGTCGAGCTTGTGGCTGATGTAGAGAATGCTGCAGCCTTCGGCCGCGAGCCGACGCAGCGTCGTGAACAGCTTGCGGACCGCCTGCGGCGTCAGCACCGAGGTCGGTTCGTCCATGATCAGGAGACGCGGATTCTGCAGCAGGCAGCGCACGATTTCGACGCGCTGGCGCTCGCCGACGGTGAGGCTGTGCACGTGCCGTTGCGGATCGATGTCGAGCCCGTAGTCGGCCGACACCTCGCGAATGCGTTTCGCAAGGGACTTCAGATCGAACGGTTCGTCGAGCGCGAGCGCGATGTTTTCGCCGACCGTCAGCGTTTCGAACAGCGAGAAGTGCTGGAACACCATGCCGACGCCGAGCTTGCGCGCGGCCGCCGGGCTCGCGATGTCGACCGTCTCGCCTTCCCAGCGGATCTCGCCGGCGTCGGGCCGCACCGCGCCGTAGATGATCTTCATCAGCGTGCTCTTGCCCGCGCCGTTCTCGCCGAGCACCGCGTGGATTTCGCCGGGCGCGACGACGAGCGTGACGTCGTCGTTGGCGCGCACGGCCGGGTACTGCTTGGTGATGCCCGTCAGCGCGAGCCGGGGCACCGCCTGGCCGGTGAGTGGTGCGCCGTCGCTAAGTGGAGTGTCGCTCATGAGATTCCGTAGTGCGTTTGAGACGCCGCTTGCTGCCTGAATACCGCCGGGTCGACGTCGATGACGTCCACCGTGCCGACGGGCGATCCGTCACCACAACCGAATGACGATACCTAATTCGACCCACTCAGTCGAGTTGACAAAATTCCCGCAAACCCGCGCCGCTACAAGCTCTGCGGGTATGTCACCCTTGACGTCGTTTTTCGTCCATATTAAAACGCATATACCCCCACGTCCGTTCGATCAGCCAGCACATATATTTCGGAGAATCCATGAGCCAGCAACGCGAGGCGATCGACACGTACCTGCTGCGCGTGTTGCACACGCTACTGATGGAGCGCAGCGTCACGCGCGCCGCCGTCAAACTGAATCAGTCCCAGCCCGCGATCAGCGCGGCGCTGCGCCGTCTGCGCGACATCACCGGCGACCCGCTGCTGGTGCGCGGCAAGTCCGGCATGGTGCCGACCGAATACGGTTTGCGCCTGCTCGAACCGGTGCAGAACGCGCTGCGCGAAATCGAGCGCATCAAGTTCCAGCAGCACAACTTCGATCCGGCCACATCCATCCGCTGCTACCGGATCGGCTGTCCCGACTACCTGAACGTGCTATTCGTGCCGACGGTCGTCGAACGTTTTCGCCAGGCCGCGCCAAACGCGACGCTCGAATTCCATTCGCTCGGCCCCGCGTTCGACTACGAACTCGCGCTCGAGGACGGCAAGCTCGACATCGTGGTCGGCAACTGGCCGGAGCCGCCCGAGCAATTGCATCTGTCGAACCTGTTCGTCGATCAGATCGTCTGCCTGATGAGCAACTCGCATCCGTTCGCCAAACGTGGCGGGCTCACGCTCGACCAGTACCTGAACGCACCGCATCTCGCGCCGACGCCGTACTCGGTCGGCCAGCGCGGCGCGATCGACGTGCATCTCGCGCGCGAGCGGCTCAAGCGCCATGTGGTCGTCACGCTGCCCTACTTCAATCTCGCGCCGTACGTGCTGATCAAATCCGATCTGATCTTCACGACGACGCGCCTCTTTGCCGACTACTACGCGAAGTTCCTGCCGCTGACCGTGATGCCCGCGCCGCTCGACTTCCCGCCGATGCAGTACTACCAGCTGTGGCACGAGCGCGTGCACTACTCCGACGAAGTGCGCTGGCTGCGGGGGCTGGTTGGCGAGGCGACCCGGACGTTGATCGACAAGCCCTGAGCCCGCATGCGGCGCCGCTCAGAGATCAACGACTCGCGGCATCCGCGCATCAGAGCGTGAGTGCCGCCCCTTCCGCTCAAGCTCAAGCCGCCGCCTCGTAAAGCTGCCGCGCGAGCACGTTATGCCGCTCGATCACCGGCCCGAGTTCGAGCGTCGCCAAGCGCCCCTCCTTCACCACCACCTTGCCGTCGATCACGCTATAGCTGACCTGCGACGGCGCGCAGAATACCAGAGCCGCCACCGGATCGTGCAGTGCGCCGGCAAACTGCGGCTGACTCAGATCGAACGCGACGAAATCCGCGGCCATGCCAGGCGCGAGCGCGCCGATGTCGTCGCGATTGAGCACGCGCGCGCCGCCCACGGTCGCGATTTCGAGCGCCTCGCGCGCGGTCATCGCATCGGGCCCGAAACCGACGCGCTGCAACAGCAGCGCCTGGCGCACTTCGGCGACCATCTGCGCACCGTCGTTCGACGCCGAGCCGTCGACACCGAGCCCAACCGGCACGCCCGCGAGCCGCATGCGCTTGACCGGCGCGATGCCCGACGCGAGCCGCATATTCGAGCACGGACAGTGCGCGACGCCGGTGCCGGTGCGGGCGAACAGCGCGATGCCCGAGTCGTCGAGTTGCACGCAGTGCGCATGCCATACGTCGCGGCCGACCCAGCCGAGATCGTGCGCATACTCGGCCGGCGTCATGCCGAACTTAGCGCGGCTGTATTCGACGTCGTTGACGTTCTCCGCCAGATGCGTGTGCAGCGACACGCCGTACTGGCGCGCGAGCAGCGCCGATTCGCGTATCAGGTCGCGGCTCACCGAAAACGGCGAGCACGGCGCCACGACGACGCGCAGCATCGCGTAACGGCCGTCGTCGTGATACGTCTCGATCAGACGCTGCGTGTCCTTCAGGATGTCCGCTTCGCGCTCGACCACCGAATCGGGCGGCAAGCCGCCGTCTTTCCGTCCCACGCTCATGCTGCCGCGCGCCGCATGAAAGCGCATGCCGATGCGGCGCGCCGCGGCGATGCTGTCGTCGAGACGGCTGCCGTTCGGATAGATATACAGATGGTCGCTCGACGTCGTGCAGCCCGACAACAGCAGCTCGGCCATCGCGGTCAGCGTCGATACTTCGATCATGTCGGGCGTGAGGTTCGCCCACACCTTGTACAGATTCGTCAGCCAGCCGAACAGCTCGGCGTTCTGCGCGGCGGGAATCGCGCGCGTGAGGCTTTGGTACATGTGGTGATGCGTATTGACGAGGCCAGGAGTCACCAGGTGGCCGCGCAGGTCGAGTACCTGATCGGCCGTTTGCGGCAGTTGCGCGGTCGGGCCGACCGCGACGATCCGGTTGTCCTCGATAAATAGCCCGGCGTCGCGCAATTCGCGCCGCTCGCCATCCATTGTGACCAGCATGTCCGCGTGCTTCACGAGCATCGTTTTGCCGGGTTGTTTCAGTGCTTCATTCATCGTCATTCGTCTGTCCGCCTGATTGCCTGCATGCAAAGCCGTTCGAACGCGATGCGGCGGCACGCCACCCGTGCCGCCGCGTTCGGTTGAACGCCGTTGGCCCGGTTACCCAGCGTGAATCGCCGTCTTCGGGGTTTGCCGTGCCAAAGGCCTGCCTTTGCACGGGTGTGTCGCACAGCGCTTACCTTCGGTAGCCAAAATCCCGCTGGCAACTCGCGCGGTTGCGATACCCAACTTCACACCGCCAATATAGTGGTGCATTTTTGGCGCCGGTACGATCGGCCGATGAGCCGGCGCGGCTTTCGACTGGCTGTCCATCATGCGCGAACTATTATCTTTCCTATCGCTCGCGCGCTGAACAGGGCATCCTTTTTACAATGGCTGCCACGGCGCTCGCTTCAATTCGCCGACGGGTATGTAGCCACTGACGTGGAGCCTCGATCCGCCGCAAACGTAATGGATCGGGCCGCCGCCGACACCTCGCATTCACACAAGGACAATTGCGAATGGGCAAGCTCACTACCCACGTGCTCGACACCGCGAACGGCCGTCCCGGCGCAGGCATTAAGGTCGAACTCTTCGCGCTCGCCGGAGACACGCGCCGCGCACTCAAAACCACTGTCACCAATCACGACGGCCGCTGCAACGAGCCGCTGCTCGAGGGCGACGCGCTCGTCGCTGGCGAGTACGAACTCGTGTTCGGCGCGGGCGACTACTTCGCGTCGCTCGGCACCAGGTTGCCGGAACCGCGCTTCGTCGATCGCGTTGTGCTGCGCTTCGGCGTCGCCGATGCCAGCGCGCACTATCACGTGCCGCTGCTGGTGTCGCCGTTTTCGTACAGCACGTATCGGGGCAGCTAGCCCTGCCGGATGCAAGCCGCGTCCGCTTCGGCACGAACAGACACCAATACGCACAAGCGCCCCGCGATACCCATAACAAGCCGCGCTGCGTCTTCTATCCGCAGTCGGCGCGATGACCGGCGACGTCGAACGTCATCGCGCGCACAACGAATCAGAAGTGGAGGAGTTTCATGGAAGGCTTTATCACCGACTGGTTGAACCTCGCGATTCGCTGGTTCCACGTCATCGCCGCCATCGCATGGATCGGCGAATCGTTCTATTTCGTCGCGCTCGACAACAGCCTGAAACCGCCGACCGATCCGAACCAGCGCCGTCGCGGCGTGTTCGGCGAACTGTGGCACGTGCACGGCGGGGGCTTCTACAACATGCAGAAGTACACGGTCGCGCCGCCGGAAATGCCCGAAGACCTGCACTGGTCGAAATGGCCGTCGTACACGACGTGGCTGTCGGGCTTCGGCCTCTTTACCGTGCTGTATCTGTTCTCGCCGAGCACCTACCTGATCGACAAGAACGTGCTCGACATGGGACCGGTGGTCGCTGTCTCCTCGGCGATCGGTTTCCTCGCGGCCGGCTGGATCGTCTATGACTCGCTGTGCCGCATTCTCGGCACGCGCGACAAACTGCTCGGCATCTGTGTCGGCGTATATGTGCTGATCGCGGCGTATCTCGCCTGTCATATCTTCGCGGGCCGCGCGGCGTATCTGATCATGGGCGCAATGCTCGCGACGATCATGTCGGCCAACGTGTTCTTCGTGATCATTCCGGGCCAGCGCAAGATGGTCGACGCGATGCTAAAGGGCGACACGCCGAACCCGATCTACGGCAAGCGCGGCAAGCAGCGCTCGGTGCACAACACCTACTTCACGCTGCCGGTCGTGTTCGCGATGCTGTCGAACCACTACGCGATGACCTATACGCATCCGTACAACTGGGCGGTGCTCGTCGTCATCATGCTGGCCGGCGCGCTGATCCGTCAGTTCTTCGTGATGCGCCATCGCGGCCAGGTGTTGTGGTATCTGCCGCTCGTCGGCGTCGCGCTGATGTGCACGGCGCTCGTGTGGACCATGCCGCGTCCGGTGGTGCCGCAGGCGCAGGCCGCCAACGCGCCGACGCTGAAGGTCGCCGACATCGCGCCGGTGTTGCAGCAGCGCTGCGTGGCTTGCCACTCCTCGCATCCGACGATGATGGGCAGCGCGCCCGCCGGCGTGCTGATGGATACCCCCGACGAAATCTCGCAGAACGCACAGCGCATTTACCAGCAGGCGGTCACGTTGAAAGCGATGCCGCTCGGCAACGTCACGCACATGACCGACGACGAGCGGATGAAGATCGCCGCGTGGTTCGAAGGCGGCGCGGCGAAGTAAAGACGTCTGTCGGGATCACGATTCCGGTGCCGAGGTAGAGGCTGGTGTGTGTACGGGCTTGTCGCGAGAGCGGCAAGCCCGTTGTCGTTTGGGGAGGAATGGCGGGGGCAGTCAGTGGCATCGATACATTAGATTTGTCGCCCTTGGGCCACAAACTAAGCCAAAGATGCATAAAATGTAGCCCTAGAGGCACAAAAACAAACAAACTTGTTGTAACTCTTGGGCTACAATAAATGGCAAATACGTTGAATTTGACGCCCTGAGGCCACAAATGACCAACCTCGCCGATGTCTCGGACATGCTGAAAGCCGTACGACGCGACAGCAAGCTATCGCAGGAAGAGCTTGCGCGCCGCGCGGGCGTGGCCCGCACGACCGTCGCGCGGATGGAGACGCTCGCCAAAAACGATATGAGCGTGTCCGTGCTCGTGCGCCTGCTCGAAGCCGCCGGTTACGACCTCAAGTTCGTCGCGCATGGACATGGCCGCACGCTCGAAGACATCCTCGCTGAACAGCGCAGCCCGGACGCGCAGCCATGAAGCTCGACGTTCAGGTACTGGGCAAGAACGTTGCCACGCTGTTTCGCGAGCGCGACGACTATGTCCTCAAATACAACCGCGATGCGAGCGCGGCCGACTTCGTCAGTCTGACGATGCCGGTGCGCGAAGAGGCCTGGCGCTGGCCGCGCGACCTGCATCCGTTTTTCCGGCAGAACCTGCCCGAGGGCTATCTGCTGAATCTGATCCGCGAGCAATTCGGGCCCTTGCTCGACGGAACCGATCTGTCGCTGCTCGCCGTCGTGGGTTCGATGGGGATCGGCCGGGTCACCGTGACGCCAGAAGGCGTGGCGCCGGGCACCGAACTGGAGGCGCTCGACGTCCAGCACATCCTGCACGGCGACAACACCGCCGAACATTTTGCGCAACTGGTGCGTGAATACGCGCGAGCGGCCATTTCAGGTGTCGTGCCGAAGTTCATCGCGCCGGAAGCGCAGCCTGCCGCATCGACACCGTTGCGGCTCGGAAAGCCGACGATTCGAACGAGCCGTCACATCGTCAAAGGTTCGGACGACAACACGCCCTTTCTCGGTTTCAACGAGTTCCATTCGATGCGGGTGCTGGAGCGGCTCGGGGTGGCGCCCGTTGCGCGCACCCAGATGTCGGACGATGGCCGGGCGCTCGTCGTCGAGCGCTTCGATGTCGACGAAGATGGACTGCCGGCGTACGGCGTCGAAGACCTGTGCGGCCTGCTCGGTTTGCCGCCGCACGAAAAATACAATTCGACCAGCGAGAAAATGCTCAACGCGGCAAGAGCGTATCTGCTCGATCGCGACACCACGCGAACGCAGCTCCAGCAGCTCGGCTGGCATCTGCTGACCAACTACGTCGTGCGCAATGCGGACTGCCACACCAAGAACGTCGCGCTGTTCTATACGTCGGTCGACGATGTCGCGTTCACGCCCGTCTACGATGTCGTGACGACCCAGGCTTATCCGCGCTTCGCCGCCAATCCGCCGGGCCTCGCCATCGACGGCCGCAAGACCTGGGCAGCCGGTAAAACGCTGGAACGCTTTTTCAACACGCGCATGGGCATCGCTCCGCGGCAATATGCGCAAATGGTCGAGGCGCTGTGCGACTCGGCTGTCGACGTC
This sequence comes from Paraburkholderia sp. BR10923, assembly GCF_040948765.1. NCBI lineage: Bacteria > Pseudomonadati > Pseudomonadota > Betaproteobacteria > Burkholderiales > Burkholderiaceae > Paraburkholderia > Paraburkholderia sp. BR10923. Next base: position 584,135 of record NZ_JBFPKO010000001.1, on the reverse strand, counting down.
GGTCACGAGTTGATCGAGGCAGCGCGCAACGAACCGCAGTGGCGCACGGTCGCCAAGCAGATGCTGCATGCGTGGGACGACGGCATGACATCGCTGCGTTCGCCAAAGAAGAGCCTGCAATTCAGCGGGCTCAAGCCGGCCATCGAAGCAGCGGGATTTTCGGCGCCGGAGCCGCCCGAGCTGTCAAGAGAAGTCATCGGGCATTCGCCGCTGCTCGGCAGGCGCAAGTGATCGTGATCCATGCAAGAAAGCCCGCGACGTAACGCACGTCGCGGGCTTTTCTTTTCAACCGCAACGCTACCGGCTACCCGGCAGCTGCATTGCCATCAAACCGCCACCGCGCTCAACGCATCTTCCGTGAGCCAGAGCGACTCCGCCAGATCCTGCTCGTTCAGATTGAGCCCCTCGCCGCCACGATCGACGACGATAAAGTCGCTCATCTCGCCCAACGCGATCAGCGGATGGTGCCATACGCCCTTCGCGTAGTTGACGCCCTGCCAACCACTCGTGACGAACGCGCGAATCTTCGCCGCGTCCAGTTCGCCCGCGGGTGCGACGACGACCAGATACGGCTTGTCGTTCAGCGGCACGAATGCCTGGCTGCCGAGCGGATGACGCTCGAGCATCTTCACTTCGAACGGCAGCGCGCGCGGCTGGCCACGAAACAGATTGACGAGCGTGCGGCCGTGCTCGTCGGTCACGTCGACTTTCGCGAGGTCGTGATAGCGGATCGTCGTGCCGCGGTTGATCGGAATCTGCTTCGCGCCTTCGAGTTCGATCACGTCGCCGAATGCGGCGAACGCCTCTTTCGTCAGCGGTTCGATGGCGAGCGTTTTCATTCGAGCGTACCCCACAGACGCAGACGCGACACACCGCCGTCCGGATAGATGTTGAAGCGCACATGCGTGACGGGCCCGAGCGCCGCGATCTCGCTTTCGAAGAAATGCTGCTTGTCCATCTGCAGTTTCTGCTCGCCGAGCAGCACCGGCCAGAACATCGCCTGCGTGACGAGCGAGCTATCGGTGCCTCCCTTCACGTACGCGGCCTGGATCGAGCAGCGATCCGGATAGTTGCCCTTGAAGTGCGCGGTGTCGACTTCGATCTTGCGGATCACGCCCGGCTGCGCGAGCGCGATGATCGCCCAGTCGTTGCCCGGCTCGCGACGACGACGCGTTTCCCAGCCATCCCCCATATTCACGCCGCGGCCCGGCATCAGCAGCGTCGAGGCCGCGCCGAAGTGCTGGTTGTTCGCGCCGACCAGATATGCGCCGTTTTCCATCGCCGCGAGATCGAACTGCTCGGTGCGGCTCGCGCCCGCCCAGTCCACCTGCGGCTGACCGTACACGCGCAGACGCGCGATGCCGCCGTCCGGATAGATGTTCACGCGCAGATGCGTGTACGCGTTCGCGTCGGCGACTTCGAGGTAGTGGTGGCTATTGCCCTGCAACGTGGTGGACGGCACGATCTCGGTCCATTGCGTCGACTGGTTCGGCTCGCCATCGACGGCCCGCGCCGCTTCCACCGACGCCGCCGGCGGGAAGTTGCCGGTGAAGTGGCTGGTGTCGAGGTCGAGTCCCTTGATCACGCCCGGCCGCGCGAGCTTGACGACGCACCAGTCGTAGCCGGTCGTGCGCTTGCGGCGCGTTTCCCAGCCGTCCATCCACTTGCCGTTGTCGTCGTACTTGCCCGGAATGAAGACGGCCGGTTCCGGATTCAGCATGCGGTCCTTCGGCGCGAAGAATTCGTCGCTAGCCTCGAGCGCCTGCGCGCCCAGACGCGGGTCCGCCAGATTCACGTAACGGCGCGTGAATTCCGGTGCGTTGGGGTCGAGAATCGGAAGTGCCATCTTTGTCGTCCTTGATATCGATTGGTGCGGGAAAAACGTTGCGGCTCGTTGCGTGACGCGGTGCGCGTCACACGCGGATCAGGTCGTCGAGCCGCAAACGTGCAATGCGATAGATCTGATCGAGGCTCGCGCGCATTTCGTCGGCCCGGCTATTGTTCACGCGCGATTCGAAGTTCGCGATGATGCCGTGGCGGTCATAGCCGCGCACCGCGAGAATGAACGGAAAGCCGAACTTCTCGCGATATGCGTGATTGAGCGCATGCAGCTTGTCGAACTCTTCCTGCGTGCATTGCGCGAGCCCGGCGCCGCTTTGCTCGCGGGTCGATTCGGCGGTTAGCTCGCCACGCACCGCGGCGTTGCCGGCCAGTTCCGGGTGCGCGTTGATCAGCGCGAGCTGCTTGTCCTCGCCCGAGGTTTCGACGATCTGCGACATGCTGCGATGCAGTTCCTCGATGCTCGCGAACGGCCGCTGCCGCGCCGCAATCTCCGCGACCCACGGCGAGTGCTCGAAGATGCCCGACAGCGTCGCAACGAACGCGTCGGTCGAGAGGCTGTTGAGTTGGTCCAGGGTGTATTGCATCGCCTTCATGCCGCAGCCTCGCGGTTGTCCTGTTGGTAAGGATGAGTCTCGTGCCAGTGCCGCGCGATATCCATTCGCCGCGACACCCATACGCGATCGTGCTGTTCGATGTGATCGAGAAAGCGCTGCAGCGCGCGGAAACGCCCCGGCCGTCCGAGCAGCCGGCAGTGCATACCGATCGACAGCATCTTCGGCACTTCGTCGCCCTCTTCGTACAGCACGTCGAACGCGTCGCGCAGGTAGGTGAAGAAGTGGTCCGCGGTGTTGAAGCCTTGCGGCGTCGCGAAGCGCATGTCGTTGGTGTCGAGCGTGTACGGCACGATCAGTTGCGGCACGCTCTTGCCGCCCGCCACCTCGACGTCCATCCAGAACGGCAGATCGTCACCGTAGTAATCGGAGTCGTACAGGAAACCGCCGTATTCGGCGACCAGCCGATGGGTGTTCGGACTGTCGCGGCCGGTGTACCAGCCGAGCGGCCGCACGCCGGTCACCCGCTCGATCGCCTCCATGCCGAGGCGCATGTGCTCCGCTTCCTTCTCCGGCGACATGTCCTGATAGTGAATCCAGCGATAGCCGTGGCACGCGATCTCATGCCCGAGTTCGACGAACGCCCGCGCGACTTCCGGATTCCGCTCGATCGCCATGCCGACGCCGAACACCGTCAGCGCCAGGTCACGTCTTTCGAATTCGCGCAGGATGCGCCACACACCCGCGCGCGAGCCGTATTCGTAGATCGACTCCATGCTCATGTGCCGCGCCGGATACGCCGCCGCGCCAACGATCTCCGACAGGAACTGCTCGGAACCGGGGTCGCCGTGCAGCACGCAGTTTTCGCCGCCCTCTTCGTAGTTGAGGACGAATTGCACCGCGACGCGCGCTCGCCCCGGCCAGTTCGCGTGCACCGGGTGGCGGCCGTAGCCGATCAGATCGCGTGGGTAGTTCGGGTCGAGTGGCATGGTTTGACGGATGCGTAGTGACGGGACCAGGAATTTGCGTGAAGCTCGCGCATGAAGCTCGAGCTCGAAACCCCTCGGCAACGACGCCGGAACTGACCTTTGCAAGCGCTCGTTCCGAGGCTTCAGCGGCGGCCGAAGCCGCCGCACCGAGTTGACCCAGTGTAGCGAAAACGCCCCGGTGAGCCCATACGGCCGGGCAGATAGTGCGTGTTACAGCGAGTGTATGTGCGCGTCCGCCTGGGTCTCCGCCGAGTCGGCGTTTACCCGCAGCGGGCCGGGGCTGAACGAGGCGAGCGCGCCGTCGTAGCGCTTCGTGAGCGGCCGTGCATAGTCGCCGCGCTTGGCCGTCGCGAGACGCAGCGCCACCAGTGCCTCGGTCCATTTGACGGCCGCCGTCACGCCTTCGATCACCGGCGCGCCGAGCGCGTCCTCGATCTCCGCGCATAGCTCGGCCATGCCCGCGCAACCGAGCACGATCGCGTCCGAGCCGTCCTCGTCGAGCGCGCGCCGGCATTCGTCGAGGATGATGCGGCGCGCCGCCGAGCCGGGCTTGTCGAGATCGAGCACGGCGACGTCGGTCGCACGCACGTTGCGGCAGAAGCGCTTCATACCGTAGCGCTCGGCCAGATGCCAGGCCATGCCGCAGGTGCGCGCGAGCGTCGTCACGACCGAAAAGCCCGGCGCGAGCACGCTCGCCGCGTGCATCGCCGCCTCGGCAATGCCGATCACCGGCCCGCGCGCCAACTCGCGGGCCGCGTAGAGACCCGGGTCGCCGAAGCACGCGATCACGTAGCCGTCGCAGCCTTCCCGCTCGCCGGCCGCGACTTCGGCGAGCAGACCGGGCGTGGCGAGCGCTTCGTCGTAATAGCCTTCGATCGACGGCGGGCCCATCGTCGGATTGACGGCGATCACTTCGGTGCCGGGCGCGGCGACCTCGCGCGCGCAGTGCCCCATCGCCTCGGTCATGCGGCGCGTCGTGTTCGGATTGATCAGTTTGATACGCATGGCGACTCCTGTTCGACTCATATTGCAGCGGCGAAAACATGGCGCTCCATGAAGCTCAGCGCGCGAGCATCCGGTAAAACAGCGCGCCGAGTCCCGCGCCGATGAACCACGAGAAATTCGCGAGGCCGTCGAGGCCCGGCACCATCACGCAGATCACCGCGAGCAGCGCGGCAGGCAGCAACGCGGCCACCGCGCGATAGTTGACGCCGTTGCGATACCAGTACGAGCCGTTCGGCGCAACCGTGTACAGATCGTCGAGCACGATCTTCTGACGCTTGACCAGATAGAAATCGACGATCAGGACGCCGTACAAAGGTCCGATGAAGCTGCCGAGCACGTCGAGCGTGTAGTGAATCACGGCCGGATTGTTGAACAGGTTCCACGGCGTGATGAACACCGAAGCGACCGCCGCGAGCATGCCGCCCGCACGCCAGCTGATGAGGCGCGGTGCGACGTTCGAGAAGTCGAAGGCCGGCGACACGAAGTTCGCGACGATGTTGATGCCGATCGTCGCGATTGTGAAGGTCAGCGCGCCGAGAATCACGGCCATCGGATAGTCGATGCGGCCCACCGTTTCGACCGGGTCCGTGATCAGCTCGCCGAACACCGGCAGCGTGGCCGCGGTCGTGATCACCGTCACCAGCGAGAACGCGAGAAAGTTGACCGGCAGGCCCCAGAAGTTGCCGCGCTTGACGCTGCGAAAGCTCTTGCCGTAGCGCGAGAAGTCGCCGAAATTCAGCATCGGTCCGGAGAAGTACGACACCACCAGCGAGATCGCCGTGATCATCACCGGCACCACTTCCATGCCGTGATATTTGACGCCGCCGAGGTTGATGCCGATGTTGCGCCAGCCCGCGCGATACACCATGTAGCCGGCGAGAATGAACATCACGACGTAGACGGCCGGACCGGCGAAATCGATGAACTTCTTGATGGTCTCCATGCCATGCCAGAACACCAGCGCCTGCAGTACCCACAGCAGCATGAAGCCGGCCCAGCCGAGCGTCGACAGACCGAGCAGGCCATGCCGATGCACGTCCGCGTATGGCAGCAGTTGCGGCACGAACTTCAGCACGACGATCACGAGCGCGCTCGACGCGAGATAGGTCTGGATGCCATACCACGCGACCGCGATCAGGCCGCGGATCACCGCGGGCACGTTCGCGCCGAGCACGCCGAAGGTCGCGCGGCACGCGACCGGATACGGCACGCCGTTCAGCTGGCTCGGCTTCGCAATCAGGTTGCACAGCACGTTCACGAGCGTGATGCCGACGAGCAACGCGACCAGCACCTGCCAGCTCGTCAGGCCGAGCGCGAAGAGACTCCCCGCGAATACGTAGCCACCCACGCTATGCACGTCCGACATCCAGAACGCGAAGATGTTGTACGCGGTCCAGTTCTGCGCGCGCAGCGGCGCGAGGTCCGCGTTGTAGAGCCGCTCGCTGTAGCCGGCCGGCATCGACGGACCGGTCTGGGCCGTGCCTTCCGGATAGTTGGGGATGGGGTGACTGCCTGGCGCTGCACTGAACTGAGCCATGATTCCTCCTTTGGATAGGGACCGTCGAAAGCGCATCGACGGACATTGCATCGGCCATGCCAGTTGCTCGCTTCTTGCCCTGTATGGGTCGCAGAAGTCGGCGTCGTGGTCCCGGACCGTGCCGCGCGTGTCTCCGTACTGACGTACTTGTGGTTGTCGCATCGCCGGCCGCCGCGGATTTCCGGCGATGCGTCGCTACCCTAAAGTCCGTCGTCTCGCGACGGACGTGCGTGTTCAGGCCGTCGGCGCTCACGCGAGGCCGCCCTGCCGTGCATCTATCGGTTCAGTTCGATTCAGTGCGGCGCGCACCACCAACGGGCGCTCGCCTGCTACCTGCCTCAGCCTGGGGTGGAGTCGGCTTCGGCTCTTTACGTTGATGTTTCTTTCGGCGCGAGCGCACCGAATACTTCGTGCAGATCCGCTGCACCGCGCGCGGGGCGCTCCAGCATCTTCAACTCGACGCTTTGCAGATGGCGCGACATCAGCGCGGCCGCCTGCTTTGCATCGCCGGCGTCGAGCGCGGCGAGAATCGCTTCGTGGTCCTCGAACGAGCACGGGCTGCGTCCGAGCGACTCGTACAGCGCGGAAATCAGCGTGGAACGCGCGACCAGCCCGTTCAGGCAATCGCACAGCACCGAGTTGCCGGTCAGGTTCGCGAGCTCCGTATGAAACTCGCCCGACAAGCGGATCCATGCCGGAAAATCCCGCGTTTCGAATGCCTTGCGTTCCCGGCCGATCATGCCGCCGATGTTCTTCAGACGCCGCATGCCGTGTCCGCTACAGATCTTTTCGACGACGGCCAGCTCGATGATGCGGCGCATTTCGAACACCTCGTGCACCTCCTGCAACGACGGACTCGCGACGAACGCGCCACGGTTCGGCTCGAGATCGACGAGCCGCTCACCTGCCAGCTGCGACAGCGCCTGACGGATCGGGCCGCGCTTCACGCCGAATACTTCGCATAGCTGAGCTTCGGTGAGCTTCGCGCCGGGTGCCAGCCGATGCTCGAGGATCGCCGCGCGGATGCGCTCGGCGATTGCTTCGGGCTTCGAACTGTTCGCGACTGATTCGGTGTCGGACATGATTGGCGTCTCGGTATGTTGGTCATCATAGGACGGACACAAATATTGTCAACAATTTTTGCGTCAATTTTCGACAGTTCTCGTGCTGCGTTGCGTCAGGGAACGCCTGCAAGTCAAGCTGCGCGGCTGTCTGACGGAAATATTCCCCGTTTTCACGGCGCCAAGCCGACCGTTGGCGGCCGGGTTTTTGTCAACAAAAACAAAAAACATTGGCGACGGATGTGGGAGGTGGTGAGCTGCATAATGCAGACAGTTAGTTGCGTTGATAACGCGAAAAAAAGCGGGCTATTCGCCCGCCTCTGCCCCACCCACGCGGGCTTCAGCCAAGGCTCGGATAGCCCGATGCCGTCAGCCTGAAGCCATGCGCATTCGCGACCAGATGCGCATTAGCGCCGACCGGCAGCGTCACCATGTTGTGGACATGCCCGAACTGCAGCCCCGTCACGACTGGAATGCCGATCAGCGAGCGCACTTGCTCGACCATCGCCTGCAGGTCGTAGCCATTGTCGTAGTCGTAGGGCTTGCCGCCCGTGAAGTCGCCGAGCACGAGCGCCTGCTGCTGCGCGAGGATGCCGGCCAGATGCAGCTGATAGATCATCCGCTCGATGCGGAACGGCTGCTCGTTGACGTCTTCGACGAACAGGATGCCGCCCTGCACCGGCGGCATGTACGGCGTGCCGACCAGCGACGCCACCACCGCCAGATTGCCGCCCCACAGCGTGCCCGTCACATCGACGTTCTGCGCTTGCGGCGTGTTGCTCGCGATCGTGAGGGTCGGCTGCGTCAATGCCGACCAGAAATGCCGCATCGTGAATTCGCTGAGTTCCTCGGCGCCGAAATCGCTCATCAGCATCGGGCCGCCAAAGGTCTTCAAGCCGGCGCGCGCGAGCAGCGCCAGTTGGATCGCGGTGAAGTCGCTGTGACCGACGAGCGCGATCGGCTGATCGGTGAGCCGCCGCTGCAGGCCTTCGTAGTCGAGACCGTGCAGAATCCGCACCGCGCCGTAGCCGCCGCGCACGGCCAGCACGACATCGGGCAACTCGCGCGATGGATCGGCGAGCCGGTTCAGATCGGCCGCGCGCTCGCCGTCGGTGCCGGCGAAGCGCTGGTAGCGGCGCTTTGCGGCCGCCTCGCCGTCGACACGATGCCCCTGGGCCCGCAACCGATGCAACGCGCGATGCAACACCTCCGGATCATGCGGATAGCCGGATGGCGCAATCAATTCGATGGTGCGATGAGCGGTCATGGCGAGACCCGTTGGGCGTTGTTGTTTTAGAGCGGCGTGGTTGGGGGCGGTTCGCTGCTCGGGGGTGTTGCGGGGTCAGTGGCGGTGCCAACGGACCCTTCAGCCACTTCACCACGAGCCGCCGCGCGCGCTGCGCGGCTCGCGCGACGCCGCTCGGCAAAAAACGACCTGAGCGCGGCACCGCATTCGGCTTCGAGGACACCGCCGCTGACCGTCGTGTGATGGTTCAACTGGGGATTCGCGAACGCATCGACCACGCTGCCGCACGCGCCGGTTTTCGGATCGCGCGCACCGAACACGACACGCGCGATGCGCGCGTGCATGATCGCGCCGGCGCACATCAGGCAAGGCTCGAGCGTCACATAGAGCTCGCAACCCGGCAGACGATAGTTTTCGAGCGACTGCGCGGCGGCGCGCAGCGCAACCATTTCGGCGTGCGCGGACGGATCGTGCGCGCCGATCGGATGATTGAAGCCCGTGGCGATGACTTCGTCACCGCGCACCAGCACCGCGCCGACCGGTACTTCGCCGGCCGCGCGCGCTTCTTCGGCGGCGGCCTGAGCGAGCGCCATGAAGCGCAAGTCGCGTTCGGAGATGATGGGAGCTTCGGAATTTACGGGAGGGATGGCAGGACCGGCCACAGGTCGATCAGCCGCCGGCGCGGACACTGCGCCGATGCTAGCGTCAACGGATTTCTCGCCGTCCTCGGTTTGCGCCGAAGAGCCGATCGAGGCGGGACACGCGAGCGGCTCGTTCACTGTGAACCTGCTCCCGCCACATCGACATTGCCCACGCGTTCCGACAGACGTTCGGCGATGCGGCGGCAATATTCGCGCGGCAGGACCATCGGGCCGCCGCGCAGCGATTCGAGCGCCATATCGAGCGCGAGCATGCGGGCCTGGAGACGGCAACGGGTCGCCTGATCGCTCACGGCATTCAGCTCCGTTTGCAGGTCGCGCAACGCGCGAAGCTGCTCGACGGCGGGCGGCACGAAGCCCGCATTTTTCAGAATCCGGTTGGCGACGCGCACCTCTTCCGGCACCAACGCGTCGTCGTCGAGGGCCAGCGGCGCGCCCGCGCCCGGCAAGTCGTCGAACTCTCCGCGCGCGGCGGCGGCGGCAATACGCTGTTCGACAAGCGCATCAAGCAATTTCATCTGCAATCCACTACGTTGCGGCCCGAGCATTCTATCAGGGAGTGCACGGGCATTCAGTGCTCCCCCGACGGCATAAAAGCGCCGATTTGCCGGCTATTCGACGTTTGACGGTGCTTCAGCGTCGACTTAGAGTAGGTCATCGAGCCGTACGACGCGCGCAGCGCTTGACTGGCGCGGCAAGCCATGATTTTCCTCCCGTCGAAGTCGATGCCGCGATGTCATTCAAACCGATCAGCCGTCCCAGTACTTTTCCCGTTGCGCATCCGTGTCCTGACGGCGCCGTGCAGCCGGTGCGAGGGAGCCCGCACACGTGTCGGCGCATCGGCGTGGGTACCGCGCTGACGGCGATTGCCGCGGCCTTGCTGCTTTCCGGCTGCGGCGTCTTTTGCGGCGGCGCCGCGGCAAGCGGTGGCGCCTATGCCGGAGGCTGCGGGACAAGCGTGCGGTTCTAACGGTTGCCAGGCGATACACCCGCGCATTCGACGCCGCGGTGGCCGGCGCGCCCCCCGCTCCTCAGCTTCGCCCCACCAACGGCCAGCGCGCGAGAACGATATGTTTGGATCGTCCCAGCAGGCTGTGCATCAGCGCAAACTCGCGCACGTTCCAGCATGCCGGCTCGGCCGGACGGCGCTCGATCCACGGCATCCCGTACGCCAGCGTCACGTGCGGCGTAAAACGTGCATCGGGCTCGATGCCGTCGTCCCGCAAGCTCGCTTCGAGCGCATCGTGAAGCGCCTGCAGTCCGCGCACACCGTGCTCGCCGACCAGCACCGCCGGCCCGAGCCGCGGCTTTTTCGCGAAGCTGGCGATCGCGTCGAATTCGACCGTAAACGGCGCCATGCTGACCGCGGCGGCCGCCCGTTTCGCCGCCTCGACCACATCCGCCGGCAAGCCGCCCGCGAAATTGCCGAGATGCCTCAGCGTCACGTGCAAACGGTTCGCCGCGAGCGCTTTGCCGCGCACGCCGCTGCGCCCGCGTACCTCCGCGCAAAGCTGTTGCGCGAACTTCGCCATGCCGGCCGCGGTATTGGCATCGGGATAAACCGCGAAAAAGAGCCCGTCGGTGGGCGGGGGCGGCGCCTCTAGCCCGGGCAACCACAGTTGTTCAGGCATCGTGCCTCGTTCCCTAGCTGAAATTTTTCCGCCAATTCGCATACCGCCGCACAAGCGGCCCATTGCAGCCATGTTACTGTATATTCATACAGTATGACAGGCCATGCGCAATCACAGCGCGCCACTGGCCGGCCGGCTTGCCGATGCGCTTGTACCAAAGCTCGGTGAAGGACTCAGCGGCCGGCGACAACGAATGCTCGGCGCGTCGGATCAGATTCACGTCGCGCGTAACGAGCGGCGCTTCGAGCCGGCGCGCGACCAGATCGCGGTGCGGAAACGACCCCAGCGGAATGCCCGGAAAAATCGCGATGCCAAGACCGCCCATTTGGGGTTACCGCCGAATCGTGCCGTCGAGATGGGGCGCGGCTCGATCTGGTCTGACATGCCGGTGTCAATCGCGGCGCCGTTCACAACCTGCGAATCCAGCGGCCCAAAACAAAAAAACCCGCGAAAACGCGGGCTTTGATGTGTTGTGTTGCCAGGTCGTGCCGGTACGGTCGGGACGGCTGATCACTCCCACTCGATCGTCGCAGGCGGCTTGCCCGAGATGTCATAGACAACCCGGTTGATCCCGCGCACTTCGTTGATGATCCGGTTCGACACATGCCCAAGCAGTTCATGCGGCAGATGCGCCCAATGCGCGGTCATGAAGTCGAGCGTTTGCACCGCGCGCAGCGCGACGACGTACTCGTAGGTGCGCCCGTCGCCCATCACGCCGACGCTCTTCACCGGCAGGAACACCGCGAACGCCTGGCTCGTCAGGTCGTACCACGACTTGCCGGTTTCCTTGTCGATCGTGTTGCGCAGCGTCTCGATGAAAATCGCGTCCGCGCGGCGCAGCAGGTCCGCGAAATCGCGCTTCACTTCGCCGAGAATCCGCACGCCCAGACCCGGGCCCGGGAACGGATGGCGATACACCATCGAGTGCGGCAGACCGAGCTTCACGCCAAGCTCGCGCACTTCGTCCTTGAACAGCTCGCGCAGCGGCTCGAGCAGCTTCAGGTTCAGCGTCTCCGGCAGACCACCGACGTTATGGTGGCTCTTGATGGTCTGCGCGGCCTTCTTGCCCTTGCCCGCCGATTCGATCACGTCCGGATAGATCGTGCCTTGCGCCAGCCACTTCGCGTCCGTCAATTTGCCGGCTTCGGCCTGGAACACTTCGACGAACTCCGCGCCGATGATCTTGCGCTTCGCTTCCGGATCGGTCACGCCGGCGAGCTTGCCGAGGAATGCTTCGCTCGCGTCGACGTGAATCACCTTCACGCCAAGGTGATCGGCGAACAGCGCCATCACCTGCTCGGCTTCGTTCAGGCGCAAGAGGCCGTGATCGACGAACACGCAGGTCAGCTGATCGCCGATCGCGCGATGCAGCAGCGCCGCCGCCACCGACGAATCCACGCCGCCCGACAACCCCAGAATGACGTGCTCGTTGCCGACCTGCTCGCGAATCTTCGCGACGGCTTCGTCGATGTAGTGGCCCATTTCCCAATCGGCCTTCGCGCCGCAGATCTGCAGCACGAAGCGCTCGAGCATCGCGCGGCCCTGCACCGTGTGCGTGACTTCCGGATGCCATTGCAGGCCGTAGAAGCGGCGCTGTTCGTCGGCCATCGCGGCGATCGGGCACGATTCCGTCGATGCCATCAGCGCGAAGCCCGGCGGCATTTCCAGCACCTTGTCGCCATGGCTCATCCACACCTTGAGCATGCCGTGGCCTTCGGCCGTGGTGAAGTCGCTGATGCCTTCGAGCAGGCTCGTATGGTTGCGCGCGCGCACTTCGGCGTAGCCGAATTCGCGCAGATGGCCGATGTCGACCTTGCCGCCGAGCTGCTGCGCCATCGCCTGCATGCCGTAGCAGATGCCGAGCACCGGCACGCCGAGTTCGAATACGGCTTGCGGCACGCGCGGCGTGTCTTCCTCGGTGACCGAGCTCGGGCCGCCAGACAGAATCACGCCCTTCGGCGCGAAGTCGCGGATGAACGACGCGTCGACGTCGTACGGATGGATTTCCGAATACACGTTGGCTTCGCGAACGCGACGTGCAATCAGTTGGGTGACTTGCGAACCGAAGTCGAGAATCAAGATCTTGTCATGCATGGCAGCGGACGGAATCAGAAGTGAGCGGATACGGAATGCCGCGCACGAGGCGCGGCGATGAGTTCAAAGCGGTCCACGCGGCGACGGTCTCGGCGCGGCGCGGACAGCAAACATTACGATGAAGCACAAAGGCGCGACCAATGGCGGAACTTGCCGCCTGCGATGCGCGCGAACCAAACCCGGTAGCTTCGGCAAACGGCCTGGCGCGCGGCGCTTCAGCCATGAAACGGCGGGCGCGGTGCGCCGGGCACGTCGTTGCTGGTGTCGCGCGCGGCGGGTTCGGATTCGCTCAGGCCAGGCTCGCTTGCAGCCGGACCAAGCGGCGCGGCAGTGGCAACGGGAGCCGCGCCAGCCGGATTCACGGGTCGCGTGACCGGCACGACGGGCTCTGGCACCGGCTCCGCCTGATAGATCGGGAAGCCCGCTGAGGCACGTGGCTCGCGCTTCTGTACGGCATCCTTTTCGGCTTCTTTCGCGGCACGCTTATCAGCCCGGCTGTCGGCCTTGCTCGACGAGGACTTGACCACGCCCCCCTTCTCGCGCCGCCGCACCACACCCGACAGTCGCACGCCGCCAAGCCCGATCACCACCAGCGCGACACCGGCCAGCACCGCCACCATCTGCCCGAAGCCAGTCAGCGACGGCGTATGCAGCCCCAGCAGCCAGACCAGCATCAGCACGCCGATCAGCCAGTGCACATGACCGACGACCTTCGCGACCGTCGAAGTCAGCGCCCCGTCGAACGACGCATGCAGCGCGAGCCATGTGAGCCCGATCAGCGCGACGCCGAACGCCTGGCCGACCAGCATCGGCTCCGTTGGCACCAGTTGCAGCGCGTCGTACAGCGAGATCCACGGCGTCAGCACGAATAGCAGGCCGAACGCCAGCAGCACCAACGCATCGAGGATCAGTACAACGCGCAGCAGTGGCTTCATGGGCGTTTAGTCCACGTGGTAGTTGGGCGCTTCCTTGGTGATTTGCACGTCATGCACATGCGACTCGCGAAGGCCCGCGCCGGTGATTTGCACGAACTCGGCCTTCTCGTTCATTTCGGCGATGGTGCGGCAACCGCAGTAGCCCATGCTCGCGCGCACGCCGCCGATCAGCTGGAACAGGATCGCGTTGACCGAACCCTTGTACGCGACGCGGCCTTCGATGCCTTCCGGCACCAGCTTGTCGATGTTCGCTGAGTTGTCCTGGAAGTAGCGGTCCGCCGCGCCGTCCTTCATCGCGCCGACCGAGCCCATGCCGCGGTACGACTTGTATTGGCGGCCCTGGAACAGGAACACTTCGCCCGGCGACTCTTCGGTGCCGGCGAACATGCTGCCCATCATGACCGCGCTCGCGCCCGCCGCGAGCGCCTTGCTGACGTCGCCCGAGAAGCGCACGCCGCCGTCGGCGATGACCGGCACGCCGGTGCCGTTCAGCGCTTCGGACACGTTGGAGATCGCGGTGACCTGCGGCACGCCGACGCCGGCGACGATTCGCGTCGTGCAGATCGAGCCCGGGCCGATACCGACCTTGACGCCGTCCGCGCCGTATTCGACGAGCGCCTTGGCAGCCGCGGCGGTTGCGATGTTGCCGCCGATCACCTCGACGTGCGGGAAGTTCTGCTTGACCCACTTGACGCGCTCGAGCACGCCCTTGCTGTGGCCATGCGCGGTATCGACGACGATCACGTCGACACCGGCCTGCACGAGCAGTTCGACGCGCTCTTCGTTGTCCGCGCCGACGCCGACCGCCGCGCCCGCGCGCAGCTTGCCGTGCTCGTCCTTGCACGCGTCCGGATGTTCGGTCTGCTTGGTGATGTCCTTGACGGTCATCAGGCCGCGCAGCTCGAACGAGTCGTTGATGACCAGCACGCGCTCGAGGCGGTGGCTGTGCATCAGCGCCTTCGCTTCGGCGAGCGGCGTGCCTTCCTTGACGGTGACGAGGCGTTCGCGCGGCGTCATGATGTTGCGCACCGGCTCGTCCAGACGCTCTTCGAAGCGCAGGTCGCGGTTCGTCACGATGCCGACGAGCTGCGCGCCCTCGACGACCGGGAAGCCCGAAATGCCATGCTGGCGCGACAGCGCGATCACGTCGCGCACTTTCATTTGCGGCGGCACGGTGATCGGGTCGCGCACGACGCCCGACTCGAAACGCTTGACCTTGGCCACTTCACGCGCCTGCTCGGCCGGCGTGAGGTTCTTGTGGATGATGCCGACGCCGCCCATTTGCGCCATGGCGATTGCCAGACGTGCTTCGGTGACCGTGTCCATCGCGGCGGACACGAGCGGCATGTTCAGGGAGATGTTGCGGGTCAGCCGGGTCTTGAGGCTGGTGTCGCGCGGCAGAACATCGGAGAAGGCCGGGACGAGGAGCACGTCATCGAACGTGAGTGCTGTTTGGATCAGACGCATGGCAAATCCTATAGGCGCAAAAGCGAATTATACGCGATACCACCCCGGTTTTCACTGCGCGAACAGCAGCTTAGCGAATTTCAGACGATTTTTTACCGCTCCGGCACGCGCCGATTTCGCTTCGCTTTTCGCGTCGGGTTCGATCGGGTTTCGTTTGCGCGTTCGCAGGCAAACGCTGGACCCTTGGCCGGCGGCCATCGGCGATCGAGCGACACGAATGCAGGATCGAACAAGACGCCCCGTCCGCGAAACCGCTATTCTGCCGCCCATTCCAGGTTATCCAGAAGGGGCAGTCAATGCAGCGCGGTGTCATATATGGGGTCATGGCCGGAGCCTTGTGGGGCATGGTGTTTCTGGTGCCGCGGGTGCTGCCCGACTTCTCCCCGCTGCTGCTCGTCGCCGGCCGCTATTCGATGTACGGCGTGGTGTCGCTCGCCGCGGCGCTGCCGATCGCGCGCTCGCTCGCCAAACGGCTGAGCCGCGAGGACCTGATCGCGCTCGTCAAGCTCGCGCTGGCCGGCAACATCGTCTATTACCTGCTGCTGACGGCCGCCGTGCACCTGATCGGGATCGCGCCGGCCTCGCTGATCGTCGGCGTGCTGCCGGTCACGGTCACGTTGATGGGCCGGCGCGATCACGGCGCCGTGCCGCTCGCGCGCCTCGCATGGCCGCTCGCGACCGTGATGGCGGGCATCGTGTGCATCAATATCGACGTGTTTACGGTGGCCGGTGCGGCGCCGGTGAGCATCGCGACGCGCTTGCTCGGCGTCGCCTGCGCGGTGGGCGCGCTCCTTTGCTGGACCTGGTTCGCGGTTGAAAACGCCCGCTACCTGCAGCGTCAGACGCATTTCAGCGGCAACGAATGGTCGGTGCTGTGGGGCGTCGTGACGGGCGCGCTCGGCGGCGCGTTGTGGCTGGTGGTCGCGGTGCTACCGGCCGGCGGCCCGCAGGGCCAGCTGGCCGATGCCCGGTGGCACACGTTCTGGCTGCTCAACCTGGTGCTCGCGATCGGCGCGTCGTGGCTCGGCAACGGTCTGTGGAATGCCGCGGCAAAACGGCTGCCGCTGACGCTGTCCGGCCAGATGATCGTGTTCGAGACGCTATTCGCGCTGCTCTATGCGTTCATTTACGACGAGCGCCTGCCTCGCCCGCTCGAACTCGCGGCGATCCTGCTGCTGGTGACGGGGGTCTGGCGGTCGGTGCGCCGACATTCGGACGACGATTCGTCGGGTACGGCGCGCATCGAGGGCAGGGACGAGAAGGCGCAAACGGCGGCGCCTTGAGGTGATGTGACGTGATGATGTGACGCGGGCGGCGGGCGAAAAAATTCACCGCCCCGCCGACTCGCGCCGCCTAGCGCGAATCCTTGTTCAACCAGCGCCGCCCCTCGATCGACCCAGCCTTGCGCGTCTTTTCGACGCGCCGTTGGCGCGACACCTTCGGATCGACCAGTAAAGGCCGGTAAATCTCGACGCGATCATGGTCGGCCAGCACCGTATCGAGCGGCTTGAGCTTGCCGAACACGCCCACCTTCTGCGTGTTCAGATCGATCGACGGAAAACGCCGCAGAATCCCGCTTGCGTCGATCGCCTGCCTCAGCGTCGCGCCTACGGGCAACTCGACCGCAATCAACGCCTGCTCGCCGGCGAGCGCATAGCAGACCTGAACCGTTAGCCGCGCGCTCATGCCTGACCATAGCGCTGATTGGCGCGCTTCACGAAAGATTCGACGAAGGTATTGGCGATGTGATTGAACACCGGCCCGATGATCTTCTCGAGCAGGATGCTGGTGAACTCGTAGTGCAGCGCGAATTCGATCTTGCACGCATCCGCGCGCAGCGGCGTGAAGCGCCAGAAACCGGTGAACTTGCGAAACGGACCATCGGCGAATTCCATGTCGATGCGCGTGGGGCGCTCCATCGAGTTGCGCGTGGCGAAATGCTGCTTGATGCCCTTGAAGTTGATATCGATCCGCGCCTCCATGCTGGTGTCGTCCCGGTGACGAATTTCGATGCCGCCGCACCATGGCAGGAAGTTGGGGTAATCGTCGACGTCGGTGACGAGGTCGAACATCTGTTCCGCCGAATGGCGAATCAACACGGTTTTCTGGACATCTGCCATAAATTGAACAGCGCGTGGCAAGGGTGGATGAGCGCGGCGGGCTTTCCTTGTCCCGCTTTGCTAAAATCGTAATTTTAAACGAGTTGGGCACTTTCCATTCATGAGCATCATCGACAACAGAAAAGCCTTCTACGACTATTCGGTCGAGGAACGCTATGAGGCCGGCCTCGTGCTCGAAGGATGGGAGGTCAAGGCGTTGCGCGCAGGGCGCGGCCAGATCAAGGAAGGCTACGTGGTGATCCGCAACGGCGAGTTGTTTCTGATCGGCACGCACATCAGCCCGCTGCCCGAAGCGTCGACGCACATCCATCCCGATCCGGTGCGCACGCGCAAGCTGCTGCTGCATAGCGAGGAAATCAGCAAGCTGATCGGCAAGGTCGAGCAGCGCGGCTACACGCTCGTGCCGCTGAATTTTCACTACAAGAACGGTCGCGTCAAATGCGAGATCGGTCTCGCGAAGGGCAAGAAGATGCACGACAAGCGCGAGACCGAGAAGAAGCGCGACTGGGAGCGCGAGAAGGCGCGTTTGATGCGCTCGCCGACGTAAGCGCGATTCGTTTGCGGCTCACGCAGAAAAATGGCCCGCACATCGATGGCGGGCCATTTGCTTTTTGTCACGCGCTCATTGCGCGCCGATTGCTCAGTTCGTCAGCGCAGGTCGCTTCGCGGCGGCTCCGCTGCCGCCCTGCCCTTGTTCACGATCGTCAGCGCAGACGCGATCATCGAACTCATGTTCGACATGTCGCCCGGCACGATCAGTGTCGTGCCCTGCTTCGCGAGGTTCGAAAACGCGTTCACGTACTGTTCGGCCACTTTCAGATTGACCGCGTCCATGCCGCCGTTCAGTTGGATCGCCGCGGCGATCTTCTGGATCGCCTGCGCGTTCGCCTCGGCCACCGCCAGAATCGCCGCGGCCTGGCCCTGCGCCTGGTTGATCGCCGCCTGCCGCTCGCCTTCGGACGTCTGGATCGCCGCCTCGCGGCCGCCCGACGCGATATTGATCTGCTCCTGCTTGCGCCCTTCCGAGGCCGCGATCAGCGCGCGCTTCTCGCGCTCGGCGGTGATCTGCGCCTGCATCGCGTGAAGGATTTCCTTCGGCGGCGTCAAATCCTTGATCTCGTAGCGCAGCACTTTTACGCCCCAGTTCGAGGCCGCCTCGTCGAGCGCGGACACGATGCTGTGATTGATGAAATCGCGCTCTTCGAAAGTCCGGTCGAGCTCCAGCTTGCCGATGACCGAGCGCAGCGTGGTCTGCGACAACTGCGTGATCGCGAACACAAAGTTGCTCGATCCGTACGATGCCTTCATCGGATCGGTGACCTGGAAATACAGCACACCGTCGACCTGCAGTTGCGTGTTGTCGCGCGTGATGCAGACCTGACTCGGCACTTCGAGCGGAATCTCCTTCAGCACGTGCTTGTACGCGACCCGATCGACGAACGGAAACGCGAAGCTCAGACCCGGCGTCAGCGTCGCGTGATAGCGGCCGAGGCGCTCGAGCACCCACGCATGCTGCTGCGGCACGATCTTGATGGTCTGCGACGCGAGCACGATCACGACGATCAGCAGCACCGCCCCGACGATGGTTGAATCCATATCGCTACCCTCCGCTTCTGCTTCGAATTGTTGTGCGCAGGTTGGTCGGGCCTGCGTGTTCAGATTAGGCTCTGGTGCTTCGCTTTGTGAACGGACATCGATGAGCGCGTGTGGCGAACACCGCACCCAACACTCGGGTTCAGATCGTCAGGTCGCGCTCGCGCGCGCCTTCGGCTGCCGGCTCGCGACGACGACCAGACAACTACCGCGCAACTCCCTGATCTCGTAGACCTGTGCGTCTTCGGGCTCGCCCGCGGCCAGCTCGACGTCCCATGCGGCGCCACGATAGGTCGCGCGTGCTTTGCGGCCCTGCCAGGCCGGCACGTTCAACGTCTGCCCGATGTCCAGATTGACATCGGGATTGCGCGACGCCTGCTCGCGCCGGCGACGGGCAAAGCGCGAGCGTCTGAGCGCCACGACCGCCGCAAGCGCGACCAGCGCCGCCACCACGAACTGCAGATCGGGCCCGGCGCCGGCAATGCGCGCAAGCGCGGCCGCGACGAAACCGAATGCGATCATCAACAGATAGAAGGTGCCGCTCATCAGCTCCAGCACGACAAGCACACCCGCCCCGATCCACCAGAACAGTCCACCAGGCGCCACGTCGACCTCCACAAAGCAAAACACCCCGGATCTACCGGGGTGTTTATAGCACGAAGCGGACGTGCCTTTAACGCGTGCCAAATGCCGCCTGCGAAGCGGCATTCGATACCTCGCGAGTTACGCCTTTGCCTTTGCCAGCTGCTGCCACGTATCGATGATCGTGTCGGGGTTCAGCGAGATCGACTTGATGCCTTCGTCCGTCAGCCACTGCGCGAAGTCCGGGTGATCCGAAGGACCCTGACCGCAGATACCGACGTACTTGTCCAGACGCAGACAGGTTTCGATTGCGCGCTTCAACATGAACTTGACCGCCGGATCGCGCTCGTCGAAATCGACGGCGAGCAGTTCCATGCCCGAGTCGCGGTCGAGGCCGAGCGTGAGTTGCGTCAGGTCGTTCGAGCCGATCGAGAAACCGTCGAAGTACTGCAGGAACTCTTCGGCAAGGATCGCGTTCGACGGCACTTCGCACATCATGATCAGGCGCAGGCCCTTCTCGCCGCGCTTCAGGCCGAACTTTGCGAGCAGCCCGACAACGCGCTCCGCCTGCTTCAGCGTACGCACGAACGGCACCATGATCTCGACGTTGTCGAGGCCCATCTCTTCACGCACCTTCTTCAGCGCGACGCATTCCATCTGGAACGCCTCGGCGAAGTCTTCGGCGATATAGCGCGATGCGCCGCGGAAGCCCAGCATCGGGTTTTCCTCGTCCGGCTCGTAGCGCGAACCGCCGATCAGCTTCTTGTACTCGTTCGACTTGAAGTCCGACATACGCACGATGACGGGCTTCGGATAGAACGCCGCCGCGATCGTCGCGATGCCTTCGGTCAGCTTGTCGACGTAGAACGCGCGCGGCGACGCGTGACCGCGAGCGACGCTTTCGACCGCTTTCTTCAGGTCCTGATCGACGTTGGGGTACTCGAGGATCGCCTTCGGGTGCACGCCGATGTTGTTGTTGATGATGAATTCGAGTCGCGCGAGACCCACGCCTGCGTTCGGCAGTTGCGAGAAGTCGAACGCGAGCTGCGGATTGCCGACGTTCATCATGATCTTCACCGGAATCGGCGGCAATTCGCCGCGCTGCACTTCGGTGACTTCCGTTTCGAGCAGGCCGTCGTAGATCTTGCCTTCGTCGCCTTCCGCGCACGATACGGTGACGAGCGCGCCGTCCTTCAGCACGTCGGTCGCGTCGCCGCAGCCGACCACCGCCGGCACGCCCAGCTCACGCGCGATGATCGCCGCGTGGCAGGTGCGGCCACCACGGTTCGTGACGATCGCCGACGCACGCTTCATGACCGGCTCCCAGTTCGGGTCGGTCATGTCGGCGACGAGCACGTCACCCGGCTGCACGCGGTCCATCTCCGACGGATCATGGATCACGCGCACCGGACCCGCGCCGATCTTCTGACCGATCGCACGGCCCGTTGCCAGCACGTTCGACTGGCCCTTCAGCTTGAAGCGCTGCTCGGCCTTGCCGCCGCCCTGGCTCTTCACCGTTTCCGGACGCGCCTGCAGGATGAAGATCTTGCCGTCGCGGCCGTCTTTGCCCCACTCGATGTCCATCGGACGCTGGTAGTGCTTTTCGATGATGACCGCGTACTTCGCGAGTTCGATCACGTCTTCGTCGGTGATCGAGAAACGGTTGCGCTGCTCGTGCGCGACGTCGACGGTCTTCACGCGGCCCGGCTCGCCCGGCTTCGTGAACTCCATCTTGATCAGCTTCGAGCCGATCGAGCGGCGGATGATCGGGTACTTGCCCTGCGCGAGCGTGGTCTTGAAGACGTAGAACTCGTCCGGATTCACCGCGCCCTGCACGACGGTTTCGCCGAGGCCATAGCTCGACGTGATGAAGACGGCGTCCTTGAAGCCCGATTCGGTATCCAGCGTGAACATCACGCCGGCGGCGCCGACGTCCGAGCGCACCATGCGCTGCACGCCCGCCGACAACGCGACTTCAGCATGCGTAAAGCCCTTGTGGACGCGATAGGAGATAGCGCGGTCGTTGTACAGCGACGCGAATACGTGCTTCATGCGATCGAGCACGTCGTCGATGCCGACCACGTTCAGATAGCTTTCCTGCTGACCGGCGAACGATGCGTCGGGCAGGTCTTCCGCGGTCGCGGACGAACGCACGGCAAACGAGAGCTCTTCGGGCGAGCTCTTTTGCAGCGTGTCGAACCCCGCGCGAATGTCAGCCTCGAGCTGCGGCTGCAGCGGCGCGTCGACGATCCATTGACGGATCTCCTTGCCCGCTTCGGCGAGCGCCTTCACGTCGTCGACGTCGAGCGTCTCGAGACGTTTGGCGATGCGTTCGGTCAGATTGTTGTGCTGCAGGAAGTCACGGAACGCGAGCGCGGTGGTCGCGAAGCCGGTCGGCACGCGCACGCCGGCTTCAGCGAGCTGGCTGATCATCTCGCCCAGCGACGCGTTCTTGCCGCCGACGATTTCCACGTCGGTCATCCGCAACTGCTCGAACGGAACTACATACGCCTTGTCCTTTGCGCCGGTAACTGCGTTAGTCATACAAGCCCCTAAGTGTGAAAGAAATTCACGACTGTGCAAGTGGGCTTGAACACGGGCAGCCCATTGGAAGCTCGACCCCGTGTCTTGCACAACCTGTTAGATAAGCAATCGCCGTTAAGGCAGAGATGCGTTGCATGGAGACGCCGGCCGCGACCGTGACCGAGACGGCGGCGGCGAAGAACGCCAATCAACGCACTTACCGCCCGATCTCTTACGTTCAACGCATATCTACGCCAGATGACGTGAGGTTGAACGACCGTTCGCGGTAATTTAGCGGCCAATCGCCTGCAATTGCTTATCCAACAGGTTGCCGCTATTCTACCGTGCCGACTCCCCAAATGTGGCAGTCGGTCGAGAATTGCGTCTCGAATCGCGCCCCGGCCCAGCCAGCCGGCTTTGCGAGGCCGGCCGCGCGCCGCTGCGCGGTTTGATCCAAGCGCGTTCCAGCGCCGCGCTTTGCTGGCCCATTTGCCTTTCACGTTCACAGCCCCACTGATGCCGCCCACCGTATTCATCGTCTCAGACGGTACCGGGATCACTGCCGAAACCTTCGCGCATTCGATCCTCTCCCAGTTCGACCAGAAATTCCGCCTGGTCCGCGTGCCATTCGTCGACTCGACCGAGAAGGCCTACGCAACGCTCGAAAAAATCAACGAAGCGGTCGTGCAGGACGGCCGTCGTCCGATCGTGTTCACCACGCTCGTCGATAGCTCGTCGAATCAGATCGTCAAGGGTTCGAACGCGCTCGTGCTCGACATGTTCCAGACCTTCGTCGAGCCGCTCGAACAGGAACTGGAGCTGAAGTCGAGCCACGCGATGGGCCGCGGCCACCAGAACGCGGACACCGAGGAGTACAAGAACCGGATCGAGGCGATCAATTTCTCGCTCGCGCACGACGACGGTCAATCGAACCGCAATCTCGCGGACGCCGACGTGATCCTCGTCGGTGTGTCGCGCAGCGGCAAGACGCCGACGAGCCTTTATCTGGCGATGCAGTACGGCGTGAAGGCGGCGAACTATCCGTTGATTCCCGAAGATTTCGAGCGCGGCAAGCTGCCGACGCCGCTGCTCGAGCACCGGCAGAAGATGTTCGGGCTGTCGATCGATCCGCAGCGGTTGTCGGAGATCCGTAACGAGCGGCGGCCGGGCAGCAAGTATGCGGCGCCGGAAAACTGCCGCTATGAGATCAACGAAGCCGAAACGATGATGCGGCGTGAGGGGATCAAGTGGCTGTCGTCGACGCACAAGTCGATCGAGGAGATCGCGACGACGATCCTGCAGGAGATCAAGCTGGATCGGCCGTCGTATTGAGCGACCGCCGAGCAGGCGTAGCGTTGCCGGTCAGCGCCCGCGCAACGCCACTGACGTCTACTTTTTACGGCCGCGCTGCTGCCGGCACTGCTCGAACACGCAGACGGCCGCCGCGGCCGCCACGTTCAGCGATTCCATGCCGCCAGGCTGCGGAATCGTCACCCGCAACGACACGGCATCGCGCCACACCTGCGACACGCCCGCCCCTTCGTTGCCGAACACCCACGCAAGCGGCCTGCTCAGGTCGCAGTCATAAATCGCTTCGGCGCCGTGCGAATCGGTGATGACGATCGGGACCGCGAGACGTTCGATCAACGCACTCGCGTCGACATCCTCATGAATCTGCAACAGGAAGTGCGCGCCCATCCCCGAGCGCAGCACCTTCGACGACCACGCGTACGCGGTGCCCGGCGCGCAGAACACCTGCTCAATCCCCGCGGCCGCCGCACTGCGCAGAATCGAGCCGACATTGCCCGCGTCCTGCACACCGTCGAGCACCAGACAGTTTTGCTCGACGCGCTCGGGCAGCGGCGCATCCAGCTTCTCGACGAGCAGCAGAATTCCGACGCCATGCACGACATTCGACAACTGTCCGAATAACGCATCGGGCAGCGTCACGAGCCGATGCTCGTCGATGCGCGAAACGATCGCCTGCGCTTCGTCGTGACGCAGCGCGTCGTCGGTGACGACGCAGAGCTCCGGCTGACCGGCGACGTCGAGATACGCGCTCGCGAGATGGAAGCCCTCGAGCAGCGCGTGGCCGCTGCGGCGCTGTTGATGCGTCGAGCCGGCCAGTGCCTTCAGGCGCTTGTAGAGCGGATTGTCCCGCGAGGTGATGGCTTTCACAGGCAGCGAAGGCGGTAAGAAATGGAAATGGGAGCGGCGACGAATCAGTGGCAAATCAGCGGCGCTCGAGCGCGGACCGCGTTCGAGCCGTGCGGATGCGGTCAGTCACGCGAGGCCGGCGTCGCCGAATACATCGTCGTCGAGCAGCAGCGCGTCGGCCACGATGACGGCGTCCGCCGATGGCAACGGCACGCCTGTGCCGAACCGCACATGCGCTTCGCGCACCGGCGCGAACGAGCGCCGATGATGCTCGCACGGCCCATGGTCGCGCAGCGCCGCGAGATGCTGCGGCGTGCCGTAGCCGGCATGCGCGTCGAAGCCATACACGGGATACGCCTCGTGCAGTTCGAGCAGCATGCGGTCGCGCGCGACCTTCGCGAGAATCGACGCCGCCGAAATGCTCTTCACGAGCGCGTCGCCGCCGATCACCGCCTCGCTACGGATGCTGAGCGTCGGGCAACGGTTGCCGTCGACCTTCACGAGCGTCGGCACGACCGACAGGCCCTCGACCGCGCGCTTCATCGCGAGCATGGTGGCGTGCAGGATGTTCAGCGAATCAATTTCCTCGACCGTCGCCGATGCGATGCAATACGCGAGCGCGCGATCGACGATCTTGTCGTACAGCGCTTCACGCTTGAGTGCGGTGAGCGCCTTCGAATCGTCGAGGCCGCGGATCATCGGTTTGGTGGGATCGAAAATCACCGCCGCCGCGACGACCGGTCCGGCCAGCGGTCCGCGCCCTGCTTCGTCGACGCCGCAGACGATGTCGTCGGCGCTCTCGAAGTTCAGGCCGGCTTGCGCGACCACCCGAACGGCGGCCGCGGTCTTGCGGCGAGGCGCGCGCGGGGGGTTCATGGTCGCCCCGCCCGTTGCTCGACGACGCTCGCCACGACTTCGGCCGCGCGCTGCGCGGTGTTCTGCTTGAGCACGTGGTGCATCTCCGTGAAGATTTCCTTCAGCGTGCGCCGGTTCGCTTCGTCGCGCAACTGTTTCAGCGTCGCCTCGGCGAGCGCCTGCGGCGTCGCGAAGTGCTGCAGGATCTCCGGCACCACGAAACGCCCGGCTAGAATGTTCGGCAGGCCGACGTACGGCAGATAGCCCTGGCGGCGCATGATCTGACCGGTCAGCCAGGGCACCTTGTACGAAATCACCATCGGCTTTTTCAACAGCGCGGCTTCCAGCGTGACGGTGCCGCTCTTCACGAGAATCGCGTCGGCGGCGGTCATCGCGAGTTGCGACTGGCCGTCGATGATGGTCAGCGCGAGGCCCGGGTGCGCATCGACGAGCGGCTGCAGGAGCGCGCGCAACGCGGGCGTCGCCGCCGGCATCACGAAGCGCACGCTGGGCTCCTGGTGCTGCATCATCTCCATCGCCGCGAAGAACGTCGGGCCGATCAGGTCGATCTCGGAGCGCCGGCTGCCCGGCAGCACCGCGATCACCGGCCCGCCTTCCGCCAGACCGAGCGCGCGGCGCGCGCCGAGCGTGTCGGGTTCGAGCGGGATCTGATCGGCCAGCGGATGCCCGACGTACGACGCCGCGACGCCCGCCTTTTCGAGCAGCGCGGTTTCGAACGGGAACACGCACATCATATGGTCGACCGCCTTGGCGATCTTCTTGATGCGCCCGCCACGCCACGCCCAGATGGACGGGCAAACGAAGTGCACGGTCGGAATGCCGGCGTCGCGCAGCGCATGCTCGAGCCCGAAGTTGAAGTCGGGCGCGTCGACGCCGACGAACACGGACGGCGGCTCGGCAAGCAGCTGACGCTTGAGCTCGTTGCGGATACCGAGGATTTCGGGGATGTGCCGCAGTGCTTCGACATAGCCGCGCACCGTCAGCTTTTCCATCGGCCAGTGGGCGTCGAAGCCGGTGGCGATCATGCGCGGACCGCCGATGCCGTAGTACTGCGTGGCGGCCGGCAGCCGGCTGGCGAGACCGTCGAGCAGCGACGCGGCGAGCAGGTCGCCCGACGGCTCGCCGGCCACCATCGCGATGCGCGGCGGACTGGGTTGCAACGTCATCGGTTAGCGGATGATGCCGCGCTGCGACGCTTCGACGAACGCGAGCAGCGTCTGCACCGGGGCGTCGCCGTCACCGCCGGCCGAACCGAGTTCCTTCAATTGCACCTTCGCTTCTTCGAGCGACAGGCCGTTCTTGTACAGCACGCGATATGCGGAGCGCAGCACCGAGATCGCGTCAGCCGAGAAACCGCGGCGGCGCAGCCCTTCGACGTTGATGCCGTGCGGCTCGGCCTTGTTGCCCGCGGCGATCACATAGGGCGGCACGTCCTGCACGAGCGCCGACGCCCCGCCGAGCATCGCATGCGCGCCGATGCGCACGAACTGATGCACGCCGGACATGCCGCCGATGATCGCGTGGTCGCCGATCGTCACATGGCCGGCCATTTGCGCGTTGCTCGACAGGATCACGTTGCTGCCGACGTGGCAGTCGTGACCGATGTGCACGTAGGCCATGATCCAGTTATCGTCGCCGAGCGTGGTGACGCCCGCATCCTGCACCGTGCCGGTGTGGATCGTCGTGAATTCGCGGATCGTGTTGCGGTTGCCGATCACGAGCCTGGTCGGCTCGTCCCGGTACTTCATGTCTTGCGGACGGCCGCCGACCGATGCGTAATGGCCGATGCGGTTGTCTTCGCCAATCGTGGTATAGCCTTCGATCACGCTGTGCGAGCCGACCGTGCTGCGCGCACCGATCGTCACGTGTGCGCCGATCACCGCATAGGGCCCGACTTCGACGGATTCGTCGAGCTGCGCTCCCGCTTCGATGATCGCGGTGGGATGGATCCTGCTCATGCGTCCTCGCTTCTGATTCTGTTGCGTTGTGTGGATGGCCTTGCCGCCGGGGCCGCGCACCTGCCGTGCCACGCCGCGACCTGCCCGGACGCCAGCTTTACGCGTCTTTGTCCGTGTGGCGCACCGCGCACATCAGATCGGCTTCCGCCGCGACGACGCCATCCACTTCGGCGCGCGCCTTGAACTTCCAGATGCCGCGCATGTGACGCTCGAACGTGCAGTTCAGGATCAGCTGATCGCCCGGTTCCACCACGCGCTTGAAGCGCGCGTTGTCGATGCCGACGAACAGGTACAGCGTGTTCGACGGATCGCTCGGCTCTTCCGAGAACGTCAGCAGCGCCGCGGTCTGCGCGAGCGCTTCGAGGATCAGCACGCCTGGCATCACCGGCCGCGTCGGGAAATGTCCCTGGAAATACGGCTCATTGATCGACACGTTCTTCAACGCTTTGATGCTCTTGTGCGGTTCGAGTTCGAGCACCCGGTCGACCAGCAGGAACGGATAACGATGCGGCAGCAGCGTGAGAATCTTATGAATGTCGAGATTGATTTTTTCGGTGCTCATGGTGTTTCTGCTCACGCATTGACTGCGCGATGATGACTGCGGATGCTGGTGCAGGTGGGTTGAAAACGCGCGCGACCGATGCCTTGATTGACCGGTGGCCGTGCCACCCGGTCACGGCCACCGGCTTTGCTTCATGATGCTCGACCACTATTTTACGCGGTGCCGGTGGGTCGCCGGGATAACTGTCAGATCTTGTTGCCTGCGGGTTGACCTGCGGCGCCGTCAGTGGCACTGCCGGCCTTGTCGGCGGCGGCGCTCTCCAGCGCCTTGATGCGATCGCGAAGCTTGTCGATATTGCGCAGCAGCGCGGCGCTCTTGTTCCAGTCCGCGTGGTTCACGGCCGGGAACGCACTCGTATACATGCCGGGTTTCAGCAGCGATTTCGACACGCCCGACTTCGCGGTGACGATCACGTGATCGGCGAGCGTCACGTGTCCGGCAATGCCGACCGCGCCGCCGATCATGCAGTGACGCCCGATGGTCGTGCTGCCCGCGATGCCCGCACAGCCCGCGATCACCGTGTAGGCGCCGACCTTGCAGTTGTGGCCGATCTGCACGAGGTTGTCGATCTTCACGCACTCCTCGATGATCGTGTCGGCCATCGCGCCGCGGTCGATCGTAGTGTTCGCGCCGATCTCGACGTCGTTCGCGATCGACACGCCTCCGACCTGCGGAATCTTCACCCAGCTGCCGGTGCGCGCGTCGCCCTCGCCGACGAAGTCGGGCGCGAAGCCGAAGCCGTCCGAGCCGATCACCGCGCCCGCGTGCACGATCACGCGCTCGCCGAGCTTGCAGCCGTGGTACACGGTCACGTTCGGATACAGATGCGCGTTCGCGCCGACACGCGTGCCGCGGCCGATCACGACGTTGGCGTCGAGCCGCGCATGCTCGCCGATCACCGCGCCCGCTTCCACGGTCACACGCGGACCGATCACCGCGCTCGCGGCGACCTGCGCGGAAGGATCGATGGTTGCGCTCGGATGCACGCCGGGGACGGGCTTAGGCGCGGCGAGCTCGATAAAGGTTTGCGCGATGCGCGCGAAGTAAGCGTAGGGATTCGGCGTGACGATGAAGTTTCGACCTTCGCGTGAAGCGAGCTTCTCGAGGTCGCCGGCATTGATCAGCACCGCGCCGGCGCGGGTCGTTTCGACTTGCGACAGATATTTCGGATTGGCGAGGAACGCCAACTGGTCCGGGCCTGCCTGGTCGAGCGGCGCGAGACTGCTCACGCGCTGCGACCCGTTACCGACAACCTCACCGCCGAACCGCTGGACGATGTCCTCGAGCTTAAATGCCATGCCTATCCTGTCTCCAACCTGTTCAATCATTGCGAGGGCGCGCGCCAACGCGCGCGGGGCGACCGTGCGCCGCCCTCGGTTGCCCTTAGTTGCCCGATGCCGCCAGTGCCTTCAGCACCTGATCGGTGATATCGATGCGCGGGCTCACATACACCGCTTCCTGCACGATCAGATCGTAGTGCTGCGTTTCGGCGATCTGCTTGATGACCTTGTTCGCGCGATCGAGCACCGCCGCGAGTTCCTCGTTGCGGCGCTGGTTCAGGTCTTCGCGGAACTCACGCTGCTTGCGCTGGAAGTCCGAGTCGAGCTGCGACAGGTCGCGCTGCTTCTGCGCGCGATCGGTCGCCGACATTGTCGCGCCATTCTTGTCGAGTGCATCGGACATCGACTTGAGCTTTTGCGCCATGTCGGCGAGATCTTTGTCCCGCTTCGCGAATTCGGCCTCGAGCTTCAGCTGCGCGGCTTTCGCCGCAGCCGATTCGCGCAGGATGCGGTCGGAATTCACCGCGGCGATTCTCGCCTCCTGCGCGTGCGCCATGCCGACCCCGAGGGTCATTGCCAGCGCCAATGCGCACGCTACACGTTTCGAAAACATACCGGTTAGCAAAGTCATCCTCTCGATACTGTAGTTTGGCCGGGCTCGCCGCCGGGAGCGCCCGCCGCCGCAGCCGGCCGCCGGGAGCGCCCGCCGCCCAATCAGAACGCGGTCCCGATCTGGAACTGGAACTTCTGATACTGGTCGCCCGTGTGCTTCGTGAGCGGGAAGCCAAGGCTCAACTTGAGCGGGCCGATCGGCGAGATCCACGCGAGACCCACACCGTAGCCGTAACGCAGACCGTTCGCGCCAGTCGACGTAGCTGCCGTGCTCGCGTCCGCCCAGACGTTACCAGCGTCCAGGAAGGTGAACACACGCAGCGTCCGGTCATAACCGGTCCCGGGCAGCGGGAACGTCAACTCGATATTGCCCACCAGCAGCTTCGAGCCGCCGATCGGGTCGCCGGTCGTTTTGTCACGCGGACCCAGTGAGCTCGGCTCGTAACCACGCACCGAACCGATACCGCCCGCGTAATAGTTCTTGAAGATAGGATAAGGCTTGCCAGCAAGGCCGTTACCATAGCCGCCCTGGAAGTTGAAGCCCAGCACAAAGCCGCGCGCAAACGAGTAATAGTACTGCGCGTTGATGTCGGCCTTGTAATACTGGGTACCGCCGATCGGCGTGCCGTATTCTGCGTTCGCCTGCGTGAAGTAGCCGCGGCTTGGCACGAGCGCGCTGTCGCGCGCATCGCGCGACCAGCCAATCGTAAGCGGCACGTTGTTCGACACCCGGCCGAAGTCATTCACGTATTGCTTATACGAAGCCGGGGTATTTGCATCGACGTCCAGCTGGTTCTGTTCGAAGCCCGCGCCGAAGTACACGGTATCGACTTCGGAGAACGGAATGCCGAACTTCAGGTCGCCGCCCATCGTGACGATCTTGAAGCTCGAATCGGTCGAGTAGTACAGCGGCTGGTACGTACGGTAGTAGACGTCGGTGATCCGCTTGATGCCGTCAACCGTGAAGTACGGGTCGACCTGCGTGACCGTCAGCGTACGGTACGTCTTCGCGGTATTGATGTTCACCGCGAGGCTCGTGCCGGAGCCGAACACGTTGTCCTGCGAGATACCCGCCGACAGCACCACCTTGTCCGTCGACGAGAAACCTGCACCGAGCGTAATCGCGCCGGTCGGCTTTTCGGCGACCTTCACGTCGATGTCGACCTGGTCGGGCGTGCCTTCGACCGGCACCGTGGTCACGTCGACGTCGGTGAAGTAGCCGAGACGATTGATGCGGTCCTTCGACAGCGAGAGGCGGTTCGAATCGAACCACGAGCTTTCGAGCTGGCGCATTTCGCGGCGCACCACTTCGTCGCGCGTGCGCGTGTTGCCGACCACGTTGATGCGGCGCACGTACACGCGACGGCTCGGGTCGACCTGCAGCGTCAGGTCCACCGTGTGGTTGTTCTGGTCGATCTGCGGCTGGGCATTGACGGTCGCGAACGCGTAACCGTATTCGCCGAGCTTGTCGACGATCGCCTTCGTGGTGGCTTGCAGCTTTTCGGCCGAGAAGCGGTCGCCCGGCTTGATCTTGATGAGCTTCTTCAGCTCCGCTTCGCGGTCGAGCAGATTGCCGGCGAGGCGGATGTTCGAAATCGTGTACGGCTGGCCTTCATGCAGCGTGATGGTCAGGTACATGTCCTTCTTGTCCGGCGAGATCGACACCTGGGTCGATTCGATGCTGAACTCGAGGAAGCCGCGATTCAGGTAGAACGAGCGAAGGTTCTCGAGGTCGCCGGTGAGCTTGTCTTTCGCGTACAGGTCGTTCTTGGTGTACCACGAGAACCAGTTCGGCGTGGACAACTGCATTTCGTCGCGCAGCGTGCCGGTGCTGAATGTCTTGTTGCCGATGAAGTTGATCTGGCGGATCTTCGCGCTCGGACCTTCGGCCACCGAAAACAGGATGCCGACGCGGTTGCGGTCGATCGGCGTGATCGTCGTGGTGACTTCGGCCGCGTAGAAACCGCGCGTCAGATACTGGCGCTTCAGTTCCTGCTCGGCCTTGTCAACCAGCGCCTTGTCGAAGTAGCGGCCTTGCGACAGCCCGACCGCGCGCAGCGCCTTGATCAGGTTGTCCTTTTCGAACTCGTGGATGCCGGCGAAGTCGATCGTGCCGATGGCCGGGCGCTCCTGCACCTGCACCACCACCACGTTGCCTTCGGTTGCGATCTTGACGTCGTTGAAGAAGCCCGTCGCGTACAGCGCACGAATCGCTTCAGAAGCCTTGTCGTCGGAAAAGGTATCGCCTTGTTTGATGGGCAGGTACGCGAACACCGTACCCGGTTCGACGCGTTGCAATCCCTCAATGCGAATGTCTTGCACCACGAAGGGCGTCGTTGCATGAGCAACCAGCCCATGCGCGGCGAACGCCGCGGCTATAACCGTCTTTGGACCAAAGCGATGAGGTTTGAACAACGTGCTTCCCCAGTGTGTATAGCTGCATCAGGCCTGGCGGCCGCCCTCGAGAACGCCGCCGGACACTTTAAAAATGGATTAAACGAGCCAGATCGTTGAACAGCGCAATCGCCGACAACGCGACGATGCAGGCAAGACCCGCCCTCTGAAAAACGAGTTGCCAGCGATCAGAGACAACTTTACCGGTCACAGCTTCAACCAAATAATATAACAGATGACCCCCGTCCAATACCGGAATTGGTAGCAGGTTCAGCACGCCAAGGCTAATGCTGACAAGGGCCAGGAACGACAAAAACGCGGAAGGACCCAGACGTGCGCTCTTTCCCGCGTAGTCGGCGATCGTCACCGGACCGGACAGGTTCTTCAGCGATGCCTCACCGACGATCATCCGGCCAAACATCCGCACCGAGTACACCGCGAGATCCCACGTGCGGCGCGTGCCGAGGCGCAGGCTGTCGAGCGGGCCGTAGCGCACTTCGATCGACGGCACCTGGGTCGCCAGCTCTGCGCCGATGCGGCCGATCTGCTGCCCGCTCGCCGCATCGCGCTGCAGTTGCGGCACGATCGTGATCTCTTCGAGCGCGCCCGCCGTATGTCCGCCGCGGCCGCCGCGCTCCACCCGCAGCGTGACCGGCACGCCGGCGTGCGATTTTACAAAGGCGATGAAGGCCGCGGCATTATCGGTCGGCGTACCGTTGATCGCGCGCAGCCGGTCGCCCGCGACGAGCCCCGCCTTCTGCGCGGCGCTGCCCGCCTGTACGCCGGCCACCGTCAGCTTGCCGCCACCTGGCTCGAAGCCGAGGCGCGACATCAGATCGTCGTCGACGTCTTTCTCGCCGATGCCGCGCAGGTCCATCGGAAAATCGGAGGTGCCGTGTGCGTCTTTTGCACTGAGCACGATGCGCTGCTGATCGAAGGCGGCACCGAGCAGCTTCCAGCGCAGATCCGACCACGAGCGCACTGGCTCGGTCTCGTCGCTATGGCCGGTGCGCACACCGACGATCGTCTCGCCGCCCTCGAAGCCCGCCAGCGCGGCGGGTGTATTCGGCGCGGGCGTGGCGATCACGGCCGCCGGTTCGGTCACGCCAGTGGCGAACACGAGTGCGAACAGCACGATCGCAAGCAGGAAATTCGCGACCGGACCGGCCGCGACGATCGCGAAGCGCCGCCACACCGACTGGCGATTGAACGCATGCGGCAGATCCGCGTCGGCAACCGAGCCGGGGCCGGCCTCGCGCTCGTCGAGCATCTTCACGTAGCCGCCTAGCGGCAGCGCGGCAATCGTCCACTCGGTGCCCGTCTTCTGACTGACCCACTGAACCAGCGGCTTGCCGAAGCCAATCGAAAAACGCAGCACCTTCACGCCGCACAGACGCGCGACGCTGTAGTGCCCGTACTCGTGGACCACCACGAGTACGCCAATCGCAACCGCGAAAGCGAGCAGTTCGATCAGCAGATTCATAAACGCCTCACTGGACGGCGCGTTCCGTGCGACGGACGCCGTCGGGCAGACGCGCGATGAATTCGGTAGCAGCACGGCGCGCCGCGGCGTCCGCTTCGATGACGTCGTCGAGCGCGTGCGCGCTGCGGTTCGGTAATGCGTTCAGCACCGAGTCGACCACCTGCGCAATCGCCATGAAGCCGATGCGGCGCGCGAGGAACGCCTCCACCGCGATCTCGTTGGCGGCGTTCAACGCCGCGCTCGCGACACCGCCTTCGGCCAGCGCCTTCATCGCGAGCGCGAGGCACGGGAAGCGCGCGTAGTCGGGTTTTTCGAACGACAGCGACGCAATCTCCGCGAGATCGAGCTGCGCGACGCCGGAATCGACGCGATCCGGAAACGCGAGTGCGTGCGCGATCGGCGTGCGCATGTCGGGGTTGCCGAGCTGCGCGAGCACCGAGCCGTCTGCGTATGACACCAGCGAATGAATCACGCTCTGCGGATGGATCAGCACGTCGATGCGCTCGCCGGGCAGATTGAACAGCCAATGAGCCTCGATCACTTCGAGGCCCTTGTTCATCATCGTCGCTGAGTCGACCGAGATCTTGCGGCCCATCACCCAGTTCGGATGCTTGCAGGCTTCGTCAGGCGTCACGTCGACGAGCGTGGCCGGTTCGCGGGTGCGGAAGGGGCCGCCCGACGCGGTCAGGATGATCTTCGAGACGCCGCCATGCAGCGATGCTTCGCGCGGCAGGCATTGGAAAATCGCGTTGTGTTCGCTGTCGACCGGCAGCAGGACCGCGCCGTTGTCGTGCACCGCGTCCATGAAGATCGCGCCGGACATCACCAGCGCTTCCTTGTTCGCGAGCAGAATGCGTTTGCCGGAGCGCGCCGCGGCGAGGCTGGGCGCGAGCCCCGCTGCGCCGACGATCGCCGCGACCACCGTGTCGCAGCCCTCGCTCTTCGCGACGTCAACGAGCGCCTGCGGCCCGTACGTGACCTCGGTCTTGCTGCCCGCATCGCGCAGCTTCGCGGCGACCTTCGCGGCCGTGTCGGCGTCGCCGACCACCGCCACTTCGGGCGCGAAGCGCAGGCATTGCTCGACGAGCTTGTCGCCGTTGCGATGCGCGCTCAGCGCGTAAATGGAAAAACGCTCGGGATGGCGCGCGACCACGTCGAGCGTACTGTCTCCAATCGAGCCCGTGGAACCGAGCAATGTCAGACGTTTTTGCATATCTCTTTTCTCTAGCCGAGCAGCAGCATCGCGAGCGGCAGCACCGGCAACAATGCGTCGATGCGATCGAGCACGCCGCCGTGCCCCGGCAACAGGCCGCTCGAGTCTTTGACGCCGGCCTGGCGTTTCATCATCGATTCGAACAGATCACCGACCACGCTGAAAACCACCAGCAGGGTCAGCGCGAGCACCGTGCGTAACGCGCCCAGTTGCGCCAGCAGCGCAGAATACAGGGTCGGCTCGAACGCGTGCAAAAAGATCGCCACCGCCGCGACGATCATGACCAGCAACCAGCCGCCGATCGCGCCCTCCCAGGTTTTACCCGGACTGATGGCGGGTGCCAGCTTGTGCTTGCCAAACGCCTTCCCCGAGAAGTATGCGCCGATATCGGCGAGCCATACCAATAGCAGCAGCGACAGAACGAACGGCACACCGAGCATGCGCGCGGCGACGAGAGCATGCCAGCACGCGATGAAACCGACGATGCCGGCAAGAAACAGAAAGGCGCGCCACGCGCCCTGCGCGAGCACCGGCTTGCGCAGCAGCACGAAAGGACCGCCGATCACCCAGAAAATCGCCGCCGCCTGGAAGAATGGCCGCGCATGCTCCGTGCCAATGCCCAGCCGTGTGCTGGTGACGAGCCCGAGCGCCGCGACGAGCGCGTACAGCACCGGACCCGCGCCGCCGAGCTTCAGCAGGCGCGCCCACTCCCACGCGGCGAACACGACTACGAACGCGATCAGCGCGCCGAACGCGCCGACCGGCGCGAACAGCGTGACAGGTAGGAACACTGCAAGCAGCACGATCGCCGTGATGACACGGGTTTTTAGCATGGAAGCGAATCGACGTTCTGCGATTGCGGCTCGAGCTGAGCACTGGTGCGGCCGAAGCGGCGTTCCCGCTCGGCGTACGAAGCGATGGCATGACCGAGCGCGTCGGCGTCGAAATCCGGCCAGAACGTGTCGGTGAAATAGAACTCGGTGTAGGCGAGCTGCCACAGCAGGAAGTTGCTGACGCGGCGCTCGCCGCCGGTGCGGATGAACAGGTCGGGCTCGGGCGCATAAGCCATCGACAGATGCTCGGCGAACGCGTCCTCGTTGACCTCGACCGGTTTGCCGGCCGCAGCCGCCTGCTCGACGAGCTTGCGGGTGGCCTGCATGATGTCCCAGCGACCGCCGTAGTTCGCGGCGATGGTCAGCGTAAGACGGGTATTGCGCGCGGTCTTGGTCTCCGCGCGCTTGATCAGATCACGGATCTTGTCGTCGAAACGCTCGAGATCGCCGACCACGCGCAAACGGATGCCGTTCGCGTGCAGCTTGCCGATCTCGCGCTCGAGCGCGGTGACGAACAGGCGCATCAGGAACGACACCTCCTCGTTCGGACGGCGCCAGTTCTCCGAACTGAACGCGAACAGCGTCAGATATTCGACGCCCCGCCGCGCGCACGCCTCGACGGCCGCCCGCACCGCGTCGACGCCGCGCGTATGGCCCGCCACGCGCGGCAGACGCCGCTGGGTGGCCCAACGGCCGTTGCCATCCATGATGATCGCGATATGTCGCGGCACCGCGGCGACTTCAGGCACGCGCACGGTTGAGCTGGTATAGGTCATGGCCGTCGGGACAGTAATGCCAGTAAAGAAGTGGAAATCAGAAAGACTGAGCCGAACGGCGTCAGACCGTCATGATCTCGGCTTCTTTCGTCGTGACGAGCTTGTCGATTTCGGCGACGAACTTGTCCGTCAGCTTCTGGACGTCGTCGCCGGCACGACGCTCATCGTCTTCCGAAATTTCCTTGTCCTTGACGAGCTTCTTCAGTTGCTCGTTGGCGTCGCGACGCAGGTTGCGCACGGCCACCTTGGCCGTTTCGGCTTCGCTGCGCACGACCTTGGTCAGCTCGCGGCGACGCTCTTCGGTCAGCGCGGGCATCGGAACGCGAATCACGTCGCCGTGCGTGGCCGGGTTCAGACCGAGGTCCGACTCGCGGATCGCCTTTTCGACGACCTGAACCATCTTCTTTTCCCACGGCTGCACGCCGATCGTGCGAGCGTCGATCAGCGTCAGGTTCGCGACCTGCGAAATCGGCACCGGCGAGCCGTAGTAGTCGCACTGGATATGATCGAGCAGGCCCGTGTGCGCACGGCCAGTGCGGATCTTCGACAGGTCGTTCTTGAACGCGTCGATGGAGCGCTGCATCTTCTGTTCAGCGCCCTTCCTGATATCAGCCACAGACATTTTTAAACCTCCGAACCTTCAAAACGGTGCGAGCCGCCCGGCACGCGCGATGCGGCGGCCCGGGCTCGCGTCAAAGCCCATGTAATGTAAACGAAGTTTACACGTGGACGAGGGTGCCCTCGTCCTCACCTAGCACGATGCGCTTCAGCGCACCGGGTTTGACGATCGAAAACACGCGGATCGGCAGCTTCTGGTCGCGGCACAGCGCAAAAGCCGTCGCGTCCATCACCTGCAGATTGCGGCCGATTGCCTCGTCGAAGCTGATCGTGGTGTAACGGGTCGCGCTCGAATCCTTCTTCGGGTCGGCCGAATAGACGCCGTCCACCTTGGTTGCCTTCAGCACCACTTCCGCGCCGATTTCCGAGCCGCGCAATGCAGCGGCCGTGTCGGTTGTGAAGAACGGGTTGCCGGTACCGGCCGCGAAAATCACGACCTTACCTTCCTCGAGCTGGCGGATCGCGCGGGGCCGGATATACGGCTCGACGACCTGGTCCATGCGCAGCGCGGACTGCACGCGCGCCTCGA
This sequence comes from Paraburkholderia sp. BR10923, assembly GCF_040948765.1. Lineage (NCBI taxonomy): Bacteria > Pseudomonadati > Pseudomonadota > Betaproteobacteria > Burkholderiales > Burkholderiaceae > Paraburkholderia > Paraburkholderia sp. BR10923. The sequence goes on along the minus strand of NZ_JBFPKO010000001.1, from coordinate 547,009 downwards.
TGCCAGCATGGCGCATCGCGTCCTGCAGCGCCAGCGCGTTCATCATCGTGGCGAGCATACCCATGTAGTCGGCAGTCGCGCGGTCCATACCCGCCGCGCCGCCCGCGACGCCGCGAAAGATATTGCCGCCACCGATCACCACGGCCAACTGCGTTCCGAGACGGACCACTTCGGCCACGTCCGCCACCATTCGTTCGATGGTCGCGCGATTGATGCCGAAGGCATCGTCGCCCATCAGAGCTTCACCGGAGAGTTTGAGCAGGACGCGTTTATAGGCAGTGGGCATAGAGGTATCCAGATCGCGCAGAACAGGGCAACAACAAGGGACTAATGTAGGGGTGAAATACTGATTCGGGCAAGCTCCGCCAAATTGGCGAACCCAAAGGTTCGCCAGCGGCGGCCGCGCGGCGAGGGTCAACCCGTGCGCGGCCTTGCGGTGCTGCCGACCGCGGCGAGGTCTTGCCTCGCCGCGGGTCCAAACGGTACGGCTGTGAAACTTAGCTAACGCTTATTGTTGCTTTGCAGCAGCGACCTGAGCGGCCACTTCCGCAGCGAAGTCGTCCTGCTTCTTCTCGATGCCTTCGCCGACCACGAACAGTGCGAACTTCTGCACGCTCGAGCTAGCCGCCTTCAGCATCTGTTCGATCGTCTGCTTGTCGTTCTTAACGAACGTCTGGTTCAGCAGCGACACTTCCTTCAGGTACTTCTGCACGCTGCCATCGACCATCTTGGCGACGATTTCAGCCGGCTTGCCCGATTCGGCAGCCTTCTGTTCAGCGATGCTGCGCTCCTTGGCGATCAGGTCCGCCGGAACGTCGTCCGACGACAGCGAAACCGGCTTCATCGCGGCGATGTGCATCGCCACGTCCTTGCCGACCTGCTCGTCCGCGCCGGTGTACTCGACCAGCACGCCGATGCGCGTGCCGTGCAGGTACGCGGCCAGCTTGTTGGCGGTTTCGAAGCGCTCGAAGCGGCGGATCGACATGTTTTCGCCGATCTTGCCGACCAGCGCGAGACGGACTGCGTCGACGGTCGAGCCGTCGAGCGGGAGCGCCGACAGCGCGGCGACGTCAGCCGGGTTTTGCGTCGCGACGAGCTCGGCGACCTTCTTCGAAAACGCGAGGAAGTCGTCGTTCTTCGAGACGAAGTCGGTTTCGCAGTTCAGCTCGACGAGCGAACCAGCGTTGCCGCCGATGAACGATGCGACCACGCCTTCAGCCGTCACGCGCGATGCCGCCTTGCTCGCCTTGTTGCCGAGCTTCACACGCAGCAGCTCTTCAGCGCGCGCCAGATCGCCGTCGGCTTCCGTCAGCGCCTTCTTGCATTCCATCATCGGCGCGTCGGTCTTCGCGCGCAGTTCTGCAACCATGCTTGCGGTAATTGCCGCCATCATTTGCTCCTTGAGTTCTGTCTGTCACATGCCGCCCGCACTTCGATGCCGGCGGCAGGAATTCGTTTCAGCGTTTTCGCGTATTTTTGCGAGCGACGCGTGTCACACCACCTCGAGCACTCTGCCAGATGTCCGTTACAACATCTGTTACAAGCGTCGCGGCTTAAAAAAAGGGGGCCTGTAGAAAGCCCCCTTTTATGTCGGACACTGGGCAGCCTTACGCTTCCGGGTTGACCTCGACGAACTCGTCGCCGTCGCCGCCACGTGCTGCCTGGACCACTTCGTTGACCGCATTGGCACGGCCTTCGAGGATCGCGTCGGCCACACCAGCCGCGTACAGGGCGACGGCCTTGCTGGCGTCGTCGTTACCCGGGATCACGTAGTCCACACCTTCCGGCGAGTGGTTCGTATCGACCACGGCGATGACCGGAATGCCGAGCTTGTTCGCTTCGGTCACGGCAATCTTGTGGTAGCCGACGTCAACCACGAAGATCGCGTCCGGAATGCCGCCCATGTCCTTCACGCCGCCGATCGACTTCTGCAGCTTGGCCATTTCGCGCTCGAACAGCAGCGCTTCCTTCTTGCTCATGCGCTCGGTTTCACCGGCTTCCAGCGCCGCTTCCATGTCCTTCAGGCGCTTGATCGATACCTTCAGCGTCTTGAAGTTGGTCAGCATACCGCCGAGCCAGCGTGCGTTCACGAACGGCATGCCAGCGCGCTGCGCTTCCTGGGCGATCGTGTCGCGCGATTGACGCTTCGTACCGACGAACAGGATCGTGCCGCGGTTCGATGCCAGCTGACGCGCGTACTTCAGCGCGTCGTTGTACATCGGCAGCGTCTTTTCGAGGTTGATGATGTGAATCTTGTTGCGATGACCGAAAATGAAGGGAGCCATCTTCGGGTTCCAGAAGCGGGTCTGGTGACCGAAGTGGACACCTGCTTCCAGCATTTGACGCATCGTAACTGCCATGAAATTCTCCACGAGGGTTGGGTCTTAAGCCGGCTGCCGTATCGGCCGCGCCCGCCTTTGTTTTGGCTGGAACGCGGCGACACCCTGGGTGCGCCGGTTTGCGAATTGGTTGCCTGACACTGCTTTCTCCAGCTCACGACGTCAGCAACCGGATTGCCGCGAGAAGCCGGTTCCGCCCAGTTGCCATGCGCGAATTTGCGGACTCGCGAATAAAAGCGGACTAGGACCGACTTAGCCAAAGAGTATAGCACGCGACTATCGACCGACTCAACCGACCCAACCACCGGCGGATAGCCATGCGCACTGGAGCGCACAGCCGGGCTCCGAATCCCGGCTTGGCGCCCTATGGCCCACCAATTGGCCGATTTTGATCACTTTTAGCCCATTACCGCCTGATCCAGCGCAACGAGCCCGCCCCCACTGCTGTAAAATGGCTCGATTCCGCCACCCGCGGGGGATCGTCAAGGATCGACCGGCATTCCGTGTGCACCAGACGCCCTCCGCCAGGCCACCGCAACACCCAGCAAGCCTTATCCAGCAAGGCTTCCGAGGAAACCATGGCTATCACCATCAAAAACGAAGACGACATCGCGAAGATGCGCGTCGCCTGTCGGCTCGCGAGCGAAGTGCTCGACTACATCACGCCGTTCGTCAAGGCCGGCGTCACCACTGGCGAGCTCGACCGCCTGTGCCACGAATACATGCTGAAGGACCAGGGCACGGTCCCCGCACCGCTGAATTACCAGCCGCCCGGCTACCCGCCGTACCCGAAAGCCACCTGCATTTCCGTCAACGACGTGATCTGCCACGGCATTCCCGGCGACAAGGCCCTGAAAAACGGCGACGCGCTGAACATCGACATCACGGTCATCAAGGACGGCTACTTCGGCGACACCAGCCGCATGTTCATCGTCGGCGAAGGGTCGATCATGGCGAGGCGCCTCGTGCAGGCTACCTTCGAGTGCATGTGGCTCGGCATCGACCAAGTGCGCCCCGGCGCGCATCTCGGCGACATCGGCTATGCGATCCAGAAGCACGCCGAAGGCCTCGGCTACAGCGTGGTGCGCGAATATTGCGGCCACGGCATCGGCACCGTGTTCCATGAAGATCCGCAGATCCTGCACTATGGCCGCCCCGGCACCGGCCTCGAATTGCAGGCCGGCATGATTTTCACGATCGAGCCGATGATCAACGCCGGCCGCCGCGACATCCGCACGATGCCCGACCAGTGGACCGTCAAGACCAAGGACCGCAGCCTGTCCGCGCAGTGGGAGCATACCGTGCTCGTCACGGAGACCGGCTACGACGTGCTGACCGTGTCGGCCGGTACGCCCGCGCGTCCGCCCGTGGTCGCGGCTACCGCCTGACCGATTCCGACCTCACCTTCCGTCTGCCAATGAGTAGCGTTCCAGCCGTCGCCCCCTCCCATGCCTCGTCGCTCAAGGCGGACTACAAAGTGGCCAAAGCCCAGTTGCTGGAACGCTTTCGAACGGCCACCAACGTCGACGCGTTGATGGCCGCGCTGGCGCGCGCCACGGACCATTCGCTGCGCGCCGCCTGGGACACCTGCGAACTGCCCGACGATCTCGCACTCGTCGCGGTCGGCGGCTATGGGCGCGGCGAACTCGCGCCGCACTCCGACATCGACATTTTGGTCCTGTTGCCCGACACGCGGCTCGAGCATCTGGAGGCGCGCATCGAGCGCTTCATCAGCCTCGCGTGGGATCTCGGGCTGGAACTCGGCAGCAGCGTGCGCAGCGTGTCGCAATGCCTCGAGGAAGCGGCCAACGACGTCACGGTGCGTACCTCGCTGCTGGAAGCCCGTCGCATCACCGGCAGCACCGCGCTGTTCGACGATTTCGCCCAACGCTACCGTGCAGCGCTCGACCCGAAGGCGTTCTTCCAGGCGAAGGTGCTCGAAATGCGCCAGCGTCACGCGAAGTTTCAGGACACGCCGTACGCGCTCGAGCCGAACATCAAGGAAAGCCCGGGCGGGCTGCGCGACCTGCAGTTGATCCTGTGGATCACGCAGGCGGCCGGGTTCGGCAGCAGTTGGCGTGAGCTCGAAGCGCGCGGACTGATCACCGAGCGCGAGGCGCGCGAGCTGCGCCGCAACGAGAGCTTCCTGAAGGCGCTGCGCGCGCGGCTGCATGTGATCGCCGGGCGCCGTCAGGACATCCTGGTGTTCGACCTGCAAACGCCGGTCGCCGAAAGCTTCGGCTTCAAGCCGACCGCGACCAAGCGCGCGAGCGAGCAACTGATGCGCCGCTACTACTGGGCCGCGAAAGCGGTCACGCAGCTCGCGACGATCCTGATCCAGAACATCGAGGCGCAGCTGTTTCCGAACACGAGCGGCATCACGCGCGTGCTGTCGGATCGCTTCGTCGAAAAGCAGGGCATGCTCGAAATCACGTCCGACGACGTGTTCCAGCGCGAGCCGAACGCGATCCTCGAAGCGTTCCTGCTTTACGAGCGCACCCCAGGCGTGAAGGGTCTGTCGGCGCGCACGCTGCGCGCGATCTACAACGCTCGTGACGTGATGGACCAGCATTGGCGGCGCGACCCGGAAAACCGCCGGCTTTTCATGGAAATCCTGAAACAGCCGGCCGGCATCACGCATGCGTTCCGGCTGATGAACCAGACCAGCGTGCTCGGGCGTTATCTGCTGAATTTCCGGCGCATCGTCGGGCAGATGCAGCACGACCTGTATCACGTGTACACCGTCGATCAGCACATCCTGATGGTGCTGCGCAATCTGCGCCGCTTCGCGATCGCCGAGCATGCGCACGAATACCCGTTCTGCAGCCAATTGATTGCCAACTTCGACCGGCCGTGGGTGCTGTACGTGGCCGCGCTGTTTCATGACATCGCCAAGGGGCGCGGCGGCGATCATTCCACGCTGGGCATGGCCGACGCGCGGCGCTTCTGCCGGCAGCACGGCATCGAAGGCGAGGATGGCGAACTGGTCGTGTGGCTCGTGCAGCAGCATCTGACGATGAGCCAGGTCGCGCAGAAGCAGGACACCAGCGACCCCGAAGTGATCAAGCGCTTCGCCGAACTGGTCGGCACCGAGCGGCGTCTGACCGCGCTCTATCTGCTGACCGTCGCCGACATCCGCGGTACCAGCCCGAAGGTCTGGAACACGTGGAAAGGCAAACTGCTCGAAGACCTCTACCGCACCAGCCTCGCCGTGCTGGGCGGCGCTCAACCGGACGAGCATTCGGAACTGAAGTCGCGCAAGGAAGAAGCGCTCGCGCTGCTGCGTCTGGAAACCGTGCCGGAAGGCGCGCAACGGGCGCTGTGGGACAAGCTCGACGTCGGCTACTTCCTGCGCCACGACGCGGCGGACATCGCGTGGCAGACCCGCGTGCTGTACCGCCACGTCGAAACGCCGACGCCGCTCGTGCGCGCGCGGCCGTCGCCGATCGGCGAGGCGCTGCAGGTACTCGTCTACGTGAAGGACCAACCCGATCTGTTCGCGGGCATCTGTGCGTATTTCGACCGCAACGGCCTGTCGGTGCTCGATGCGCGCGTCAGCACGACGCGCCACGGCTACGCGCTCGACAACTTCCTCGTCACGCACACCGAAGAGGACGTGCACTATCGCGACATCGCCAATCTGGTCGAGCAGGAACTGACCGCGCGGCTCGCGGGCCACGGCACCTTGCTGCCGGGACCGTCGAAGGGCCGGCTGTCGCGGCTGTCGCGCACCTTCCCGATTACGCCGCGTGTCGACCTGCGGGCCGATGAGCGCGGCCAATACTACATCCTGTCCGTGTCGGCGAACGACCGGCCGGGCCTTCTTTATTCGATCGCGCGCGTGCTGGCCGAGCACCGGGTCGGCGTCGCCTCGGCGCGGATCAATACGCTCGGCGAACGCGTCGAGGACGTGTTCCTGCTCGAAGGACACAGCCTGTCGGACAACCGCCTGCAAATTCAGGTCGAGACCGAACTGCTGCGCGCGATCGCAGTGTGAGATTTCATGCGAAACAAATTAACAGCGAAGCATCCGCGGCCGGCGTCGTCCGAACGCGCCCCTGTCCGCCCCGGCAGCGCGTCGGCGCGTAAGCCGACCCGTCCAGCGCGGCCGAAGCCTTTCGAGGCCGAGGGTGGCGCGAAGCGGCCGGTCAGCGCGAAGCCGGCGGGCGCCGGTGCCCGCGCGCCGCGTGCCGAAGGGTCGGGTCCGCGCGAACGGGGTGCGGCTGCCGCGGGCGCACTGCGCCGCTTTGAAGGTGCGGCTGAGCGTGGCGAACGCGGAGAACGCGCACCGCGTCGTTTTGAGGGCAGCGCTGAGCGTGGCGAGCGTGCCCCCCGGCGCGAATTCGGCGAGCGGACTGAACGCGCGCCGCGTCGCTTCGAAGGCGGCACTGAGCGTGGCGAGCGTGCCCCCCGGCGCGAATTCGGCGAGCGGACTGAACGCGCGCCGCGTCGCTTCGAAGGCGGCACTGAGCGTGGCGAACGTGCTCCACGGCGAGAATTCGGCGAGCGGAGTGAACGCGCGCCGCGTCGCTTCGAAGGCGGCGCTGAGCGCGGCGAACGCGCGCCCCGTCGCGAATTCGGCGAGCGGAGTGAACGCGCACCGCGTCGCTTCGAAGGCGGCGCTGAGCGCGGCGAACGCGCGCCCCGTCGCGAATTCGGCGAGCGCGCAGAACGCGCGCCGCGTCGTTTCGAGGGCAATGCGGAGCGCGGCGAGCGCTCACCGCGCCGCGACGACGGCGAACGCCGTCCGTTCAGCGGTCCACGCGCAGGCGCAGGCAGACCGTCGGAAGCCAGCGGGCGTGACGACCGCCCGGTGCGCCGGGAGCGCGATGCCGCCGATCGTCCGCGCTTCGGTAGCGATCGCGGCGAGCCGCAGCAGCGTCGCGGTGGTGATCGAGGCGAGCGCAGCGACCGCGCCCCGCGCCGCTTCGAAGGCGAGCGTGGCGAGCGCAGCTTCGGGAAACCCGCAAAAGGCGGCTACGGCGAGCGCACCGAGCGTCCGGCGCGCGCCACGCGTGAGGACCGCGGCGACCGCGGTGCACGCGGCGACTGGACGCCCTCGCGTCGTGAGTCCGGCGACCGCGCCGCACGCGGCGGTGAACGTACCGAGCGTCGCGAGCGCCCTGCGCGCAGCTTCGACGACACGCTGCCATCCGCAAACCGCCGCTTCGGCGACGACCGGCCAGCCCGCGCCGCCAAGCCGCGAACGTCGGCATCGGCAACGGCCCAACCCGTCGACACCACCATCGACACCCCGCACCCGCCCCGCCGCGATCGCGAAGACGCGCCGGGCATGCTACGTCTGTCGAAGCTGATGTCCAAGCTCGGCCTGTGCTCCCGCCGCGAGGCCGACGAGTGGATCGAGAAAGGCTGGGTCATGGTCGACGGCGAGCGCGTCGACACGCTCGGCACCAAGGTGTTCCCGGATCAGCGCATCGACATCGATCCAGCCGCCGAAGCCTTTCAGTCGAGCCAGGTGACCGTGATCGTCCACAAGCCGGTCGGCCTCGTATCGGGACAGGCGGAGGACGGCTATCAGCCGGCCATCACGCTCGTCACGCCGGAAAATCGCTGGGAAGGCGACCATTCGGGCATCCGCTTCTCGGTGTCGCATCTGCGCCAGCTCGCGCCGGCCGGACGTCTCGACATCGATTCGACGGGCCTGCTGGTGCTGACGCAGGACGGCCGCATCGCGAAGCAACTGATCGGCGGTCACTCGGACGTGGACAAGGAGTATCTGGTGCGCGTCGCCTACGGCGATCACACGGTCGACGTCGAAAGCCACTTCCCGGCCGAAAAACTCGCGCTGCTGCGCCATGGCCTGTCGCTCGACGACGTCGCGCTCAAGCCCGCGCAAGTCAGCTGGCAAAACGGCGAGCAGCTGCGTTTCGTGCTGCGCGAAGGCAAGAAGCGTCAGATTCGCCGCATGTGCGAACTGGTCGGTCTCGAAGTGGTGGGCCTGAAGCGCGTGCGCATGGGCAACGTGATGCTCGGCGCGCTGCCGCCGGGACAGTGGCGCTATCTGTCGGAAGACGAGTCGTTCTGAAGTCCGTCCAATGCGCCTCGTTGCTCAGAGCGGGCGCATCGGCATAACAAAAAACCCACGCACTTAGGCGTGGGTTTTTTGTTGGCGGCAGCCGTGTCAGTCGTCGCTATTCGGATCGAGATCGGGGAACAGGACCTCGGTAAAGCCGAACTTCGAGAAATCGGTAATCCGCATCGGATACAGCTTGCCGATCAGATGATCGCATTCGTGCTGCACGACCCGTGCATGAAAGCCCTCGGCGACCCGGTCGATCGGATTGCCGAACTGATCGAAGCCGTGATAGCGGATCATCGAAAACCGGCTCACCACGCCGCGCAGTCCCGGCACCGACAGGCAGCCTTCCCAGCTCTCTTCCATGTCCTGCGACACCGGCGTAATGGTCGGATTGATCAGCACCGTCTCCGGCACTGGCGGTGCGTCCGGATAGCGCTCGTTCGAACCGAAGCCGAAAATCACCACCTGCAGATCGACGCCGATCTGCGGTGCCGCAAGACCCGCGCCATTCGCAGCGTGCATGGTCTCGAACATGTCTTCCACGAGCCGGTGCAGCTCGGGCGTGTCGAAGTGATCGACCGGCTCGGCGATTCGCAGCAGGCGCGGGTCGCCCATCTTCAGAATGTCGTGAATCATCAGTGCCCCTCCAGGAGCTTGCGCATACCATCTTCGTCGAGTACGGGGATGCCGAGTTCCTCGGCCTTCGCGAGTTTGCTGCCCGCGTCGGCGCCCGCCACCACGTAACTGGTTTTCTTCGAAACCGACCCCGCCACCTTCGCGCCGGCCGCTTCGAGCATTTCCTTCGCATCCTCGCGCGACAGGTTCGGCAGCGTGCCGGTCAACACGACCGTCTGGCCGGCCAGCACGCCCTGCGGCGCCTTCGGCGCGGGCGGCCCCTCGGGCCACGTGACTCTGCCCGGCGCGCGCAGCTGCTCGATCACCGTGCGGTTGTGGTCCTCGGCGAAGAACTGGTGGATCGATTCGGCGACGACCGGCCCCACATCGTTGACTTCGAGCAGCGCTTCCAGCGACGCATCCATGATCGGATCGAGCGAGCCGAAGTGCTTCGCAAGATCCTTCGCGGTCGATTCGCCGACATGGCGAATCCCCAGCGCGTAGATAAAGCGCGCGAGCGTCGTGTGCTTGGCTTTTTCGAGCGAGTCGAGCAGGTTCTGCGCCGATTTATCGGCGAAGCGGTCGAGCTCCGCGAGCGTCGCGAAGCCGAGATTGAACAGATCGGCCGGCGTGCGGACCAGGTTCTGTTCGACCAGCTGATCGATGATCTTCTCGCCGAGGCCGTCGATATCGAGCGCGCGGCGCTGCGCGAAGTGCCACAGTGCCTGCTTGCGCTGCGCCGGACAGAAGAGCCCGCCCGTGCAGCGGGCAATCGCCTCGTCGGGCAGCCGCTCGATCGCCGAGCCGCACACCGGGCACTGCGTCGGCATCACGAACTCGCGAGCGTCGGCCGGACGACGCTCGAGCAGCGCGCTGACCACCTCCGGAATCACGTCGCCGGCGCGCCGCACGATTACCGTGTCGCCGATGCGGATGTCCTTGCGGCGCACCTCGTCTTCGTTGTGCAAGGTCGCGTTCGTGACCGTCGCGCCGCCGACGAACACCGGCTCCAGCCGCGCGACCGGTGTGATCGCGCCGGTGCGGCCGACCTGCACGTCGATCGCGACGAGCTTCGTCAGCGCTTCCTGTGCGGGGAATTTGTGCGCGAGCGCGAAGCGCGGCGCGCGCGACACGAAGCCGAGCCTGTCTTGCTCGTTGCGCCGGTTGACCTTGTAGACGACGCCGTCGATGTCGTACGGTAGCCTGTCGCGCTTCTCGCCGACCGCGTGGAAGAAGCCGAGCAGGCCTTCGGCGCCCTGCACGACCGCACGCTCGCCATTGACCGGCAAGCCCATCTCCTTGTACCAGTCGAGCAGTTCGCTATGCGTGGGCGGCATCTCGATGCCGTCGAGCACGCCGATCCCATACGCGAAAAACGACAGCGGCCGCTGCGCGGTGATCTTCGAATCGAGCTGGCGCAGGCTGCCAGCCGCCGCGTTGCGCGGGTTCGCGAATTCCCGTTGCCCGGCGGCGCGCTGGCGTTCGTTCAGGCGCTCGAAGTCGCGCTTGAACATCAGCACTTCGCCGCGCACGTCGAGCACGTGCGGCACGCGCTTGCCCTTCAGCTTCAGCGGAATCGAGCGGATCGTGCGGACGTTTTCGGTGACGTTCTCGCCAGTCGTGCCGTCGCCGCGCGTGGACGCCTGCACGAACACGCCGTCGACGTAGCGCAGCGAGATCGCGAGACCGTCGAATTTCAGCTCGGCCGCGTAGTCGACGGGGACCGGCGGCTCGCTCGCGTTATTGCCGAGCGCGTCGCCGATGCGCTTGTCGAACGCGACGATGTCTTCGTCGGCGAAACCGTTGTTCAGCGACAGCATCGGCTGATCGTGCACGACCGGCTCGAAACCGCTCGCGGCCTTACCGCCGACACGCTGCGTCGGCGAATCGGGCACGATCAGATCCGGATGCTCGGTCTCGATGCCCTCCAGCTCCTTGAACAGCTTGTCGTACTCGGCATCCGGCAGATCCGGCTGATCGAGCACGTAGTACGCGTAGTTCGCGCGTTCGAGTTCCGCGCGCAACCACGCGGCCCGTTCGGCCGGAGCGCTGGTTGCGGAAGAAGGGACGGAGGATCGGGCCATGCGGTCGGAAGCTTCTCGATAATGAAAGTCGGACATCGGATTATCGCAGGAAGCGTGCCCCTTTACATCGGTGAATACCGGGCGAGCCATGCTGCAATGCAAGCCTGAAACGACGACGGCCGCACATCGTGCGGCCGTCGTCAGAACGGGTGGAACGCTGAAACTGCTTACTGGCTGAACAGGCGCCGCGTGGCCGGCGAACCCGCCGGAATGCCCGCCTGTTCGAGCTTCGCGTACAGCGTCATCAACTGTTTTTCGATCGCGAGCAGCGCGCTTTCGGGCAACGGCCGGCGGCCGTCGTCGACCACGCGTCCGCCGATACGCTCGGCCAGCGACTTCGCGTAATCGCACATCAGACGGAACGGCAGAATGTCTTCGTCGGCGACCGGCACATCGAGCACCAGCGTGATCATCTCGCCGCCTTTATACGTGAGGTCGTCGCGCAGGAAGTTGGTGTCGCCGAACTGCAGCATGAATACCGGGTTTTGCCGCGAGTCGAGCTTGACGAAGCGCGTGCCGTCACGCGACAGCAGCAGACCGTCCTGCGACGCGACCGCCTGCACGTAGTTGGCCGACCACGGTGCGCCGTCCGACAGCACGTTGATCGACAGCTGCGCGTCGCACTGGGCGGCAAAGCCATCGAGCTCGCGCGCCATCGCGACGGTTTCGAGCATGTCGGGGAATTCCGGCGCGGCGTCGAGCGCGTCGGCGAACTGCTGCACGCCGGTCACGAACTCGGAAAATTCGAGCTCGTTGAGCGCGCCGCTGCGGTTCGCGAGCTGCGCGGCCGCGCGCAGTTCGTCGTAGCGCGTGCCGTTCTGCAGCAGCTCCCATGCGCCGCCGCCTTCGGGCTTGCCTTCGATATGCACGGGCTTGCTGCCTGCGCGACGCAAGCGCTGCGCGAGCGGCAGCACCTTGTCGCCGGCCACGGGACCGTTCAATCGGATCGGCACGATACAGTCGATGCGCCGATCCACGATGGCCGGCGGCGCCGACGAGATCGTCGTGGCGGCCGGCAGGATCGGTTCGACCCGCTCGTGCTCGGCGGGCGCCGGCTGGGCCGCGGGCGCTTCGGCCGCGGGTCGCTCCACGTCGGCGTCCGAAGCCGCCGCATGCTCGCCTTCGCCGGCGGTATCGGAATCCGCCAACGGGTAACCGTTCGGCGACGTCATCTCGGCCTGGATATCAGCCGGTGTATCGAGCGGCGCCGCGCCCGCGCCGAACGTCGGCTCGACGCGCGCGGCGCTCGGGTGCGCGGTCGCCTCGGCGCTCACGCTGGGCTCGCGCCGCGTGGTCGGCCGGGCCGGCTCGATGAACGGGCTCTGCTCCTCATGCTCGTCCCGCGCGAGGCTCTCGGCGGTGTCGGCCGGCATCGGCCGCGGCATCTTGCGACGCACCTTCGCGCCCTGCCACGCGTTGTACACGACCACGCCCCCCACCACCACGGCACCCGCGCCGATCAAACCGAGTGTCAACTCGTCCATGCATGCTCCGTCAGCAATTCTTCTATCCACGCAGGCCTGCCGTCCGCTCCACGTACCGCGCGGCTCTCATCGAGGCCGCTGCGCTGAATGCGGATGCCCGCGAAGGCGTTAACTCAAACGATATTCTGGGCGAAACCCGCCGCCGTTTCCATGTCGACCGCAACGATCCGCGAGACGCCCTGCTCCTGCATCGTCACGCCGATCAGCTGCTGCGCCATCTCCATCGCGATCTTGTTGTGCGAGATGAACAGGAACTGGGTTTTGTCCGACATCGCCCGGACCAGATTCGCGAAGCGTTCGGTGTTGGCGTCGTCGAGTGGCGCGTCCACCTCGTCGAGCAGACAGAATGGCGCCGGATTCAGCTGGAACATCGCGAACACGAGCGCGGTCGCGGTCAGCGCTTTCTCGCCGCCCGACAGCAGGTGAATCGTCGAATTCTTCTTGCCCGGCGGCTGCGCCATCACCTGGACACCGGCGTCGAGGATTTCGTCGCCGGTCATGATCAGCTTCGCCTGGCCGCCACCGAACAGACGCGGGAACAGTTCGCCGAAATGACGGTTCACTTCATCGAACGTGCTTTGCAGCAGCGTGCGCGTTTCGGCGTCGATCTTGCGGATCGCGTCTTCGAGCGTTTCGATCGCGCTCGTCAGGTCGGCCGACTGCGAATCGAGGAAGCTCTTGCGCTCGGTCGCGGCCTTCAGCTCGTCGAGCGCGGCCATGTTGACCGGCCCGAGCGCGATGATCGCGTTGTTGATGCGCGTGACTTCGCCCTGCAGGTACGAGGGCTTCATGTCCGGCGTCAGCTTCGCTTGCAGATCGGCTTCATCGACCCCGGCCGCGGTCAATTGCTCGACGAACTGCTCGCCGTTGATGCGCGCGGCCTGCTCCTTCAACTGCAATTCGTTGATGCGGTCGCGCAGCGGCTGCAGCGCGCGCTCGGCGGTGAGACGCGTTTCGTCGGCCGAGCGCAGCTTCGCGGTCAGGTCGTCGAGCTCGACGCGCGCGGCGCGCAGCGCCTCTTCCTTGACGGCGCGGATATCGAGCGCGTCCTGCAGACCCGTGTGCGCGGTCTGCTCGTTGATCGTTTCGAGCTCGGCGCGCGCGTCTTCGAGCGAGCCCGCAACGCGCTCGCTCTGCTCGTGCGCGACCTGAATGCTGCGCTTCAATTCGTCGATGCGGTTCGCCATGTTGCGCGCGGCAAAGCGCGCGTCGGTGGCTGCGCGGTCGAGATCGCGTGCTTCGCCGCGGGCGGTCGTCAGTTCTTCGTCGAGTGCTTCGAAGGCGAGCTGATGGTCTTCGAAGCGCGCCTGCAGTTCGGCAAGCTCGCCGTCGTGACGCTCGAAGTTCGCTTCCGATTCCGCGCGCAGCGCACGCTGCTCGTCGACCTGGGCGGCAATCTCTTCGAGTTCCTCGCGGATCTGCGTGCTGCGCTGCGTGTAGCGCTCGTGCGCCTGGGTGAGCTTCAGCACGTCCATCTGCAACGCGTGGACCCGCTGCGTCGCGCGTTCAGCTTGCTGACGCATTTCGGCGAGCGCTTGCGCGGCTTGCGTGTGCGCGGCTTCGGCGCGGATCGCGGCGGCCTTCGCCTCATCGGCGAGCAAGGCCTGCGCACGCACCTGGCGGCCGAGATTTTCGATTTCCTGCTGACGGGCGAGCATGCCGGCCTGCTCGGAATCGGCCGCGTACAGTTGCACGCCGACGCGCGTGACCACGTGCCCCGCCTTCACCACGAATGCGCCGCCCTCGGGCAGCTGCGCGCGCATCGAAAGCGCCTGCTGCAGATCGTCGGCGACGAACGCAAGGCCGAGCCAGTCGGTCAGCACCGCGCGGATACCCGCGTCCTCGATGCGCACGAGCGACAAAAGCGAGCGCAGCGCGCCGGCCGCCGGGGCTGGCTGACCGGCTGCGGGCGGTGCGTAGAACGCGAGCTTGGCGGGGGGCGCGTCGGTTGCGAACGCCTTGACCCAATCGAGATTCGACACTTCCAGCGCGGCGAGGCGCTCGCGCAGCACCGCTTCGAGCGCGGTTTCCCAACCGGCCTCGACATGCAGCTTCTTCCATAGACGCGGCAGGCTGCCCAATTCGTGCTTGTCGAGCCACGGCTGGATCTTGCCTTCGGTCTGCACGTTTTCCTGCAACTGCTTGAGCGCGGCGAGGCGCGCGTCGAGCTGATGGATCTGCGCGCTTTCAGCTTGTACGCGCTCCTGCGCGGCGCGCCGTTCGCCGTCGAGCCGCGGCAGTGTTTCCTGCGCGTCCGAAAGGCGCCCCTGCGCGTCGTGCAGGATTTCCTCGTGCTCGGCGAGCTGCATGCGCAACTCCTCGAGCTGCGCTTCGTCGGGCGCGTCGAGGCCGCCCTCTTCCGATTTCAGCCGCTCCTGGCGCTGCTGCAGTTGCTGCAATTGCTGATCGGCATTGCGCTGATGTGCGGCTTCGAGCTTCAGCGCCTGCTCGGTCTGCGCGATGCCGGCGCGCTCGGTGTTCAGCTCCGCCTGCGCGTCGCGCCAGCGCGCTTCGAGCGCGGGCAGCGCGTCGTGCTTGGCGGCGGCGTTCTCTTCGGCCAGCACGGCTTTTTCTTCGGCGACGGCCAGTTGCTCTTCGGCGTCGGCGATATCGTCCTGCGCCTTGTCGGCCTGCGATTGCCACTGTTCGCGCTGCGCCGTGAGCGCAGCGATCTGCGCCTGCACGCGGTTGCGCGATTCGACGATGAAGCGGATCTCGGCTTCCAGCCGGCTCACTTCCGCGTTCGCCTCGTACAGCGCGCCCTGCGCGCCCTGCATCGCGTCGCTCGCCGAGTAATGCGCGACGCGCAGCGTTTCGAGTTCCGCCTCGACTTCGCGCAGCTTCGCGGTTTGCGCCTCGAGGTCGATCTGCGCCTGTTCGATCGCGCGTTGCTGACGCTGCTGCTCGCCAGCCGCCTCGTTTTTGCGCAATAGCCACAGCAGACGCTGCTTTTCCTCGCCATCGCTTTGCAGCTCGCGATAACGCGTCGCGACGACCGCCTGCCCCTCCAGCTTCTCGAGGTTCGTGCCGAGCTCGCGGATGATGTCCTCGACGCGCGTCAGGTTCTCGCGCGTGTCGTGCAGACGGTTCTCGGTCTCGCGGCGGCGTTCCTTGTACTTCGACACGCCGGCGGCTTCTTCGAGGAACACGCGCAGCTCTTCGGGCTTCGCCTCGATCAGCCGCGCGATCATGCCCTGCCCGATGATCGCGTACGCACGCGGACCCAGGCCGGTGCCGAGGAAGATGTCCTGGATATCGCGGCGGCGCGCCGGCAGATTGTTGATGTAGTAGCTCGAGGTGCCGTCGCGCGTCAGCACGCGCTTCACGGCGATCTCCGCATACTGGCCCCACTGGCCGGCGGCGCGGCCGTCCGCGTTGTCGAACACGAGTTCGACGCTCGCGCGGCTGCCGGGCTTGCGGGCGGTCGAGCCGTTGAAGATCACGTCCTGCATCGACTCGCCGCGCAATTCAGAGGCGCGCGATTCGCCGAGCACCCAGCGCACGGCGTCGATGATGTTGGATTTGCCGCACCCGTTCGGACCGACCACGCCAACCAGCTGGCCTGGGACCTGGAAATGCGTGGGATCGACGAAGGATTTGAAGCCAGCGAGTTTGATCGAGGTGAGCCGCACGGCGATTTCGCTGTTTGAAAAGAGAGTGTGATAGGTGGCTCGCGAGGTTGCGCCAGTCGTTCACCGCCGCGGCGGGACGGCCCCACGCAACCTCGCGAGCCTTCGCAATTTGTTGCCGGCTGCGTGCGCCCATGCACATCGAAGGCACAGGTGCGCATGCGCCGGCTAATGAGGGGGAATCATACCATCGCGCGTGGACGATTCTTACCGCCCTTTCGGTGGTCGTCGCTATCGCCGTCACGGCCGTGTTCGTCACCGCGTTGCTCACCGCACGGGCCACCGCGTCCATCGTCGCCGCTCGGCCCGTCCGTGTCGCCGATGGCCGGATCGGGGGGCGCCGTCCTCGTCCGATGCACCCAGCTCGACAACGCCGATGCGAGCACGATGCACGCGCCGCCGGCCCATTCGCGCGGCCCCGGTACTTCGCCGGCGAACAGCCACGCCGACAGCGCCGTCACGACCAGCTCGAACAGCATGATGATCGAAGCGCGATTGGCCGGCAAGCGCGAGAGCCCGTACTGCACCAGCATATTGTTCGACGCGAGCAGCAGACCGAGACCGAGCACCAGCAGCGCCGCGGTATCCAGATGCGCGCCGGTGGGCGGCGCGGGCATCGGCTCGATGAGCGACGCGAGCGCGCCGAACAGCGCCGCGCCGCCGAAGACCACCGCGGTGCGCATTTCGGGCTTCATGTCCGGCAGCACGCGGCTCGTCTTCAGAATCAGCACATTGCTCATCGCGAAGCCCATGCCGCCGGCGAGCCCGGCCCATTCGGCGGGATTGCCGGGCACCGGAATGCCGAGCCGCGGCGACCACAGCATCGTCATCGCGCCCGCGAGCGACAGCGCGGCCAGCGCCGCGCCCGACCACGTGAGCCTCTCATGCAGGATGAAATGTGCGAACAGCGCGGTCCACGCGGGCGTCAGATAGAACAGCAGCAGCACGCGCATCACCTGACCGTGGATCGCGCCCCACACGAAGCCGAGATTCGTGACGCCGGCGGCCAGCGCGAGCGCCGGCAGCAGCCAGTGCCATCGCACGGTCTTCAGCGCGCGATGCCGCACGAGCAGCACGAACAGGCAGCCGGTGCCGCTCGTCAGCGCGCTCGCTGCGGTGCCGGTCACGCCGAGCGCGGCGAGCATGCGCAGCGGGTACCAGACCATCCCCCAGACCGACGCGCCCAGCATGATCGCGAGCGTCGGCCAGCCGTTGCGAAGCCAGTTGGTCATGGGGCCGGACTCCGACGGGCGCCGTGGGCGGGTCGGATGAGGGTCCAGCCGGGTGTCTGCTGCTCTGCTGCGTACATTGCTGCTCCTGCAAATTCTTTTACGCGAACCGTAGGGGATTCGCGCCGTTCCCGCCGCGGCGCGCCGGTGCGCCGCCTCGCGGATTGCTGCCGCGCCGCGCGGCAACCTCCCGCTTGGCCCGCGGGCGCGCCACGCTATAATCGTCCGTTCGCCGCCGCTGGTGGCCGGCTCGCCGCCGGCCAGTCCATCGCGCGCAGGGACGCCGATTCATGTTTGATGCACCGACGCCCGCCGGCGCGCGTGCCCGGTCGTCCCGACTTTCATCCGCGTCCATTCCGATCAGGCCAACTCGTTCCGTGAATCCGCTACTCGACTCCCTTCAGCCCTATCCGTTCGAAAAGCTGCGCCTGCTTTTCAAGGACGTCACGCCGCCGGCCGGCCTCGCGCATATCAGCTTCGGCATCGGCGAGCCGAAACATCCGACGCCGCCACTGATCCGCGACGCCGTCATCGCTTCGCTCGGCGGCCTCGCTGCCTATCCGGCCACGCTCGGCTCGACGCCGCTGCGTGAGTCGATCGCGAAGTGGGTCACGCAACGCTACAACCTGCCGCCGCTCGATCCGCTGACCGAGGTGCTGCCGGTGTCCGGTTCGCGCGAGGCGCTGTTCGCGCTCGCGCAGACGGTGCTGAACCCGCGCCGGGATGCCGACGGAGAGCCTGCGATCGTACTCTGTCCGAACCCGTTCTACCAAATCTACGAAGGCGCGGCGCTGCTCGGCGGCGCCCAGCCGTACTTCGTCAACAGCGACCCGGCGCGCAACTTCGCGTGCGACTACTCGGCGGTGCCCGCCGACGTCTGGGCGCGCACGCAACTGCTGTACGTCTGCTCGCCGGGCAACCCGACCGGCGCCGTGCTCACGCTCGACGACTGGCGCGAACTGTTCGCGCTGTCGGACCGCTACGGCTTCGTGATCGCGTCGGACGAGTGCTACTCGGAAATCTATTTCGACGAGTCGAAGCCGCCGCTCGGCGGTCTCGAAGCGGCGCACCAGCTCGGCCGCGGCTTCGAGCGCCTCGTGATGCTGTCGAGCCTGTCGAAGCGCTCGAACGTGCCGGGCATGCGCTCGGGCTTCGTCGCCGGCGACGCGTCGATTCTGAAGTCGTTCCTGCTGTATCGCACGTACCACGGCGCGGCGCTGTCCACCGTGTACCAGAGCGCGAGCGTGGTCGCGTGGAGCGACGAGACGCACGTGCGCGAGAACCGCGCGAAGTACCTGCAGAAGTTCACCACCGTCACGCCGATGCTCGCCGACGTGCTCGACGTGCGCCTGCCCGACGCCGCGTTCTACCTGTGGGCCAATGTCGAGCGCACCGGCCTCACCGACACCGAGTTCGCCCAGCGCCTCTACGCCGACTATAATGTGACGGTTCTGCCGGGCTCGTTCCTCGCGCGCACCGCGCACGGCGTGAACCCCGGCCGCAATTTCGTGCGCCTCGCGCTCGTCGCCGATGTCGACGAATGCACGGCAGGCGCGCAGCGGATCGTCGAATTCTGCCGGTCTCTCGCTGCGGCTTGAGCCGCACCCGAGCCGCACCGCATCCCCGTCTCCAGACTTCAACCCTTCAGAAAATCACGCATATGTCGCAACAACTTCAGAGCATCATCGATACCGCCTGGGACAACCGCGCCGAGCTGTCGCCGAAAGCCGCGCCGGCCGAAGTGCGCGAAGCCGTCGCCCACGCGATCGAGCAACTCGATAAGGGCGCGCTGCGCGTCGCCGAAAAGAAGGACGGCGACTGGATCGTCAACCAGTGGCTGAAGAAGGCCGTGCTGCTGTCGTTCCGTCTGGAAGACAACGCGCCGATGCCGGCCGGCGGCTACAGCCAGTTCTACGACAAGGTGCCGTCGAAGTTCGCCAACTACACCGCTGAAGACTTCGCCGCCGGCGGCTTCCGCGTGGTGCCGCCCGCGATCGCGCGCCGCGGCTCGTTCATCGCGAAGAATGTCGTGCTGATGCCGTCGTACACCAACATCGGCGCATACGTCGACGAAGGCACGATGGTCGACACGTGGGCCACCGTCGGCTCGTGCGCGCAGATCGGCAAGAATGTGCACCTGTCGGGCGGCGTCGGCATCGGCGGCGTGCTCGAGCCGCTGCAGGCGAACCCGGTCATCATCGAAGACAACTGCTTCATCGGCGCGCGCTCGGAAGTCGTCGAAGGCGTGATCGTCGAGGAAAACTCGGTGATCTCGATGGGCGTGTACCTCGGCCAGAGCACCAAGATTTACGACCGCGAAACCGGCGAAGTCACGTACGGCCGCATTCCGGCGGGCTCGGTCGTGGTGGCGGGCAACCTGCCGTCGAAGGACGGCACGCACAGCCTGTACTGCGCGGTCATCGTCAAGAAGGTCGACGCGAAAACGCGCGCGAAGGTCGGCCTGAACGAGTTGCTGCGAGGCGACTGATGGCGCGCGGCACCAAAACCGTCGTCTACGGCATTCCGAACTGCGACACCGTGAAGAAGGCACGTGTGTGGCTCGAAGAGCACGGCGTCGAGTTCGAGTTTCACGACTTCAAGAAGGCCGGCGTGACCGAGCCGCTCGTGCAGGACTGGCTCAAGGACGTCAAGCTCGACGCGCTGCTGAACCGCCGCGGCACGACGTGGCGCGCGCTGTCCGACGACATGAAGGCGGCCGCTGAAACGCAGCCGGGCGCGATCGCACTGATGATCCACAAGCCGTCGGTGATCAAGCGGCCGGTGCTGGTCGTGAACGGGCGCGTGAAGTCGCTCGGTTTTTCCGCCGACGAGTACGCGGCGCTGTTTGCCTGAGCGCCAGACTCAGGCACAAGGCAGTAAGACGCGCGGCCTCGCGTCGCGTCGTTCAAAGGCTGTTGCCGGCTGCGGTGGCTCACCGCGAGCCGGCATTTTTTCATTTCAAAGTGGCTTGTACTGAATCCATGTCCGGCACCCTCGCCCTTACCGAACAACTGATCGCGCGCGCGTCCGTGACGCCCGACGACCAGCATTGCCAGCGTCTGTTGATCGAGCGCCTGGCCGCGCTCGGCTTCGAGCACGAGACGATCGAATCCAACGGCGTGACCAACCTGTGGGCCGTCAAGCGCGGCGTCGACGGCACCGCGGGCAAGCTGCTCGCGTTCGCCGGTCACACCGACGTGGTGCCGACCGGCCCGCTCGAACAATGGCACTCGGCGCCGTTCGAGCCGACCCAGCGCGACGGCAAGCTGTACGGCCGCGGCGCGGCGGACATGAAGGCATCGATCGCCGGCTTCGTCGTCGCGAGCGAGGAGTTCGTCGCGGCTAACCCTCGGCACCGCGGCTCGATCGCGTTCCTGATCACGAGCGACGAGGAAGGTCCCGCCACCGACGGCACCGTCAAGGTCGTCGAAGCATTGCAGGAGCGCGGTGAGCGCATGGACTACTGCATCGTGGGCGAGCCGACCTCCAGCGAGCGGTTCGGCGACATGGTCAAGAACGGCCGGCGCGGGTCGATGTCGGGCAAGCTGATCGTCAAAGGCGTGCAAGGCCATATCGCTTATCCGCATCTGGCGAAGAATCCGGTGCACCTGCTCGCGCCCGCGCTCGCCGAACTCGTTGCCGAGCGCTGGGACGAAGGCAACGAATATTTCCCGCCGACCACCTGGCAGGTGTCGAACATCCACAGCGGCGCCGGCGCGACCAACGTGATCCCCGGCCATGCGGACGTGATGTTCAACTTCCGCTTCTCGACCGCGAGCACCGTCGAAGGCCTGCAAAAACGCGTGCACGCGATTCTCGACAAACACGGCCTCGAATACGACCTGCAATGGACCGTGAGCGGCCTGCCGTTTCTCACCCCGCGGGGCGAGCTGTCGAGCGCGCTCGCGCAAGCGATCAAGGACGAGACCGGCGTGGACACTGAGCTGTCGACCACCGGCGGCACGTCGGACGGCCGCTTCATCGCGCGCATCTGCAAACAGGTGATCGAGTTCGGTCCGCTTAACGCGAGCATCCACAAGATCGACGAACATATCGAAGTCGCCCATATCGAGCCGCTGAAGAACGTGTATCGTCGCGTGCTCGAACAACTGATCGCATAACCAGGAACCTTGCGATGACGCTTCCTTTTTGCACCGTCCGCGACCTGCTGCGTTATGCAGTGTCGCGATTTAGCGAGGCCAAGCTGTCTTTCGGCCACGGCTCGGCCAATGCCTACGACGAAGCCGCCTATCTGATCCTGCACACGCTGCACCTGCCGCTCGACCTGCTCGAGCCGTTTCTCGATTCGCGCCTGACCACGGCCGAAATCGAGGCGGTGCTGAACGTGATCGAGCGACGCGCGGCCGAACGCGTGCCGGCCGCGTATATCACGCAGGAAGCGTGGATGCACGGCTATCACTTTTACGTCGACGAGCGCGTGATCGTGCCGCGCTCGTTCATCGGCGAGCTGCTGCAGGACGGCCTGCAGCCGTACGTCGAGGACCCCGAGCAGGTCGGCGCGGTGCTCGAGCTGTGCACCGGCTCCGGTTGTATCGCGATCCTCGCCGCCCACGCGTTCCCGAACGCCGACGTCGACGCGGTCGATCTGTCCGCGCCCGCGCTCGAAGTCGCGACTCGCAACGTGCTCGACTACCACCTAGACGACCGCATCGCGCTGTTCGAAGGCGATCTGTACGCGCCGCTCGCCGAGCGCCGCTACGACGTGATCATCAGCAACCCGCCGTACGTGAACGCGAAGTCGATGCAGGAGTTGCCGGCCGAATACAAGCACGAGCCGGAGATGGCACTCGCGGGTGGCGCGGACGGCATGGACATCGTGCGCCGGATCATTGCCGACGCGCGCAACTGGCTGACCGAAGACGGCGTGCTCGTCATCGAGATCGGCAACGAACGCGAGCACGTCGAGGCGGCGTTCGGCGGTCTGGACCTCGTGTGGCTGTCCACCAGCGCCGGCGACGACAACGTGTTCCTGATTCAGGCCAGCGACTTGCCGGTCTGAGTGCGGCGTGCTGTCCGTTTGATCGCGCGACGTGCGCGGCGCCGCTTGCAGCGGATTTCGCAAGTGACGCGCGCGCCGCGCGCCGCAGCACACACGGTTTATTCGTACGAGTTTTTGCGCTATTTTTTAGCGCGGGTTTTTAGCCCGTTTTTGGCGCTTTCCCAGGCGCCGCAGCCGCAGTCTGAATTCGTTGCCCGACGCGTTCGCCGCAGACCACGAAGCGAGCCTGTGCCCGCCTCCGTTTCCTGAATCACGGCGCTTCGCCAACTGTTCGCGAGCTTATGACATTCGACCTGCTTCACGTCGGCCCGCTGGTTCTCCTTGCCCACATTCTCGGCATCATCGCGGCTGCTCACGCGATCCTCCATACCCGCACCTCGCAAGGGGCGATCGCGTGGGCCGTGTCGCTCGTCGCGATGCCTTATCTGACGCTCGTGCCCTACCTGTTCCTTGGCCGCAGCAAGTTCGCCGGCTACGCGGACGCGCGCCGCGTCGAGAACGAGCTGCTGCGCACACGCGCGCATCCGCAGGTGTGGGACACGCACGCGTCGTCGGCCGGGGTGCCGACGCAGCAGCTCGGCTCGCGGCTCGTGCAGTCGCTGACGCGCCTTGGCGGCATGCCATTCCTGCCCGGCAATACCGTGCGCACACTGATCAACGGCACGGCGACTTTCGAGGCGATCTTCGACGCGATCCAGAACGCGCGCCGCTATGTAATCGTGCAGTTCTTCATCGTGCGCGCCGACGCGCTCGGCGACATGCTGAAAGACGCGCTGATCGCGAAAGCGCAACAAGGCGTGCGCGTGTACTTTCTGTATGACAGCATCGGCAGCTTCGATCTGCCGCACCGCTACGTCGCGGCACTGCGCGCGGCCGGCATCGAGATGCAGCCGTTCGCGACGAACCGCCGCTTCGTCAACCGTCTGCAACTGAACTTCCGCAATCACCGCAAGATCGTGGCGGTCGACGGCGAGCGCGCGTTTATTGGCGGTCACAACGTAGGCGTCGAATATCTGGGCGCGAAGCCGCCGCTGTCGCCGTGGCGCGATACGCACATCGAGGTGCGCGGCCCGGCGGTCGCCAGCATCCAGTTCGTTTTTATCGAGGACTGGTACTGGGCCACGCAGCAGTTGCCCGAGTTCGACCTGCCGCCCGCCGAATCGGCCGTCCCATCCGTCGAACAGCACGACGCCCACGACACCATCGAACGCCCCGCGAACAACATGCACTGCATCGTGCTGCCGAGCGGCCCGGCCGACAAACAGGAGACCTGCTCGCTGTTTTTCGTCGAAGCGATCAACGCGGCGCGCGAACGGATCTGGATCACGACGCCCTACCTCGTGCCCGACGAGGCGGTGTTCGCCGCGCTGCGGCTCGCGGCGCTGCGGGGCGTCGACGTGCGCATCCTGATTCCGAGCCGGCGCGATCACCGCGTGGTGTTCGCGGCGTCGAAGCTATACGCATACGACTCGCTGCGCGCGGGCATTCGCATCTTCCGCTATCAGCCGGGTTTCCTGCACCAGAAGGTCGTGCTGATCGACAGCAACGCGGCCGCGATCGGCAGCGCCAATCTCGACAACCGTTCGTTCCGTCTGAACTTCGAGATCATGGTGCTGACCGTCGACCGCGGCTTCGCGCTCGAAGTCGAAACGATGCTGCTCGACGACTTCGCCGAGTCGCGTGAAATCGATCGCGACGAGTACCGCAAGGCGAACGCGCTGCGACGCATGCTGATGCACGTCGCGCGGCTCTTTTCGCCGATCCTGTAAAAGCGCTCCTGTTACAGCAGCGCTTCGATATCCTCGGTGATCGCCTCGGGCTTCGTCAGCGGCGCATAGCGCTTGACCACGTTGCCATCGCGGCCAATCAGAAACTTCGTGAAATTCCACTTGATCGCCTCGAGGCCGAGCAGCCCCGGTGCTTCGATCGTCAGGTAACGGAATAGCGGGTGCGCATTCGGGCCGTTCACGTCGATCTTGTCGAACATCGGGAACGTCACGCCGTAGTTCTTCTCGCAGAAGCTGCCGATCTGCGCGGCGTCGCCCGGCTCCTGCTTGCCGAACTGATTGCACGGAAAGCCGAGCACCGCGAGCCCGCGCGCCGCATAGGCGTCGTACAGCTTCTGCAAGCCCGCGTACTGCGGCGTGAACCCGCATTCGCTCGCGGTATTGACGATCAGCATCACCTTGCCTTGGTACTTCGCGAGACTCGCTTCCTCGCCGCCGAGCGTGCGTGCCGAAAACGAATAGATCGATGTCATGTGCCCTCCCGTGAAAGCCGTCAGTCTATGCCAAAAGCGCTGCCGATACAGTCAGCCGAATGGCCGATGGCGGCTGCGCTCGATGTGACAGCCGGGCGATCGGCGCCGCGCGCCCGGCAACCCGCCGGGCAGTCTAAAATAGCGGTTTTCTTCAGCCGGCCACGTCGTGATCCGCTTCAATCAGTTCAGCCTCGCGCGCGGCACCAAGCCGCTTTTCGACAACACCACGTTCACGTTGAATCCCGGTGAAAAAGCCGGCCTCGTCGGGGCGAACGGTGCGGGCAAGTCTACGCTGTTCGCCGTGCTGCGCGGCGAGCTGCATGCGGACGGCGGCGATTTCTCGATCCCGCCGACCTGGCGCATCGCCCACGTCGCGCAGGAAACCCCCGCCGTCGACAAAACCGCCCTCGCCTACACGCTCGACGGCGACGCCGCGCTGCGCGACATCGAGGCGCGCATCGCTTCGGCCTCCGCGGCGCACGACGGCGCAGCCGAAGCCGAAGCCCACGCCGCGTTCGCCGACGCCGACGGCTACACCGCGCCGGCTCGCGCCGAAGCGTTGCTGCTCGGCCTCGGCTTCACGCTCGACCAGACCCGTGAGCCGGTCACGAGCTTCTCGGGCGGCTGGCGCATGCGGCTGAATCTCGCGCAGGCGCTGATGTGCCGCTCCGACCTGCTGCTGCTCGACGAACCGACCAACCACCTCGACCTCGACGCGATCGTCTGGCTCGAAGACTGGCTCAATCGCTATGCCGGCACGCTGATCGTGATCTCGCACGACCGCGAGTTTCTCGATTCCGTCTGCAATGTCACGCTGCATCTCGAGAACCAGCAGATCAAGCGCTACGGCGGCAACTACTCGCAATTCGAAGTGCTGCGCGCGCAGCAGATCGCGCTGCAACAGAGCGCGTACGAAAAGCAGCAGCGCACGGTCGCGCATCTGCAGAGCTACATCAACCGCTTCAAGGCGCAGGCCACCAAGGCGCGCCAGGCGCAAAGCCGGGTGAAGGCGCTCGAGAAGATGGAGCTGATCGCGCCCGCGCACGTCGCGTCGCCGTTCACGTTCGAGTTCCGTACGCCCGACTCCGCGCCGAATCCGATGATGGTGATGGAAGAGGTGCGCTGTGGCTATCACGCCGAAGACGGCAGCGAGATTCCGATCGTCGAGCGCGTGATGCTGTCGATCCAGAACGGTCAGCGCATCGGCCTGCTCGGTGCGAACGGCCAGGGCAAGTCGACGCTGATCAAGACGCTCGCGGGCACGCTCGAACCGCTCTCCGGCCACGTGCGCGAAGGCAAGGGTTTGCGCATCGGCTACTTCGCGCAGCATCAGCTCGAAACGCTGCGCCCCGACGACACGCCGTTGCAGCACCTCGCGCGTCTCGCGCCCGACACCCGCGAGCAGGAGCTGCGCGACTTCCTCGGCAGCTTCAACTTTTCCGGCGACATGGCGACCGCGAAGATCGCGCCGTTCTCGGGCGGCGAGAAGGCACGCCTCGCGCTTGCGCTGATCATCTGGCAGAAGCCGAACCTGCTGCTGCTCGACGAGCCGACCAACCACCTCGATCTCGAAACGCGCCACGCGCTGACGATGGCGCTCGCGCAATTCGAAGGCACGCTGATTCTGGTGTCGCACGACCGCCATCTGCTGCGCGCGACGACCGATCAGTTCATGCTGGTCGCGAAGCATCGTCTGCAGGAATTCGACGGCGATCTCGACGACTATCGCGACTGGCTGCTGCAGCATGCGGCCGAGCAGCGCGCGGCGTTGAAGGCGAACGCTTCCGGTGCGTCGGACGCGGCGTCCAACGGCGCGGCAAATGGCGACAGCAACGTCAATCGCAAGGAGCAGCGCCGCCTCGAAGCGGAAACGCGGCAGAAGCTCGCGCATCTGAAGAAACCGCTGCAAAGCCGTATCGCGAAGATCGAAAAGGAAATGGACGCGCTCAACGCGGAGAAGACGACGCTCGATGCGTTCGTCGTCGATCCCGCGAGTTACGAGCCGGAACAGAAGAGCAAACTGACGGAGGCGATCCGCCGTCAGGCAGACGTGAACGCGCGCCTCGATACGCTCGAAGCCGAATGGCTGGAGACGCACGAGGAACTCGAACAGATCGGCTAGCGGCACGCAACGGCCGGGCCGCGCCGGCATCCACGGGAGCTTGGCTTTGTCATTTGCGAACTCGTCGTCCGCGTCATCGGTGTCTGGACCCGCAGCTGCAACGGCAACCGAGCTGCCGCCACCGTTGCAAGGACTCCGCGTGCTCGACCTCACGCGCCTCTTGCCGGGGCCGGCGGCCGCGCTGCGTCTCGCCGAGCTCGGCGCCGATGTGCTGAAGATCGAGGCGCCCGGCGCGGGCGACCCGACGCGCACGATGATGCAATCGTCGAGCGATCGTGTCGCGGGCCGGCCCGGTGCGTTCTACCGGATGGTCAATCGCGGCAAGCGCGAGACGCGCCTCGACCTCAAATCCGAAGCGGGACGCAACGTGCTGCGCGCGCTCGCGGCCGAAGCCGACGTGCTGATCGAGAGCTTCCGGCCCGGCGTGATGGAGCGACTCGGCCTGGGTTACGCGACGCTCAGCGCAGCCAATCCGCGGCTCGTCTATTGCGCGATCAGCGGATATGGCGCAAGCGGTCCATTCGCGGACCATGCCGGTCACGACCTGAACTACATCGGCTATGCGGGCGTGCTCGATCAACTGGCAAGCCGCGACGGTGCGCCGATCGTGCCGAACTTCCAGATCGCCGATCTGCTCGGTGGCGCCTTGAGCGCGGTCACGCAGATTCTCGCCGCGCTCTGGCATGTCGCGCGAGGCGGCGCGGGCCGCTTCGTCGATGTATCGATGACGCACACGAGCTATGCGCACAACTTCGTCGCGCAGGTCTCCCTGCTCAACGAAGGGGCGGCGCCCGCCGCGGGCAGTGGTCTGTTGAATGGCGGCGTGCCCTGCTACAACCTGTACCGCACGAGCGATGAGCGCTGGCTCGCGGTCGGCGCGCTCGAATTGAAGTTCTGGGAAACGCTGTGCATGGCGCTCGACCGGCCCGAATGGGCGACGCGTCACTGGAGCCTGGGGCAGGCGATCGGCGGTCCCGATGCCTTGGCGCTCATCCGGGAACTCGCTGAGGTGATTGCGACGCGCACGCTCGGCGAATGGGTGGAATCGTTGGAATCGCTCGATTGCTGCGTGTCGCCGGTGCTCACGCCCGCTGAAGCGGCGCAGCATCCGCTGTTCAATCCGCATGCGTATGCGGCGGTGGCCGCGAGCGCCGCCGACTCGGACGACGACGGGGCATGAACCGCCACCGTCAACGCCGCGTCGCCGTCTGGCGCGGCAACGTTTGACGCGGCGATTTCTCGTCGTCGTACAGCAAGTGCTTGCGACCTTCCACATGGCGGCTGATCGTGGCGCGCACTTCGGCGGCTGTCACGTCTTCGGCCACCACCCGCCGCGAGATCTGCCCGGCGGTGTCGATCCACTCGACGATTCGGCAAGCGCCGCCCCAAGGCTGATGAATCGGTGCGGAGACCCGGCAGCCGCGCACCTGGATGTGCTGGTCGGCAGCGGTTTCATGTGACTGTTTCAAAGCGCGATCCTTTTTCGAGCATCAGAAGGGATGCATATCGTTACAGCTTAGGAAAAAGGTATGGCGGCCAGGTTACAGCCAATATGGCGATATTTACAGGGCATTACGCGACCGCAAGCGCACAAAGTACCGGCGAGCCGTCGCCGCCCCCGTCTATTCGAGCGTGCGGACGCGGTCGATGGCCTGTTCGATCCGTTCGACCGCAACGACCTGTAAGCCTTCGATCGGCTGTTTCGGTGCATTGGCCTTCGGAATCACCGCCACCGAGAAGCCGAGCTTGGCCGCTTCCTTCAGGCGTTCCTGACCGCGCGGCGACGGCCGGATTTCGCCGGCGAGGCCGACTTCGCCGAACACGACGAGCCCTTTCGGCAGCGGCTTGTTGCGCATCGACGAATGAATCGCGAGCAGTACCGAGAGGTCTGCGGCGGGCTCGGAGATCTTCACGCCGCCCACCGCGTTCAGGAACACGTCCTGATCGAAACAGGCGATGCCCGCGTGCCGATGCAGCACCGCGAGCAGCATCGCGAGCCGGTTCTGTTCGAGGCCGACCGCGAGGCGCCGCGGATTCGGCGCGTTGGCCGAATCGACGAGCGCCTGCACTTCGACGAGCAACGGCCGCGTGCCCTCCTGCGTGACGAGCACGCAGGACCCCGGCACCGACTGTTCGTGCTGCGACAAAAACAATGCCGACGGATTCGCGACGCCGCGCAAACCACGCTCGGTCATCGCGAACACGCCGAGCTCGTTGACCGCGCCGAAGCGGTTCTTGATCGCGCGCACGAGACGGTACGACGAGTGCGTATCCCCTTCGAAATACAGCACCGTATCGACGATATGTTCGAGCACGCGCGGCCCCGCAAGCGCGCCCTCTTTCGTCACGTGCCCGACCATGATGATCGTGGTGCCCGACTGCTTGGCGATGCGGGTGAGTTGCGCGGCGCACTCGCGCACTTGCGCAACCGAGCCCGGCGCCGATGTCAAAGCATCCGAATAGACGGTCTGGATCGAATCGATCACGGCGACTTCGGGCCGTTGCTCGGTGATCGTCGCCTGAATTTTTTCGAGCTGGATTTCCGCGAGCAATTGCAGTTCGCTCGCCTTCGAGCCGGGTTCGAGCAGTGCGAGCCGTTGCGCGCGCAACGCGATCTGCGCGCCCGATTCTTCGCCGCTGATATAGAGCGCGCGCTTGTCCGCGGCGATTTCCGCGAGCGACTGCAACAGCAGCGTCGATTTACCGATGCCCGGATCGCCGCCAATCAGCACCACGCCGCCCGGCACGAGGCCGCCGCCGAGCACGCGGTCGAATTCGCTGACGCCGGTGGAAAAGCGCGGCACGTCCGACGCGTCGATGTCGGCGAGGCGCCGCACTGGTGTGCTCTTCGCAAGCGACTGGAAACGGTGACCGGACGGCGCCTCGGCGACCGATTCGACGAGCGTGTTCCACGCCTGGCAGGACGGGCATTGACCGGACCACTTCGGCGACTGTCCGCCGCATTCGCCGCAGATGTACAACGTCTTCGCTTTCGCCACGCGTTACTCCGCCCGAACCGGCACACGCGGCGCGACCGCGCACATCAGCTCGTAGCCGATCGTGCCGCAGGCTTGCGCGACGTCGTCGATGGGCAGCGCGGTACCCCACAGTTCCACGCGCGAGCCGACGTTGGCGGTCGGCACCGGGGTCAGGTCGACGGTCAGCATGTCCATCGACACACGTCCAACGATTCGCGTGCGCACGCCATCGACGATCACCGGCGTGCCTTCGGGCGCGACGCGCGGATAGCCATCCGCGTAACCGCACGCGACCACGCCGATGCGCATCGGCCCGCGCGCGGTGAACGTGGACCCGTAGCCGACCGAACTGCCTTCGGCGAGCGTTTGCACGGCGATCAGTTCCGACGCGAGCGTCATCGCGGGCTGCAGGCCGGTGCCGTCGATCGCGGCCGTCACGCCGGACGGCGACGCGCCGTACAGGATGATGCCCGGACGAACCCAGTCGAAATGCGCTTCCGGATGCCACAGCGTCGCGGCCGAATTCGACAGGCTGCGCGCACCGGCGATGCCCTGCGCGCCGCGCTCGAACGCCTCCATCTGATGAGCAATGCCGCGCTCGCCATCGGCATCGGAAAAATGCGTCATCAACGTGATCTGGCCGACCCCATGGCAGGCGCGCGCGCGCTCCCATGCGGCACGGAATTTTTCGACCGTATAGCCGAGCCGGTTCATGCCGGTGTTCATCTTCAACTGGATATTGACCGGTTTCGACAGGCGCGCCATTTCGAGCATGCGCAGCTGCTCGTCAGAATGCAGCGCCGTGGTCAAGCTGTAGCGGTCGATTACGTCGATGTCGGTCGGCCGGAAAAAGCCTTCCAGCAGAAGAATTGGGCCTGCCCAGCCCAATTCACGCAACTTCACCGCTTCTTCGAGGTCCAGCAACCCAAAGCCGTCCGTCGCGCGCAATCCGGGAAACACGCGCGCGAGGCCATGCCCGTAGGCATTAGCCTTGACGACGGCCCAGATTTTCGATTTCGGCGCATAGCGCCGCGCGACAGCGAGGTTATTGGCGAGAGCAGCGGTATGAATCGTGGCGGAAAGGGGGCGCGGCATGGGATTTTTTCGAAAAGACACTTGCGAATCAGCGGCTTACAAGGCGTTTTCAGCGCTCTGCGGCCCGCTGGGCGGTGCGATCAAGGATTCTGCTAGTCTGAATCCATCTATTTTCATGATATAAAGCCGTGCGCACAACCCATTTCGATCGGCATAAGCCCGGACGCATAACAAACGGCCGGGGCGGACGGACCGCAGCGAGGACAGCATCGCATCAGATGAAAAAAGGCTTTTACACCATCATGGCCGCGCAGTTTTTTTCGTCGCTGGCCGACAATGCGCTTCTGATCGCTGCTATCGCACTGCTGAAAGATCTTCACGCTCCGAACTGGATGACGCCGCTGCTCAAGCTGTTTTTTGTGCTGTCGTACGTCGTCCTTGCCGCCTTCGTCGGCGCATTCGCCGACTCCCGTCCGAAAGGACGCGTGATGTTCATCACCAATACGATCAAGGTGGTCGGCTGCATCACGATGCTGGTCGGCGCGCATCCGCTGATTGCGTACGGCATCGTCGGCTTCGGCGCGGCGGCCTACTCGCCCGCCAAATACGGCATTCTCACCGAACTGTTGCCGCCTGACCGGCTGGTCGCCGCGAACGGCTGGATCGAAGGCACCACGGTCGGCTCGATCATTCTCGGCACGGTCCTCGGCGGCGCGCTGATCAGCCCGCACATCGCCGCGCCGATTCTCAAATGGCACGTCCCCACCGTGAACACGCCTGCGGAAGCCGCGATGCTCGTGATCATGGGCATTTACGTGGTCGCCGCGCTATTCAATCTGCGCATTCCCGACACCGGCGCGCGCTATCCGCGCCAGGAACACGGTCCGATCCGTCTGATCACCGATTTCGCCGACTGCTTTCTCGTGCTGTGGCGTGACAAGCTCGGACAGATTTCGCTCGCCGTGACGACGCTGTTCTGGGGCGCGGGTGCGACGCTGCAATTCATCGTGCTGAAATGGGCCGAGGTGTCGTTGGGCATGTCGCTGTCCGAGGCGGCGATCCTGCAGGCGGTGGTCGCGGTGGGCGTCGCGGGCGGCGCGATTTTTGCGGCTTCGCGTGTGCCGTTGAAGAAGTCGCTGTCGGTCTTGCCGGTCGGCATCATGATGGGTATCTCCGTGATGCTGATGGCGTTCTATACGCGCGATCTGTTTCCCCCGCACTGGGGCATTTATTTTGGCCGCATGCACGTGTCGGGCTACCTGATCTTCGCGTATATCTTCCTGATGTTCGTGGGCGGCCTGTCGGGCTTTTTCGTCGTGCCGATGAATGCGCTGCTGCAGCATCGCGGGCACGTGCTGCTGTCGGCAGGCCATTCGATCGCCGTGCAGAACTTCAACGAGAATCTGTCCGTGCTCGTGATGCTGTGCCTGTACGCGGTGCTCGTGTGGCTCGACGTGCCGGTTACCGTGGTGATCGTGCTGTTCGGCACCTTTGTGTGCGTGATGATGTGGCTCGTCATGCGACGCCACCAGGCGAACCAGCGCGCGTTCGATTCGGTCGCGCTGATCGGCGAAGCCAAGCACTGATCAACCGCGCCGGGCCGGCCGCGACACGCACGAGCGCGCCCTTCTTCTTCCTCGCTCGACAATGACTCAAACGATTCCCAATGTGCTGACGATCGCCGGTTCCGATTCCGGCGGCGGCGCCGGCATCCAGGCCGATCTGAAGGCTTTCTCCGCGCTCGGCGCCTATGGCGCGAGCGTGATCACCGCGCTGACCGCGCAGAACACGCGCGGCGTGACCGCGATCCACGCGCCGGACCCAGGGTTCATCACCGCGCAGCTCGACGCGGTGTTCGACGACATCCGCATCGACGCGGTGAAGATCGGCATGCTCGCGAACGCGCCGATCGCGCGCGCGGTTGCCGACGCGCTGCGCCGTCACCGGCCCAAACACATCGTGCTCGACACGGTGATGATCTCGAAGAGCAATCACGCGCTATTGCTGCCCGATGCGGTCGCGGTGGTTCGCGACGAACTGCTGCCGCTCGCCGATCTGCTGACGCCGAATCTGCCGGAAGCGGCCGCGTTGCTCGGCACGCAGCCCGCCACCGGCGAAGCCGGCATGGTCGAGCAAGGCGAAGCGCTGCGTGGGCTCGGCGCGCGCGCGGTGCTGATGAAGGGCGGCCATCTGAGCGCGACCGATAGCCCCGACTGGCTCGTGCAGGAAAGCGGTACGCTGCGTCTCGGCGGTCCGCGCGTGCCGGTGAAGAACACGCATGGAACTGGCTGCACGTTGTCGTCGGCGATCGCGGCGTTGATTCCGCAGCGCGACGATCTCGCTAGCGCCGTGGCCGATGCGAAGGTTTATCTAACCGGTGCGCTGCAGGCGAGCGAGCGGCTCGACGTCGGCCACGGCGTGGGGCCGGTGCATCACTTTCATCGGTGGTGGTGAGCGACGCTATTGCTTCGCGTAACGCCGCGCGTGCTCGGGCCAGTCGTCGGGCACGATAAAGCCGCGCGAGCGCTCGAGCAGACGTCCCGTGTTGTCTTCGATGAATCCGGCAACCATCGTCGGGCCGTATTGCGGTGAGATTCGAGCGGCGAGCGCGGTTGCGTCGACATAGCTCGAGTCGTCCGCGCCGGCTTGCATTCGATACTGCGGCGCGAGCCATTCGAGCCGCGGCAACAGCCGCCACTTGCGCGTGTGCGCGCACTCGAAAGCCGGCCAGTCGCGATGCGTAACCCACCAGCCGCGGCCATGCGCGGGATCGAGTTCGGGAGGATCGGTGGGCGTGGCGCCATGCCGGTAAAACAGCCAGCCTTTGACGAACATCTGCGGCGTCCACGCGCCCGTATAGCCCGTCGTTGCAAATTCCTCGCGTGCGCTGAGCGGCAACTGATGATCGAGCAGATGCGCGAGCTTCAGATCAAAGCGGTCCTTCAGATTGGGGCCGACATAATCGGCGAGACGCGCCGCCTCTGCCCCATTCGGATCGCCCGCATGCAGATAGCACTTCACCGCGAGTTCCCAATGCAGTCGCGCGCCCTCGCGTGTGCGCACGAGGAAATCGCATTCACCGAGCGTGCGGCCCGCGTGCCGTAGCGGCACACCCGCTGCGATAAGTTGCGTGCCCGGCCCATGACGAAGGAAAAAGCCCAGCAGGCGTTCGGCGTAGCGGCCAAGACGCGTGATGCGCGTTGCCGCGAGATCCTGATGCAGAGGTTCTGGAGTGGCATCGAGCGCGCGCAGCCAGTCGAGCGTGGCCTGCAATTCCTGCGGTGTGTCGAATGGATCGGCGAGCGCGCCCGCGGGAGGCTGAGGGCGCAACAGATCGGGACTCAGCAGCAGCCAGGCGAGATCGCGGACGGCGGGATCGCGCAGCGCATCGACTGAAGCATCGTCACGCAAACCCAGCAACGTATCGAGAAGCGCCGCGCGGCTGACAGACGTGGCGGACATGCGCGCCGCCGGTCCCTCGGGGATCGTCACTTTGATTCGTTCGACGGCGCGCCGCCGTTCGCGAGCCACGTGGCGCGCGCAAGGCACAGGTCCGTCCATGCCTTGGCCTTGTCGGGCAGGCTACGCAGCAGATAGGCCGGATGATAGGTGACGATCACCGGTACACCCTCGTACGTATGCACGCGGCCGCGCAGCGACGAAATGCTCGCCTCGGTCTTCAGCAGACTTTGCGCGGCGAAACGGCCGAGCGCGACGATCAGTTTCGGCTTCACGAGCGACACCTGGCGCTGCAGATAAGGTTCGCAACGCGCGACCTCATCCGGCTGCGGATTGCGGTTGCCAGGCGGCCGGCACTTGATCACGTTCGCGATATAGACGTTGGTGCCGCGCGCGAGCGCGAGCGAATGCAGCATGTTGTCGAGCAGTTTGCCGGCCTGGCCGACGAACGGTTCGCCTTGACGGTCCTCGTTCTCGCCGGGCGCTTCACCGATCAGCATCCAGTCGGCCTCGCGATCGCCGACGCCGAACACCGTGTTCGTGCGCTTCTCGCACAGCCGGCAGGCCTCGCATCCGGCGACGCGCTCGGCGAGCGCGTCCCAGTCGAGCGTGTGGATAGCCGGCAGCGCGGGCGCGTCGCGGCGTGCTTCGGCCGGTGCGGGGGCCGATGCCGTTGGATCGTCGAACCACGCGAAGTCGTCGTCGGGTGGTGCATCGAAAGTTGGCGGGGCTGAAAAGTCCGGTTGCGGTTGTGATGTCTCGCGGCGCGCGGCGGTTTCGTCGAAGCGCGGTGCGGGTTCACGCGGCGCTTGCTGCGGCTGCGCGTCGGCGGTTGCGCGCAGCGCTTCGCGCGCGGTCTGCGGCGCCGGCTCCGCGCGTCGCTCGTCGTTTGCGTGTTCCGCCAGCGACTGCGACGCATCACCCTGCCCGGCCTCCGCCTCGCGCGCGGCGAGTCCGCGACGCACCCACAGCGGCGCGAGTCCAAATTCTTCGAGCACCGTTTCATGCAGCGCCATCTTCGCCCTCCGTGGCAAACGACAGACGCATCACGATCGCGTCTTCCCGGGCGCGATGCCGCGCCGGATAATAATTTTTGCGCCGGCCGATCGATGCGAAGCCAAAGCGCTCGTACAACCGGATTGCCCGATGATTCGACGGCCGCACTTCGAGCAGCAGCCCGTCGAGCTTCTTCGCGTGCGTGATGCGCACCGCCTCGCGCAGCAGCGCGAGGCCCGCGCCGGCGCCTTGCGCTTGAGGTGCGACGCAAAGATTTAGCAGATGCATTTCGTCGACGACCGGCATCAGCACGCAATAGCCGATCAAAGTGCCCGTCACGTGACGCAGACAGACGCCGAAATAGCCGTTGCGCAGCGAGTCGCCGAAGTTGCCGCGACTCCACGGAAACTCATACGCTAGCTTCTCGATCGCGGCGACTTCGTCCAGGTCGCTTTCGGTCATCGGCGACATGTAGCGGTCCGTGAGCAGCACGCCGCTCATGGGCGCGCCTCGTCGTGGGACGGCTGGCCAGCCGCGCCGTTGGGCGCACTCTGTGCGGACTGCCCGGCGCTATGAGCCGCTTTGGCCGATTTCGCCGCTTTGTCGGCCAGGCGCTCGGCGGTCGTCTGCGCGACCTTGTCGCGGACGTACTCGGGCGCGGCCTGATCGGCTGGTACCGTGCGACCCGCATGGAACGCGCGCAGCGCCGCGTACGCGAGCGGCAACGCATGCGGCAACGCCTCGCCATCGACGCGCTGCGCGGCCGCGACCGCCGGCAATCGCTCGCCGAACGCGGCTGCCGCGTTGCCGGCGAGTGTGAACGGTACGTCGGGCAGCGCGATCCGCTCGGGCGCATCGAGCGACGCCGTCTGAACGGTGCGCCATTCGTGTTGCGCGTCGTCCCACGCGTAGTCGGCCCAGTAGATTTCGTCCATGCGCGCGTCGAGCGCGGCCAGCACGCGCGTGGTCGACGGATCGCGCAGGCGGGCGCTCTCCGCGCACGCGAGCAGCGTGCCGATCGGTACGACTGGCAGGTTCAGGCCGAACGCGAGGCCTTGGGCGACACCGGTCGCCGTACGCAGTCCGGTGAACGAACCCGGACCCGAGCCGAACGCGATCGCGTCGCAGTCCGCCAACGGGAGGCCGGCTTCGTCGAACAGTTCGCGGATCGCCGGCAGCAGGCGGGTACTGGACACCGCGCCGGTTTGTTCGTGACGAACCCAGACGCGCGGTTCGGCGTTGGGCTGACCGGCGGCATCGACGGACGCGGACACGAGCGCCGCCGAACAGAATTCGGTCGATGTATCGATTGCAAGGAGCAATGTTTGAGTCATGGACCGTATTGTAATCGGCGCGGTGCGCGTGAATGGTGGTTTGCGCGACCACGCTGCCCCCCTTCGCGGCTGCCCGGTTTGGAATAAGCCCTCGGCCCCCGCGGCGGCGGTCAATTGTTATGATTTTCAGCCGATCTCATCTATCCCGCCACGCGGGCCAAACCACCATGACCGATATCAACTCCCAGTTCGAACAAGCCCAGCAGGACGTCAAGCAGTTGCCCGAGCGTCCGGGCAATCTGACGCTGCTGCGTCTGTATGCGCTCTTCAAGCAGGCGAGCGAAGGCGACGTGCACGGCGACAAGCCGGGCTTCACCGACATCGTCGGCAAATACAAGTACGAAGCTTGGGCGGCGCTCAAGGGCACCGCGCAGGACGCTGCTAAGCAGCAATACGTCGAGCTCGTCGAATCGCTGAAGAGCGGTGCCGCGGCCTGAGTCTCCGGCGCGCCAATCTCACTTCCCTACTGCATTCCGTCACTTTTTTCTGTCGGAATTGCCTGAATGGTGGCGCAGTGCAGCAAAGGTCGCTATAATGCCGCCTGCGCTTCACTGCTTCGCCCGTTTTTTCCAACGGTCCTCGCGGCGCAGCGTCCCATAGCGTTTGCTCCAATCCAGTTTAGAACCTGTCCCCTTCTGCCTAGCCCACTACGGGCTCAAGTCCCAGGCTGGCGACTCGCCATGTTGGCATGTCGCATCCGATACAGCTTCTAACGAAAAACTCGCCTTCATTGTCGCGAGTTGCCCCCGTTTTTCGATTTGCTCGCTGCTTTTTTGCTCGCTGAATCCGACGACTTGGGTATGCCGATTGGCGTTGACGTTTTTCATCCGATGAACCACCCAGGATCGTTTTCAAGGATTCACATGACTTTGAGCAACACCCCCAGCAGCCCGTTGAACGCCATCGCCGACGAAGCACTTGGTCTCGAGCCCGCCGCTCCCGCAGCCGCCGCGCAGGCTGACGCCAAGCCGAGCTTCGCGTCGCTCGGCCTGTCCGCGGAAGTCGTCTCCGCGCTGACCGCCGCTGGCTACGAGCACCCCACGCCGGTGCAGCAACGCGCTGTGCCGGCCGGTATCGCCGGCCGCGATCTGCTGGTTTCGAGCCCGACCGGGTCGGGCAAGACCGCCGCCTTCATGCTGCCCGCCATCGAGCGTTTCGCGCAGCTGCAAAAGGCCCAGGCGAGCCAGCCGCGCGAACCGCGCCCGGCCGACGGTGGCCGCGGCCGCCGTCCGCAGCCGGTCGCACGTCCGACCATGCTGGTGCTGACGCCGACCCGCGAACTCGCGATGCAGGTCACGACCGCCGCCGCGACGTACGGCAAGCACCTCAAGCGCCTGCGCACCGTCAGCATTCTCGGCGGCGTCGCTTACGGCCAGCAGCTGATGCTGCTCGCGAAGAACCCTGAAATCCTCGTTGCGACGCCGGGCCGTCTGATCGACCACCTCGAGCGCGGCCGCATCGATCTGTCGCAACTGCAGATCCTCGTGCTCGACGAAGCCGACCGCATGCTCGACATGGGCTTCATCGACGACATCGACACGATCGTCGCCGAGACGCCGGCTACGCGTCAGACCATGCTGTTCTCGGCCACGCTCGACGGCAAGATCGGCTCGCTGACCGGCCGTCTGTTGAAGGACCCGGAGCGTATCGAGATCGTCCAGCGCATGGAGCAGCGCACCAACATCTCGCAAACCGTCCACTACGTCGACGACCGCGATCACAAGGACCGTCTGCTCGACCATCTGCTGCGTGCCGACGGCCTCGATCAGGCGATCGTCTTCACGGCAACCAAGATGGACGCCGACCAGCTGGCAGGCCGTCTGGCCGACGCCGGTTTCGAATCGGCCGCGCTGCACGGCGACCTGCCGCAAGGCGCGCGTAACCGCACGATCCGCGCGCTGCGCGAGCGCCGCGTGCGCGTGCTGGTTGCAACCGACGTCGCCGCTCGCGGTATCGACATCCCGGGCATCACGCACGTGTTCAACTACGACCTGCCGAAGTTCGCCGAAGACTACGTGCACCGTATCGGCCGTACCGGCCGCGCGGGCCGCTCGGGTATCGCGGTGAGCCTCGTGCATCACGCCGAACAGGGCGCGTTGAAGCGCATCGAGCGCTTCGTGCGCACGCCGCTGCCGGTCAACGTCGTCGAAGGCTTCGAGCCGCGCAAGGCGCCGCCTTCGGGCAACGGCCGTCCTGGATTCGGTGGCCGCGGTCGTCCGGCCGGTAACGGCCGCCGCTTCGGCAGCGGCTCGGGCAAGCCGGGCGGCTACAGTGGCTCGCGCAACGGCAACGGCAACGGCAACAGCAACGGCGGCGGCTGGGGCAACAAGTCGGCCGGCGGTTCGCGTGACGGCTACGGCTCGCGCGAAAGCCACGGCGGTTCGCGTGACGGCTATGGTTCGCGCGACGGTTACGGTTCGCGTGACGGTTACGGCGCGCGCCGCAACGACGGTCCCCGTTCGGCACGTCGCGGCAGCTAATCGCTAGCCATCAGACCCACGGACGGCTTCGCGCCGTCCGTGGCAACAGAAGAAACCGGCGCTCAGGCGCCGGTTTTTTTTCGCCTATCGACTGCCCGCCCCAAATTTCACGATGTAAAAAAATTTTTTGCGTCGTAAAAAATCATGCTGCAAAGCACAAGAAGGACTATTGCAACAGGGAAAATATCGTTTCTCATCGCGAAACGTAGGATTTAACCTATTGATTTCATGAAAAAATAAATATTGGAAAAACGCTTTGCGGCGTCTATTGTGCGTCCATCGATTTGCCTAGACTCTTATATAAGACTTCACGAAACAGAACGCCTCTGCTGGCCCTACGCTTCGAGAAGACAGAGTCACCCATCCTCCATAACTGGCATCGAAGGAGCACATCATGACAATGACCCGCGAACAGCAAGTGCAGCAACTCAAGCAACAATGGGAAACGGACCCGCGTTGGAAGGGTGTCAAGCGCACCTACTCGGCCGAAGACGTGGTGCGTCTGCGCGGCTCGGTGCAACCCGAGCACACGCTCGCAAAGCGCGGCGCCGAAAAGCTGTGGGCCGCAGTGAACAGCGAGCCGTTCGTCAACTCGCTCGGCGCGCTCACCGGCAACCAGGCGATGCAGCAAGTGAAGGCCGGTCTGAAGGCAATCTATCTGTCGGGCTGGCAGGTCGCGGGCGATGCCAACGTCGCCGGTGAAATGTACCCGGACCAATCGCTGTATCCGGCCAACTCGGTGCCGCTCGTCGTTAAGCGCATCAACAACACGCTGACGCGCGCCGACCAGATCCAGTGGTCGGAGGGCAAGAACCCGGGCGATGAAGGCTACGTCGATTACTTCGCCCCGATCGTGGCCGACGCGGAAGCCGGTTTCGGCGGCGTGCTGAACGCGTTCGAACTGATGAAGGCGATGATCGAAGCGGGAGCGTCGGGCGTGCACTTCGAAGACCAGCTCGCCTCGGTCAAGAAGTGCGGCCACATGGGCGGCAAGGTGCTCGTGCCGACCCGCGAAGCCGTCGCGAAGCTGACCGCCGCGCGTCTGGCCGCCGACGTGTCGGGCGTGCCGACCGTGCTGCTCGCTCGCACCGACGCGGAAGCCGCCGACCTCGTGACCTCGGACATCGACGACAACGACCGCCCCTTCCTGACCGGTGAGCGCACCGTCGAGGGCTTCTATCGCACGAAGCCGGGCCTCGAACAGGCGATCTCGCGTGGCCTCGCGTACGCGCCTTACGCCGACATGATCTGGTGCGAAACCGGCAAGCCGGACCTCGAGTTCGCGAAGAAATTTGCCGACGCGATCCACAAGGAGTACCCGGACCAGCTGCTGTCGTACAACTGCTCGCCGTCGTTCAACTGGAAGAAGAACCTCGACGACGCGACGATCGCGAAGTTCCAGCGCGAGCTCGGCGCAATGGGCTACAAGTTCCAGTTCATCACGCTGGCCGGCTTCCACGCGCTGAACTACTCGATGTTCAACCTCGCGTACGGCTATGCGCGCAACCAGATGACCGCATTCGTCGAAATGCAGCAGGCGGAATTCGCGGCGGCCGAAAAGGGCTTCACCGCGGTCAAGCACCAGCGCGAAGTCGGCACCGGCTACTTCGACGCCGTCACGCAGACGGTCGAGCGCGAAGCATCGACGACCGCGCTGCATGGTTCGACGGAAAACGAGCAGTTCTTCGACAAGAAGGTCGCCTGAGACCAGCCGGTCGGGTCACGCAATCCCGTGGCCTGAACGCAGCAACGATTGGCAAATGTCGAGCGGCACCGTCAGAGTGCCGCCGACACAGGGGGGACCGCGCCGTACCGGATTGGCAGGAGCATTAGTGCGCATGCCAGCGGCCGGGGTCTGAGAGAAGCCAGCACGCGGCAAGCGTGCGGCGAACCTGAACGCGCCGGCTTCGCCGCCGGTGCGTTTTTTTTGAAGGCGGATGCCGGCACGC
Organism: Paraburkholderia sp. BR10923; assembly: GCF_040948765.1. Taxonomy (NCBI): domain Bacteria; kingdom Pseudomonadati; phylum Pseudomonadota; class Betaproteobacteria; order Burkholderiales; family Burkholderiaceae; genus Paraburkholderia; species Paraburkholderia sp. BR10923. The sequence goes on along the minus strand of NZ_JBFPKO010000001.1, from coordinate 505,956 downwards.
CGCCGGCGGCGGCGCAAAGCGATTCAGCGATAGACGATCACAGGAATTTTCGTATGCGTGAGCACGCGCTGCGTTTCACTGCCGATCAACAGGCTTCCGAGCCCACGCCGCCCATGCGACGCCATGAAGATCACGTCGCAGCCGCCCCGCTCGGCCGCTTCGATGATGCCGAGATACGGCGCCGGATGCACGCTCGTGCGGCTCTCGACGTGGACGCCGACGCGGTGGGCCGCATGCTCGACTTCGCGCAGATGCACGCGCGCTTCGCGCTCGCTGCGTTGCAGGAACTCGCCGGGTGGTTCGACCGCGACATCGGAGAACGGCGAGTACGGATATTGCGGCAGACATGCGTACGCGGTCACGCGGGCGCCCACGGCCTGCGCGAGATCGATCGCGCCCGCTATCGCCTTGCGTGAAAGATCTGAGCCATCGGTTGGAACCAGGATGTGCCTGAACATGATGCCCTCCGTCGCCGGCTGCGCGCAGCACGGCGTCAGCGTCCAACAAAGCCCAGGGTGCAGGCTGCCCGGAACGATTGTAATGCGTATGAATGCGGGTAATTGCGTCCGTCTGGAGATTGGCGCGTCAGTCCCAGTAACCGGGTTCGCCGTACGTATGCTTGAGAAAGTCCAGAAACAGCCGCACCCGCAGCGGCAGATGACGGCGCTGCGGGAACACCGCGTGGATGCCGATCGGCGGCGCGGCGAATTCGTCGAGCACCGTGACGAGGCGTCCCGCCGCGAGGTCCGCGCCGACTTCCCACCACGAGCGCCACGCCAGTCCGTGTCCGGCGAGACACCATTCATGCAGCACCGCGCCGTCCGAGCATTCCATCGTGCCGGACACCTTGATCGACACGACCTTGCCGTCGTGCTGGAACATCCAGCCGCGCTGCTGGTTCGCGCTCGCGCCGAGCGCGAGGCAGTTGTGGCGCGCGAGCTCGGCGAGGCTGTGCGGCGCGCCGCGCCGATTCAGATACGCGGGCGACGCGACGCACACGCGGCGGTTTTCGGCGAGCTTCAGCGACACCAGCGACGAATCGGGCAACTCGCCGAGCCGCACAGCGCAATCGAAGCCCTCGTTGACGAGATCGACGAGACGATCGGACAGATCGAGCGTGATCGACACGTCCGGATGCGCGACAGTGAATGCGGGCACCAGTGGCGCCACGTGCCGGCGCCCGAAGCCGGCCGGCGCCGACAGCCGCAGATGGCCGCTCGCCTTGACGCCGCCCGCCGACACGCTCGCCTCGGCGTTCTGCATGTCGTGAAGGATGCGCTGGCAGTCTTCGAGAAAGGCCGAGCCTTCGAAGGTCAGCGTGATCTTGCGCGTCGTGCGCACCAGCAGCTTGACGCCGAGGCGCTCCTCGAGCGCGTCGATGCGCCGGCCGATGATCGCGGGAGCGACGCCCTCGGCGAGCGCCGCCGCGGACAGGCTGCCTTTGGCCGCGACGGTGGCGAAGGTCTCGATCTGCTTGAAACGGTCCATGAACGATGCGCGCCGTGCGAACCAATGAAATCGGCGCAAGAGTGAGGGTTGTGTGCGAGATTAGGTACATAAAAGTAAAAGATCAAGTGATTTTTAGCCTATTTTTTAGCACCTAAGGTCACCAATACAATCGATCCCGACCTCTGACAGGAGCGCATGGCAATGTCGGCCACAACGACACCTTCCCCGCGAGCAGTGATTTTCGACGCCTACGGCACGTTGTTCGACGTGCATTCGGTGATCGCCGCCGCGGAGCAACTATTCCCCGGACACGGCGACGCGCTGTCGCAGCTTTGGCGCCAGAAGCAGATCGAATACACGCAGCTGCGCACGCTCGCCGCGCGCAGCGACGCCCCCGGCGAACACTACCGCCCGTTCTGGGACATCACGCTCGACGCACTGCGCTTCGCCGCGAAAAGACTGCAGCTCACGCTCGGCCGCTCGGCCGAAAAGCGTCTGATGGACGAATACGCGTGCCTGTCGGCGTTTCCCGACGCGGTGCCGGTGCTGCGCACGTTGCGCGAGCCCGCTGGCGCGCCGCGTGTCGGGCTCAGACTCGGGCTCGCGATTCTGTCCAACGGCAATCCGCAAATGCTCGACATCGCGGTCAAGAGCGCCGGCATGAGCGCCCTCTTCGATCATGTGCTGTCGGTCGATGCGGTGCGCGCGTACAAACCCGCGCCCGCCGCGTATGCGCTCGGCCCCGATGCGTTCGGCGTGGCCGCGCGCGAGATCGTGTTCGTGTCGGCGAACGGCTGGGACGTCGCGGGCGCGACGTGGTTCGGCTTCACGACGTTCTGGCTGAACCGGCAGAACCTGCCCGTCGAAGAGCTTGGCGTGAGCCCGCATGGCACCGGCGGCGGCATGAACGATCTGCTGGGCTTTCTGCAGACGCTCTCGACGTCGTCGCGCTCGGGCGGCGGCCGTCAACCCAAAACTCATGGCAGTGGCGGCCGCAAGCGCGCCAGCCCGCGCGTATGACGTCCCCTCGCTTTCGGGAACCCACTCCCGTTTTCAACCTTCGCACTTTTGCAATCTGACCGACCAAGGAGAAAAGATGGCTAATCCGCTGTCGTTGCCGCAAGGCATGGAAATCACCGGCGACATCAAGCCCGGCTTTGAAGCGATCCTCACCCGCGAAGCGCTGGAACTCGTCGCGGCCTTGCACCGTACGTTCGAGCCGCGTCGTCAGCAGTTGCTGCAGGCGCGCGTCGAACGTGCGAAGCGGCTCGACGCGGGCGAGCGTCCCGACTTTCTCGCCGCGACGAAGAGCGTGCGCGAAGGCGACTGGAAGATCGCGCCGCTGCCGCAGGATCTGCAGTGCCGGCGCGTCGAGATCACCGGACCTGTCGAGCGCAAGATGATCATCAACGCGCTCAATTCGGGCGCGGACTCCTACATGACCGACTTCGAGGATTCGAATGCGCCGAGCTGGGACAACCAGATCACCGGTCATATCAATCTGAAGGACGCGGTGCGCCGCACGATCTCGCTCGAACAGAACGGCAAGTCGTACCGGCTCAACGACAAGACCGCGACGCTGATCGTGCGTCCGCGCGGCTGGCATCTCGACGAGAAGCACGTGAAGGTCGACGGCAAGCGCGTGTCGGGCGGCATCTTCGATTTCGCGCTGTACATGGTGCACAACGCGAAGGAGCTGATCGCGCGCGGCTCGGGCCCGTACTTCTATCTGCCGAAGATGGAGAGCCATCTCGAAGCGCGCCTGTGGAACGACATCTTCGTCGCCGCGCAGGAAGCCGTTGGCGTGCCGCGTGGCACGATTCGCGCGACGGTGCTGATCGAGACGATCGTCGCCGCGTTCGAAATGGACGAAATTCTGTACGAGCTGCGCGAACATAGCTCGGGCCTGAACGCGGGCCGCTGGGACTACATCTTCTCCGCGATCAAGAAGTTCAAGAGCGACCGCGACTTCTGCCTCGCCGATCGCTCGCAGATCACGATGACCTCGCCGTTCATGCGGGCGTATGCGCTGCTGTTGCTGAAGACCTGCCATCGCCGCAACGCGCCGGCGATCGGCGGCATGAGCGCGCTGATTCCGATCAAGAACGATGCGGCCGCGAACGACAAGGCGATGGCCGGCGTGCGCTCGGACAAGGCGCGCGACGCCGGCGATGGCTACGACGGCGGCTGGGTCGCGCATCCGGGTCTCGTGCCGGTCGCGATGGAAGAGTTCGTCAAGGTGCTCGGCGACCGGCCGAACCAGATCGACAAGCAGCGCGTCGACGTGCTCGTGACCGCGACCGATCTGCTCGACTTCCGCCCGGAAACGCCGATCACCGAAGCGGGCTTGCGCAACAACATCAACGTCGGCATCCACTACCTCGGTTCGTGGCTCGCGGGCAATGGCTGCGTGCCGATTCACAACCTGATGGAAGACGCGGCCACCGCCGAGATTTCGCGTTCGCAGGTATGGCAGTGGATCCGCTCGCCGAAGGGCAAGCTCGATGACGGCCGCAAGGTGACGGTCGAACTGGTGCGCGCGCTCGCGGGGCAGGAACTCGACAAGGTCAAACAGACGGTGGGCGGAGATACGAAGCCGTATGAGCGCGCCGCGCAGATCTTCGAGCAGATGTCGACCGCGGAGCAGTTCACCGATTTTCTGACGCTGCCGCTTTACGAAGAGATTTGATGGTGTCGATGACGCGGGCTCGGGCGCCTCGTGCCTGCTCGAGCCAGGCGATCGCATCAGCTTGAATGACGGCGCGCCGCGGACATACGTGGCGCGCTGCTCTATTGGCCGCTTGCGCGCACCGGCTCAGCGCGTGCGCCGATGTTTGACCCAGTCTCCCGAACGGATTTCGGGCAGCCCTTTTACCGCGTTCGGCACAACCGGATAGAAGCGGCAGTTCACGACGTTTCCGTCTACTTTGACCATCACCTCGCGGGCCAGAAAACGCTCGTCGACACCCGGATATACGGCTTCGATTTCGTCGAGCACCGCGACGAGCGCATCGTCGATTTCATAGACGTCGCCGACCACGTCGACGCCCGCTTCGTCGACGACGAGACCCGGATAGTCGCCAAAATCGAACAGATGGCCGCGCACCGTGGTGCTGCCGAGCAGGCTTGGCGCGGGGAGGTCGTTGCGCGCGGCGGCTTCGCTGATGTCGTTGGTTTCACCGGCACGCAGCGTGCCATAGACAAAGACGGTCTGCATCGTCGTTGAGTCTCCGTGGTCAGAGGTGAGATTGGTGGCTCGGGGGCCATCGGGACATTATGCAACGGTGGCCCGACGGCATCAGCAACCAGGCACGATCTACAATGCTTGGAACCCGCGCCGGTGAATGGCCTCGACCGCGCTTCGCCGTTGCCGGCTCCGTTATCCGAACCGACCTTGCCATGCCCTCGTCCGCCGAGTCCAACCCGTTGAGCCGCGTGCGTTTCGCCGACATACCGCCCGAGTTTGCGCCGAACGACACGCATCCGATCCGCGTGCGCTCGCGGCCGATGCCGGCGGGCTGGCATATCGCGCGTCATACGCATGCATGGGCGCAGGTCGCGTATGCGTCGCGCGGCGTGCTGCGCGTCGCGACAACGGGCACGACGTGGATGGTGCCGCCATCGCGCGCGATCTGGTTGCCGCCGCATGTCACGCACGAAGTGGTCGCCGTCGAGGATGCGTTCCTGCGCACGCTGTACATCACCGAGAGTACGGTGCCGGCCGGGCTCGATACGCCGCGCGTCGTCGAAGTATCGAACCTGTTGCGCGAGGTGATTGCCGCGCTCGATACGCCTGGCCTGTCCGCCGCACGCGAGCAATTGCTCGGCGCGCTCGCCCTCGATGAACTGACGCGCTCCGAGCCGTTGCCGCTGTCCGTGCCGATGCCCAGCGAAAAGCGCCTGCGCGCGCTGTGCGAGGCCGTGATCGCCGACCCGATGCATGGCGAGCCGCTCGAACAGTGGGCGTCGACGGTCGGCGCGAGCACGCGGACGATCGCGCGGCTGTTTCGTCAGGAGCTGGGGGTGAGTTTTTCGCAGTGGCGTCAGCAGGCGATCCTCGCGCGCGCCATTCCCTTGTTGAGCCAGGGACGGCCGCTGTCGCATGTCGCGCAGGAACTGGGCTATCAGAGCCAAAGCGCCTTCTCCGCGATGTTCCGGCGCGCGTTCGGCGCGAGTCCACGCGCGTTTATCGACCGAGGCGCCGAGCATCGCGCAAGCAACGGCGAGCATGATGATGCGCAAGCGGATGATGAAACGGCACAGGATCAAGCCGGTTCGGCTGATGTTGCCGAGCGGTGAACGTCGATGCGTGGCGGTGCGAGTCGGCGAACCACGCAGACCTGGCCTCAAACCCGCCGCGCCAGATGACGGATTGCGCCTAGCTGCGCGAGCCGCGGCCCGGCGAGCTTATAGCCCTTGCGCTGATAGAGCCGCGCAGCCGGATTATCGACGAACACGCGCAACTGCAACTCGCGCAGCCCCCGCTCGCGCGCCCATTGATGCGAGATGTCGAGAAGAAACGTACCGGCGCCAAGCCGCCGATATCCTTCGGCAATCTGCACGTCGCGGATATGCAGCGAATCACCCTCCTCGGTGATACGCAGCACGCCCATCGGCACGCTATCCACTTCGAGAATGAAATTCTCCGATTCCCGCCAACTGCCGAGAAACAGATCGCTGCGCCAGACCAGATGATGCCGGCGATAGTAGCCCCCCATGTTGTTGCGGGTCAGCGCCTCGGCAAACTCGAAATCGTCCATGCTTGCCGTGCGCAGATGAAACGGTGACGGGGCTTCGGTTGGATCGAACATGGCAGGACCGCGAGGATGAGTCGGATCAACGGTAAAACAGGCCGCGCGCGCTGGCAATGGCTGTTTGTCCCGAGCTTTCCGCGAGGCGGCCGGCCACGGGCAGCCGAAATAAAAAAAGCCCACTTCTTGTGAAGTGGGCTTTCTCAAATCTGGCGGAGCGGACGGGGCTCGAACCCGCGACCCCCGGCGTGACAGGCCGGTATTCTAACCAACTGAACTACCGCTCCAGATTTTGCATCGCAGTCTGCGAGCCATGCTCACAGCCTGCTGCACCGTTCAAACTTCCAACCGAACGACGCCGATGTTCTGGCGTCCCCTAGGGGATTCGAACCCCTGTACTCACCGTGAAAGGGTGATGTCCTAGGCCTCTAGACGAAGGGGACAACGTACTGCTTACACCTTTAATGAAAAAGCCCGTTCAGGTATGTGTGAACGGGCTTTGTCTGGCGGAGTGGACGGGACTCGAACCCGCGACCCCCGGCGTGACAGGCCGGTATTCTAACCGACTGAACTACCACTCCAGTCTTTACACCCTGCTTGCGAGCGTCGGTTAATTCTCTGCAAGCTGCGCTGCTTTACTACTACTCGAATACTAAAGCGACGCTGATGTTTGGCGTCCCCTAGGGGATTCGAACCCCTGTACTCACCGTGAAAGGGTGATGTCCTAGGCCTCTAGACGAAGGGGACAAAATCTTTTCAGATCCGTCTTAATTCGCTTTCGACTTATTTAGCTCGCCCTAACTTTTCAGTTAATTCGCCGAGCTTTTCAACGTCAACTGCGAAGACCGATATTTTAACTACGTTTCAGCGATTTGTGAAGTCTTTTTTTCTACAACTTTCAGACTTCTTAACCACTTTAACTTCTCTCTGCTGTGTTGGTGGAGGTAAGCGGGATCGAACCGCTGACCTCTTGCATGCCATGCAAGCGCTCTCCCAGCTGAGCTATACCCCCGCGCACATCAGAGAAACGAGATTCTAGAGGGCGATCTGCGGTTTGTAAATACCCTTTGAGCAATTACATGCGATTTTTCCGAAGGCGTGCGAAACCCTGTCACGCACGCCCGCAGCTGATCAGCCAAGCGCTGTTTCGATACGGCCAACGACGACGTCGCGACCGAACAGCATCAGCACGCTATCGATCGACGGAGTATGCGTCGTACCCGCCACCAGCAAACGCACCGGCATCGCGAGCTGCGGCATCTTCAGCTTGTGCGCGCCGAGCGTAGCCTTCAGCGCGGCGGCGATCGCCTCCTTGGTCCATTCGACCGTCTTCAATGCAGCGGCCAGATCAGCGAGCGCCGGACGAACCGCGTCGGTCACGTGCTGTGCAAGCGACTCGGCATCGGGTGCCGGCGTGCGATAGAACATCGCGGAGTTCTGCGCAATTTCCTTCACTGTCGACGCACGATCCTTCATCAGGCCCACTACGCCCGTCAAATCCGGACCTTGCGCGAGTGTGGCTTCGTCGATGCCGAGCTCCGCGAAGAACGGTATCGCCAGTTCGGCGAGGCGTGCGTTGTCGGCTTCCTTGATGTAGTGCGCGTTGAGCCAGTTCAGCTTGTCATGGTCGTACTGCGCCGGCGACTTGCCGAGGTGCTCGAGATCGAACCACTCGACGAACTGCTCGCGCGTGAAAATCTCCGCGTCGCCATGCGACCAGCCGAGGCGCGCCAGATAGTTGACGACCGCTTCCGGCAGATACCCTGCATCGCGATAACCCATCACGCTCATCGCGCCGTGGCGCTTGCTCATCTTCTCGCCCTGCTCGTTCAGCACGGTCGGCAGATGTGCATACACCGGCGGCTCGCCGCCGAGCGCGCGCAGAATGTTGATCTGCCGCGGCGTGTTGTTGACGTGGTCGTCGCCGCGGATCACGTGAGTGATGCGCATGTCGAGATCGTCGACGACGACGCAGAAGTTATACGTCGGCGTGCCGTCCGGACGGGCGATCACGAGGTCGTCGAGTTCTTCGTTCGAGATTTCGATGCGGCCTTTCACCGCGTCGTCCCACGCGACCACGCCGGTCAGCGGATTACGAAAGCGCAGCACCGGCGTCACGCCCGCGGGCGGCTCCGGCAGGACCTTGCCCGGCTCCGGACGCCACGTGCCATCGTAGCGCGGCTTTTCACCCGCTTCGCGCTGACGCTCGCGCAGCGCGTCGAGCTCTTCGGTCGACATGTAGCACGGGTAGACGAGCCCGGCGTCCTGCATCTGCTTCAGCACTTCGCGGTAACGGTCCATGCGCTGCATCTGGTAGAACGGGCCTTCGTCGAAATCGAGACCAAGCCATGCCATGCCCTCGAGAATCGCGTCGACCGATTCGGTCGTGGAGCGCTCGACGTCGGTGTCCTCGACCCGCAGCACGAAGGTCCCTTTCATCTTGCGCGCGAACGCCCACGGATACAGCGCGGAGCGGATGTTGCCCAGGTGGATGAAGCCGGTGGGACTCGGTGCGAATCGGGTACGAACGGAGGTGGTCATTAGCGGTTACTCGGAAAACAGGCGCCGGCGCTCGAGCGAACATGGCTGCGAAGCGCGGCAGCGAAGCGTGCCCATGCTGCGCGCGATGTCGCGCACGGCCACGAGGGAAATAGATGCAAGAGGCGAATTATACCTTCCGCCCGCGGGTTGCCGCCCTCGTCCGAACGGCCTAAGGCGCATGGGCGAACGGCGTCCGGACACCTGCGCAGGCACCTTCCCTCCGCTCACCGAACTCATCTTGAAAAGACGCGGCCCCAGTTCCGAATACTTCCTCTGCAACGTTTCATTACAGCGGACCGCGCGCGCTGATCGTTTGCATTAAGATGTGCGCGCGCTGATATAAGGGCTTGCCCCGCACATCGATCCGATAGGAACGGGACACTCTCCAGCGCGCGGAATCGCCGCCGGCGATACGCCTGGCCTGACCTCAGCCTGATCGCGGTACGCGCGACGCCGCCTGCGTCGCCCGCGCCGCAGCTGGAGAACTCGTTGAAACCCTCATCCCCAAGTTTGAGCCGCCGCAGCTTTTCGCTGGCGGCCGCATCCGCGGTGCTTGCCGCCTGCACCACGACCAACGGCAAACTCAATGGCGCGCCCATCACCGCGACGCCCACCGTTGCGCCGCCTGAAAAAGCGCAACAGAAACCGGTTCGCGTCGCGCTCGCTCTCGGCGGCGGCGCCGCGCGCGGCTTTGCGCACATCGGCGTGATCAAGGCGCTCGAGGCGCGCAATATTCAGATCGACCTGATCGCCGGCACGAGCGCCGGCTCCGTGGTCGGCGCGCTGTACGCGTCGGGTATGAACGGTTTCGCGCTGAACAAGCTCGCGCTGTCGATGGACGAAGCGTCGATCAGCGACTGGGCGATGCCGTTTCGTACGCGCGGCTTCCTGCAGGGCGTCGCGCTGCAGAACTACCTGAACACGACGCTGAACAACCGCCCGATCGAGAAGATGGCGAGGCCTCTCGGCGTAGTCGCGACCGAGCTGCAAACCGGCCAGCCGATCCTGTTCCAGCGCGGCAACACCGGCACCGCGGTGCGCGCGTCGTGCAGCGTGCCGTCGATTTTCGAGCCGGTGAAGATCGGCGGCCACGAGTATGTGGATGGGGGTCTCGTGAGCCCCGTACCGGCGTCGTTCGCGCGCAAGATGGGCGGGGATTTCGTCATCGCCGTCGATATCTCGCAGCGGCCGGAGACCGGCCTCACCACGAGCTCGTTCGACGTGCTGATGCAGACCTTCACGATCATGGGCCAGACGATCAAGGCCTACGAGCTCGACAAGTACGCCGACGTGGTGATCCGGCCGAATCTCGCGGCGATGAGCGGCAGTGATTTCTCACAGCGCAACGCGGCGATCCTCGCCGGCGAGGAAGCGGTCGCGAAGATGATGCCGGAATTGCAGCGCAAGCTCGCCGCGCGGCGCATGGGCGCCTGAAAACCTCGTGGCGCACGGTCGCCGTGCGCCACCAGGGCAAAATTCGCGCATCAAATGCAAAAAGCCTGCTTCGAAAGAAGCAGGCTTTTTTATCGCCGGACTCAGCGCGGAATCAGTTATTTCCGCTGATCGTCGCGGTCACGCGCTTGCGCAGATCGTCGGCCTGATACGAGGTCTCGATCCGACGCGCACCCGTGAAGCGCTTTTCCCAGTAGCCGTCATCCATGTCGTCGACGCGGATCGTGCTGCCAGTGGACGGCGAGTGCACGAACTTGTTGTCGCCGATATAGATGCCGACGTGCGAGAACGTGCGGCGCATCGTATTGAAGAACACCAGATCGCCCGGCTTCAGGTCGCTGACGCGCACCTTCTCGCCCATCCGGCTCATTTCCTCGGCACGACGCGGCAGCGCGAGGCCGAGCGTGTCCTGGAACACGTAGCGCACGAAACCGCTGCAATCAAGCCCTGAATCTGGTGTATTGCCGCCCCAACGGTAGCGAACGCCGATCATGTTCAGCGCGCCGACCACCACGTCACCCGCTTTGCCGGCCATACCGGAAAGGAATGATTTGGCGCCGCTGCTCTCGGTGCTAGCAGCCTTGGGTTGCGGAGTGAGGAGGGAGAGAGGATCCGAGCCGTTGGTGGTCGGATACGAGGCATTCTGATTAAAACCGCTTACTTCATCGGCGAATGCGCCGGGAGCTGCTGCCATCAAGACGCCAATGAACATCCCGGCGACGACGCGCGTGCAAGCCTGGGTGAAGTTTCTGTGCTGCATTGGTCGGTAGTTTTTGCCAAAAAATCAGACGTCTACGAAAAAGTTTGGTCGATACTAGCCAGTAAGTATTTGCGTGTCAAAAGGAATAGAAAAAATCAATCGCGACGCGCACTCAATTGGTGAAACGGTGAAAAATCAACGATCAAGCGCCGCTTTCAGCAGCTTTCGCGTGTAAGGATGCGCGGGTGCCGCAAAAATTTTCTCGACTTCGCCGGTCTCGACGATCGATCCGTTTTGCATCACCACGACGCGGTGCGCCATCGCCCCGATCACCTCCAGATCGTGACTGATGAACACGAAGCCGAGGTTGTACTTATGCTGCAAACTGGTGAGCAGCTTGAGCACCTGCTGCTGAATCGAGACGTCGAGCGCGCTGGTCGGTTCGTCGAGGATCAGCACGCGCGGCTCGAGTACCAGCGCGCGCGCGATCGCGATGCGCTGCCGCTGCCCGCCCGAAAACTCATGCGGATAGCGATACAGCGCGGTACGGTCGATGCCGACTTCACGCAGCACCGCGAGCACCTTGTCGCGCCGCGCCTGCGGCGTCATCTGCGGCCGATGCAGCGCGAGCCCCTCGCCGACGATCCGCTCGATCGTCTGCCGCGGCGAAAGCGAACTAAAAGGGTCTTGAAAGACAACCTGCATATTCGAGCGCAGCGCGGTCTTTTCGGCGCCGCGATAGCTCGCGAGCGCCCTGCCCTGAAACTGGATCTCGCCGTGCGCGGTGCGCTGCAGACCGAGCAGCGCCATCGCGAGTGTCGACTTGCCCGACCCTGATTCGCCGACGATCCCGAGCGTCTCGCCCTGGCGTACCGACACGTTCGCCGCGTCGACCGCACGAAACCGCCCCGCGCCGAACCAGCCGCGCAGGCCCGGCAGCTTCGTTTTGAAGTCGACCGACACGTCGCGAGCTTCGAGCAGCACCGGCGAGATCGGCAGCACCGGCGCGACCTCGCGCTGCGGCCGGCTGGCGAGCAGCCGCTGGGTATAAGGATGGCGCGGCGCCTCGAAGACCTGCTCGACCGTGCCGGTTTCGACCAGCACGCCCCGCTCCATCACCGCGACGCGCTGCGCGAAGTGACGCACCAGGTTCAGGTCGTGCGTGATCAGCAGCACGGCCATGCCGCGCTTTTGCGCTTCGTCGCGCTGCAACTCCAGCAGCAGTTCGACGATCTGCGCGCGAATCGTCACGTCGAGCGCAGTGGTCGGCTCGTCGGCGAGCAACAGGCGCGGCCGGCAGGCGAGCGCCATCGCGATCATCGCGCGCTGCCGCTGGCCGCCCGATAGCTGATGCGGATAGCTGTTGACGCGCTTCTCCGGTTCGGTGATGCCGGTGCGCGCAAGCAACGCGACCGCGCGCCGGCACGCCTCGGCCACGCTGACGCCGTCATGCACGACGATCGTCTCGGCAATCTGGTCGCCGATCGTATACAGCGGATTGAGCGCGGTCATCGGCTCCTGGAAGATCATCGCGATGTCCGAGCCGCGCAGGCCGCGCATCGAGCGCTCGCTCTTCGCGAGCAGATCTTCACCATCGAAGCGGACCGCGCCGCTCACCTGCGCGTCGTTCAGCAGGCGCAGCACCGACAGCGCGGTCACGCTCTTGCCCGAACCCGACTCGCCGACGAGCGCGACGCGCTCGCCGCGCGCGATCGCGAGCGTGACGTCGTCGACGGCCACCGTGTCGCCGAACGCAACGCGCAGATGGTCGAGTTCGAGCAGCGGCATATCCGTCGATGGCGGCTCGATTTGCGGCAGCGCGCTCATTGGCCACCTCCGGCGTGTATCGCATCGGAGATACGCGTGTCGAGCGCGTTGCGTAGCGCGTCGCCCATGAAGGTCAATAGCAACAGCATCGCCACCAGCACGCCGAAGGTCGACACCGAGATCCACCATGCGTCGAGATTCGCCTTGCCCTGAGCGAGCAATTCGCCCAAGCTCGGCGTCGGCGGCGGCACGCCGAGGCCGAGGAAGTCGAGACTCGTCAGCGCGAGAATCGCGCTGCTCATGCTGAACGGCAGGAACGTGATGACTGGCGTCAGACTGTTCGGCAACACGTGACGCCACATGATCTGCCAATGCGACAAGCCCATCGCGCGCGCGGCGCGCACATAGTCCTGCTGGCGATTGCGCAGGAATTCGGCGCGCACGTAATCGGACAGGCCGATCCAGTTGAACAGCGACAGCAGCACGATCAGCAGCGCGAAGCTGCGCTCGAAGATCGACGAAAAGATGATCAGCAGATAAAGCTGAGGCATCGCGTTCCAGACTTCGATCAAGCGCTGCCCGACGATGTCCGTTCGCCCTCCGAAGTAACCTTGCACCGCCCCCGCGACGATGCCGACTATCGTGCTGATCACGGTCAGCACGAGGCCGAACACGACCGACACGCCAAAGCCGTACAGCAGACGCGCGAACAGATCGCGGCCGCGGTCGTCGGTACCGAGCCAGTTTTCGCGCGACGGCGGCGCCGGGTTGGGCGCCTTCGAGAAGTAGTTGAGCGTGTCGTAGTAGTAATGATTCGGCGGATACAGCGCGAAGTTGCCCGGAGCGTCGAAGCGGTGACGGATGTACGGATCGAGGTAATCGGTCGGCGTCGGGAAGTCGCCACCGAAGGTGGTCTCGGCGTAGGTCTTCACGAGCGGAAAATACAGATGACCGTCATAGCGCACGACGACCGGCTTGTCGTTCGACCACAGCGGCCCCACGAGGCTCGCCGCGAACGCGACGACGAAGATGATCAGGCTCCAGTAGCCGAGACGCTGCTGGCGAAACCGCTGCCACACGCGACGCGCCGGCGACGGCGACATCAGTGCGCGCGCGGGTTCGGTGCGTGCCGCCGCATCGGCGGAAAGGCGGGCTCGATTCATCAGCGCTCCAGTTGTTCGAATTGGATGCGGGGATCGACCCACACGTAACACAGGTCGGAGATCAGTCGCGTGACGAGGCCGATCAGCGTGAACAGATACAGCGTGCCGAGCACGACCGGATAGTCGCGCCGCATCACCGATTCATACGACAGCAAGCCGAGCCCGTCGAGAGAGAACAGCGTTTCGATCAGCAGGCTGCCGGTGAAGAACGCGCCGATGAAAGCACCCGGGAAATTGACGATCAGCGGCAGCAGCGCATTACGAAACACGTGCTTCCACAACACGCGCCGCTCGGACAAACCCTTTGCGCGCGCGGTCAGCACGTACTGCTTGCGGATTTCGTCGAGGAACGCGTTTTTCGTCAGCATCGTGACGACCGCGAAGCTGCCCACCACCGACGCCGTGATCGGCAACGTGATATGCCACAGATAGTCGAGGATTTTGCCGATGAGGCTCAGCTGGCCCCAGTTGTCGGACGTGAGGTTGCGCAGCGGAAACAGCTGCAGGAAGGTGCCGCCGCCGAACAGCACGAGCAGCAGCACGCCCAGCACGAAGCCCGGAATCGCGTAGCCGACCAGCACGACGAGGCTCGTCGCGATATCGAAGTGCGAGCCGTTGCGCACCGCCTTCGCGATGCCGAGCGGCACCGATATCAGATAGGTCAGAAAGAACGTCCACAGGCCGATGCTGATCGACACCGGCAGCTTCGACACGATCAGCGACCACACGCTCTGATGCCGGAAATAGCTCTGGCCGAGATCGAAGGTCGCGAAGCGCTTGAGCATCAGCCCGTAGCGTTCGAGCGGCGGCTTGTCGAAGCCGTACAGCTGCTTGAGTTGCGCGATCTGCTGCGCATCGACGCCGCTATGCGAACGCAGCCCGAACGGCGAGGCGCCCTCCGCGCCCTTGCGCAACTCGTGCTGCATCTGCTCGACGGGACCGCCCGGCACGAACTGGATCACGACGAAGGTCAGCGTCAGCACGCCGAGCAGCGTCGGGATCATCAGCAGCAGGCGTTTGAGGATGTAGCTCCACATAGGCGGTGTTCCAGTGCGAACGCGTTGGTGGGGGCGATGGGTCTGCGGATCAGTCGGCGCTGGCCGTGTGCGCATGCGCCTGCGGATCTTCGTACCACCACATCGTCGTGATCCAGCCCTCCGCGCCATAGTACAGCGGCAAAGTCTTCGGCCACGCGAGTCCGCGCTTGTACGCGACGCGATGCGTGCCGCTGTACCAGTGCGGCACCACATAGTAGCCATGCATCAGCAGACGGTCGAGCGCGTGCGCAGCGTCGGTCAGCTGCTCGCGCGTTTGCGCGTGTACGAGCGCGTTCAACACCGCGTCGACGGCCGGCGACTTCAGGCCGATCGCGTTGTCCGAGCCGGGGGTATCGGCGGCCTTGCTGCCGAAGCGGGTGATCTGCTCGGAGCCCGGCACCTGCACGTCGGGCATCCGAATCGTCGTCACGTCGAAGTCGAATGCGTCGAGCCGCTTCTGATAGACCGCGAAGTCGGTAGTGCGGAAGTTCACAGCAATGCCGAGCTTCTGCAGATTGCGCGTGAAAGTCGCGATGATCGGCTCCATCGACGAGGCCGAACCCGCGTCGTCGAGTATCTCGAACTGGAACGGCTCGCCCTCGGCATTGCGCAGCGCGCCGTCGCGATAGGTCCAGCCGGCCTGCTGCAGCAGATCGCGTGCCTCTAGCAGATTCGCGCGCAGCGTGCCGGGCGGATCGGTATCGGGCTGCTTCGGCAGCGGCCCGAATACCGCCGGGTCGAGCTGGGCGCGAAACGGCTCGAGCAGCGCGAGCTCGCCGGGCGACGGCAGCCCCTTCGCCTGCCATCCGGTATTGGCGAAATAGCTATCGATGCGCGTGTACTGGCTGAAAAACAGCTGGCGGTTCAGCCATTGAAAGTCGAGCGCGAGATCGAGCGCCTTGCGCACCCGCACGTCCTGGAACAGCGGCCGGCGCGTGTTCAGGAAAAAGCCCTGCATGCCGGTGCCGTTGTGCTGCGCAAACTCGCGCTTGATCAACTCGCCGCTGTCGAACCTCTTGCCGACGTCACGCCGCACCCAGTTGCGCGCGATGTATTCGACCAGCGCGTCGTACTCGCCCGCCTTGAACGCCTCCAGCCGCGCGGTGCTATCCGCATACAGCTTGTAGACGATGCGATCGAAGTTGTTCATGCCGACGCGCACCGGCAGATCGGCGCCCCAGTAGTTCGGGTCGCGCTTAAACGTGATCGTGCGGCCGTTGTCGAAGCTGTCGATCAGATACGGCCCGCTGCCGATCGGCTTTTCGAACGCAAGCTGATCGAACGGAATGCGGCTGCCGTCGGGCTTCAACCCCCACTTGCGCGAGAACACCGGCATGCTGCCCGCGAGCAGCGGCAACTCGCGATTGCGCTCGCGAAACTCGAAGCGCACCGTGGCCGGATCGACGACGACCGCGCCCTTGATCTCGCTGAAAAGCGATGCGAACTGCGGCGCGGCCTGCGGGCTCTTCAGCGTATCGAGCGAGAATTTGACGTCGTCGGCGGTCACGGGCTCGCCGTTCGAAAAGCGCGCGCGCGAATTGATGTGGAACGTGACCGACAGGCCGTCGGGCGCGACGACGATGTCGTCGGCGAGCAGCCCATAAGCCGACGCGACTTCGTCGCTGCTGCCGATCGTCAGGCTCTCGAACATCAATTCGAGGCCCGGCGCCGCATTGCCGCGCAGCGTGAACGGATTGAACTTGTCGAAGCTCGTGAGACGGCTCGGGTTCGCGAGCACCAGCGTGCCGCCTCTCGGCGCATCGGGATTGACGTAGTCGAAGTGTTTGAAGCCGGCTGGATATTTCGGCTCGCCGTACTGCGCGATCGCATGCGCGGCATGCGCATGCGGCGCGGCGAGCAGACTCGCGCACAGCAGCGCGACGGCGAACGCGGCGCGCAAGGGTCCGTGGAGCACGCTGTGTCGAAGTCCCTCAGGCGTTTGAACCCGTCGCGAGCCAGTTGTCATGGAGTCGTGCTGGTAAGTGGGCAGTGGCGATGTGGGGGATTCTACCCAATTAGCTTGCGCGATCCGGCGGGCGACTGCGACGAAACGCATCAGTTATCGATGTTTCAGCGCAGAAAACAAAAACCGCCCTCGCAGGGCGGTTCTGATGTCGCAGCAGCCAGTTAGCGCGCCGCGGTGCCGGCTCAGTGCCAGCCGCGATGCTGGTCGTAGTGACCGCGCCAATAGTCGCCGTGGCCCGGCGGATGGTGGCGATACCAGTCGTCGCGCGCCCAGTAGCGACTGCCATCCCAGTACCGGTCGCCATGCCAGCCGATCACGATCTGCGGACCGCCGTAGTACACGGGAGCCGGCTGATAGACGACGGGAGGCGGCGGAGGCGGCGGCGGTGCGTAGACCGGAGCCGGTGCGACGTAGACCGGCGCGGGAATGCCGATATTGACTCCGACGTTGAGCCCCGCGGCCATCGCGGCACCCGATGCAGCCAACGTGAACACCCCGAGCATAAGCGGAACAAGACGAACGGACTTCATTGATCACCTTTGTACGAACATGTTTGTTGGCGGAAATATAACGCAAGGCAGCAACACGGGTATTTCAACTTTGTAATAACTGATGCTGAAAATCGCCTGACCGGCTGCGGCGTAATGTCTGGTTACATCCGCCATACGGCGGTGAAAAAACGCTTCCGGCGGGGCCGGCGGCTGAGGTCTGGCAGACTTACCGCAAACGAACATTCCATGTTCGAAAGAACATTCACGCTCGCATTTCGGATCGCAGTCATCCGATCACCTCTCAAAAATTCTGACAAAGATTACCAAATTATCTCGAAAAATCAATGAAAAACACCGGGTGTGCTATGGTTTTCCCGAATATCTAACCGGGTTCCAAGTGGTAGGATGACTTTCATTGACGACCAATAAATGTTCGAATTCGCGCATTTCCGAGCGCCGCCTCGGAGGCAACCGCTCAATGCGCCACGGAGACTGATTTTGAAAACGATCAAGGGATTGCGCTGGTGGATCATCGCCCTCGTTTGCGTTGGGACGATCGTCAACTATCTGTCGCGCAACGCGCTCGGCGTGATGGCGCCCGAGCTGATGAAGCTGCTGCACATGAACACGCGGCAGTACTCGTACGTGGTCGGCGCGTTCCAGGTCGGCTATACGGTGATGCAGCCCGTCTGCGGCCTGATCATCGATCTGATCGGTCTGCGCCTCGGTTTCGCATTGTTTGCGTGCCTGTGGTCGCTGACCGGCGTGTTCCATAGCTTCGCGGGCAGCTGGTTTTCGCTCGCCGCGTTGCGCGGCTTCATGGGTCTGTCCGAAGCGGTCGCGATTCCGGCCGGCATGAAGGTCGTCGCCGAATGGTTTCCTGATCGCGAGAAATCCGTCGCGGTCGGCTATTTCAACGCGGGCACCTCGTTCGGCTCGCTGCTCGCGCCGCCCCTCGTCGTGTTCCTGTCGCTGCGCTACGGCTGGCAGAGCGCGTTTGCAGTGACCGGCGCGCTCGGCTTCTTCTGGGCCGCCGCATGGTTCGTGCTGTACCGCTCGCCCACCGAGCACAAGCGCGTGAGTGACGCCGAGCGCACGGCGATCGTCGAAGGCCAGGCACCGCCCGCGGCACGCCGCGCGAGCGTGCGTGAAGTACTGCGCACGCGCCGTTTCTGGGCGATCGCGCAGGCACGCTTTTTCGCCGAACCCGCGTGGCAAACGTTCAGCTTCTGGATTCCGCTCTATCTCGCCACGCAGCGTCATATGGATCTGAAGGAAATCGCGCTGTTCGCGTGGCTGCCGTTTCTCGCCGCGGACCTCGGCGGCCTGTTCGGCGGCTATCTGTCGCCGTTCCTGATGAAGCATTTTCGCGTGCCGCTGATCTGGTCGCGCATCTCGGGCGTGGTGCTCGGCGCGCTGATGATGCTCGGCCCGGCGTCGATCGGTCTCGTCGCGTCGCCGTACCAGGCGATCGCCCTCTTCTGCGTCGGCGGCTTCGCGCACCAGATGATCTCGGCGCTCGTCAACACGCTCGCCGCCGACGTCTTCGATCCCGGCGAGGTCGGCACCGTCGCCGGCTTCGCGGGCATGGCCGCGTGGATCGGCGGCCTCGGCTTCTCGCTGATGGTCGGCGCGCTCGCCGATTCGATCGGCTACACGCCGCTGTTCGGCGCGCTCGGCGCGTTCGACATCATCGGCGCGGCGCTGCTGATCATCCTGATGCGCGGCGTGCCGCGCCACGGCCGCGCGCGCCGCGCCGACCTGAGCGTCAACACCGCTGCCTGACCTCCCTCGAAGACTCGTCATGCGTTCACAGATCAATCTCAAACATCCGCCGCGCTTCGCACTCGCCTCCAACGCTGGCAACCCCGCGGCCAACCCGGTCGTGCTGAGCGCGCAGCCGAATTGCCGCATCGAGCTATTCGTGCTCGCCGAGGACATCATCCGCGTGCTCGTGCTGCCGGACGGCGAAACGCACGGTCCGCGCACGTGGGCGATCGCGCCCGGCGCGGACGACGTGCCGCTCGAAGGCCGCGAGCGCCGCGACCTGAGCGGCTTTACGCCGCCGCCGTTCACGGTGAACGAAGCAGCCGGCCACGTGGCGATCGAAACGGCGCGCGTACGCGTGAGCGTCGCGCTCGAAGGCGGCGCCTGCGCATGGGACATCCTGCACGAAGGCACGTGGCATCGCGTGATGAGCGATCGCAAGACCCAGGCGTACAACTTCGGCTGGTGGGACTCGCGCGTCTATCACTACGTCGAGCGGCGCCGCGACGAAATGTACGTGGGCCTCGGCGAGCGTGCCGGCTCGCTCGATCGCGCGCAGCAAAGCTACGAGATGCGCAACATCGACGCAATGGGCTACAGCGCACGCACCACGGACCCGCTATACAAACACATCCCGTTCTACGTGACGTGGCAGCCGCAGACGTCGACCGGCTTTGGCCTGTTCTACGACACGCTCGCCGATTGCCGCTTCGACATGGGCCGTGAGCTCGACAACTATCACGGTCACTATCGGCACTTCATCGCCGAGCATGGCGATCTCGACTACTACTTCATCGCGTCGCCCGGCTCGCCGCTCGACGCGGTGCGCCGCTTCACGTGGCTCACCGGACGTCCCGCGTGGATGCCGAAATGGGGCCTCGGCTACTCGGGCTCGACGATGAGCTACACCGACGCACCGGACGCACAACAGCAGATGGGCGAATTCATCGAGCGCTGCCGCGAGCACGACGTGCTGTGCGATTCGTTCCATCTGTCCTCGGGCTAT
The DNA here is from genome assembly GCF_040948765.1 of Paraburkholderia sp. BR10923. Taxonomy (NCBI): domain Bacteria; kingdom Pseudomonadati; phylum Pseudomonadota; class Betaproteobacteria; order Burkholderiales; family Burkholderiaceae; genus Paraburkholderia; species Paraburkholderia sp. BR10923. Next base: position 485,866 of record NZ_JBFPKO010000001.1, on the reverse strand, counting down.
ACGTCGATCGGGCCGAAGCGCTATGTGTTCAACTGGAACCACGAGAAGTTTCCGGACATCGAAGGCTTCGTACAGAGCTATCTCGATCACGGCGTGCGTCTATGCGCGAACATCAAGCCGTGTCTGCTGCAGGATCACCCCGCGTTCGACGACGTCGCGCAGGCCGGCCTGTTGATCGAAGCGCCCGATGGCGGGCCCGCATGGGTGCAGTTCTGGGACGAAGTCGGCGCGTATCTTGACTTCACGAATCCCGCGACGATCGACTGGTGGAAGGCGCGCGTGAAGGACGCGCTGCTCGAATACGGCATCGCGGCCACCTGGAACGACAACAACGAGTTCGAGATCTGGTCGCCGCATGCAATTGCGCGCGGCTTCGGCAAGCCGTATCCGGCACATCAGGCTAAGGTGCTGCAAACGCAGCTGATGATGCGCGCGTCGCACGACGCGCAGCGCGAGCATGCGCCCGATAAGCGTCCGTTCCTCGTATCGCGCTCGGGCGGCGTGGGCATGCATCGCTATGTACAGACGTGGTCGGGCGACAACTACACGTCGTGGGAAACGCTGCGCTTCAATCTGAAGATGGGCCTCGGGCTCGCGATGTCGGGCGTGTCGAATAGCGGCCATGACATCGGCGGCTTCTCGGGTCCGGCGCCACAGCCGGAGCTGTTCGCGCGCTGGGTCGCGTTCGGCATTTTCCTGCCGCGCTTTTCGATTCACTCGTGGAACGACGACGGCACCGTCAACGAACCGTGGATGCATCCGGAAGTCACGCGGCACGTGGCGGACCTGATCAAGCTGCGCTATCGGCTGATCCCTTACCTATACGAGCTGCTGTGGCAATCGCATAGCGCGTACGAACCGGTGCTGCGGCCGCTGTTCGCGGAGTTTCCGCGCGATCCGCGCTGCCTCGTCGACGGCGACGACATGATGCTCGGCTCGTCGATGCTGGTCGCGCCGGTGGTCGATCCGGGCCGGAGCACGCGCGACGTGTATCTGCCCGCCGGTTCGCGCTGGGTGTCGTACTGGAGCGGCGAAGCATTCGACGGCGGCCAGACCGTCACGCTGCCCGCGCCTATCGAGCGGCCGGTGTTCTTGCTGCGCGAAGGCAGCGTGATTCCGCTCAACATCGCCGAGCAGCATTTCGGCCGCCCCGCCGATGAGCGCGCATTCCTCGCGGTGCCACATGCCGGCGCGGGCACCGCGCAAGGCGGCTCGATCGAGGACGACGGCGAGACCGAAGCCTGGCGCAATGGCGAGCAAGGCCGCTGGAACGTCACGCTGACGGGTGACGCAAACACGTTGCGCGTGACGCTCGAGCGTCCGCAATGGAAGCATCGCACGCAGCTCCGAGTGCGTGTGTTCGTGCCGATGCATGAGACACGCGCGATCGTCTGCACGAACGGCACGCTCGACGCCGACCACACCGCAAACGGCTGGCGCTGCCTGACGATTTCGCTGCCGCACTGACACACAAAAGCACCGACTCGCGCTACTAGGCACTGAACGACACACCGCACCGGCCTGAGGGATCAGGCCGTCCCTTCAGTCTGGAGACATCCCAATCATGAAAATCAGCCAGCGCGCGCGCACCCGCGCGTTCGTCCTCTGCTGCCTGCCGTTCGCGGGCGCCGCGTTATCGACCAGCGCGTCGGCGCAAAGCAGCGTCACGTTGTACGGCGTCATCGACAATGCGTTCGCCTATGCCAGCAACCAGAAGGGGCATTCGAACTTCTACATGAGCCAGGGCAATCTGCAGGCGAGCAAGTTTGGCTTCCTCGGCTCGGAAGATCTCGGCAGTGGCACGAAGGCGATCTTCCGGCTCGAGAGCGGTTTCAATTCGCTGACCGGCGCGCAAAGCACCGCGGGTTACCTGTTCAACCGCCAGGCCTACGTCGGCCTCGCGAACGACCGCTATGGCACAGTGACGCTCGGTCGCCAGTACACGCCCTACTTCCAGATGGTCGGCGCGCTCGGACCGACCGGCGTGCTGACCGGCGCGACCGGCGCGCACCCGGGCGATCTCGACGCCCTCGACACGACGCTGCGCTTCAACAATTCGGTTACCTATCTATCACCGACGATCGCGGGCCTGCAGGCAAGTGCGCAGTACGGTCTCGGTGGCGTGCCCGGCAGCGTCGCGAACGGCAGCCTGTTCAGCGCGGCACTGCGCTATGACTTCCAGCCGGTATCGCTCGCAGCCGGCTACGTGAAGCTGAAGGACATCGCGACGAGCGCGGCGCTCGGCAGCTTCGCGATCAACTCGCCGGTCAACAACGGTTATGCGAGCGCGCGCAGCGCGCAGCTGTTCGCCGCGGCGGGCCGCTACACGTGGCACGATCTGATGGTGGGCGTCAACTACTCGAATGTGCAGTACGCGCCGGGCCACGGCTCGCTGTTCTTCGACAAGGCCGTGTTCAACACGTACGGCGCGATCGCGACGTACCGGATCACACCGAGCGTGACCGTGGGCGGCGGCTATAGCTTCACGCAGGCAAGCCAGGCGAATGGCATCACCGACCCGGCGCACTATCATCAGATCTCGCTCGAACAGACCTATAGCCTGTCGACGCGCACCACGCTGTACGCGCTCGAGGCCTATCAGCATGCGGGCGGCAAGTCGCTGATCGCGTCGGGCAGCGGCGTGACCATCGCCGACGCGGTCGCGGTGGTCGGCGACTCGCAGAACATGACGCCGTCGTCGGGCCCGTCTCAGTTCGTCGGCATGGTGGGGTTGCGGCACGCGTTCTAAGCGACGCGGGTTCAGAGCGCCATGCAGTGATCAGGATGCCTGCATAACTGGCAGCGAGAGGAAACGAAACAGCGGTCGCCGAAAAACAAAAACCCCGCAGAGCCTAGACTCTGCGGGGTTTCACCACCATTGCTGGCGGAGACGGAGGGATTCGAACCCTCGATCCAGGTTTTGGCCCAGATGCTCCCTTAGCAGGGGAGTGCCTTCGACCTCTCGGCCACGTCTCCCAAACTTTCTGTCGCACAGGGAGTCAGTGCGACGAAGCCAAGATAATAGCGGGCCGGGCCGATAAGGTCAATGTCTCGCGAACATTTTTTGTGCCAACGAGGTGTCTCGCGACGCAAATCGTTCACATGAACGCCACAAAACAAACGGGGCGCTCTAGAGCGCCCCGTTTTTCACACGATTTATGCCTGATCGAGTTCGAAGGCCTTATGCAGCGCGCGCACTGCGAGCTCCATGTACTTTTCGTCGATCAATACCGAAATCTTGATTTCGGAAGTCGAGATCATCTGAATGTTGATGCCCTCTTCCGACAGCGTGCGGAACATCTTGCTCGCGATGCCGACGTGCGAGCGCATCCCAACGCCGACCACCGACACCTTCGACACCTTCGGGTCGCCCAGCACCTGCTCGGCCTGCACGTGCGCCTTGACCGTGCCGGTGAGGATCTCCATTGCGCGCGCATAGTCGCCGCGGCCAACCGTGAACGTGAACGCTGTCTTGCCCTCGACGCTCTGGTTCTGAATGATCATGTCGACGTCGATATTCGCGTCCGCCACCGGGCCGAGAATCTGATACGCGATGCCCGGCTTGTCGGGCACGCCCATCACGGCGATACGAGCTTCGTCGCGCTGGAACGCGATGCCCGAGATGACTGCTTTTTCCATGGTCTCGTCTTCTTCAAAAGTAATCAGGGTGCCCGACTTCATTTCGTCGTCGAGCGGCATCAGCGGATCGGTCAGGCTCGACAGCACGCGCGTCTTCACCTGATATTTGCCGGCGAATTCCACCGAGCGGATCTGCAGCACCTTCGAACCCAGGCTGGCCATTTCCAGCATTTCTTCGAACGTCACGCGGTCGAGCCGGCGCGCTTCTTCAACGACGCGCGGGTCCGTCGTGTACACACCGTCGACGTCCGTGTAGATCAGGCACTCGTCGGCCTTCAGCGCGGCCGCGACCGCGACCGCCGAGGTGTCCGAGCCGCCGCGGCCGAGCGTCGTGATGTGGCCATCGGGGTCGATACCCTGGAAGCCGGTGATCACGACCACCCTACCGGCCGCGAGGTCTTGCTTGACGCGCTCGCCGTCGATGTCGCTGATGCGCGCTTTCGTGAACGCGCTATCGGTTTTGACCGGTACCTGCCAGCCTGCATAGCTGACCGCTTCGACGCCGGCTTCCTGCAGCGCGATCGCGAGCAGACCCGAGCTGACCTGCTCGCCGGTGGCGGCGATCATGTCGACTTCACGCGGGCTCGGTTGAGTCGTGATTTCTTTCGCGAGGCCAAGCAGGCGATTGGTTTCGCCGGACATTGCCGAGGGCACGACGACCATCTGGTGGCCGGCCTTGTGCCATTTCGCGACGCGCTTGGCGACGTTCTTGATGCGCTCGACCGAGCCCATCGAGGTGCCGCCGTATTTGTGTACGATGAGTGCCATTGTCGTTCTGAACTGGAAGATAAACCGCGCTGGCGCGCTGGAGACGACCGCACAGAAAGCACAGGGGCGCAACGTCTCGTGAACGGCGGCAAAGTGTGTGGCGGCGTAGATGCAGCACGCGTGCAGCACGCGCGGATTTGCCCGGGATGAAATCGCAAATGGCTGATCGGATTTGAACGGCGACGACGGATCACGCACGCCTGCCGGCACTAACGACCGATGGCGACAAAAGCGACGGCGAAATCGGGTCGGGCAAACAAGCTAAAGTACCTGATTAGGCACAAAAAGACAAGACGCACAGAGCGTTCAAATGCGTCAAATCAGGCACGCAATGGCCTGTTTTATCGTTGATTTGCACCCTATTTCATTATTACGACATGCGCCCGCGCGGCATGCGCGACTGCCCGACCGGCACTCAGGCGATCAGCAGATCTTCTCGCCAGGCGATTTTCACGCGCGTTTCGCGCTCGGATGCGTCGCGCACCGTCCGACGATTCACGCCGATCAGCGGCACGAACAGCAGTTCATCGCCGACGTAAAGCAATGGCACGTCGCGCTTCCATGCGGGAATGCCGCGCTCCTGAAACAGGTTCTTCAGCGTGCGGCTCGACGTGTTCGACGCACCGACGCGCATGCGCTCGCCGCCGCGGCGCGCCCGCACGCTGAGAGAAGCACGTTGCAGGACGCTGACGGGAACGGTATCCAATGATTCGTCGCGTGGCGCTTCGTGCAATGCGTCGGCGACGTCGGAGGCAGCGGCTGCATCCACCACCGCGAACACGAACGTGCCGCGCCATTGCGGCAGATGCCAGACCTCTTGCCCCTGCCACGCGAGTTCGCTGATCTCACGCTCGGCGAGCGCGGTTTCGTCGGCGGGCTCGCTGCTGTCGCCGGCCTCCCAGTAGACGAGGCCGCGATAACTGCGCAACGCATGCCCCGCATGATCGATACGCAGACGATGTCCGTCCTGTCCCGCACCGACTTCGCGCAACTGCCGCAGCGCATCCGCGACACGTGCGCTCGATGCCGCGACGAAGCCGAGCGTGCGCATCCAGTAGCGCAGCAGATTCAGCGCGCGATCGTCGTCGAGAGCGAGCAGCGCGTCGTGCGCGAGCGCGCGTCCTTCATCGCGCGCCGCGCTCTTCATGTCCGCGCGCGCGAGCGTATCGAGCAAGCGCTGCGCGGATGCTGCATGCGCGGCCGTGCGCGCGAGCGCATCGCGAAAGCCCGGAAAGTGCACCGCGAGCACCGGCATCACCTGATGACGCAATGCGTTGCGCGCGTAACGCGTGTCCGTGTTCGATTCGTCGTCGATCCAGCGAAGCTTGCGCGCGCTCGCATAATGTTCGAGTTGCGCGCGCAGCAAATGCAAAAGCGGCCGCATACGTGTCGTCGACGCACCCGTCGGCAGCGAGCCGGGCGCCATCGCCGCGAGCCCCGCGAGACCCGCGCCGCGCAGCAGTTGTAGCAGCACGGTCTCGGCCTGATCGTCCGCATGCTGCGCGAGCCATAGCGTGCTGATTCCGCGCGTTGCGCACATCGCGTCGAGCGCGCGATAACGCGCGTCGCGTGCCGCAGCCTCGATGCTCACGCCCGGCGCGCGCGAAACGTCCGCGCGTCGCGCGTCGAATTCCACGCCACGTTCGCGCGCGAATGCCTCGCAATGTGCGAGCCACGCATCGGCATTTGGACTCAATCCGTGATGCACATGCAGCGCGACACAACGCGATGCGCCGGCGACGCGCACCGCCGCATCGAGCAGCACGCTCGAATCGACGCCGCCGCTGAATGCGAGCGCAATCCGCGCGTTCGGATCGAGCCCGGACAGCGCCGCGCCGAGCGCCTCGATCACGAGGCGCTCGGCGGATGAGTCGGCGGTGGTGGTCACGTCGTTAGCGCGGCAAGCGCCGGTGGACGATGAAGACAGGTCAACGCGCGGGCTTATGCGCCCGGCGTCGTTTCCTTGAATTTGCCGTACGCCATCAGCCGTTCGAAACGGCGTTCGCGCAGGTCGTTGGTGCTCATGCCCTGGAACTGGCGCAGCGAATCGGCGAGCGCGCGGCGCAGCATCGCGGCCATGCCCTTCGGATCGCGGTGCGCACCACCGAGCGGCTCGTTGACGATCTTGTCGATCAAACCGAGCGCCTTCAGACGATGCGCGGTCAAGCCGAGCGCTTCCGCTGCTTCCGGCGCCTTCGCGGCGCTCTTCCACAGAATCGACGCGCAACCCTCCGGCGAAATCACCGAGTAGGTCGAGAACTGCAGCATCAGCACGCTATCGCCCACTGCGATCGCGAGCGCGCCGCCCGAGCCGCCCTCGCCGATGATCGTCGCGATCAGCGGCGTCTTCAGCTCGGCCATCACGTACAGATTGCGGCCGATCGCTTCGGACTGGCCGCGCTCTTCCGCGCCGATGCCGGGGTACGCGCCCGGCGTGTCGATGAACGTGAAGATCGGCAGGCCAAACTTCTCGGCGAGGCGCATCAGACGCTCGGCCTTACGATAGCCTTCCGGACGCGGCATGCCGAAGTTGCGCAGCGCGCGCTCCTTGGTGTCGCGGCCCTTCTGATGACCGATCACCATGCACGCCTGGCCGTTGAACCGCGCGAGACCGCCGACGATCGACAGATCGTCCGCGAAATTGCGGTCGCCATGCAGTTCATGGAAGTCGGTGAACAGCTCGCTCACGTAGTCGAACGTGTACGGACGCTGCGGATGACGGGCGATTTGCGAAACCTGCCACGGTGTGAGGTTCGCATACAGATCTTTGGTGAGCTGCTGGCTCTTCTTGGACAGCCGCTCGATCTCTTCCGAAATATCGACAGCCGAGTCGTCCTGCACGAAGCGCAATTCTTCGATCTTCGCTTCGAGTTCAGCGATCGGCTGTTCGAAATCCAGAAACGTGGTCTTCATTGGTTGTAATCCTTGGACTTACCGGGCAGCGCGTATTCTAACCGCGCGAGCCGATGTCAAAACCATTTCTCAACTATCGACATGATATACACGATAGTCTTTGAAACGGCTTCGCCTCCTGTTCTTCTTCAGTAGTCGACCGGCAACGGATCGAGACTACGCCACATGTACCAGGTCGCCACGGTGCGCCACGGCTCCCAGTTCGCGGCAACTTCGCGCGCTTCACTGCGCGTGACGGGTTCGCCGCTGAAATAGTTGACGCTGATCGCGCGGATCAGGCCGAGGTCGTCGAGCGGCAGCACGTCGGGACGCGACAGGTTGAAGATCAGGAACATCTCCGCGGTCCAGCGGCCGATGCCGCGAATCTGCGTGAGTTCGGCGATCACCGACTCGTCGTCCATCGACGTCCATTTGCCGACGTGCAATGCGCCCGACACGAAATGCCGCGCGAGATCGAGCACGTACTCGGCCTTGCGTTTCGACAGACCGCACGCGGTCAGCTTCTCGAGACCGAGCTTGATGAACTGCTGCGGCACGAGCTTCGGACACGCGGCTTCGACCTTCGCCCACACCGCCTGCGCCGACGCGACCGAAATCTGCTGGCCGACCACCGAGCGCGCAAGCGTGACGAACGGATCGCCACGACTCAGAAGATGCACAGGACCGAACTTCGGAATCAGCTTTTTCAGAATGCGATCGCGCTTGACGAGGTCCGCACACGCCTTATCCCAATACGCGGGACGCGTGACTTCAGGCGCGAGGCCGCCGATCTGCACCGGCACCGCGACTTCGTTCGCGAGCGATGCGACACCGGCCGCTTCGCCGCCGGCGCTGACCGTGCTCGCCGAGGTGGCCGACACACGTGTCTTGCGCACGACTTCGCCTGCGTTCGTATCGCGTGCGAGTTCCTGCACGTCGCCGGCGAGCTCGGCCGGCACCGCGCCATTGCCCTTCGCCCGCGACGCCGTTTTCGCGCGCTTCGCAACCGGCGCGTGCGCGGCTTCAGCGCCCGCGCCGCACGCGCCATTGAGCGAGCGTTTGGCCGCGCTCTTCTTTGCCGCGGCCGAGCCGGCTTTCGCCGCCCCGCCCGCTATCGATGACGCTTTGTCTACCGCGCCATCGCCCGCGCGAGTCGACGCACGCGTCGACTTGGCTGCGGCAGCCGATGGTGCGGCTGCCGCACTGGTTTGAGACGCCGCGCGTTTAGCCGGCGTCTTCGTGGCCGTTGCCATCCTGCCTCCTGCCTGGCGAGTCGTTCAGAGGGAAGTACGAGGTGCGCTCACACGCGCCGCCACTCGGTCAACCCGCCGGGTTTGTCTTCGAGGGCAACGCCGGCCTCGAGCAATTCAGCTCGGATCCGGTCTGCTGCCGCATAGTCTTTTGCCTGCTTGGCGGCGATGCGCGCGGCGATCTTCGCTTCGATCGCGGCGGGCTCGAGCGCGCCTTCGGCTGCAGCACCCGCTGCCTGCTGCAGGTATGCACGCGGTTCGCGTCCGAGCAACCCGAGCACCGCGCCAAGCGCGCGCAATTGACGGGCCAGCGCGGGCTCGCGCGTGCGATTCACTTCAGTGGCCAGTTCGAACAGCACCGACACGGCCACCGGCGTGTTGAAGTCGTCGTTCATCGCTGCCTGGAAACGCTGCGCGTACGCTTCGTTCCAGTCGAGCGCGGCACTATCGGGTGACACGTCTTTCAACGCCGTGTACAAACGCGCGAGTGCATTGCGCGCGTCGTCGATATGCACGTCGCTGTAGTTCAGCGGCGAGCGGTAGTGCGCGCGCGCGATGAAGAAACGCACCACCTCTGCATCGTACTGCGCGAGCACTTCGCGAATCGTAAAAAAATTGTTCAACGACTTCGACATCTTCTCATTGTCGATCTGTACGTAGCCGTTGTGCATCCAATAATTGACGAATGTTTGTCCGGTCGCGGCCTCGCTTTGCGCGATCTCGTTTTCGTGGTGCGGAAACTGCAGATCCTGGCCGCCACCGTGAATGTCGAACTGTTCGCCGAGCAGCGTGCAGCCCATCGCCGAGCACTCGATGTGCCAGCCGGGACGACCGCGCCCGTACTTCGAATCCCAGCCGGTGTCGGCCGGTTCATCGGGCTTCGCCTGCTTCCACAGCACGAAGTCGAGCGGGTCCTGTTTCGCGTCGTTGGCCGCGACGCGTTCGCCCGCACGCAGGTCTTCGAGCGACTTGCCCGACAGCTTGCCGTAGCCTGCGAATTTGCGTACCGCGTAGTTGACGTCCCCGTCGCTCGCCTGGTAGGCGTAGCCGTTCTTCTCGAGCGCCTCGATCATGCCGAGCATCTGCGGAATGAAGTCGGTCGCGCGCGGCTCGATGTCCGGACGCTCGATGCCGAGCGCGTCCGCGTCTTCATGCAGCGCGGCGATGAAGCGATCAGTCAGCGATTTGATGGTTTCACCGTTCTCGACTGCACGCTTGATGATCTTGTCGTCGATATCGGTAATGTTGCGCACGTAGGTCACGTTGTACCCAAGCGCGCGCAACCAGCGCTGCACGATGTCGAACACGACCATCACCCGCGCATGACCGACGTGGCAATAGTCGTACACGGTCATCCCGCAGACGTACATCCGCACGACACCTTCGCGCAGCGGCACGAAAGTCTGTTTGTCACGCGCGAGCGTGTTGTAGATGCGCAGAGATTCCATAGAGAGCGGTGCGTGGGCCGAAAGAAGTCCGCATTGTGCTTCATGCGCGCCGCGACCCGCGAAACCAACAGGACAACGGGTGCGTCGCATACAGCTTAAACCGGCGCACCTCGTGCGGCGATCAGGCTGCAGACGATACTGCGAACCGGGCGGAGACGGCCACGAGTGGCGAAAAGACAGTCGGCGGTTCGACGGAACGCGCAGACCTTTTGTTAGAATGGCTCGGAGTATAACATCCTGACCTGAGCCTATGAAACACTCCAGCGGCCGCGCGCGCAGCGCTGCGACCCTCGCCGCGACTGCGTTTGGCGACGTTGTTGGTGGCGTCACTTTCGAAGCGGCGCGCGCCCTCGCGTGGCGTATCACCGTCGTTGCCGCGCTAGCCGCGGTGCCGGCTGCGAGCGCTTTTGCGCAGAAGGCGGCGGTGATGCCGCAAGGTCCCGCCGTGCGTGACAACACGCCGGAAATCGACGCGTCGATCGCGCAGAAAAACTGGCAAGCCGCGCTGACGCAACTCGATGCGCGCGTCGCCGCAAACCCGCGCGACGCACAAGCTAAATTCAAACGCGCAAACGTGCTCGTGCATCTGAATCGCGACGACGAAGCGATCACCGCGTTCACCGAACTCACGCAGTTGTATCCCGAGTTGCCCGAGCCGTACAACAACCTCGCCACGCTCTTCGCAAGACAAGGCCGCCTGACCGAAGCGCGCGCCGCGCTCGAAATGGCCACCCAGGTCAATCCGAACTACGGGCTCGCGTTCGAGAACCTCGGCGACCTCTATCTGCGCCTCGCCGATGCCGCGTACCGTCGCGCGGAAAGCCTCGGCAAGGCTAGCCCGAGGACCGCGCAGCGTCTCGCGGACATCCAGAAGGTCGTGTCGCCGGCGGCGCCCGCTGCCGCGGCGTCGCAGCCCGCCGCCGAACAGACGACCGGGCCCGCCGCGCACCCCACGTCGAACATCACGGACAGCCCGAGCTTCCAGTTCGGCGGCCCGAACGGCTCGCTCGCCATGCCGCCGTACATGGCGCCGTCGCGCTGAGCGCCGGGCTCGTTGCTTGCCGCACGTTTTCTCCAACCCCGAGGATTTTCATGAAATGGTTGATGTTGGCGCTCGGCAGCGCCGCCCTGATCGCAAACGCACCCGCCTTTGCACAGTCCGGTTCGCAGGCCGCTCATCCTTCCGTGCTGTTGAAGACGTCGGAGGGTGACATCCGCGTCGAGCTGTATCCCGAGAAGGCGCCAAAGACGGTCGCGAATTTCCTCGACTACGTGAAGGCCGGCCAATATAGCGGCACGATCTTTCATCGCGTGATTCCGGGCTTCATGATTCAGGGCGGCGGCTATACGCAGAGCTTCGCCGAGAAGCCGACGCGCGCGCCGATCCCGCTCGAGAGCCGCAACGGTCTGAAGAACACCGCGGGCACGATCGCGATGGCACGCACCAGCGACCCGAATTCCGCCACCGCGCAGTTCTTCATCAACACGGTGGACAATGCCAATCTCGACTACCCGAATCCGGACGGCAACGGCTACGCGGTGTTCGGCAAGGTCACGAGCGGCATGGACGTCGTGAAGCGCATCGAAGCCACGCCCACCACCACGCGCGGCCCGATGAGCGATGTACCGCAGAAACCGGTCGTGATCCAGTCGGCGACGGTGGTGAGCAAGTAACGACGAACCAGCGGGCGCACGAGCAAGCGAATCCGCGCGGCCGAAGCCCGGCCCCAACCAACGCCCCGGCGCGGCCTGTCGTCAGCGCATGACGACGCGACGCGCCTTTTACCCACCTGTTCATCAAAGGATTCCATCATGGTTGAACTGCATACGAACCACGGCGTCATCAAACTCGAGCTGAACGCCGAAAAGGCGCCGAAGTCGGTCGAGAACTTCCTGAACTACGTGAAGGCCGGCCACTACGACAACACGGTGTTTCACCGCGTGATCGACGGCTTCATGATCCAGGGCGGCGGCTTCGAACCCGGCATGAAGCAGAAGCCGACGGCCGAGCCGATCACCAACGAGGCAAACAACGGTCTGAAGAACGAGAACGGCTCGATCGCGATGGCGCGTACCAACGACCCGCATTCGGCGACCGCGCAATTCTTCATCAACGTGAACGACAACGACTTCCTGAACCACTCGTCGCCGACGCCGCAAGGCTGGGGCTACGCGGTGTTCGGCAAGGTCGTCGAAGGCATGGACGTGGTCGAGAAGATCAAGAAGGTCAAGACCGGCTCGAAGGGCTTCCATCAGGACGTGCCGGTCGATGACGTCGTGATCGAAAAGGCTGTCGTCGTCGGCTAAGCCGTGAGTGAGTCGCGCCCCATGCGGGCGTCGACTCGTTTGAACTGAAATCAGGCACCTTCAATGCTGCAAGAGACGCCGCTGCGAAGCATCGCCGCGGGCGTGCCAGGCGAGGGCCCACGCCCGCACGCCGCGCGCCCTTTTTTCTTCCTCTCCGATCTACATCTGGGCGAGGCGATTCCGCGCACGGTCGCCGCGTTCGAGCACTTCATCCGCGTGAACGCGGAAGCGGCCGACTCTGTTTTCATCCTCGGCGACCTGTTCGAATACTGGGTCGGCGACGACATGCTGAGCGAGCCGTTCGTCGCCCGTATTGCCGCATTGCTGCACACGCTGTCCGAGCGCGGCATCGCGCTCTACATCATGCACGGCAATCGCGACTTTCTGCTTGGCAAGCGCTTCATGAAAGCGGCCGGCGCGATCTGGCTCCCCGATCCATTCGTGATCACCGCGTTCGGCACGCGCATTGCGCTCGCCCACGGCGATGGTCTGTGCACCGCGGATCGCGGCTATCAGTTGTTCAGGTGTTTCGCGCGCAATCGACTCGCGCAGACAGTGTTTCTCGCGTGGCCGTTTCGGTGGCGTCGCAAGCTCGCCGAGAATATGCGCTCGAAGAGCGAGCACGGCCGCACGCGGCCGATGTCGGTCAAGTATGACGTGACCCCGCGAGGCGTCGCCGCGCTGTTCAGGAAATCGAAGAGCGCGACGATCATTCACGGGCATACACATCTGCCCGCGCGGCATCGCGAACCGGGCGGCACGCGTTGGGTTCTGCCGGACTGGGATCTCGATCACGGCGAGCGCCGTGGCGGCTATCTGAAGATCGATGCCGACGGGATTCGGGCGTTGCCGCTGGATTGACGTGGTAAGTACGGCGTGCGCTTCGCGCTGTCGAAGCGCCGATACCTAGTGCTCCGCCGCCACCCCTTCCACCTTCCCCGCGATCGCCGCCGATAGGCGCCGCAGATCGAGCAACGCCGCATCCGCGCCTTGCAGCCCTTCGAGGCTCGTGCCGAGCCGCTCGAGCGCATCGACGATTTCATCGATACGCCGCGCCTGGGTAGCCGCATGATCGATCAGACCGTGAATCGCGAGCGAAACCGGATCGTCCGCATTGGGCGTGATGCCGTAGGCGCAAAACGCGCTGATTTCGCTGCCACGCTTCGCGTCACGCGCGGCGTTGTCCGCATTCGTGTTCGCACCCTTGGCGCCGTTCGCATCCGCGGCGACCGACGCCGGTACGATGATCCGCGCCGGATTGCCGACCGCCGTGCCACGCGCCGGTACCGGCTTCGTCACCACCGCGTTCGAGCCGATCTTCGCGTCCGCGCCGATCGTGAATCCGCCGAGCACCTTCGCGCCCGCCCCGACGATCACACCACGCTCGAGCGTCGGATGCCGCTTCGCGCCGCGCGTGAGCGACGTGCCACCGAGGGTCACGCCCTGGTAGATCGTGCAGTCGTCGCCGATCTGCGCGGTCTCGCCGATCACGACGCCCATGCCGTGATCGATGAACACGCGCCGCCCGACGGTCGCGCCCGGATGGATCTCGATGCCGGTCATGAAGCGCGCCATCTGCGACACGAAACGCGCGAGCCAGCGGCGCTTCGCGCGCCAGCACGCGTGCGCGATCCGATGCAGCACGAGCGCGTGCAGCCCCGGATAACACGTGAGCACTTCCCATGCGCTGCGGGCGGCGGGGTCGCGCTCCCGGATCGTGGCGATGTCTTCGCGAAGTCTCGTAAACATGGCTGGGACTGTGTTGTTTTGGGGGAAAAGAAAAACCGTCTGCGTGGGCGGGTCCGCGCGCTTAGTGCTCGCGCGGGCTTGTGCATTTCGCGCCGCATGTGACGGCATGCCTGCCGCTTAGCACGGCGGCAGCTTTGCTTCTAACGTTTCGTGGATTGTAGGGCGATTGCGCGAAACCTGCCGGAAGTCCCCGTCACCTGCAAGGTTGTCGTCAGATGAACGCGGCGCAACAGGTGCGCCGCGACGGGCCGTCAACGAGCGTCAGCCGGTCCGCCCGGTCTTGAGCAGGATGTGCTTGGCGATGCCGCGCACGATATTGACCTCTTCGCGCTCGAGGCCCGAGCGCGCGAAGAGCCGCCGCAGCCGTGACATCAGCTTCTTCGGATTGGCCGGATCGAGAAACTCGAGCGCGACCAGCGCGCTTTCCAGATGCGCGAACATGCTCTCGATCTCGTCGCTCGCTGCCATCTGCGCGCGCGTACCGGCGGATTCGGCCGGCGCTACGCGTGCCCCTGCGGCGGGCGCACCGTCGGTCGCTTCATCGGCGCCGAGATACGCGGTGCGCAGCTCGTAGGCGAGCACCTGCACCGCCTGCGCGAGATTGAGCGAGCTGTAGGCCGGATTGGCCGGAATATGCGCGATGGCGCTGCATCGCTCGACGTCCTCGTTCGACAAACCCGTGCGCTCGTTGCCGAACACCAGCGCGATCTCGCCGTGCATCGCCTCTGCGTGCGCGGCGGCGGCAGCCGCACGCGGCGTCCATTGCGGCGGACCGTATTCGCGCAGCCGCGCGGTCAGCGCGATCGACCAGTGCACGCCGGTCAGCGCATCGGCAAGCGACGGCACCACGTGCACGGAGGCGAGCACGTCGTCCGCGCCGCTCGCCATCGCGATCGCTTCGGGATCGTTCTGCACGTTCGGCACGCGCGGCGACACGAGCACGAGCCGCGAAAAGCCCATGGTTTTCAGCGCGCGCGCCGCGGCGCCGACATTGCCCGGATGGCTGGGCTCGACCAGCACGAAACGCGTCGACGTGAAGCCGCCGCGCAAATCGGCCACGGCGGGGTCGGAGGAATGGTGGGTGTGATCCACGATGAAACTCGGCTGGCTAGAACTCAAGACGCGTATGGTAGCGCCAACGGGCGCCCGTGCGGCACATCCGCTCCACGTTAGCGAGCACCTGCGCGAGGGCGGCCGGACTCAGGTAAAATACCGCTTTTCGCGTCCGGCGCCGACGTTTGCTGAAGCCTTCGTCGAACCGGCCGCACCGTTCTTATTCAATTCGTCTCCGTCGACGGAATGCGCTCCGGCTGGATAGCCGGCTGCCGTTCCGTGCTGTTTTTGCGTCGTTGCGGCGCCCGTCAGCGCAGGTTTCGCGCTTATTTACCGGCCGGCAGCCGTGCTGCCCCGGCACAAGGATCAGTTTATGCATCCCATGCTCAATATCGCTGTGAAGGCCGCGCGCCGCGCAGCTCAGATCATCAACCGCGCATCGCTCGATCTCGACCTGATTCAGGTCAGCAAAAAGCAGCACAACGATTTCGTCACGGAGGTCGACAAAGCGTCCGAAGCGGCGATCATCGAAACGCTGAAGACCGCCTATCCCGATCACGCCATCCTCGCCGAAGAATCGGGCAAGTCGAACGACGATTCCGAATACCAGTGGATCATCGATCCGCTCGACGGCACCACCAACTTCATCCACGGCTTCCCGTACTACTGCGTGTCGATCGCGCTCGCGCACAAGGGCATCGTCACGCAAGCCGTCGTCTACGACCCGACCCGCAACGATCTGTTCACCGCATCGCGTGGCCGTGGCGCGTTCCTCAACGATCGCCGCATCCGCGTCGCCAAGCGTGACCGCCTCGCCGACTGCCTGATCGGCACCGGCTTCCCGTTCCGCGCGCAGGACAGCCTCGAATCGTACGGCCGCCAGTTCGCCGAGATGACGCAAGCTTGCGCGGGCCTGCGCCGCCCGGGCGCCGCCGCGCTCGATCTGGCCAACGTCGCGGCCGGACGCATGGACGGCTTCTTCGAGCAGGGCCTGAACGCATGGGACGTCGCAGCGGGCAGCCTGCTGATCACCGAAGCCGGCGGTCTGGTCGGCAACTACACCGGTGATTCGGATTTCCTGCACGTCGGCGAAGTCGTCGCGGGCAATCCGAAGGTCTACGCGCAGATGATCCCGATTCTGTCGCGCTACAGCCGCACGCGTCAGCAGTCGGCGTAAGGTGCACCGCCGTGGCCGGTCCGCGGCCACGGATTACAGTTGTGCGGAAAAGCGGCTTCGGCCGCTTTTTTGTTGGCGGCGCTGCGGCGCGTGCGCGGCGTCGCGCCAAAAAGCCGCGGTGACTCGGGACGGGACTCGGCCGGGACCGTTCTGTGCTCCATACCGCTTTGACCCTGTCCGACTTTCACCCCGGGCGCAGCCTCCAACCGGCCCCATGAAAAAAGGCTTCCATACGATCATCGCGGCGCAGTTCATTTCGTCGCTGGCCGACAATGCGCTGTTGATCGCAGCCATCGCGCTGCTTTCCGTGATGCGCTCTGCCGCGTGGGTTACGCCGCTCTTGCAGATCTTCTTCACGATCTCGTACGTGCTGCTCGCGCCCTTTGTCGGCGCGTTCGCCGATTCGATGCAAAAGCGCCACGTGATGTTCATCTCCAACGCGCTGAAGGCGAGCGGTTGCATGATGATGATCCTCGGCGTTCATCCGATGATCGCCTACGGCGTGGTCGGCTTCGGCGCGGCCGCGTATTCGCCCGCCAAGTACGGCATCCTCACCGAGCTGCTGCCCGCCGAAAAGCTCGTGCGCGCAAACGCGTGGCTCGAATCGGCGACGGTGCTGTCGACGATCGTCGGCACGATGCTCGGTGGCGCGCTGATCAGCACCGTCGTCGAGCATTTCGTCACGCGCATGCATCTGCCGCTGATGCACTCCGCCGCCGATCTCGCGATGTCCGCGGTCATGCTCACCTACGCGATCGCCGCCGCAATCAATATCTTCATTCCGGATACCGGCGCGCGCTATCCGAACCGGCTGACCGAGCCGAGCAAGCTGCTCGGCGATTTCCATCACTGCTTCCGCGTGCTGTGGGCCGACAAGCTCGCGCAGATCGCGCTGTGGGTGACCACGCTGATGTGGGGCGCCGCGGTGACGATGCAGCTGCTGGTGCTCAAATGGGCGAACGTGAACCTCGGGCTGTCGTTGTCGAAAGCCGCGGTGATGCAGGGCGTGACCGGCGCCGGTATCGCGATCGGCGCGGCGGGTGCGGCCGCGCTGATTCCGTTGCGACACTCGCTGAAGGTTTTGCCGGTCGGCGTGCTCACAGGTGCCGTGGCGATCGCGATGGCCTTCTACAACAAGAACCTGTTCCCGCCGGGCGCGGGCCTGCGCTTCGGCACGCACGTCGCGCCCTACTACATTCTGCTGGCCTATCCGCTGATGATCGTGCTCGGCGGGCTGTCGGGCTTTTTCATCGTGCCGATGAACGCGGTCCTGCAGCATCGCGGCGCGACGCTGCTTTCGGCCGGTCACTCGATCGCCGTGCAGAATTTCAACCAGAACCTCGCGGTGCTGCTGATGCTCGGCGTGTACACGCTGCTGCTCACGGCAAAGATGCCCGCGCAGTGGATCATCGTCGTGTTCGGCAGCTTCATTACGCTGCTGATGTGGCTCGCGAAACGCCGCAGCGCCACCAACGAACGCAGAGTGGACATGCGGGCGATGATCGAGGAATGAACGCATCCGGCTCCCGGGTTGGGCATCGTCCGTTCGGCCAGGGTCCGCTCGTCGCGCCGGCGGGTTAAACTCACGCCCTGAGCATCTACCGCAAAAAGACACGAAGGATGGGCATTCAAACCGCAGCGGCCAACGACGTCGCACAACACACGCCGATGATGCAGCAGTACCTGCGCATCAAGGCGGAGCATCCGGGCACGCTGGTGTTCTACCGGATGGGCGACTTCTACGAACTCTTTTTCGACGACGCGGAAAAAGCCGCGCGTCTGCTCGACCTGACGCTCACGCAGCGCGGCGCATCGGCAGGCAATCCGATCAAGATGGCCGGCGTGCCGCATCACTCGGTCGAACAATATCTGGCCAAGCTCGTGAAGCTCGGCGAATCGGTCGCGATCTGCGAACAGATCGGCGACCCGGCCACCTCGAAAGGCCCGGTCGAGCGCAAGGTCATGCGCGTGGTCACGCCCGGCACGCTGACCGACGCCGCGCTGCTGTCCGACAAGAGCGACGTCTATCTGCTCGCGCTGTGCGTCGCGCACAATCGCCGCGGCGTCGCGACGAGCGTCGGTCTCGCATGGCTCAATCTCGCGAGCGGTGCGCTGCGGCTCGCCGAAGTCGTGCCCGATCAGGTCGCCGCCGCGCTGGAGCGCATCCGTCCCGCGGAAATTCTGGTCGCCGATGCCGCCGCCGACTCGACCAGCTGGACACCGCCTGTCAATGCCAGCGCGCTCAAGCGCGTGCCGGCCTGGCACTTCGATATCACGTCGGGCACGAAGCGCCTGTGCGATCAGCTCGAAGTCGCGAGCCTCGACGGCTTCGGCGCGCATTCGCTCGGCTGCGCGTGCGGCGCGGCCGGCGCGTTGCTGCTGTATGCGGCGTCTACGCAAGGCCAGCAGCTGCGTCACGTGCGCAGCCTGAAGGTCGAATCCGAATCCGAATACATCGGCCTCGATCCGGCCACGCGCCGCAACCTCGAACTCACGGAGACACTGCGCGGCACCGAATCGCCAACGCTGTGCTCGCTGCTCGACACCTGCTGCACGACAATGGGCAGCCGCCTGCTGCGTCACTGGCTGCATCATCCGCCGCGCGATTCGGCGGTGGCGCAAACCCGCCAGCAGGCGATCGGCGCGTTGCTCGACGCACCGCCAAGCGCCGATCTCGATACGTTGCGCAGCGCATTGCGGCAGATTTCCGACATCGAACGGATCACCGGACGTCTCGCGTTGCTGTCGGCGCGACCGCGCGATCTGTCGAGCCTGCGCGATACCTTCATCGCGCTGCCTGCTTTGCGCGCGCAGCTCGCGGCGGTGGCAGCGAACGCGGATTCGCTCGCGCGCATCGACGCGGCGCTCGAACCGCCGCACGCGTGCGTCGATTTGCTGAAGCTCGCGGTCGCGCAGGAGCCGGCCGCGATGGTGCGCGATGGCGGCGTGATCGCGCGTGGCTATGACGCCGAGCTCGACGAACTGCGCGATATTTCGGAGAACTGCGGACAGTTCCTGATCGATCTCGAAACACGCGAACGCGCACGCACCGGCATCAACAATCTGCGCGTCGAGTACAACAAGGTGCATGGCTTCTATATCGAAGTCACGCGCGGCCAGACCGACAAGGTGCCCGACGACTATCGCCGTCGGCAGACGCTGAAGAACGCCGAGCGCTACATCACGCCCGAGCTGAAAACCTTCGAGGACAAAGCGCTGTCCGCTCAGGAACGCGCGCTCGCGCGCGAACGCGCGCTGTACGACGCGTTGCTGCAAGCGTTGCTGCCGTTCATTCCCGACTGTCAGCGCGTCGCGCTCGCGCTTGCCGAACTCGATCTGCTGGCCGCGTTCGGCGAACGGGCTCGCGCGCTCGACTGGGTTGCGCCGACGTTCTCGGCGAACGCCGGCATCGACATCGAGCAGGGGCGGCATCCGGTGGTCGAGGCGCAGGTCGAGCAGTTCATCGCCAACGACTGCACGCTCGCGACCGAGCGCAAGCTGCTGTTGATCACCGGTCCGAACATGGGCGGTAAGTCGACTTTCATGCGCCAGACCGCATTGATCGCGCTGCTCGCATATGTTGGCAGCTACGTGCCGGCGCGGCGCGCGGCCTTCGGACCGATCGACCGTATCTTCACGCGCATCGGCGCGGCCGACGACCTCGCCGGCGGCCGCTCGACCTTCATGGTCGAGATGACCGAAGCCGCCGCGATCCTCAACGACGCGACGCCGCAAAGCCTCGTGCTGATGGACGAGATCGGTCGCGGCACATCGACGTTCGACGGCCTCGCGCTCGCGTGGGCAATCGCGCGTCACCTGCTATCCCACAACGGCTGCTACACGCTGTTTGCGACGCACTATTTCGAGCTGACGCAACTGCCCGCGGAGTTTCCGCACGCAGCCAACGTGCATCTGTCGGCGGTCGAGCATGGGCACGGCATCGTGTTCCTGCATGCTGTCAACGAAGGACCGGCCAATCAGAGCTACGGTCTGCAGGTCGCGCAACTCGCCGGCGTACCCAACGCGGTGATTCGCGCGGCGCGCAAGCATCTCGCGCATCTGGAACAGCAATCGGCCGCGCAGCCCGCGCCGCAACTCGATCTGTTTGCGACGCAGCCTGCCATCCTCGCCGAAGATGCGGACGACGACCTCGAGGCGGCGGGCGACGCAACGCCTGCGTCGCCCGCGATTCAGACGCTCGTCGAGCGTCTGCGCGTCATTGATCCGAACGATCTGCGGCCGCGCGAAGCGCTCGATCTGCTGTACGAGCTGCATGAACTGGCCGTCGCGCCGGATGCGGACCACTGACATGCGCAGACGCCCGCCGCGACCGCGAGGGATTCGCGCGGCGCTGCGTCACGTGCTCGCACCGGCAGGGGGCATCGTCGTGCTCGCAATGGTGTGCGCTTGGGGCGCGCCGGCGCACGCCGAGGCCTCGCGCTTCGGATTCGCGGTGATTTCCGGCACGATGCACAGCCCCGCCGACGAAGCCGCCACGCAACGGTTGCTCGATGCGATCGGCCGCGAGCGCGACGTGCGCTTCATCGTCTACGACGGCAATCTGAAGGGCCCGAAGGAAGTTTGTCGCGACGCGTTGTTCGAGCGCCGTCAGGCCTTGCTCGACAGCTCGCGCACTGCCCTCTTCTTTATCCCCGGCCAGCACGACTGGGCCGATTGCGGCACGGCGGAAGCCGGCGGCTTCGATCCAGTCGAACGGCTCGACCAGTTGCGTCAAACGCTGTTCGCCGATCCGACCTCGATGGGACAGAACCCGATCGCGTTGACACGCGAGAGCGAGGTATCGCGCTTCCGTCCATTTCGCGAAAACGTGCGCTGGGTGGTCAACGAAAAAGCGAATACCAAAGGCGGCGACGTCGTCTTCATCGGTTTGAACGCGCCGGGTCCGAACAATCACTACCTGAGCGCGGGCGGCCGCAACGGCGAGTTCGAAGATCGCGTGATCGCCAATGCATTCTGGCTGGAGCACGCGGCCGAATACGCGAAGCGCCGCGACGCGCGCGCGATGGTCGTATTCATTCAGGGTGATTTCGACCCGGAGCGCTATGAGCGACCCGAACGGTTCGCCTGGCTGCACTTTGCTCACAGTCCGCGCCGCGACGGCTTTCTCGAATTCAAGCGCAGTCTGGTCAAGCTCGCGCAGATTTTCCCCGGACCCGTGGTCGTCGTTCATGCAGACGACGAACGGCAGGCCGGTGCTTTCGTCATCGATCAGCCGCTACGCAACGACAAGGGGATGGTCGTGACGAACCTCACGCGCATTGCGCTCGCGCCGCGTGATCGTCTCAACCAATGGATTCAGATAGAAGCGGACTTCGCCTGGAAGCCGCCGTTCAGAGTCAGCGTGCGCGACGTGCCGAAGCAGATGCCGCTGCCCACCACGCCGCCGGTCTTGCCACCCGTATCGCCGCGTGACGAATCCGGCGCGTCGATGCCGGCTGCACCAGAGATGCCGAATGTGGAAGGGTTCGGGCCGGGGTCAGAATTGCCGCCCGTATTGCAGACACCTGGAGAGTCGCAGGACCAGCAGCCGCACATCCCGTCCGACCAGGGCGGCGGCGACTACGGGCCCGCGATCTCGATGCCGCCGGGGTCGATACTGCCAGCCTCGCCGGCGTTGCCGGCATCGGTGCCGCCTGCCCCCGCGACGACACCTCGCACGCCCGCAAGCTCAGTGCAGGGTCGGTTTTGAGTTATCTTCTTCGTCCTCGTCTTCGTCGTCGTCGAGGACTTCGAGGCCGTCCGCGCCATGCGCGTGTTCGTGCTGGATTTCGTCTTCAGTTGCCGGACGCACGTCCTTGACGGTCAACGCGAAACGCAGCGCCATGCCGGCGAGCGGATGGTTGCCGTCGAGCACGACCTTGTCTTCGGCGACGTCGGTCACCACGTAGACCAGCGCATCGATTTCCTCGTCGCCATCTTCCGGGGTGCCTTCGAACTGCATGCCGACTTCAAGAGGTTCCGGGAAGCGATCGCGCGGCTCGATCTTCACAAGCTCGGGATCGTATTCGCCGAACGCGTCTTGCGGTTCGAGCTGGATCTGGGTTTCGAAGCCAGCCTCGTGGCCGTCGAGCTCTTCCTCGATCTTGGGGAACGTGCCATCATAGCCGCCGTGAAGATAGACCATCGGCTCTTCGCTTTCCTCGATCAGATTGCCTTGCGCATCCGACAGCTTGTACGCGACCGACACGACGGTGTTCTTTGCGATTTTCATTCGATTCTCCAGAATACAACTCACATTATACGATGCCCAGGCGGCCCACTCATCTCCCGGCCGATGCACATTCGGCAAGCAATTCGCCGTCTGCTGCAAAGCCGGCCACGCAGCCCATTCTTCCGCCCTCGCCCGACATTCCGACCGCACTGCTCGGCCATCTGAGCCCCTCGCAATTCATGCGCCGCTATTGGCAGAAAAAGCCATTGCTGATCCGTCAGGCGATTCCGGACGTCGAAGCGCCGCTGTCGCGCGACGAATTGTTCGAGCTGGCCGATCAGGACGACGTCGAAGCGCGCCTGATCACGCACTTCCGCAACAAATGGCAGCTGGAGCACGGCCCGTTTGCGCCCGACGAACTGCCGTCCGTCAAACAGCGCGCGTGGACACTGCTCGTGCAGGGCGTGGACCTGCATGACGATCGCGCCCGCGCGTTGCTCGACCGTTTCCGCTTTGTGCCGGACGCGCGTCTCGACGACCTGATGATTTCGTATGCGACCGATGGCGGCGGCGTCGGTCCGCACTTCGATTCCTACGATGTGTTTCTTTTGCAAGTAAAAGGCAAGCGCCGCTGGCGTATTAGCGCGCAAAAAGACCTGACACTGCAGCCTGGCTTGCCGTTGAAAGTTTTACAGCATTTCGAGCACGATGAAGAGTGGGTGCTCGAGCCCGGCGACATGTTGTATCTGCCGCCGCACATCGCGCACGATGGCATCGCCGAGGGCGAATGCATGACCTGTTCGATTGGTTTTCGCGCCCCGTCCGAGACAGAGCTGACCGCGCAGTTCCTGTACCACCTGGCCGAGCGTGGAGAGGCCACCCGCAAGGCCGGCACCCTCTACAGCGATCCACGGCAGGCCGCCGTCGAGCGGCCGGCCGAACTGCCCGCGGCGCTCGTCGAACGGGTGGGCGCGATGCTTGCTAAAGTGCGATGGAATGAGCAGGACATTGCGTCGTTCCTCGGTACGTACCTCAGCGAACCGAAGCCGAGTGTCGTCTTTGATCCGCCGCAACGGCCGCTCAACGAAGCCCGTTTCATCGGCGTCGCATCGAAATCCGGTCTACGGCTCGATCGCAAGACTAACCTGTTGTATGAACGTCGTTTTTTCTTCGTAAATGGAGAAGAAATGACGTGGAACGGTGCGAAAAGATGGCTGTTTGATCTCGCGAATCAGAGGTCCATGAGTGCGAAACGCTTTGTAACACTATCGCACG
Source organism: Paraburkholderia sp. BR10923 (assembly GCF_040948765.1). Lineage (NCBI taxonomy): Bacteria > Pseudomonadati > Pseudomonadota > Betaproteobacteria > Burkholderiales > Burkholderiaceae > Paraburkholderia > Paraburkholderia sp. BR10923. The sequence continues at coordinate 462,136 of NZ_JBFPKO010000001.1, read as the reverse complement.
ATTCATCTGTGACATCCCTGCTACACGAGTGGTATCGTGCGGGCTGGATACAGGTGGGCGAGCTTGCGTAACTCTGCCCACGTGCTATACCGTACAGTGAAATTTTGTATGAGAAAGACAACGTATTGACCCCGGATTTATCGACTGTCAGTACGAAAGTGCATATAATTTCCGCCCAAGCCGTAGGGAAGATTCCAGCTCTCGAAAGAGCATCTCCACCAGCGGCCCAGGTCGGTGTTGGAGCACATTACCGGTTTTATTTTGCGCTGTTGCTTACCTTTAAACCATAAAAGGACGTGATCATGAAGAAATCCCTCCTCGTAGCATCCCTGTTGGCAGCTGTGGCACTCGCTGCATGCAATAAGAGCGAACAAGCCGCTGCTCCGTCAGATGCTGCGTCCGCGCCTGCTGCCGCGTCCCCGGCAGAAGCAGCATCGCCGGCAGTCGCAGCATCCCCGGCAGAAGCAGCATCGCCCGCAGAAGCAGCATCCCCGGCTGAAGCAGCATCGCCGGCAGTCGCAGCATCGCCGGCTGCAGGCGCAAGCCAGTAAGCTGCGCTTGCTCGACGTTGCGACGGCTCCCGTCGCAGCTAACGTCGATGCGGGAGGCTGCTCAAACCGGCAGCCCCCGGCAAGCAGCATTAAAAAAGCCACGAATGCAAATTCGTGGCTTTTTTGTTTGCGATGCACCGCGCACGCGGCACACGTCGTTGGGTCGCTGCGTCACCCGAACGCAGCAACCGATCAAGATATTCAACCGCGTTCGACCGGTTCCTCGAAGAACTCCCGGACCACCTCTATCTCGCGGGTGCGTTTGAAGGGCGGCAGACTCTGCCAGATACGGCGGCCATACGGTTTATCGACGAGACGCGTATCGCAGATCATCAGCACGCCACGATCCGTCTCCGCGCGAATCAGTCGGCCCGCGCCCTGCTTCAGCGTGATCACGGCTTGCGGCAGCTGATGCACGGCGAACGGACTCAAGCCCTTCTTCGTCAGTGCGTCGAGCCGCGCGGCCAGCACGGGATCGTCTGGCGGCGCAAACGGCAGCTTGTCGATCACGACCAGCGACAGCGCGTCGCCGCGCACGTCCACGCCTTCCCAGAAGCTCTGACTGCCGACCAGAATCGCATTGCCGTACGCGCGAAAGCGATCGAGCAGTTCGGTGCGGCTCGCATCGCCCTGCACCAGCAGCGGATAGTCCCAGCCGCGCGACTCGATCGCGTCGCGCAGCTTCGCCGAGATACGGTCCACCGCGCGTAGCGTGGTGCACAGCATGAAGACGCCGCCACCCGATGCTTCGATCGCGGGCAATGCCGCATCGAACACGGCATCGGTGAACATCGGCGACGACGGCTGCGGCAGATTTCGCGGCACGTACAGAAGCCCTTGCGACGGATAGTCGAACGGGCTCGGCAAGGTCATCGAGCGCTTCGAGTTCAAGCCCATCTGCGCCGCGTAATGCGTGAAGTCGCCCCGCACCGACAGCGTCGCCGATGTGAAGATCCACGCGCGCGGCACGCCGGCGCGCTGCTTCGCGAAAATCGGCGCGACCGACAACGGCGTTTCGTGCAACTGCACCGTGTGCGAGAACACCTCGATCCAGCGGACCTTTTCGTTCGGATCGGTGCGCTCGGCACCTGCGTCGCCTTCGCGTGTCGCAACCGCGTCGCGTTCCGCGCTCGTGGGCGGCGTGGTCCAGCCGCTCAGCACGTCCTGCAGCTCGCGCGCGCGACGCAGACACGCGCCCAGCGATTCGGCTCGCTCGGCCTGCCCCGCCAGCGCCGAGGCCAATGCGTCGAGCTCGGCTTCGAGCGTGTCGAGCGCGGGGAATAGCGGATGATCGTCGGGCAACTGGCCGATCGACAGACGCACCGTGTCTTCCTTGAATGCGAGCCGCACGTCGCGCGCGGCGCGCTCGAGCGTCGCGCCGAGCTTGACCCAGTCAACCGCATCGCGTGCGTGACCGAGCCCCTCGGCCACCGAATCGCGCGCGAGCTCGAGGAACTGCGCGGTCGATAGCGTTTCGCCGAAAAACAGCGTGGCGGTTTCGGGCAGTTGGTGCGCTTCGTCGAAGATGACCGTGTTCGCAGTCGGCAGCAACTCCGCCATACCAGTATCGCGCAGCATGATGTCGGCGAAAAACAGATGGTGGTTGACCACCACGATATCGGCCTGCTGCGCTTCGCGGCGCGCCTGCATCACGAAGCAGTCCTTGTAGTGCGGACACTCCTGGCCGAGACAGTTGTCGCGCGTCGAGGTGACCATCGACCACACTTGCGCGGTCTCCGGCACGCTCGCCAGTTCGGCCTTGTCGCCGGTGCGCGTGATCTTCGCGAAGCGCACGATGTCCTGCAGATACGAGGTTTCCTGGCGCGACGGCAGACGGCCGTTGTCCGCGGTGCGTTGCAGGTAGTAATGGCACAGATAGTTCGCGCGGCCCTTCAGCATCGCGACCGACACCGGCACCGCGAGCGCGTCGCGCACGGTCGGAATGTCGCGCTGGAACAGCTGATCCTGCAGATGCTTGGTGCCGGTCGAGACGATCACCTTGCCGCCCCACAGCATGGCCGGCACGAGGTACGCATAGGTCTTGCCGGTGCCGGTTCCGGCTTCGACGATCAGCGTGTTCTCACCCGCATCGACACCGTCGGCTTCGGCGTTGCTGTCGGTCGACTCAGAGGCGGCCTCAGCGCCCGTCTGCTGCAGGCGCCGTGCCGGGCGCTTCTGCGCCTCGAACATCACGGGCTCGGGCATCGCGCGACCCGACGCCTCCATCGCCGCGGCAACCGCGCGCGCCATTTCGATCTGCGACGCACGGGGCCGATAACCGTCGATCTGCCGCGCGAGCAGACCGTTGTCGGCGAAGATGTCGTCGAGCTCGCTCGCGCGGCGCCGACTCAGCGACACACCTGGCACCGGTGCTGCCGCACGCGGCGAGGGCGTGCCCGAAGCAGATGCGTTGTCCGGCGCGGCCCGGGATGAAGTGTCATGCGATGAATTCAAGGCAAGCGTTCCTGCTAAGTCCGGCTCGCGCGCTGCGCGCCCCAGCACCTGCCAGGCCGCGAACTCAGGCGCGCGCGTCCGGTTCGAGCTGCAATTGCAGCAAGATGATGGTGTCCTTGACTTTGAGTTTGCGCTTTTTCAGGCGCTGCAACTCAAAGTCGTCGATGCCGGGTTCATCCGACATCCGGTCGATCAACCGGTCGAGTCCACTATGCTCCGATTCCAGTTGCAGAATGCGGTCGCGAAGTGTGTTTGCGTCGATGACGTGATGACGATCGCGCATGCTCGCCTCCTCTGGTCGGCGGCACCAACCGCGTGCGCGCGGTCCGATGCCTGAGGTTGCTGTCCGGCTCAAAACGCATTACGGCGACTACGGCGGCCGTGGCCACGACCGCCACGGCTCACTCTACGGCACTGCCACTACAGCACGCTTACTGTTGCTGTTGCTGTTGCTGCTGCTTTTGCTGCTCTTCGAGCTGTTGCTGCTTCAACTGGTCCTGACGCTTCTGCTCGGCCTTTTCGGCAGCCTGCTTTTGACGCGCTTCGACATCGAGCTTGTGCTGCGCGGCCTCGGCCTGCTTCCGCTCAAAATTCTCCTGTTTCTGCTGGCGCTCCACGGCCTGTTGCGCGCCCTGCCGACGGGCTTCCTCGAGCTTGCGCTGGTAGTCGCTCTGCTTCTGGTCGTAGGCCTTCTGATTGGCCGCCGACTGCGACGGCGTGACACCACGCTGCGCCTGGTCGAGCGCGTGCTGGCGCTGCTTCTCTTCGTAGGCCTGCGCATTGGCCTGGTGCTGCGGTGCCGCGGCGTTGCGCTGCGCCTGCTCGAGCGCGTGCTGACGCTGCTTCTCTTCGTAGGCCTGCGCATTGGCTTCGCGCTGCGGCGCCTCGGCGTTGCGCTGCGCCTGATCGAGCGCGTGCTGACGCTGCTTTTCCTGATACGCCTGCTCGTTACGCGCGTCTTCGGCGGCGCGTTGCGGCGCTTCCGCCTCGTTTTGCGCGCGCCGTAATGCTGTGCGTTCGTCGCGCTCGCGGGCGCGCTGCGCACGCTGCTCGGCGTCGAGCGCGAGCTGCTCCTTGCGGATGTCCGCCTGCACGCTGCGCATCGCGTCGCGCGCACGATTCAGACAGTGATTGACGAAGAAGCGGCTGTAGCAGTTGTGTTGCGCGACAGCGAATTGATAGTTGTTGTCGTCGGTGCGCTGGTTGAGCACCTGTTGCCGCTCGTCGAACGACTTGTCCAGCGCGGCTGCATCACTCGCGCTTTGAGGGCTGCCGGCCGTTGCGGCGACTTGCGGGCCCGAGGCCGCGACGGGCGCCGCACCTTGCGCGGGTGTCGCGCTCTGCGCCGCGGCCGGCACCGGCGCGGCAAGCGCTGCGGCGATCACGCACGACGCAGCCGCCGTTACGACCGACGGACTGAACCAGCGCAACGAAACCAGCGGCAATTGAGACGAACCCCGAGACGAACCCGGCAGCGAACCTGACGCCAGCGAAGAGACCAGGCGGTTGAGGGACAAGGAGATTGGCAACGTCGTAGAGGGTCAACGGAACATGCCCGAAATTCTAACACCCCGCGGTTGAGCCCTTTGGCATTTATGGCAAAATGCCCCGCTCTAGCAACCTGGTCGCGGCGCACGCCCGGCCTGTCCCGAATTGCCGCCCGCGCGCGGCCCATCACTGAGTCCGCAGGAAATACCAAGACCTTATGACGGAAACCGTAGCACTCAAGATCGTCCAGCGCATCGCCACCGAACTGTCCGTCCAGCCGCGCCAGGTCGCGGCCGCGGTGGAACTACTCGACGAAGGCGCGACCGTTCCGTTCATTGCCCGTTACCGCAAGGAAGTGACCGGCAATCTCGACGATACGCAACTGCGTAATCTCGAGGAACGCCTGTTCTATCTGCGCGAGCTGGAAGACCGGCGCGCGGCGATCATTGCGAGCATCGACGAACAGGGCAAGCTCACCGTCGAGCTGCGTAGCGCGATCGAAGGCGCCGACAGCAAACAGGTGCTGGAAGACCTCTATCTGCCGTACAAGCCGAAGCGCCGCACGCGCGCGCAAATCGCGCGTGAAGCCGGTTTGCAGCCGCTCGCTGACGCGCTGCTCGGCGATCCGCTGCTCGATCCGCAAACCGAAGCCGCGGCGTACGTGGACGCCGAGAAAGGCGTCGCCGATGTGAAGGCCGCGCTCGACGGCGCGCGTGACATCCTCTCCGAGCAGTTCGGCGAAACCGCCGAACTGCTCGGCAAGCTGCGCGACTATCTGTTCAACCAGGGCGTGGTGTCGTCGAAGGTCGTGGAAGGCAAGGAAACGGCGGAGGAAGAGAAGTTCCGCGACTACTACGACTACGCCGAAACGATCCGCACGGTGCCGTCGCATCGCGCGCTCGCGCTGTTCCGCGGCCGCAATGCCGGCGTGCTGATGATCAAGCTGGGTCTCGGCGAAGAGCTCGACGCGCAGGTGCCGCACCCGGGTGAAGCGCTGATCGCGCGGCACTTCGGCATCGCCAATCAGAACCGCCCCGCCGACAAGTGGCTCTCCGATGTGTGCCGCTGGTGCTGGCGCGTGAAGGTGCAGCCGCACCTGGAAAACGAGCTGCTGACCAATCTGCGCGACGAAGCCGAACACGAAGCGATCCGCGTGTTCGCACGCAATCTGAAAGACCTGCTGCTCGCGGCGCCCGCTGGGCCGAAGGCCGTGATCGGTCTCGATCCGGGCTTGCGCACCGGCGTGAAAGTGGCGGTGGTCGACCGCACCGGCAAGGTGCTCGCGACCGACACGATCTACCCGCACGAGCCGCGCCGCGACTGGGACGGCTCGCTCGCGAAGCTCGCGCGCCTTGCCGCGCAAACGCAGGCCGAGCTGATCAGCATCGGCAACGGCACCGCGTCGCGTGAGACGGACAAGCTCGCGAGCGAGCTGATCGCGCGTCACCCGGAGCTAAAGCTTCAGAAGATCGTCGTGTCGGAAGCGGGTGCGTCCGTGTACTCGGCGTCCGAACTCGCGGCGAAGGAATTCCCCGACATGGACGTGTCGCTGCGCGGCGCGGTGTCGATCGCGCGACGTCTGCAGGACCCGCTCGCCGAGCTCGTGAAGATCGAGCCGAAGGCGATCGGCGTCGGCCAGTATCAGCACGACGTGAACCAGCGCGAACTCGCGCGCTCGCTCGACGCGGTCGTCGAAGACTGCGTGAACGCGGTCGGCGTCGATGCGAATACCGCGTCGGTCGCGCTGCTCGCGCGGGTCTCGGGCTTGAACGCGACGCTCGCGCGCAACATCGTCGACTATCGCGATGCGAACGGGCCGTTCCCGTCGCGCGAGCATCTGCGTAAGGTGCCGCGTCTCGGCGACAAGACCTTCGAGCAGGCCGCTGGCTTCCTGCGCATCAACAACGGCGAGAATCCGCTCGACCGTTCGTCGGTGCACCCGGAAGCTTATCCGGTCGTCCAGCGCATTCTCGCGAAGATCAGCAAGCAGGTCGGCGAAGTGCTCGGCAATCGGGACGCGTTGCGCGGACTGTCACCCACTGAATTCGTCGATGAACGCTTCGGTCTGCCGACCGTGCGCGATATCCTGGTCGAACTGGAAAAGCCGGGCCGCGATCCGCGTCCCGAATTCAAGACCGCGACGTTCCGCGAAGGTGTCGAGAAGGTCAGCGACCTGATCCCGGGCATGGTGCTCGAAGGCGTCGTGACGAACGTCGCGGCGTTCGGCGCATTCATCGACGTCGGCGTGCATCAGGACGGTCTCGTGCACGTGTCGGCGATGTCGACGAAGTTCGTGAAGGACCCGCACGAGGTCGTGAAGGCCGGTCAGATTGTCAAGGTCAAGGTGCTGGAGGTCGACGTGAAACGCCAGCGCATCGCGCTGACGATGCGTCTCGATGACGAACCCGGCGCGGCGGCCGCGCGCAGCGGCGGCGGTGCGCAGCAGGATCGCAGCGGCTCGGGCGGCCTCAACCGCGGCGGAGCGGGACGCGGCGCGCCGCAGCGCTCGCGCGAACCGGAGCCGGGCGGCGCGATGGCGGCCGCGTTTGCCAAGCTCAAGCAGAAGTGAGCGTATCGGACCGGTGCACGTCGTTGGACGTGCACCGGTCCGTTATATGACTGCGTCGCGCGCTCAACCGCTTACACGCACGCGCGCATGAATCAAAAGCCCACGCATTGCGTGGGCTTTTTGTTGGCGCTCCCGCACGTCACGCGCGGGCCGTCAAATCTCGATCTTCGTCCCCAGTTCCACGACCCGGTTAGCCGGGATGCTGAAGAAGTCGGTCGGCTTGGCGGCGTTCTGATGCATCCACGCGAACACACGTTCGCGCCACACCGACATGCCCGGCAATTGCGTCGGCACCACCGTTTCGCGCGCGAGGAAGAACGACGTGTCCATCAATTCGAACGTCATGTCGTGCGAGCGGCCGACGTCGAGCAGCACCGCCTTTACGTCGGGCGTTTCATTAAAACCGTAGGCTGCCTTCACCAGCCACAGGCCGCCGTTCATGTCCTTCACGGTCACGCGATCGGAGTCTTTCACATACGGAATGTCGCGCGTGACGAAGGTCAGGAAGATCGTGCGCTCGTGCAGCACCTTGTTGTGCTTCAGGTTATGCAGCAGGCTCACCGGCACCAGCGAATCGCTGCCGGTCAGATAGATCGCGGTGCCCGACACGCGATGCGGCGGATGCGCGAGCAGGCCTTGCAGGAACGGCATCAGCGGAATACCGTCGGCGGCCGTGCGTTCCTTCACGATCATCCTGCCCTTGAACCACGTCATCAGCAGGAAGAACAGCAAGCCGCCGATGCACAGCGGCAACCAGCCGCCCTCTTCGACCTTCAGCAGATTCGCGCCGAAAAAGCCGAGGTCGACCACGAGGAACACGCCGATGATGAGTCCGACGAGCAGTTTGTTCCAGTTCCACACCTTCACCATCACGACGCACGCGAGGATCGTCGTGATCACCATCGTTGCCGTCACCGCGATACCGTACGCGGCCGCCAGATTGTCGGAGCTCTTGAACGCGATCACGATGCAAAGGATGATGAACAGCAGCATCCAGTTCACGACCGGCACATAGATCTGCCCGATCGCGAGTTCGGACGTGTGCAGGACCTTCATGCGCGGCACGTAGCCGAGCTGGATCGCCTGGCTCGTCAGCGAGTACGCGCCCGAAATCACCGCCTGCGACGCGATCACCGTCGCAACCGTCGACAGCACGACGAGCGGCAACAGCGCCCAGTCCGGCGCGAGCAGGAAGAACGGATTTTCGATCGCCTTCGAGTCGTGCATCAGCAACGCGCCCTGGCCGAAGTAGTTCAGCACCAGCGACGGCATCACGAGCACGTACCACGCCATGCGGATCGGCTTCGCGCCGAAGTGGCCCATGTCCGCGTACAGCGCTTCGGCGCCGGTCAGGACCAGCACGACCGAGCCGAGCACCACGTATGCCTGCAGCACGTGCGCGGCCATGAAGGTGTACGCGTAGTACGGATTGAGCGCGCGGATCACGTTCGGCGACTGCATGATGTGCCACAGGCCGAGCAAGGCAAGCACGAGGAACCACAGCATCATGATCGGCCCGAACAGACGGCCGACCGTGGCCGTGCCGTGCCGCTGGATCCAGAACAGCACGATCAGGATCACGATGGTCAGCGGAATCACCAGATGCGACAGATGCGGCGCGGCGATTTCCAGACCTTCGACCGCCGAGATCACCGAGATCGCTGGCGTGATCACCGCGTCGCCGTAAAACATGCAGGCGCCGAAGATGCCGAGCATCATCAGCAGGCCGGCCATTTTCGATTTCTGATCGGCCGAGCGCAACGCCAGCGCCATCAGCGCGAGGACGCCGCCCTCGCCGTTGTTGTCGGCGCGCATCACGAACAGCACGTACTTGACGCCGACTACGATCATGATTGCCCAGAACAGCAGCGAGATCACGCCCAGGATCGACTGATCGGTCAACGGGATACCGTGCGACGGGCTGAAGGCTTCCTTCAGCGAGTACAACGGACTCGTACCGATGTCGCCGAACACCACTCCGATCGCGGCAATCGCAAGGGAAGGAAGCGGCTGTTTGTGTTCGTGGTTGTTATCTGTCATGGACGCGAGGAAATCCGTTCCCGGGCGGAAAAAACGCCCGCTATTTTAAACTGCCCATCCGGTACCGCCCGGCTTGTTGTGGATACGCCACGTGGATGTCCGCGCAGTGTAGCACTGCGATATGGACGCGTCTGCCGCGGGGCGGGCGTCCCAGCGCAGCGTGTGGGGCGCATAAAAAACGGAGCCCGACTGGGCTCCGTTCTGTGACACCGCGATGCCGCGCGCGGCCTTGCGTTAATTGCCCGACGCCTCCTCGGCCTGGGCAATGCCGCGCTTGATCCACGCGCCGAGATTATGCGGACGCACCGTGTCCCACTCCTCGAACGGCTGATGAATCCACGGGTTGGTCGGCAGATACTGCACGTGATAATCGGGCTTCACCTTCGAGCAGCCCTTGTACCACAGCACCGCTGAGCGCACCGCAGTGATGGCCGGATAGCGTTCCTTCAGATGCTGCTGCACGCGCGCGAGCGTGACACCCGAATCGACGAGGTCGTCGACGAGCAGCACGTTGCCGTGCAGTTCGCCGCGCGTCATCGTGATGTATTGCGCGATGTCGAGTTCGCCCTGCTGCGTGCCGGCCGCCTCGCGATACGAGCTCGTTGCGAGAATGGCCAGCGGCAGATCGTAGATGCGCGACAGCTGGTCGCCGACGCGCAGACCGCCGCGCGCGAGGCACAAGATCTTGTCGAACTTCCAGCCCGATTCGTGCACGGCAAGTGCGAGCACCTCGATCAGCCGGTGATATTCGTCCCAGCCGACCCACAGGTTCTTGTCGTCGTTACGCGGATCTTTCATCGCGATCATCGGTACACCTTGCATCACTTAAACCTTGAACGGATGACGCAGCAGAATCGTTTCGTCGCGATCCGGACCGGTGGACACCATGTCGATCGGAATGCCCGCGACTTCCTGCACGCGCGTCAGGTACGCACGCGCGTTGGCGGGCAGCTTGTCCCATTCCTTGATGCCGACCGTGCTTTCCTTCCAGCCCGCGAAGGTTTCGTAGACCGGTACGCAGCGCGCGACTTCCGTCGCGCCGCGCGGCAGCAGATCGACGTTCTGTCCGTCGACCGTATAGCCGACGCACAGCTTCACCTCGTCGAGACCGTCGAGCACGTCGAGCTTGGTCATGCACAGACCCGTCACGCCGTTGATCTGGATCGAGCGGCGCAGCGCCGAGACGTCGAGCCAGCCGGTGCGGCGCGGACGGCCGGTGACCGAGCCGAATTCCTTGCCGACGGTGGCGAGTTCGAGGCCGATCGGGTCTTGACGCGAGGTATTGTCCGCATCGTACAGTTCGCTCGGGAACGGGCCCGAACCAACACGCGTGCAGTACGCCTTGGTGATGCCGAGGATGTAGTTGAGCTTCTGCGGACCGACGCCCGCGCCCGCTGTCGCGGCACCCGCCACGCAGTTGCTCGACGTGACGAACGGATAGGTGCCGTGGTCGATGTCGAGCAGCGTGCCCTGCGCGCCTTCGAACAGCAGATTGCCGCCGTTTGCGTTGACGTCGTACAGGCGGCGCGACACGTCGGTGACCATCGGCTTCAGACGGTCGGCGTAGCTCAGCATCGTGTCGAGCGTTTGCTGGAAGTCGACCGCGGCTGCACCGAGGTACTGCGTGAGCACGAAGTTGTGGTAGTCGAGGTTTTCGCGCAGGCGCTCGGCGAAGGCTGACGCGTCGAACAGGTCCTGCACGCGCAGGCCGCGGCGCGCGACCTTGTCTTCATATGCCGGGCCGATGCCGCGGCCGGTCGTGCCGATCTTGCTCGCGCCGCGGCGCGCTTCGCGGCCCTGGTCGATCGCGATGTGATACGGCAGGATCAGCGTGGTGGCTTCGGAAATGAACAGACGCTTCTGGACGTCGATGCCGGCGGCTTCGAGTTCGCCGATTTCCTTGAACAGCGCTTCCGGCGACAACACGACGCCATTGCCGATATAGCACGCGACGCCGGCATGCATGATGCCCGACGGAATCAGACGCAAGATGGTTTTCTTGCCGCCGATGATAAGCGTGTGACCGGCATTGTGACCGCCCTGGAAGCGAACGACGCCCTGAGCGTGGTCCGTCAGCCAGTCGACGATCTTGCCCTTGCCCTCATCACCCCATTGGGTACCCACGACGACGACGTTGCGCCCGGGGTTCACATTCACTGCGCTGGCAGACATGTTGTTTCGTAAGCTGGTTAAAAACGTATTTTACCTAGGTTCGCGGAAGCTTCCGGAATTTTTCCGTTTCCGCTCAACGGTATGCACGTTATGTTGAGTATTGCGAGGGATGCGCGGCCGCGAAAAGTCGCTCGACCGCGCCCGGTTCGGGCGATGGTTGCACCGCCCTGTAGCGAGCGCCGGAAACCTGTTCCCGGCGGAGTCGATCGGAACGCGCGGCTCAAGCGCGCGGTTCGACCACCCATGCGCCATTGCGCTCGACCAGCACGCGGTCGAACGCGAATTCATCGAGATCGTGCTTGTGGCCAGGCAGCGCCTGGATCACCACTTCGCCACCGTCACGCAATGCCGCGACCGCCACGCGCAACGCCTCGTCGTGCCGCCACGGCGCGAGGATCGCGCTGCTGCGCGCTTCGATCGGCGAGATTCGCGCGACTTCACGCAGATCCAGCGAAAAGCCGGTTGCTGCGCGGGCGCGGCCATAGGCCTGGCCGACGTGGTCGTAACGGCCGCCGCGCGCCACCGCGTTCGGCACGCCGTCCACGTAAGCGGAGAACATCACGCCACTGTGGTACGCGTAGCCGCGCAGATCGGCGAGGTCGATCATCACTTCGGCGCCGTCGACCTGGCTGGCGAGGAACGCGAGGTCGTCGAGCGCGCGGGCGATCGCCGGCGAATTCGGCAGACGCGCGCGGGCCTCTTCGAGCACCGAAGCGTCGCCGTACAAAGTGGGCAGCGCGCGCAGCGCATCGCGAATCACCGGCGAGAATTGTGCGGTCATCTCGACGAGGCGCGGCACGTCCTTGCCGGCCAGTGCGTCGTAGAGCGCCTGGCCGAGTTCCTCGGCGGCCGGCTCGGCTTCGATCAGCGCCGCCAGCACGCCCGCGTGACACAGGTCCAGACGCACCTTCGCGAGGCCGGCGAGACGCAGTGCGTCGAGCATCAGCTGCTGGATTTCGAGGTCCGCTTCGAGGCCCGCGTGGCCGTAGATTTCCGCACCGATCTGGATCTGCTCACGCGTCGCATGCAGGCCGCGCGGCCGCGTATGCGCGACATTGCCCGCGTAGCAAAGACGCGTGACGCCCTGGCGGTTCAGCAGATGCGCGTCGATACGCGCGACCTGCGGCGTGATGTCGGCGCGCAGACCGAGCGTGCGGCCCGACAGTTGATCGACGAGCTTGAAAGTGCGCAGATTCAGGTCCTGCCCACCGCCCGTCAGCAACGACTCGAGGTATTCGAGCAGCGGCGGCATCACCATCTCGTAGCCGTACGAGCGGAAACGGTCCAGCAAATGACGCCGCAATTCTTCGATCTTGCGGGCCTCCGACGGCAGCACGTCGGCGATATTCTCAGGAAGCAACCAGGTCGACATCGATACAGTCCTACGGCGTTGAACACGGCGTCTTGTAGCGCCGATGAATGAGTGTGAATGGCGTATAGCGGCTTGATTCTGGCGGCTGTCACCGACGCTCGGGCGGCGTTTTGCGGCTCGCGCGCGACGCGCTGCGGCCTGACCGGAACAGTCGGCGTTTCGCTCGGGCGGGTGAAACACGCCGCGGCACGCAGCGTTCGTCAGACAAGCAAGCCGGCTTCAGGTCGCGATGAACAGCAGAACCAGCCCGAGCAACATCACGATGAGACCACCGACACGAATCTGATGCGCCGGTCGTTCCGCTATTTTACGGAACGTGTCGCGCCAGGCGCTCGGAAAAACGAACGGAAACATCCCCTCGATAATCAGCATCAGCGCGATCGCGAGCAATAACGAGCCAGCTATGTCCATGCGAGTGAAGCGGCCGCGATGCGGATGCCGCGGCCTTCGGTAATCAGCGTTTGTGCGCAGCAGGCGCGGAAGCGTCCGGGGCGACGCCGCCGGTCGGGCTACGCATGAAGCGGAAGAACTCGCTACTGGAGTCGACCACGATCAGATCGCCCGGTTTGAAGGTCTTCCGGTACGCCTGCATGCTTTGATAAAACTGATAGAACTGCGGGTCCTTGCCGAACGCTTCGGCGGCGATCTCCGCGGCCTTCGCATCGCCTTCGCCGCGAATGCCTTGGGCCTGGGCGAGGCCGTCGGCGAGCACCGCCTGCTGCTTCGCGAGCGCGTCAGCGCGGATCTGGTTCGCTTCGGCGGCGCCCTTCGCGCGCTCGTCCGCTGCGACCTGCTGGCGCGCGGCGATCATGCGCTTGAACACCGAGTCGGCCACCGCCGCCGGGAAATCGACGCGCGTGAGCTGCACATCCACGACCGACACGCCGAGCGATGCCGCGCTCTTGTCCATCGCACCGCGCGCCTCTTCGGCGACCGCCTGCTGTTTCGCGAGCGCGTCGGATAGTGTGAACTTGCCGAACGCGTCGCCGAGCGCGCCGCGCGACAGCAGCGCGAGCCGGTCGGGCAGGCTCTGCGGATCGCCTTTCGTCTCGGCGATCAGCTTCAGCGGATCGGTCACACGGAACTTGACGACCGGGTTGACCAGCAGATCGGTTTTGTCCGACGTGACGTAATGATCTTCGTCGGGTGCGTCGAGCGACTGGATGCGATTGTCGACGAAAGTCACCGTTTGCAACGGCGGCGGCAGCTTCACGTGCAGCCCTGGGCCGAGCAGCGTGGGCACGGCGTCGCCGCGCGCGGACAGCACGGCCATATGCCGTTGATCGACGACGAACACCATCGACGATGCCGCGAACAGCACGATGACGACGGCGACGACGAGCGCAATGATTCGGTTCATATTCTCGTGCGCTCCTTATTGAACGTCTTCTTCGCGCATGCGATTGCGGAACGCTTCGCGCGAACGCAGCGACGCGGCGCTCGGCCGGCTCGCCGGCGCAGGCGCGGAAGCGGCGGGGCCGGATGCGCCCTCGGCGGCGGAGCCCGCCGCGGCACCGGTCTCAGCGGCCGACGCAGCCGACGGCGCAGCCGCGCTCGCCGCTTGTGGCGCGCCCGCGACAGCCGGACCCGAAGCGGCGGCACCCGCGGCCGCGGCCTGACGCTCGCGGTTCTGCTCGACGAGCCTGTCGAGCGGCAGATACAGCACGTTGTTGCCGTTTTTCGCGTCGACGAACACCTTGGTCGCGTTCGCGTAAATCTGCTGCATGGTTTCCATGTACAGGCGGAAGCGCACGAGGGCCGGCGCCTTCTCGTATTGCGCGTAGACCTGCTTGAAGCGCTCGGCCTCGGCCTGCGCCTGCGCGACCGTGCTCTGGCTGTAGGTCTTGGCTTCCTGGACCTGACGATCGACGTCGGCTTGCGCGCGCGGCACGAGCTCGGCGGCATAAGCCTGCGCATCGCGTTTCGCGCGTTCGTTTTCGTCGTGCACCTTCGCAGCGTCGGCGAACGCGGGTTGCACCTGCTCGGGCACCTGCACGCTCTGAATCGTCACACCCGTGACTCCGAGACCGGACTGATACTGATCGAGCGATTGCTGGATCGACGCGATCAGCTGCTGGCGCAGTGTTTCGTGATCCTGATCGAGAATATCGCTGGTGCTGTGCGCTCCGACGATGCCGCGCACCGCCGCCTGCGCGGCATGCATCACGCTCTGATCCGGATCGACGCTGCGAAACAGAAAGTCGTTGGGCTTACGCACCTGGTACTGCACGGCGAAGCGCACGTCGACGATGTCGCCGTCGTGCGTGAGCATCGATGAATCCTTCACGTTGGCGAGTCGCACCACGTTGCTACGGCCGATCTCGACCTGGCGGATCTGGCCGACGTTGACGAACTCGTGGGACTCGAACGGATACGGCAGACGCCAGTGCACGCCCTGCGCCGCGGTATAGCGATACTTGCCGAACTGCAGCACGACGGCCGCCTGGCCATCCTGTACGACGAACACGCCGCTGCCGAGATAGATTGCGATCAGCACGCCGATTACGATGCCGACGCCGAGGCGAGCGCCGCGGCCGTTGTCCGGACGGCCGCCGCCGACACCGCCGCCCTTGCGCCCGAAAATCCGGGACAGACGGCGATTGAAATCGCGCCACATTTCGTCGAGATCGGGCGGACCCTCACCGTCGCGCCCCGGTCGCTTCGGATCGTTCGGCCGTTGCCGGTCGCCGTTGCCGTCGCCCCGGCCCCAACGCGGATCGTTCAGTGAAAGCGAGGCGCGCATACGCAGCCAGATACTCCGCTCATTGTAATCGTTCACCTGTGTTCGTTCACCAGAGTAGACAGCGGGTCAGTGCAATTGGAACGGGTCAGTGCCCGAGTTCTGGAATCTTGTGGTCTTCGCGCAGTTGCGCCGAGCGGTCATCTTGCGACGCATCGAGCGGCATCTCGGCAAGCGGTTCGGCTGTAGCGATTTCAGCGATGGCAGCGCGCAACGCATCCAGCCCCTGCCCGGTGCGCGCGCTCAAAAAGACGCGCGAAATATTACCATACTCGTCCCGCTCGACCGCGTCCCCACGGGCTGCCAGCTCTGGCACCGCATCTATTTTGTTGAACACGAGCACCTGGCGGATCGTGTCCGCGCCGATCGCGTGCAACACCTCGTTCACCTGATCGATCTGATCGAGCCGCACCGCGCTCGATGCATCGACGACATGCAGCAACAGGTCGGCGTGAATGGTTTCCTCGAGCGTCGCGCGAAACGCCGCGACGAGCTGATGCGGCAGTTCGCGGATGAAACCGACGGTATCGGACACCACCACCTGCCCCGCTTCGTCGCCGAGATACACGCGCCGCGAGGTGGTATCGAGCGTCGCGAACAACTGGTCGGCGGCATACGCCTGCGCCTTGGTAAGAGCGTTGAAGAGCGTCGATTTCCCAGCGTTCGTATAGCCGACGAGCGACACCGACATCGTCTGGTTGCGATTACGCGCGCGACGCTGCGTGCCGTGCTGGCGGCGCAGCTTGTCGAGGCGGATCTTCAGTGCCTTGATGCGCTCGCCGATCAGCCGGCGGTCGGTTTCGAGCTGCGTTTCACCCGGACCGCGCAAACCGATACCGCCCTTCTGACGTTCGAGGTGGGTCCACGCGCGAATCAGCCGGGTCGACAGATATTGCAGCTGCGCGAGCTCGACCTGCAGCTTGCCTTCGTGGCTGCGTGCGCGCTGCGCAAAAATGTCGAGGATCAGACTGGTGCGATCGACCACGCGCCGATTAAGCGCCCGCTCCAGATTGCGCTGCTGCGCAGGCGCCAGAGCATGGTTGAAGATCACGAGTTCGATGTCGTTCGCTTCACAGGCAAGGCGCAATTCTTCAGCCTTGCCGCTGCCGACGAACATCTTCGCGTCGGGACTGGAACGGCGTCCGGTGAGGGTGACTACGGGGTTCGCGCCCGCGCTTTGCGCGAGCAGGCTGAGTTCTTCGAGACTGGCTTCGAAATCGATCTTGCCGAAGTCGATGCCAACGAGCGCTGCATTGATCAAATTGGAGGGTATCAAAATGACGCGACCGGGAGCGAATCGCCAACGGGCGACGCTGTGCCGGCCGCGGCGAGGGTTAGGACTGTTCGGAATCCGGGTGGAAATTCACCGGACGGGCCGGCACGACCGTCGAAATCGCGTGCTTGTAGACCATCTGGGTGACCGTATTCCGGAGCAACACGACGTACTGGTCGAACGATTCGATGTTCCCTTGAAGCTTGATGCCGTTGACCAGGTAGATCGACACCGGCACATGCTCTTTACGCAGTGCGTTCAAAAACGGGTCTTGTAACAATTGCCCTTTGTTGCTCATAGCAAACTCCGTATTTTTTTGCAGGTTGACTGAATTGACGGCGAAGAAAAAGAGATCCGCCGCCAACCGCTACACTATAGCTGATTTTCATTTCGACGCGCGGGCCCGGGACCACCGGCCAAACCCAGCATACATGCGGGTTTCAGCCCAGGTTTAAGACCAGCTTCAGCCTGCTTCAGCCTTTGTCCGCGTAAGGGTTCGTCGACGATCTGAACTCTATTCGCAATGGAGTTCCCGTCAGCTTGAAAGTTTCCCGGAAGCGATTTTCGAGGTACCGCTTATACGTGTCGGTGATCGCGTCGAGCGCATTGCCGTGAATCACGATAATCGGCGGATTCTGCCCGCCCTGGTGTGCATAACGCAGCTTCGGACGCACCGGACCGCGGCGGCGCGGCTGCTGGAACTCGACCGCCTCGATCAGCGCGCGCGTCAGCTTCGGCGTCGGCAGCTTCGACATCGCGGCCGTGTAAGCGTCGTCGACCGAACGCATCAGCGGCCCAATTCCGGTTTTTTCCGCGGCGGAAATAAAATGGAATTTGGCGAAGTCCAGGAATTTTAGTTTGCGTTCGAGGTCGGCTTTGGTGCGCTCGCGCACATGCGGATCGAGACCGTCCCATTTGTTCACGCCAACCACCAGAGCGCGGCCCTGCTCGACGACGAAGCCAGCGATGTGCGCATCCTGATCCGAGATGTCCTGACGCGCGTCGAGCAGCAGAATCACGACGTTCGCATCGGAAATCGACTGCAGCGTCTTCACGACCGAGAACTTTTCGATCGCCTCGAACACCTTGCCGCGGCGGCGTAGACCGGCCGTGTCGATCAGCGTATACGGCTTGCCGTTACGTTCGAAATCGACGTAGATCGAGTCGCGCGTAGTGCCGGGCATGTCGAACGCGATCACGCGCTCTTCGCCGACCAGCGCATTGATCAGCGTCGACTTGCCGACGTTCGGCCGCCCGACGATCGCGATCTTCACGCCGCGCGCTTCCTTGTCTTCCTCGCTCTCTTCCGGCTGACCGGCATACGCGACTTCGAGCGCCTCGTTGATCATGTCGGTGACGCCGTCGCCGTGCGCGGCCGAGATCGCGCGCGGGTCGCCGAGGCCGAGTTCGTAGAAGTCGGCTGCGACGTTGGTGTACTTCATCCCCTCGGCCTTGTTGACGACGAGGAAGATGGGCCGGCCGACCTTGCGCAGATAGTCGGCGATCGACTTGTCCTGCGGGGCGAGCCCGTTGCGGCCATCGACGATGAACACGACGACGTCCGACTCCTCGACCGCCTGGCGGGTCTGGCGCGCCATCTCGTGCAGGATGCCGTCCTTCGCGACAGGCTCGAAGCCGCCGGTATCGACGACCAGATAAGGCCGCTCGCCGGTGCGTCCTTCGCCGTAGTGGCGATCGCGCGTGAGACCGGGCAGGTCGGCAACCAGCGCATCACGCGAACGCGTAAGGCGGTTGAACAGCGTGGATTTCCCCACATTGGGGCGCCCAACGAGGGCAATAACGGGTTTCATCTGATGTTGTTCACGGTGAAACGCGGGATCGCAATCGATCGCGCGCTTAGCGACGCCAGGCAGCCGCCACGCGGCGGCGTTTTGACGAAATTATCACGAATTCAGCCTGCTCCGGATGCGCAATCGACACGCGCATCCAGGCGGACGGGAGTGGCTGCACAGACGCCACCGGGGGTCGCCTGCTTCAGACCGTGCTGCTCGGCGGCCGACGCTCGTGCGCGAGTGCTTCCGGGGTTCGCAAAGCCGCCGACCAAGCGCACGCACCGCCTTCGATGCCGGCGGGCGCAGCTTCGATCCGACTTGCCGGACCAGCCCGTCCGGCGATTTTTCTATTGAGCCTGCCCGATCACGCCACGGACGGAGTGGCAACCCGAGGCAGGAGCCGTGCGCCAAGGCCCACGCAGACTTCAACTAAAAAGCGCGCGGCCGGCAAAGCCGGCCTGCGCGCCTGACACCATCTATAGCGATCAGCGCGGACGATAGCCGAACAGGCCGCCATCGCGCGTCTGGATGACCAGCGTGTCGCCTGCCAGCACCGGTGCGGCGGTAATCGCGCTACCGTCGGTCTTGACCCGCGCGACGAGCGTGCCGTCGGCGGTCGACAGGAAATGCACGAAGCCCTTGTAGTCACCGAACACGGCCGCGCGGCCGAGCAGCATCGGCACGCTCAGTTCGCGGTTCTTCAGCGCCTCGTTCTTCCACAGCACCGAACCGTTGTTCACGTCGAACGCGGACACGACCGACCAGTCGTCGGCGGCGACCACGCTGCGCTCATCCTGCGCGAGGCCGCTCGTGCTCGAGAACGGCTTGCCCCACAGCGCGCGGCCCGAGTTCGCGTCGAAACAGCCAATCTGGCCCTGGAACGTCACCGCGCAGGTCTCCGAACCCACCAGCGTCGGCGGGCCGGTCACGTCGTTGATACGCTCGACCTCGGTCACGCCCTTCGGATACGACACCGGCGTCTGCCAGTAGGCGTCGCCCGTCTGCAGGTTGATAGCGGCGAACGAACCGCCCGGGAAGCCAGCCAGCACGGCCGCGTCGCCCGCGAACGTCATGCCCGATGACACGCGCAGGTTCAACGGCACCGCGCGGTTGCGGAAGTTCCACTTCTGCTCGCCGGTTTGCGCGTTGAACGCGACGATCTGGCCGTCGATCGTGCGCACGACCACGAGGCCGTTGCCGACGAGCGGCGGCGAAATGATCTCGCCCGGCGCCTTCGCGGTCCACAGCTCCTTGCCGTCCGCGCCGAGCACGTATACGTCGCCCTTCAGGCCGCCGACCGCGGTGAGCGTGCCATCGCTGCCGACGCCCGCCGACAGATCGTCATGCAGCTTGACGCGCCACACGTCCTTGCCGGTTTGCGCGTCGATCTTGGCGACCGTGCCGTTCGTGCCGGCAGCGTACACGGCATTGCCGACGGCAACCGGCGAGAACATGTAGCGGCCCGCCTTGCCGACGCTCGCCGACCAGGACTGCTGCACGTCGAGAACGGGTTTGAACTCGGTGAGCGGCGTCGGCACACGGCGCTCGTCTTTCGTGGACGAGCAAGCCGCCAGCGTGAGAACGGTCATCGCACAGATAACGGGCACGGCGTAACGTTTCAGCAGATTCATCGGTGGACGAAGCATTCAGGAAATGGATTAAGGGAGACCGTCTTGCGGTCGTGGCTCGCGGCGCGCCGCGCGGGACGCTCAGCCGCCAAGCGCATCCAGCTTGAACTGGATCAGCTGGCGCGCCGAACTGTCGCTCTTCGACAGCGAGTCGAGCGCGAGCTTGTAGGCCGCGCGCGCGTCGTCGCGCTTGCCTTGGGCGGCGAGCAGGTCGCCGCGGCGGTCCGCCACGACGCCCTTGAAGGCATCGGATTGCGGCTCCGCCAGAAGCGCGAGCCCCTGGTCGTACGCCTTGTCGTCGAGCAGCAGCGATGCCATGCGCAGCTTCGCGATCTGCTTGAACTCGTCATCTTTCGCGTGATCGATCGCCCATTGCAGCTGCGCCTTCGCGCCGGCTTCGTCGCCAGCGGTGTAGAGCGCCTTGGCGGCGCCGAGCGCGGTCATCTGAGCGTAGGCGGTGCGGCCGAACTTGTCTTCCATGTCGGCGGCGACGCGCGCGATCTGCGCCTTGTCGCCCGCTGCCGTGGCTTGTTGAACCTGGTCATACAGCACCGCGGCTTCCGCGGCCTGGCGACGCTGCCAGAAATTCCAGCCATTCCAGCTCGCGCCTGCCAACAACACCACCAGCACGATCCACGTGGTCGCATTGCCCCACTGCTGCCACCATGCCTTCAGACTTTCAATCGATTCTTGTTCGTCGTGGTAACTCATTGCCCGGCGATTTCCTCATTCTTGCTACGTGTGCGTGTCGAGCCAGCCGGCTCGACGACATTGCGATCAGTCGTCGCCGTCTTCGGCGGATGCAACCATCGCATTGATTAGATATTCGGTCAAGTCTTCGGCGGGCACGTTCTGTTGCTCGTTCTTACCGCCATGGGCCTGGGTGTCGCGCAGCGGTTTCACGCCGACCGTGCCATTGGCGATCTCGTCCTCGCCGAGCACGACCGCAAACGCGGCGCCGCTCGCATCGGCGCGCTTCATCTGCGACTTGAAGCTTGCAGACTGACCGTCCGCGCTGCAATGCAGGACCACGTCGAGACCGGTATCGCGCAGACGCTCGGCGATGATGAAAGCCTGCTCGCGCGCGGCGTCGCCCTGATGGACCACGTACACGTCGCAACCTTCGTCTTCCGGCACGAGCTGCTCTTCCTTCAGCAACTCGAGAATCCGCTCGATGCCCATCGCCCAGCCGCACGCAGCGGTCGGCTTGCCACCGAGCTGCTCGATCAGGGGATCGTAGCGGCCGCCCGCCGCGACCGTGCCTTGCGCGCCGAGCTTGTCGGTCACCCACTCGAACACGGTCAGATTGTAGTAATCGAGACCGCGCACGAGACGCGGATTGATCGTAAACGGAAGATTGTTCGCCTTCAGAAGACGCTGCAGACCTTCGAAGTGCGCGCGCGATTCTTCGCCGAGAAAGTCGATCAGCTTGGGCGCGTTTTGCGCGACTTCCTGCAGCGCGGGATTCTTCGTATCGAGCACGCGCAGCGGGTTCGTATAGAGACGGCGCTTCGCGTCTTCGTCGAGCACGTCCATGTGCTTCTCGAGGTATGCGATCAGTTCGACACGATGCGCGGCTCGCTCTTCAGCGAGGCCCAGCGAGTTGATTTCGAGCTTGATGCCGGTCAAGCCGAGGTCGTCCCACAGACGCTGGCACATCATGATGATTTCCGCGTCCGCATCCGGACCCGCGAAGCCGAGCGCCTCGACACCGACCTGGTGGAACTGGCGATAACGGCCGCGCTGCGGACGCTCGTGACGGAACATCGGCCCGATGTACCACAGGCGCTTCGGGCCGTCGTACAGCATGTTGTGCTCGATCGACGCGCGCACCACCGCCGCCGTGTTTTCCGGGCGCATCGTCAGGTTTTCGCCGTTCAATGCGTCGGTGAAGCTGTACATCTCTTTTTCGACGATGTCGGTCACTTCGCCGATACCGCGCGTGAACAGCTGCGTATGCTCGACGATCGGCGTGCGGATATTCTGATATCCATACGAACGCAGCATCGACTTGACGGTGGTTTCGAAAAATTCCCAGAGCCCGGCTTCCTGCGGAAGGATGTCGTTCATGCCCTTCACGCCGGAAAGCTTCTCGAGCTTTTTCTTCTGTTCAGTCATCTGTGTTTCGATTGCCGGTATTTAGTTGAGCGCTTCGGCGCGGCCATAGCGGCGCTCGACGTAGTCGCTCACGATTTGCTGGAATTCTTGCGCGATGTTTTCGCCGCGCAGCGTCTTCACTTTCTCGCCGTCGATGAACACCGGCGCGGCCGGGTTCTCGCCCGAGCCCGGCAGGCTGATGCCGATATTCGCCTGCTTCGACTCGCCCGGACCATTGACGATGCAGCCCATCACCGCGACGTGCATCTGCTCGACGCCGGGATACTGGTCACGCCACACCGGCATCTGCTGACGCAGATAGGTCTGGATCTGCGACGCCAGTTCCTGGAACAGCGTGCTCGTGGTGCGGCCGCAGCCTGGGCAAGCGATCACCATCGGCGTGAACGAGCGCAGGCCCATTGTCTGCAGGATTTCCTGACCGACGATCACTTCGCCGGTGCGCGAGGCGCCCGGTTCCGGAGTCAGCGAGATACGGATCGTGTCGCCGATGCCCTGCTGCAGCAAAACCGACAGCGCTGCGGTCGACGCGACGATGCCCTTCGAGCCCATGCCTGCTTCGGTCAGGCCCAGATGCAGCGCGAAATCGCAACGGCGCGCGAGTTCGCGGTACACCGCGATCAGATCCTGCACGCCGCTGACCTTGCACGACAGGATGATCTGGTCGCGCCCGAGGCCGAGTTCGACCGCGCGTTCCGCCGAGCCGATCGCGGACTGGATCAGCGCTTCGTACATCACGCTTTGCGCTTCCCACGGAGTAGCGCGCGAGCCGTTTTCGTCCATCATCTTGGCGAGCAGGTCCTGGTCGAGGCTGCCCCAGTTCACGCCGATGCGCACCGGTTTGTCGTATTTGACCGCCGCCTCGATCATCTGCGCGAATTGCGTGTCGCGCTTCGCGCCGTGCCCGACGTTGCCCGGATTGATCCGGTATTTCGACAGCGATTCCGCACAGCCCGGATAGTCGCGCAGCAGCAGATGGCCGTTGTAATGGAAGTCGCCGACGAGCGGCACCATCACGCCCATGCGGTCGAGTTGCTCGCGGATAGCCGGCACGGCCGCCGCCGCTTCCGGCGTATTCACGGTGATACGCACCAGTTCCGAACCGGCTTGCGCCAGCTCCTTGATCTGGATAGCGGTGCCGATGGCGTCGGCGGTGTCGGTGTTGGTCATCGACTGCACGCGCACCGGCGCATCGCCGCCGATGGTCACGAGCTGGCCGCCCCAGCGGACGTTGACCGCATGCGATTTGCGCCGCATCGCGGGGCCGCCGAACACCGGCTCGTCTGAAACGATCTTGCTACAGGATTGGGATTGAGCTTCGGTTTGCATCGAAAAACCCATTTACGCCGCACGCGCTATGCAAAAACGCAGCGCCTCAATTGAAAAAGCGCCGCGGACCGGTTGGCCGCGGCGCGTACCGTATCTGTCAAGGCAGCGCAAACCGCGCCACATTGCCCTTGGCTGCCGCATATTTCGACGGATCGACCGGCTGGCCGTCGAGCGTCACCGACTCGAGACCCGCCTTGTTGCCGACCGTCACCTTGAACGGGCCGGCGCCCGTCACTTCCTTCGGATCGCCAGCATGCACGAGGCCGGAGAACAATTCCTTGCCGTTTTTGTCACGCACGCTGAACCAGCTGTCCTGCGTCACCCGCAGCGCGACGACCGACTCGCCGGGCGCTGGCGCAACCGCCGGTGCCGACGCGTTCGCCACGACCACCGGTGCACTTGGGCTCTCCATGGCGGCCTGTGCCTGCGCCTGCGAGCCGGCCTTCGCTGCCGCTGCCGCCGGCGCCGGCGTTGCCGCTGTATTCGCAGCCGGGGCCGAGCCCGGCGCGGTGCCGGTGGCAAGCGGTGCGGGCATCGGCGTTGCCGACGCAGACGCCGCATTATCCGCGCTCCCCGCGTTGTCCGCCGTGGCCGCCGCGTCCGGCGCCGATGCGCCTTCCGCCGTCGCCGGGCCTTGCGCGACCGGGCCCGACGCCGCCGTGTCGCTGCTCGTCGAACTATTTGCGCTGGCCTTCAGCCGCGCGAGCCACGCGGATGAATCGCCGCCGTTGGTGCGCCACATGCCGAGCGCGATGACCGCGACGACGATCGCCGCAATGCCCCAGAGCCACGAACGGCTCTTGTGTCCGCTATCGCCGAGCGACAGCGAAACCTTGCCGCGGGGCAGATCCTTGCCGGATGACGCGGGCATCGACAGATTCGGCGCCGGCACTCCTCTCTCGCGACGCAGCGCCGCCGTAAAAGGCGCCGGATCGGCGCCGAGCATTTTCGCGTAGCTGCGCACGACGCCGAGTGCGAACGTCGTGTCCGGCAGATGGCTGATGTCGCCCGCTTCGAGCGCGCTCAGCTTGACGACCGACACCTTCAGCCGCGCCGACACGTCCTCGATCGCCCAGCCTTTCGACTCGCGCAACTGGGTCAAGCGCGCGCCAACCGCTGCCAACGAATCGAGGGCCGGCTGCACGACCGGCTGGACCACTGCCCTTGCGACGGGTGACGGATGGCCATCGTTCGTGTCTGTCTCGTGCGGCTGCGGGTGCTGCGGCTCACTCATCCCAAATCCTTTCGCGTCGATTCTTTTAATCGTGCGACTGGACGGGCTCGAGCCTCACGTCCAAATCGCAGACCGTTTATAACAAAATGTGCGGCTTTGTGTGCCGCTCCCGATCGATTCTGCAAACTTTCTTTTCAACCGCCGGTGGCATCAGAGCATTTTTGCGTTCGCAGTGCTTTCCGCCGAACGCCGACGCCCTGCTGCCCCACGCGATTACACGGCGCGAACCTCGATCACCTTCGCCGCCTTCCCGGTGCGCTCAGCAAGACGCGTGCGGTCTTTCACCGCGCCGGCCAGCTGACCGCAGGCAGCATCGATATCGTCGCCGCGGGTTTTGCGCACGGTGGTGACGACGCCTGCGTCGATCAACACCTGCGCAAACCGCTTGATCTGTTCCGGTTTCGAGCGGATAAGGCCCGATTCGGGAAACGGATTAAACGGAATCAGATTGAACTTGCACGGCACGCTGCGCGTGACGGCGAGCAGCTCGCGTGCGTGCGCCTCACTGTCGTTCACGCCATCGAGCATGCAATATTCGAACGTAATGAAATCGCGCGGCGCCACTTTCAGGTAGCGCTCGCACGCCGCCATCAGTTCGCGCAGCGGATACTTTTTGTTGAGCGGCACCAGCACGTCGCGCAGCGCGTCGTTCGACGCATGCAGCGACACCGCGAGCGCCACGGGCAAGTCCGCGCCAAGCCGGTCCATCATCGGCACGACGCCCGACGTGGACAACGTGACGCGCCGGCGCGACAGGCCGTACGCATTGTCGTCGAGCATCAGACGCATGGCTGGCACGACCGCGTCGTAATTGAGCAGCGGCTCGCCCATCCCCATCATCACGACGTTCGTGACGACGCGCTCGCCCTTGCCGTCGCCGCCCATCGCGCGGCCGCCGGCATCGCCACGCGACGCGCGCAGCGCAAACTCGGCCATGCGCAACTGGCCGATGATTTCGCCGGTGGTGAGATTGCGGGAGAACCCCTGCTTGCCGGTCGAGCAGAATCGGCAGTTGACCGCACACCCCGCCTGCGACGACACACATAGCGTTCCGCGCGTTTCTTCGGGTATGTACACGGTTTCAACGGCGTTGCCATTACCGACATCGATCAGCCACTTGCGTGTGCCGTCCGACGAAATATGATCGCTGACGACGCCAGGCATTGTGATCGTGGCGCGCCCTTTGAGCTTTTCGCGCAATGACTTCGCGAGATCGGTCATGCCGTCGAAGTCGGCAGCGTTGTATTGGTGAATCCAGCGCTGCAATTGCTTGGCGCGAAACGGTTTCTCGCCCAGGCTGTCGCAATAGGCGACGAGCCCTTGGGCGTCGAGGTCGAGAAGGTTGACGGAGGGACTGCTCGTCATATCGAATCCTGCCATTTCAGTGCGAGACTACGTTCATGCAACAAGCTGCATGAACGCCGTGCCGTTCGCGCCCATTCCTGCTGCTTTTACCTTACTACTTTTGCCGTGCACCGCGCGCGATCCATGCGATAAAACAATTCGACCGCACGAAACGCGCCACGCGAAAGACGGCTTGCGATACGCGACTGAGGTCACTACCCGACCTCAGCGCGAGGCGCTCAACGCGAGTAGACGTTGACTTGGGGGAAGAAGAAAGCGATTTCGACCGCAGCCGTTTCCGGCCCGTCCGAACCGTGCACCGCGTTGGCGTCGATGCTGTCGGCGAAGTCGGCACGGATCGTGCCCTTTTCTGCCTTCTTCGGGTCCGTCGCACCCATCAGGTCACGGTGCTTCAGGATCGCGTTTTCGCCTTCCAGCGCCTGCACAACCACCGGACCCGAGATCATGAATTCGACGAGGTCCTTGAAGAACGGACGTGC
Source organism: Paraburkholderia sp. BR10923 (assembly GCF_040948765.1). Lineage (NCBI taxonomy): Bacteria > Pseudomonadati > Pseudomonadota > Betaproteobacteria > Burkholderiales > Burkholderiaceae > Paraburkholderia > Paraburkholderia sp. BR10923. The sequence continues at coordinate 435,534 of NZ_JBFPKO010000001.1, read as the reverse complement.
TGCGTGCACAGCGTAGAACTTCTCGGCGTCAGCACGCGACAGATGAACCATGCGCGATGCCACGATCTTCAGGCCAGCGTTTTCGAAACGGGTATAGATCTGGCCGATCACGTTTTTGGCCACTGCGTCCGGCTTGATAATCGACAGGGTGCGCTCGATCGCCATAAAAACTCCAAAAAATTAAGAGGTTACAGATTTAAATGAATCCGCTATTGTAGCATGTTCTCGTGTATCATTGCGATTGAACCCTTACAGACTTGAAAGGATCGAAGCAACGGGTGCAAAATACTGGTAGCGTAGGCCATAGGGGCGACTGGAGGGTATTGAAACTCCGTGCCGCCGCGCTAATCTTACGGATGAACGGTGCGCCCGCCGGCGCTTCGCAAATTTCCGTATCACCATCACGAAACACGCTTCCGAGGTAAGGAGAGACCATGAACGAACATCCATATATGTTTGACCGCAACGGCGCGGTCAGTACGGTCGAAACACGCAACCGCGTGCTACGGAATACCTACTGGCTGCTCGCGTTGTCGATGATCCCAACGGTGCTCGGCGCCTGGGTCGGTCTTGCCACCGGCTTCTCGCTGTTTGCCGCCACCAGTCCCGCCATGAGCATGCTGGCGTTCTTCGCGATCGCGTTCGGCTTCATGTTCGCGATTCAGCGCACCAAGGACAGCGCCGTCGGCGTATTCGTACTGCTCGGCTTCACGTTCTTCATGGGGCTGATGCTGTCGCGCATTCTCGCGTTCGTGCTCGGCTTCTCGAACGGCCCGTCGCTGATCATGCTCGCGTTTGGTGGCACTGGTGTGATCTTCGCGGCCATGGCGACCATCGCCACGGTCAGCAAACGCGACTTCTCGGGCCTCGGCAAATGGCTCTTCATGGGCGTGATCGTGATCCTGCTGGCTTCGGTCGCGAACGTGTTCCTGCAACTGCCGGCACTGATGCTGACGGTTTCGGTCATGGCAATCGTGATCTTTTCCGCCTACATCATGTTCGACGTGCAGCGCGTCGTGAACGGCGGTGAGACGAACTACATCACCGCGACGCTAGCGATCTACCTGGATCTGTATAACGTGTTCGTGAACCTGCTTGCGCTGCTCGGCATTTTCGGGGGCAACCGCAATTAGGCTTGGCCGGTCGCGAGGCGTGCCCTGCGCCGCCTCGACGCTCAAAGCAAAAGCCCATAACGATTGTTCGTTATGGGCTTTTTTCATTACCTGATCAGCTGACATATGCTGCGCGGCGCAACCGGAAGCCAGCCCCGCACCGCAGTCACAGAGTCAACCACCCGAAACCTTCGCTCTGCGACGCAACCACCACCTCGGTGGGAGCCGCGCCAACCACGCCCGCCAGCGCCGCCTGCGCGAGTTCCGGCAGATTGTTCTGCTGGCTCAGATGCGCGGCGACCAGATGCCGCAAACGCGAGCGGTCGAGCGACGCCAGGATTTCAGCCGCCGCGTCGTTGTTCAGATGCCCGTGATTGCCGCCGATACGCGCCTTCAGCGACGGCGGATAACGACTGCCCGCGAGCATCTGCACGTCGTGATTGCATTCGAGCACGAGTGCGTCACAACCACTCAGCACCGCGCTGATATGCGGGGTGGACGTGCCAACGTCGGTGAGCACGCCGAGCCGGCGCGCGCCGTTCGAGAACACGTATTGCAACGGTTCGCGAGCGTCGTGCGGAACGGTATAAGGGAGAACGCTGAGCTCGCCGATTGCTACCGCCTCGTCGCCCCACAGCACCTGCAGGTCGACATCGGTTTCGTCGGCGCCCACCGCGCGCGCGGTGCCCCAGCTCATGTACAGCGGAATCGACCACTTGCGCGCCAGCGTCAATGCGCTGCCGATGTGATCGCTATGTTCATGCGTAATCAGGATCGCATCGAGATGCTCGGCGCTCGCGCCGAGCCGCGCGAGACGCCGCTCGACTTCGCGCCCGGAAAACCCGCAGTCGAGCAGCACGCGCGTGGTGCTCGCGCCGCTGTGCGCTTCCACCAGCAGCGCGTTGCCTTCACTGCCGCTGCCGAGACTTGCGAAGCGCACGACCCGCCTAATTCAGTTGCGCGTGCAGCAGCGACACGATGCGCTGCGCGTCCGACGACGTATCGATCTGCCCGTTCGCGTCGACGACCGCAACCTGCGTCACCGCGTCGCCCTTCGCACGCACGTTGACGAGGAATTCCTGGCCCGGCTTGCGCGTCGAATTGCCGCTGTAGAACAGTTTGCCGAACAAACCTTCCTTCTTCAGCTCCTGCATCGAATCCGCGTAGCGTACGTAGTAGATGCCCTTCTCGCGATCGCGGTTGTCGACCGTAAAGTTGGTGCGATCGAGCGCGAGGCCCACACGCAGCCAGGCGCGGTCGAACGACTCCTGCAGATCGAGCGTCGACGCGCCCGCGTTCTGCTCGATGGTAGTCGGCGCGCTGGCCGGGCGCGCGTCGGTCAGCAGCTGCTTCGACTGCGCTTCGGTCAGGCCGAACTTCTGCATCAGCTTGGCGAGGAACAGCGCCTCAAGCGCCGGGTCACGCGGACGCTCTTCCCAGCGCGAAGACGTCTTGTCCTGCCCGGTCATCACCTCTTCCATCGCGCTATGCGTGATCGAGATATCGGTCGCGCTGTCCGAACCGCGCGATACGAGCGTACGGAAACTGTCGCGGGTGCCCGACGAATAGGCGAAGTCGATCACCTTGCCGATCGTGCGGCGGAACCAGTCGTCCGGAATGTTCGCGCGGTTCTCCGCCCAGTCGGTCGTCATGATGCCGGTGGCCGGCGCGTCGGTCTTCAGCACGAAGCCGTTCTCCTGCCAGAACTCCTGCAGTTGCGGCCACAGCTGTTCCGGGGAACGGCCGTCTACCACCAGCCAGCGACGGTCGCCGTCGCGCTCGATATGCATGCCGAGCGGATCCTGTGCGGTCGGCTGACCTTCGGTCGCGTTGCCGGCGGCCGTGACAGCGCGCGTCGGCGTGCCACCGAGCGCCAGATTGGCGGGCGGCGCCACATAGCGCTGGTCGTTCGGCGACGTGCTCAGGTCGCTCGGCACGGCAAGCGGCGGTGCGCTCGAGGTCGCCTTGTAGTTGACGCGGTCGGAAGCGAACCAGTCGTTCAGCGTGTCACAGCCGGCGAGCGTCGACAGGGCAAGCGCCAGCGCCGCCATGCGGGTTGCGTGGAGGGAAAGTGCGGAACGTTTCATGAGGTCCTTCGTGATGCTGGAACGCGATGCCTCGTTCGGTCTGCCGGGAACGTGGGCTGAAGCGACGTCGGTTAATGAAATGCCGGTGGCGGTCTGGCGTGGGCGGCTGGACGGGCGGGCCGTTCAGCCGAGCAGGCCCGCTTCGCGCAGCGCGCCGCGCACCACTTCGTGGTATTGCGCGTCGAGCGGCGTGAGCGGCAGGCGGATGCCGCCCTGCACACGCCCCAGTTGCTGCAGCGCCCACTTCGCCGGAATCGGATTCGCTTCGGCAAACAGGTACTTGTGCAGCGACAGGAGTTTCAGATGAATCTCGCGCGCGGTCTTCGCGTCCGCGGCGAGCGCGGCCTTGCACAGCTCGCTCATTGCGCGCGGCGCGACGTTCGCGGTGACCGAAATATTGCCGTGACCGCCGAGCAGCATCAGCGCGATCGCAGTGGGATCGTCGCCGCTATAGATGCTGAAGTTTGCCGGCGCCGACTTGATCAGATGCGCAGCGCGGTCGATGTTGCCCGTGGCCTCCTTCACGCCGACGATCCCCGGCACCTGCGCGCAGCGCAGGATGGTCTCGTTGCTCATGTCGGCGACGGTGCGGCCCGGCACGTTGTACAGGATCACCGGCAGATCGACGCTTTCGGCGATCTTCGCGAAATGGCGGTAGATGCCTTCCTGGGTCGGCTTGTTGTAGTACGGCACGACCTGCAGCGTGGCATTCGCGCCGACGTCTTTCGCGTGCTGCGTGAGTTCGATCGCCTCGGCGGTGGAGTTGGCGCCCGCGCCCGCGATGACAGGAATGCGTCCAGCGGTGTGGTCGACCGCGGTCTTGACCATCAGCACGTGCTCTTCGACCGACAGCGTGGCCGACTCGCCGCTCGTGCCGACCACGACGAGCGCATTCGTGCCTTCCTCGACGTGCCAGTCGATCAGTTTGCGAAACGCCGGCAGATCAAGGCTGCCGTCTTCGAGCATCGGAGTGATGATGGCAGGAATGCTGCCGCGGATCTGAACGCCGTCCTGGTGACCGCTGTGGTTGCCGTTAGTCATGAAACGCCATGAATATGATCAGGTAAACCGCGATTGTAGCGGATTAGCCAGCCAACTCGTAACAAGGTGGAACTGTTGCTCGTGCGGGATCATCCGCAGGTGCCGCTTCCCGAACCGCGCAGATGCGCTGAACGTACGCCGGACGCGGCTCGGCGAGAAATCCGTCCTGAAATGCGATCACCCGCAATTGGCCCCGCACGATCTCGAGCAACTCGCCAGGCGCGAGCAAAAACGCCGGATTGGAGGGTTTGCCGACGCTTTCGTTTCCTTGCGCAAAGGTCTCGTAAACCATTACGCCGCCGGGCGCGAGCGCGCGCAGCAACTGCGGAAAAAGCGGTCGGTGCAGGTAATTGGTGACCACGACGGCGGCGAACACCGCATCGTCCGGCAATGGCCACGGCGCGCTTTCGAGATCGGCCACGACAGGGCTGACGAGCGGTGCGTCGCGCAGCCGGTCGAGGGCAGCGGCATCGCGATCGATCGCGGTGACCGGATGGCCGAGCGACGCAAAAAAGCGCGCGTGCCGCCCGGCCCCCGATGCCACGTCGAGCACCGCCCCGCCCGGCGCGATCAGGTGCGCCCAGTGACGCACCCAGCGCGACGGCTCACCGAGGCCATGCAAGCCAGGGATAGCCGGCGTGCTCATCGCTGCGGGGCGGCGCCTCGAGTGCGCATCAGTTGTACGAAAGCCCCATCGCCTCGCGGACGTCGCGCATCGTTTCGGTCGCGAAGCGGCGTGCCTTGTCGCAGCCATCGGCGACGATCGCGCGCAACAGCGAGGGGTCGTCCATGTACTTCTGCGCACGCTCCAGCATCGGCTGCTGCTCGCGCAGAATCCCTTCGACGACCGGCTGCTTGCAATCGAGGCAACCGATGCCCGCCGAGCGGCAGCCCTTCTGCACCCACTCGTGGGTCGCTTCGTCGGTGTAGACCTGATGCAGCTGCCACACCGGACACTTGTCCGGATCGCCCGGATCGGTGCGGCGCACGCGAGCGGGGTCAGTCGGCATCGTGCGGACCTTCTTCGTGATCGTTTCCGCGTCTTCGCGCAAGCCGATCGTGTTGCCGTACGACTTCGACATCTTCTGGCCGTCGAGACCCGGCATGCGCGACGCCTCGGTCAGCATCGCCTGCGGCTCGACGAGGATGATCTTGCGCGAACCTTCGAGATAGCCGAACAGGCGCTCGCGATCGCTCATCGACAGGCTTTGCGATTCCTGCAGCATCGCCCGCGCGCGTTCGAGCGCTTCGTCGTTGCCTTCCTGCTGATACGCATTGCGCAGTTCGTGATACAGCTTCGAGCGCTTGCCGCCGAGCTTCTTCGCGGCTTCGTTCGCTTTTTCCTCGAAGCCCGGCTCGCGCCCGTACAGGTAGTTGAAACGACGAGCGATTTCGCGCGTCATCTCCACGTGTGGCACCTGGTCTTCACCGACCGGCACGAGCGAGCCGCGATACAGCAGAATGTCCGCCGCCATCAACACCGGGTAGCCGAGGAAGCCGTAGGTGGACAAATCCTTGTCCTTCAGCTTTTCCATCTGCTCCTTGTAGGTCGGCACGCGTTCGAGCCAGCCGAGCGGCGTGCTCATGCCGAGCAGCAGCGCCAGTTCGGCATGCTCGGGCACCCTGCTCTGGATGAACAGCGTCGCCTGCGCCGGATCGATGCCGGAAGCGAGCCAGTCGATCAGCACGTCCCACACGTTCTTTTCGATCACTTCGGGCGTTTCGTAGTGAGTCGTCAGCGCGTGCCAGTCGACCACGCAGAAAAAGCACGGGTACTCGGACTGCAGCCGCACCCAGTTTTTCAGCACGCCGTGATAGTGGCCGAGGTGCAGCGACCCGGTGGGCCGCATGCCGGAGAAGATACGGTCTGGGAACATGGTTATTTAGAAAAGCGAGACAAGAGGAGTCAGAATTGCGGTGATCGCGCTATAGCCGAGCGTAACGAGGGGCCTCAACCAGAAACGCGTGAGCGTACCCGTCATCACGAGCGCCATCACGATGAAAAAGCCGTACGGTTCGAGCCGCGACAACGCGATCGATTGCTTCGGCGGCAACAGGGCCATCACCACGCGTCCGCCATCTAGCGGCGGCAGCGGAAACAGGTTCAGCACGCCGAGCACGAGATTGACGCCGACGCCCGCGCCCGCCATACGCGTAAAAAACGGTTCGTTGACATTGAGCACCGCCAGCACGATGCCAAGCACGCCCCACAGCAGCGCCTGGACAAAATTGCATACCGGCCCGGCCGCCGCGACCCAAAGGCTGCCCCAGCGCGGATTGCGCAGATTGCCGAACGCGACGGGCACCGGCTTCGCATAGCCGAACATGAACGCGCCGCTCGTCGCGAAGTACAGCAGCAACGGAATCGCGATCGTGCCGAGCGGATCGATATGCCGCATCGGGTTAAGCGACACGCGGCCGAGCACGTACGCGGTGTTGTCGCCGAGCCAGCGCGCGACGTAGCCGTGCGCGGCCTCGTGCAGCGTGATCGCGAAGATCACCGGCAGCGCGTACACCGCAATTGTCTGTATCAGGGAAGAATCCATAACTCGCTATTGTAACAATGCGCTCGCGCGTGTCTGTCCGCTTTCGCTCGGGCCGCTCACGCCGTTTCCTCGAGGCCGAACGGCTCGAGCGGGCCGCGCCCTGCCCGCACCAGCACCGGCTCCGAGCCAGTCAGATCGATCACGGTGGACGGCTCGCACACGCACGCGCCGCCGTCGATCACCAGATCGAGCTGCTTTTCGAGCCGCGCGCGGATTTCCTCGGGGTCGTTGAGCGGCTCGGTTTCGCCGGGCATGATCAGCGTCGTGCCGAGCAGCGGCTGGCCGAGCTCCTCGAGAATCGCGAGCGTGATAGCGTGATCCGGCACGCGCAGACCGATCGTCTTGCGCGACGGATGCGATACGCGTCGCGGCACTTCCTTGGTGGCCTGCAGCACGAACACGTACGGACCCGGTGTCACCGATTTCAGCAGCCGATATTGCCAGTTGTCCACCATCGCAAAATTGGCGAGCTCCGACAGATCGCGCACGAGCAGCGACAGCAGCTGCTTTTCGTCGAGTCCGCGAATACGCCGCAGGCGTTCGACCGCATCCTTGTCGTCGAGACGGCAGGCGAGCGCGTAGGTCGAATCGGTCGGCAAGGCGACCACGCCGCCGTCGTTGATGATCTGCGCGGCCTGCTTGACGAGGCGCGGCTGCGGATTGTCGGGATGGAGCCGAAAGTATTGGGACATGGGGACTCACGATGGCGGCAGACGAACTGCGGCGGATGGGCTGCGGCGAGCAGCGCGCGTGCCGCAGCCAGCCTGCCCGCGTGCGAGACGTGCCGTTCCGGCACGGCGCGCGGTCACAGCCAGCGTTCCCAGACGGGCTTCAGATCGGCGGGTAGCGGCGGCAGTGTGCCCAGTTCGATGCGGCCTTCGCCTGGCGCATGGAAGTCGGAACCGCGCGAGGCCTCGAAGCCATAGCGACGCGCGACATCCGCATATTCGCGGTATTGGTCGGGCGTGTGGCTGCCGGTCACGACCTCGATCGCCTTGCCGCCGAGGTCGATGAATTCGCCAAAGAATGCGTCGAATTCGAGTTGAGAATAGGCGTAACGCCCCGGATGCGCGACGATCGCGACGCCGCCGGCGGCCTGGATCCAGCTGAGCGCGTCGGCGAGCTTGGCCCAGCGGTGCGCGACATAACCCGGCTTGCCGTCGCCGAGATAACGGTCGAACACTTCCTGGGTGTTTGCGCAGTGGCCGTGCTCGACCATGAAGCGCGCGAAATGCGTGCGCGACATCATGTCGGGATTCGATACGTAGTGCAGCGCGCCCTCGTACGCGTGTGGAATGCCGAGCGTGGCCAGTTGCTCGCCGATTGCCTCGGCGCGCGCGGCGCGGCCGTCCCGGGTGCGGGCAAGACCGTCGATCAGGACCTGGTTGGACGGATCGATGCCGAGTCCGACGATGTGCACCGTGCGCCCCGCCCACGTAACCGAAATCTCGACGCCGCTCAGGTAGTTCATGCCGAGCGCCTCGGCCGCGGTGCGCGCCTCTTGCTGGCCGCCCACTTCGTCGTGATCGGTGAGCGCCCACAGCGTCACGCCGTTCGCGTGCGCGCGGCGCGCGACGTCGGTCGGCGCGAACTGGCCGTCGGAAACGGTGGAGTGGCAGTGAAGATCGGCGTTCATCGTGGTCCTGGAAGGGTTCTGCGGTCATTTTACTGTAATGCAGTAAGGGTCCGCAGGGGTATCTGGCGACGCCGGTTGCACTTGCCCGGGTGCCGGAAGGTCAGGACGGGGCAGTGCCGAGACCAACGTCCGGGCGACCCGCGAGCGCCCTTTCGACCGTAGCTTCAGGCACGGCGTCAGGCGCAGAAACCCTCGATCAACGCGGCGACCTGCTCCGGCTGGTCGTGATGCACCATGTGCCCCGCGCCGTCGATGATCTTCTCGCGCCAATCGGCAAACGCGTGGAAACGCGCCTTGAATTCGTCGAGCGGCACGTCGCCGGCGATTCGCGCGAGCGTCGGCGAGCCGGCGGCCTCGACGTGCAGCACCTTCGCGCTGACCTTGCGCCACACCGCCATCACCTCGTCGAGGTGATACAAGGTGGGGCCGCGGACCTTGTGCGCCGGGTCGGCGAGCAGCATGAAACGCCCTTCGCCATCCGGCTTCGACCAGTGCTGCGCGAGGAACTGCGCGCGCCGCGGATCGAGGCGCGGATTGGTTTTGATCAGGCGCGCGGCGACCTCGTCGAGCGACGCGTAGCGCTTCAACTGCGGTGGATCGCGCAATTCGTCGAGCCAGTTCAGCAGACGTTTCGGCGCCTGCGCCGGATATGAAGGCGCGAGCCCGAAGCCCTCCAGATCGACCACCCGCCGCACCCGCTGCGGCCGCACGCCGGCGTACAGGCACACGACGTTCGCACCCAGGCTGTGACCGACCAGGTTCACCTCGCCGTCCGGCGCGTAGTGGTCGATCAACGCGTCGAGATCGCCGAGATAGTCTTGCACCCAGTAGGTGCCGCCGCCGTGCCCGGCAACCGGCCAGTCGGACAGACCGAAGCCGCGCAGGTCCGGCGCGAGCACCTGCCAGTCGCCGCCGAGCGCATCGACGACGAACTGGAACGACGCGCCGACATCCATCCAGCCGTGCAGCATGAACAGTATCGGCGCGTCGGGACGGCCCCAGCGCCGCACGTGCAGCCGGACGCCATGTGCGCTAACGAATTCAGAGTGGGAGGTATTCATCAACGGCGCACTCGCAAAAAAGAATGGTCGTTCGATTATAGGGTGGACGCCGCGAGAGGTGGTGATGGATTATCAGGGCGACGCCCGGTCGTCCGCAGCCCGTGCGACTTGCAGCGTATCCTCGCGTGCGAGCGCGGCGAGTTCGGCGTCGTCGAAACCGGCGTCGCGGCGCGCTTCGAAATTGAACGGGCCACGCAGTCTAGGCGCGTGATACTGGTCGGCCAGACGCAGATACGTGTGGTGCGGATCGAGGTCGTGCGCGTCGCACAGGTGACGAAACCAGCGGTTGCCGATCAGCACGTGGCCGATTTCATCGCGCAGGATCACGTCGAGAATCGCCGCCGACGCGTGATCGCCGGCCTGCTGCAGCCGCGCGCGGATCGGCGGCGACGCGTCGAGGCCGCGTGCTTCGAGCGTCCGCGGCACGAGCGCCATGCGCGCGAGCACGTCGCCGCGAGTGCGCTCGCACATGTCCCACAGGCCGCCGTGCGCCGGGAAATCGCCGTATGCGTGGCCGTAGTCGGCGAGACGCGCGGCGAGCAGCGAGTAGTGATATGCCTCTTCGGCGGCGACCTTGAGCCAGTCGGCATAGAACTCGGCGGGCATGCCGGAGAAGCGCCAGACGGCGTCGAGCGCCAGATTGATCGCGTTGAACTCGATGTGCGCAAGCGCGTGGAGCAGCACCGCGCGCCCCTGCGGCGACTGCATGCTGCGTCGGCCGAGCTGGCGCGGTTCGACCAGTTCCGGCCGTTCGGGGCGGCCGGGCAGGCCAGCGGGCTCGGCGAGGTCGAGGCCGGCGTCACAGAGCGCGCGGCCATCGAGTACCGCAGCGTACAGTTCGCGGGCCGCCGCGGCCTTCGCGGCCGGTTCCCGCTCGCGCAACGCGGCGAGCGCAGCGCGGCGCGCGCACAGCGGCTCGTCGCGAGAGTTCGATGCGGGGGAAGCGACGGAAACGGGCGAAGGGGCGGACGTCATGACGAACGGATAGGCGATGGAAGCGGTGAAGCCGACGGCGCCCGGCCCGCACGCGAGCGGCCGAGCGGTTCAAGCACACAACCGTTTACAATACCCGATTCGACCATCCGGCGCGCTTCCGGGCACGCCCGTCAGTTGGCCACGCAGAACCGCCAAACTCGCACCGCGCCGGGGCGCACGCCGCCCAGCCCATGCGAGGCAATCGATCAGACACCCATCGTGCACGGGATCGGAGCAGCCCCAAGGCCTGGCACCGACCGATAAGGAGACATTGTGACGATTTACAAGCTGGGCGAAGCCGCCCCGATCATTCATGAAAGCGTGTTCGTCGCGGATTCCGCGAACATCATCGGCAACGTGACGCTCGAGGAGAATGCGAGCGTGTGGTTCGGCGCGACGCTGCGCGGCGACAACGAGCCGATCAAGATCGGCGCCGGCAGCAACGTGCAGGAAAACGCGGTGCTGCACACCGACCCGGGCTATCCGCTGACGGTCGAGTCGAACGTGACGATCGGCCATCAGGCGATGCTGCATGGCTGCACGATCAAGGAAGGCTCGTTGATCGGAATTCAGGCGGTGGTCTTGAATGGCGCGGTGATCGGCCGCAACTGTCTGGTCGGAGCGGGCGCCATCGTCACCGAGGGCAAGGTGTTTCCCGACAATACGCTGATCCTCGGCGCGCCCGCGAAGGCGGTGCGCGAACTGACGGAAGCGGATATCGCCAACCTGCAGCGCGCCGCGGCAAGTTATGCCGGGCGTCGCGAGTATTTCAAGGCGCAGCTCGTACGCATCGGCTAGACGGCCGGCGCGCGGCGCGCAAAGGCGCGGCATCACGCCGCGTCATTCCAGCGAGGAAAAGTTGTGAGCGACCAGTTGCAAAAATTCATGTTCAGCGCGGCGCCGGTGCGCGGCGAGATCGTTTCCCTGCGCAATACCTGGCAGGACGTGCTGACGCGCCGCGATTATCCGGCGCCCGTGCGAACGATTCTCGGCGAAATGATGGCCGCGTGCGCGCTGCTGTCGGCGAACCTGAAGTTCGACGGCACGCTCGTCATGCAGATTTTCGGCGATGGCCCGATCAAGATGCTGGTCGTGCAGTGCAGCTCGAACCTGACGATGCGCGCCACCGCGAAGCTGTCCGGCGAAGCCGCCCATACGATCGACGACACGACCTCGCTGATCGATCTGGTGAACGCGAGCGGCCACGGCCGCTGCGTGATCACGCTCGACCCGACCGACAAGCAGCCCGGCCAGCAGCCGTATCAGAGTATCGTGCCGCTGTCGGGCGCGAACGGACCGCTGAAGTCGATCGCCGAAGTGCTCGAGCACTACATGCATCACTCCGAGCAGCTCGACACGCGCATGTGGCTCGCGGCGAACACCGAGCGCGCGGTCGGCATGCTGCTGCAGAAGCTGCCGGGCGACGGCGGCATCGTCCCGCATCCGGGCGCGCTCGACGCGGATACGTGGGAGCGCGTCTGCACGCTCGGCGGCACTCTGTCACAGGACGAGTTGCTGAAGGAAGAACCGGAGACGGTGTTCCGGCGTCTGTTCTGGCAGGAAAACGTCCAGCATTTCGAGCCTGTCACCGCGCGCTTCGAATGCACGTGCTCGCGCGAAAAAGTCGGCGCGATGCTGAAGATGCTCGGCCGCGATGAAGTCGACGGCGTGATCGAGGAACGCGGCCACGTCGAGATTCACTGCGAGTTTTGCAACCAGCGCTACGAGTTCGACCCGGTCGACGTCGCGCAACTTTTCGTCGCCGGCGGACTCTCACAAGGCGTGACGCCGGCGGCCGCGCAGCGGCACTAAAGTGCGCTTCCGCTGAAGCGGAGTGCGTGCCCGCGAACTGATCGCGCATTACGACGGAAGTCCTGACCGCGCCGCCCCATGCCTGTCACGGCTCGGGCGGCGCGTTGCATTTGAGCGCGGCGTTGATACATTGGAAGGATCCGTCACCACGTGTTGGAAGACGCCTGCTCGAGCCTCGGACCTCGGACCGATGGAGATTCGACCATGAAGCATACGCTTTCGTTGATCCTGGCCGTCCTCACGGGCTGCGCGGCGCTGGCCGCCTGCTCGATCGATCCGCCGGGCCCCGCGCCGATTCTGAGCCGTCTGCCGCCCGATCAGGCGGAGGCCATCAGCCATACACAGACGCTGACACCGGAGGAACGCGCGCGCTATGACGCGATCGAGCAACAGGTCATGTTCGAACAGAATCAGGCGATCGCCACGGACGCCGCCGCGCAAGCCTGGTCCCGCTATTACTCGCGCTCGCCGCCCGTGAGATTTTCCTTGGGCTTCTCGAGCGGCGGCTGGGGACGTGGCTGGGGAACTGGGGTCGGCGTCGGGTTCGGGCCGTATTGGGGTTGGTAGCAGCGAATACGGCAGCCCAAAAACACAAAGCGCGTTTCAAAGTGAACCGCGCTTTTTTCGCCCTTCGTGGCGAAGCCGATGCGAGATATCGAACCTCAGTGCGCCGGCTTCTTCTCCTTCGCAGCCGCCGCCTTCCCGCCATGCTTGCGATCCGGTTTCGCGCGCGACTCCGGATTCGGCACCACGTGCAGCGGCGCGGCCGACACTTCCCCGCGCGTCGAAGTATCCGCCGACGGCGTGTTCGCCAACGGCAGCGGCTGGTTCGGCGACACGAACTGCACGAACACTTCGCCGTCCTTGACCATGCCCATTTCGTAGCGCGCCCGCTCTTCGACCGCGGCAGTGCCGTTCTGCAGATCCTGCACTTCGCCCTGGATGCGCTCGTTGCGCAGCTTGGCGTCGGCATTCTTCTGCAGTTGCTGCGCGAGCTGGCCTTGCAACTCATGCACGCGCAGCCAGCCGCCGTGCCCCCACCAGAGCGGGTACTGGATCAATGCCAGCAAAACGATCAGGACAGCAGTGACAAGCCGCATGAAGTAAGCGCAATAAATACGCGCCGCCCTGCGCTATACGCAGGGCGGCGAAGTCAATCAGAAACGAAGGATAACCGGCTCATCGATCGGCGTGAACAATCTGGCGAAAACGCTTAGCGCAGATTGTAGAACGCCGACTTGCCAGGGTAGCTCGCGATATCGCCGAGATCTTCCTCGATACGCAGCAGCTGGTTGTACTTCGAGATGCGATCCGAACGCGACAGCGATCCAGTCTTGATCTGTCCGGCGTTCAGACCGACGGCGATGTCCGCGATCGTCGAGTCTTCGGTTTCGCCCGAGCGGTGCGAAATCACGGCCGTATAGCCCGCGCGCTTGGCCATTTCGATCGCCGCGAAGGTTTCCGTCAGCGTGCCGATCTGGTTGATCTTGATCAGGATCGAGTTCGCGATGCCCTTCTCGATGCCTTCCTTCAGGATGCGCGTGTTCGTGACGAACAGGTCGTCGCCGACCAGTTGGACCTTGTCGCCGAGCTTGTCGGTCAGCGTCTTCCAGCCTTCCCAGTCGCCTTCGTGCATGCCGTCTTCGATCGACACGATCGGGAACTTGTCCGCCAGGTTCGCGAGGTAATCCGCGAATTCCGTCGACGACAGCTGCAGGCCTTCGCCCGCGAGCTGGTACTTGCCGTCGTGGTAGAACTCGCTGGCCGCGCAGTCGAGTGCGAGCAGCACGTCTTCACCGGCGCGATAGCCCGCTTTCTCAATGGCTTGCAAAATGGTGGACAGGCATTCCTCGTTGCTGCCGAAATTCGGCGCGAAGCCGCCTTCGTCGCCGACTGCCGTGCTCATGCCGCGATCCGACAGGATCTTCTTCAGCGCGTGGAACACTTCGGCGCCGCAGCGCAGCGCTTCGCGGAAGCTCGGCTGGCTGACCGGCACGATCATGAATTCCTGGATGTCCAGGCTATTGTTCGCGTGCGCGCCGCCGTTGACGATGTTCATCATCGGCACCGGCAGTTGCATCGCGCCCGAACCGCCGAAATAGCGGTACAGCGGCAGGCCGGCTTCTTCAGCGGCGGCCTTCGCGACGGCCATCGACACGGCCAGCATTGCGTTCGCGCCTAGGCGCGACTTGTTGTCGGTGCCGTCGAGCTCGAGCAGCGTCTTGTCGAGGAATGCCTGCTCGGAAGCGTCGAGACCCATGATCGCTTCGGAGATTTCCGTGTTGATGTGCTCGACGGCCTTCAGCACGCCCTTGCCGCCGTAGCGGCCGGCTTCGCCGTCGCGCAGTTCGATCGCTTCGCGCGAGCCGGTCGACGCGCCCGACGGCACGGCTGCGCGGCCCATCGTGCCCGACTCGAGCAGCACGTCGCATTCGACGGTGGGGTTGCCTCGCGAATCGAGAATCTCTCGACCGATGATGTCTACGATAGCACTCATGGTTTCCTCAAAGGATGACGTTGAATTCTTTACTCTGACACTGTATCGCGCTGTCGATCCGGAGTTGGTGCTTTAGCGCCTACTCCGGTCCCATGCAAAGCACCCGCCGGTCTCCCCGACAGACAACTCGCGCGCCGATACGTTCGACGACCATTATGCGAAAACGCCGCGGGTCGATTATCGAGAGCAATCGTGACACGCGGCGCACACCTGAATCAGTTGAAGTCGCTTTCGAGGAACGGGCCACGCTTGACGGCCTGGTCGAGCGTGACGAGCGTCTCGAGCAGCTCGGCCATGCGATTGAGCGGCACCGCGTTCGGCCCGTCCGACTTCGCTTGCGCCGGATTCGGGTGCGTTTCCATGAACAGACCCGCGACGCCGACCGCCACCGCGGCGCGCGCAAGCACCGGCACGAATTCGCGCTGGCCGCCCGAGCTCGTGCCCTGACCGCCCGGCAACTGCACCGAGTGGGTCGCGTCGAACACGACCGGCGCGTTGGTCTCGCGCATGATCGCGAGCGAACGCATGTCCGACACGAGGTTGTTATAGCCGAACGACACGCCGCGCTCGCACGCCATGAAGCGGTCTTCCGACAGACCCGCTTCACGCGCGGCGTCGCGCGCCTTGTCGATCACGTTCTTCATGTCGTGCGGCGCGAGAAACTGGCCCTTCTTGATATTGACCGGCTTGCCCGAGCGCGCGCACGCGTGGATGAAGTCCGTCTGACGGCACAAAAACGCGGGCGTTTGCAGCACGTCGACGACCGCTGCCACCTGCTCGATCTCGTGCTCGGCGTGCACGTCGGTCAGCACCGGCAGACCGAGCTGGCGCTTCACTTCCGACAGGATACGCAGACCTTCGTCCATGCCCAGACCGCGGAACGACTTGCCGCTGCTGCGATTGGCCTTGTCGTACGACGATTTGTAGATGAACGGAATGTTCAGCTTCGCGCAGATTTCCTTCAGGCGGCCGGCCGTGTCGATCGTCATCTGTTCGGATTCGACGACACAGGTACCGGCGATCAGGAAAAACGGCTTGTCGAGCCCGATTTCGAAATCGCCCAGTTTCATGCTTTCTCCTCGACCCTCGACTGCTGATGCGCGAGCGCCGCTTCGACGAACGACTTGAACAACGGATGACCGTCACGCGGCGTGGACGTGAATTCCGGATGGAACTGCACGCCGACGAACCACGGGTGCATGCTGCGCGGCAGCTCCATCATTTCCGGCAGATCCTCGCTCGGGGTACGGGCGCTAATGATGAGGCCACCCCCTTCGAGCTGGGGCACGAAACGGTTATTCACCTCATAACGGTGACGATGACGCTCGTTCACGTCCGTGCCGTAGATCTCTTCGGCGAGCGTGCCGGGCTTGATCGGGCAGCGCTGCGAGCCGAGACGCATCGTGCCGCCGAGGTCCGATTCTTCGGTGCGCTTCTCGACGCGGCCTTCGCGGTCGTACCACTCGGTGATCAGCGCGACCACGCGATTCTTCGTTTCCTGATCGAACTCGGTGCTGTTCGCGTCCTTCAGGCCGACCACGTCACGCGCGAATTCGATCACCGCTAGCTGCATGCCGAGGCAGATGCCGAGATACGGCACCTTCGCTTCGCGTGCGTAGCGGATCGCGGCAATCTTGCCTTCGGTGCCGCGACGGCCGAAGCCGCCCGGCACGAGCACCGCGTCGAGATGCTTGAGGCTTTCGACGCCTTGCGTTTCGATCTCTTCGGAGTCGATGTACTCGATGTTCACGCGCGTCGACGTATGCATCGACGCATGACGCAGCGCTTCGATCAGCGACTTGTACGACTCGGTCAGATCGACATACTTGCCGACCATGCCGATCGTCACTTCGTGCTTCGGGTTCTGCAGCTTCTCGACGAGGTCGGACCACATGGAAAGGTCCGCCGCCTTCGGCGTGAGCTTCAGCTCCTCGCAGATGATCGCGTCGAGACCCTGGTCGTGCAGCATCTGCGGAATCTTGTAGATGCTGTCCGCATCCCACACGGAAATGACCGCGTCTTCAGGCACGTTCGAGAACAGCGAGATCTTCGCGCGCTCGTCGTCCGGAATGCGGCGGTCGGCACGGCACAGCAGCACGTGCGGCGAGATGCCGATTTCGCGCAGCTTCTGCACGCTGTGCTGGGTGGGCTTGGTCTTGAGCTCGCCGGCCGTGGCGACCCAGGGCACCAGCGTCAGGTGCACGAAGCACGCGCTGTTGCGGCCGAGGCGCAGGCTCATCTGACGCGCGGCTTCGAGGAACGGCAGCGATTCGATGTCACCCACCGTGCCGCCCACTTCGACGATCGCGACATCCGGCTCGCCGCACGTCGCAGAAGCTGCGCCGCGTTCGACGAATGCCTGGATTTCGTTGGTGATGTGCGGAATGACCTGCACGGTCTTGCCGAGATAATCGCCGCGGCGTTCCTTGCGGATCACCGACTCGTAAATCTGGCCCGTGGTGAAGTTGTTGGCCTTGCGCATCTTCGTGCTGATGAAGCGCTCGTAGTGGCCAAGGTCGAGGTCGGTTTCCGCTCCGTCTTCCGTCACGAACACTTCGCCGTGCTGAAACGGGCTCATCGTGCCGGGGTCGACGTTGATGTAGGGATCGAGTTTGAGGAGGGTGACTTTAAGACCGCGCGATTCGAGGATCGCGGCGAGGGAAGCGGCGGCAATACCCTTGCCGAGGGAAGATACTACGCCGCCGGTGACGAAAACATATTTGGTCATCGCTGGATGCTCGCGGGAAAAACGGATTATACCGTAAAGGATGGTCCCGACCCAGCAAAAAACGACCCGGCCGCCGCGCGCCGATGCCGCCTCGCGTGGCAGCCGGCGCGGCAGTTTCGGGCCCGCGTCGTGCGCGCAGCGCGTCAGGCGGTTCGCTCCAGCTCGCGCAACATGCGTTGCACCGCGCGCGCGGTTTCGATCGGCTTTTCCATCGGATACAGATGGCTGCCCTCGATCCACTCGACGTGCCCGCCGGTCGCGCGCCGCGTCGCGTCGAGACCGACCTGGCGGATTTCCTTTGAGTGCGTGCCGGCGATGAACCCGACCGGCACCGCCGCGCCGCGCGCGAGCCGCGCGCCGAGCGTATGCGGCAAAGTTCGGTAGATCTGGTATTCGGTGCGCCGATCGAACGCGAGCACGCGGGTGCCGTCGGGCGAACTCTGCGGAATGCCGAAGTCGATGTAGTCGGACAGCATGCGCTCGTCCCAGCGCGCGAACGCGGGTTTCGAATGGAAGTGCCGCCAGGCTTCGTCGCGGCTAGCCCATTGCGTGCGGCGCTTGCGCGTCGCGGCGGCCGGCGACAGCCGCTCGTCGAGCCCGGTCCATTGCGACACGCGCAGCATGCTGCTGCGCCAGCCGGCGATCACCGGCGAGTCGAGCATCACGACGCCCCTCACCCACTGCGGCTTTTTCAGCGCCGCCATCAGCGACAGATAACCGCCGAGCGAATGCCCGACGAGCCACACTGGCTGCTCGTACTTGCGCGCGATATCGTCGAGCAGTTGGTCGACCAGATGGGGCCAGTCCTGCGTGACCGGAAAGCGCGAATCATGACCGATCCGCTCGATCGAGCGCACCTCGTAGTCGTCGGAGAGTTCGGCGAAGATGGTCCGGTAAGTCGAGGCCGGAAAGCCGTTCGCGTGCGAGAAATGGATGATGTTTTTCAACTGCGGCAATCTCCGTTGTGTTTTTTACGCGCGGGCGGGTGCTGCGCCTCTGCCGCTGCTTATACCGCTGCTTGCGCCCGTTGTCTGCGCCGTTGCGCTCATTGAGCGGCGACGCGCTCAGGGCTCCATCCAGTAGCGGCGCTGCGTGTCGCGATAGCGCTCGAGCGTGAGCGCGGCGCCCTCCTCACCGCGCGCGCCCGGATCGACGTCGACCCTGACGGCGCCATCCCGATCGCTGCGCGCGAGCTCGATATGACGCGCCACGTAGCGCGCGAGCACGCCCGCGTTCGGATGATGAAAACGATTTTCGTAGCCTACCTGAAATAACGCGATGGACGGATCGATAGAGTCGAGGAACGGTTCGGTCGACGAGGTCTTGCTGCCATGATGCGGCACTATCAATACTTGCGCGCGTAACATCTCGCGATCGCGTGCGAGCAGCGCGCGTTCGGTCGGCGCTTCGATGTCGGCGGTCAGCAGAGCCGCGAACCGCGGCGCGTTGACACTGACCAACGCCGCCTGGCCTGCATTGGTGGCGGGCAACGTGCTGACTCTCAACACGCAGCAATGTTCGTTCGCCTTGCCGGTGAGCGCCCCGGCGTCCGGCCACAATACGGCGAACTCGACACCGTCCCACTGCCAGCGCTGCCCCGCCACACACGGCAGCGTCCGCGTGCCATGCTGCTTCGCCTTCGGCCACAGCGGATTGTCCGGCTTCAGTCCGGCCACCAGCTGACGCACCTCGATCGCGTCGAGCACTGCCGGCGCGCCGCCCGAATGATCCGAATCGTCGTGGCTGATCATCAGCGTATCGAGCATCGTCACACCTTGCGCCTGCAGGAACGGCACCACCACTCGCTCGCCAGCATGCGTCGATTCCGGGCCGGGGCCGGCATCGAACAGCAACGCGTGATGCGCGGTCTGCACGAGCACCGACGTGCCCTGCCCGACATCGAGCGCAGTCAGACGGAACGCGCCCGATGGCTCGGCGAGTGCGCCGTTTGCGCTGGGCATCAGCAGCGGCAGCCACGTCAGCGGCGCCGCCCAGCGCAACGGCCAGCCGCGCGGCGCGAGACACCACAGCACACCGACTGCCGCCGCGGCGAGCGCCCACGCATGCGGCTGCGGCAACCACCACAATGTCCAGCGCGGTCCCGACACCAGCTCCAGGCCGGCCACGAGACCATCGAGCAGCGTGTGCGCGGCGCGCCACGCGAACGCGTCGAGCGGCGCAGGCAATGCGACGCCCGCGAGCACCGCCGGCGTGACGAGCGCGCTCACCCACGGAATCGCGAACGCATTCGCGAGCGGACCGACGAGCGGAATCTGCGCGAACCAGTAGGCGGTCAGCGGCGCAAGCGCGACCGTCACCGCGAACTGCACGTGCGCGGCGCTGCGCAAGCGTTCGGCGAAGGCACGCAGATGCCGGATCAAGTCAGGACGCAGCGCCAGCCACCTACCATGCGCCGCGCCGCCCTCTTCGTCTTCATGCCGAAGGGACGCCTGTGGACCGCGCACGCGCGGCCGCCCCGCCATCGCGAACAGGATCGCGCCGACCGCGCAGAACGACAGCCAGAATCCGGCCGACACGACCGCCCACGGATCGACCAGCAGCACGAGCCCGAGCGCCCACGCGAGCACCGTTGAGCGCGCCAGTTGCCGGCCACCGACGAACGCCAGCGCGACGAGTGCGGCCATCCACAGCGCGCGTTGCGCCGGCACGTTGAAGCCCGCGAGCGCGGCATGCAGCGCGGCGAACAGCGCCCCCGCCGTCACGCCGACGAGCTGCGCGGGCAGGCGCAGCGGCCAGTTGCGGCCGAGCCAGCCCGAGCGTCGCCAGACTGCGGCCGCGAGCCAGCCGGTCAACCCCGCGACCAGGCCGATGTGCAAGCCCGAAATCGCCACCAGATGACTCGTGCCGGTGCCGCGCATCAATTGCCAGTCGGCGGGGCTCAGCTGGTCCTGCGCGCCGACCGCGAGTGCGACGACGATGCCGCGATGCGGCGCATCGGCGAGCACCGTGTCGATACGCGCGCGCAATGCGGCGCGCCAGCGGTCGACCAGCACGGCGAGCCCGCGCGCGCGACCGGCGAGGCGTCGCGCATGCTCCGGCACGCTCACGTAACCAGTCGCGCGGACGTTGCGCGCGAGCAGACTCGCCTCGGCATCGCGCACGCCAAAATTCGCGTTGCCGTGCGGGCGCTTCAGGCGCACGGTCAGACGCCAGCGCTCGCCCGGTTCGAGCCGCGGCGCCGGGGCGTCGCGCGCGATCCAGGCGAGTTGGACCACGCGCGGAAAAGCGGCGAGGCGCGCATCGTTCGACTCGATGTCGAACAGGAAGCGCGCGCCTTTGTCGTCGCGCGTTGGCAGTCCCTTGATAGCGCCGACCACCTCGATGTCGCGCCCTTCCCACTCATGCGGCAGACTTACGGCGAGCCGCGTATGAGCGCGCAGAGCCGCATAGCCGAAACCGACGCAGATCGCCGCGCACCACACGGCGCCCCAACCGGCGACCCGCCGCATGCGGACGTCGCGCCATGCGCGGCTAGCGAACTGGTTCGAAAAGCGCCGCTCGTATTCGAGCCGGTACGCCGCACCCATCCTATCGCCACGCAAACCCCACACGGCAACGCCAGCCGCCGTGGAGCCGGCCAGTATCAACGCCCACCATCCGCCCGCATCCGGCAACACCGCCTGCTGCTGCAGCCAGATCACGCCCAACGCAAACCCGCACCAGACTGCCCGCATCCGCCCTCCGCACCACTGGCGCCGGGCGTCGTCACGCGCCGGCGAGCAGGCAGCAGCGAGCCCGCCGGGCATGGGTGTCGCCCGGCGCGAACCCTTTCGATCAACGGAATCGATTATGCAGAGGAAAGCGCGAGTCGCGGCAGCGCGGCGAGCGCGTTAGCCGTTGTGCCAAGGGCTGCTGCGTCGGAAGTGACACCGCGCAGTTGCGCGAGACTCGCGCCGATCGCCGGAATCTGCTCCGGCGAATTGCGCTGCCTGTACATCCACGATGGCGCGATATCGGGCGCGTCGGTCTCGACGACCAGCGCGTCGAATGGCAGCTGTTCGGCAAGTCGGCGGATCTGCCGCGCGCGCTCGAACGTCAGGTTGCCGCCGAACCCAAGATGCAGGCCCTGATCGATATAAGCCCGAGCCTGCTGGAAACTGCCATTGAACGCGTGCGCGATGCCGCGATGGATCTGATGCCGGCGCAGTCCCGCGATCACCTGATCCTGCGATTTGCGCACGTGGCAGATGACCGGCAGATCGAACTCGCGCGCGAGTTGCAACTGCCCGTTGTAGAAAAATTGTTGGCGCGCATCGTCGAGACCGTCGACGAAAAAGTCGAGCCCAATCTCGCCAATGCCGACGAAGCGCGGATCGTCGAGACTCGCCTCGATCTCCAGGCGCAACAGGTCGAGGTCGGCGTCGACGGCGCCTGGCGTGTACATGGGATGAATGCCGAGCGCGTACGCGCCGCCGTCGACACGGTGCGCGAGCTCGCGCACCGCCGCGAAGTTCTGTCGCCCGATCGCCGGGATCACGATGCGCGACACCCCCGCATCGCGCGCGGACGCCGCGACCGCGTCACGATCGGCGTCGAACTCCGAAGCGTCGAGATGGCAGTGCGTATCGATCCACATGGGTTGTCTCGCTGGCAATGGAACCGAACCGAAGGTGGTCCGGCGTTTCGCGGCGGCGGTCGGTCATCCGCGGACCACCAGCAACGACCGTGCCGGGGTTTCGCTCAACCCGGGTTCAGACCGGCACCGGCGGTTCTTCGTGCAGCACGCCGTCGCGCAGCCGCATGATGCGATCGCAGCGCCCCGCCAGTTCGGGGTCGTGCGTGACGATCACGAAGCTCGTCTCGAGCGTGCGCGACAGTTCGAGCATCAGGTTGAACACGGTGTCGGCGGTGCCGCCGTCGAGGTTGCCGGTCGGCTCATCGGCGAGCACGCAGGCGGGCTTCGTGACGAGCGCGCGCGCGATCGCGATACGCTGACGCTCGCCGCCCGACAGCTCGCCCGGCCGATGCTTCGCGCGATGCTCCATGCCGACGCGCTCCAGCACCGCCATCGCCTCACGGCGCGCGACTTCGGTCGTCTCGCGACGAATTCGCAGCGGCATCGCGACGTTATCGAGCGCGGAAAACTCCGGCAGCAAATGGTGAAACTGATAAACGAAACCGAGCGCGCGATTGCGCAGGTCGTTGCGCTCGCGCTCGGAGAGCTTCGTGAACGGCTTGCCGAGCACCGACACCTCGCCCGCGCTCGGATCGTCGAGACCGCCGAGCACGTGCAGCAGTGTGCTCTTGCCGGAGCCCGACGCGCCGACGATCGCGAGCTTCTCGCCGCGCCGCACGGCGAGCTCGGCATTGTTGAGCACCTGCACGTTCAGGCCACCCTGCACGAACGATTTGGAAATGCCGGTGGCTTCGAGCACGTACGGATACGATGCGGGGTCCTGAGCGTTCATGGATGAATCGGTTGAGGGATGGACGAGGCGGTCATTCATAGCGCAGCGCCTCCGCCGGACGGACCTTCGCGCCGCGCCAGCTCGGATACAGCGTCGCGAGCGCGGACAGCACGAACGCGATGATGCCGATGCGAGCGACGTCGGCCGGAACCAGCTCGGACGGCAGCTCGCTGATGAAGTACACCGACGGCGGCAGGAACTGCACGCCGAGCAGATGCTCGATCATCGGCACCAGCCACGGAATGCTCCACGCGATCAGGCAGCCGAGCGCGACGCCGGTCGCCGTGCCGATGAAGCCGATCGTCACACCCTGCACGACGAAGATCTTCATGATCGAGCCGGGCTGCGCGCCGAGCGTACGCAGGATCGCGATATCGGCCTGCTTGTTGGTCACCGTCATCACCAGCGACGACACCAGATTGAACGCGGCCACCGCAATGATCAGCGTCAGGATGATGAACATCATGCGCTTTTCGATCTGCACCGCCGAGAACCAGGTCTTGTTCTGCTGGGTCCAGTCGCGAATGTACAGATCGCCCGACAGCGTGCGCGCGAGCTGACGCGCGACTTCCGGCGCGCGCTGCATGTCGGTGAGCCTCAGCCGCACGCCGGTCGGCGCGGGCAGCCGGAACAGCGCCTGTGCGTCCTTGATGTTGATCAGCGCGAGCGTGCTGTCGTATTCGTAGTGGCCCGACTCGAAAATGCCGACCACCGTGAACTGCTTCAGGCGCGGCAGCATGCCGGCGGGCGTGATCGTGCCTTCGGGCGCGACGAGCGTGATCTTGTCGTTCAACTGCACGCCGAGGTTGGCCGCGAGATCGGCGCCGAGCACGATGCCGAAGTCGCCGGGCAGGAGGTCGGTCAGCTTGCCGCCCTTCATTTCCTTGCCGATATCGGACACTTCCGGTTCGAGCGTCGGCTCGATGCCGCGCAACGCGACGCCGCTCACCGCATCCTGGCGCGTGAGCAGCGCCTGGGCCTCGACGTAGGGCGCCGCGCCGATCACCAGCTGGTTCTGCCGCGCTTCCTTCGCGGTCAGCTGCCAGTCGGGCATCGACCCGGTCGGCGAAAAGATCTCGACGTGCGCGAGCACCGACAGCATGCGGTCGCGCACCTCTTTCTGAAAGCCGTTCATCACCGACAGCACCACGATCAGCGCCGCGACGCCAAGCGCGATGCCCGACATCGACACCAGCGCGATGAACGAGATGAAGCCGTTGCCGGTCGTGCGTTTGCCGGCGCGTGTGTAGCGCCAGCCAATCTGCCATTCGTAGGGAAATTTCAAGCGAATCCTTTTGTGCGTTCTTCGACTGTGTGTCGGGAGCGGCGGACATCGAGCGTGCGCCGAGCGGCCCGAGCGTCGTGACCGTTGGGCTCGCGGCGGCGCGGATCGTTCCTCGCCCGCCCAGCCGCCGTGCGGCTCCGCTGGCGCATGGAGGCGTGGCTGCACGGTGCGCCGCCCCTGCCGCGCCCAGCGATCAAGCGCGAAGTTTGCCACACAATGCCGCCGGCTCGCGCAAAGCTCATGCCTCGGTTCGCGATCGACAAACCGACCGTGCTTCGTCGAAATACTCGCACCGTTTGCCCTACAATGCGCAGCATCATGCCTGCCGACCGCCTCCATCTTCTGCTGCCCTTCGCGCTGCCCGCCGCGGCCGACGCCTCCACCGCGCTTCACGACATCCAGAGCCCCGCCCTCGACAGGCTGGTCGCCCGCGCGACGCTGATCGAACGCGTGATCGGCGAAGATTTTCAGCGCACGCTGCCGCACGAGCGCTGGGTCGCGCGACAATTCGGCGCGCTGCCCGATGGCACGGCGGACGCCTCGGCCGCCGCCGACGAAGCCCCGCTCGCGCCCTACATGCTGCGCGCCGACGGCGGCGAACCCGGCAGCGCGACGTGGGCCTGCGTGCAGCCGGTGCACGTGCACATCGCGCACGACCACCTGGTGCTGATCGATCCCGCGTCGCTCGATCTGTCGGACGACGAAGCGGCCACGCTGCTCGCGCTTGCGCGTCCGCTGATCGAGGAACTCGGCGTGCGCATCGAAGCGCCGAAACCGACCCGCTGGTATCTGTCGAGCGACGCGTTCGGCACGCTCGCGGGCGCGTCGCCGTTGCGCGCGAGCGGCCGCAACATCGAGATCTGGCTGCCCCATGAAGCGCATTCCGGCGAACGCTCGCGCGCATGGATGAAGCTGCAGAACGAAGTGCAGATGGCATGGTTCGAGCATCCGGTCAACGAGGCGCGCGAGGCACGCGGGCTGCCGGCCGTCAACTCGATCTGGTTTTACGCGCAAGGCGCCGCGCGGCCGGTGCGCAGTCCGTTCGCGCAGGTGCTGTCCGACGCCGCCGCGACGCGGGGCCTCGCGCTCAGCGCGGGGATCACGCCAGGCGCGCCGCCGGCGTCGTATCGCGAACTGCCGGCGGCGCTGCGCCGTGCAACCAACGGCAGCGGCGCGACACTCGTCGAACTCGATCCATTCTCCGCGCCCTACATCGAACAGGACTGGGCGCGCTGGAACCAGGCATTCGCCGCGCTGCAGACGGACTGGTTCGAGCCGGCGCTCGCGGCGCTGCAGGCGGGCGAACTCCCCGAACTCGGCCTCACGCTGTGCGGCGACACCGGCTCGGTGACGCTGACCGTCACGCGCGGCGATCTGCGCAAATTCTGGCGGCGGCGCGTGCTGGCCTCGCTTTTCATCGAATGATCCACGGCCCTTCCGCATGACCCGAATCGTTACGCGCCCCTGCTCCCCCGTCGATGCCGAAGTACTGATCCGCTGCGGCATGCATCCGGTGCTCGCGCGCCTGTACGCATCGCGCGGCGTCTGCCTGCCCGAAGAGGTCGAGACCGGCCTCGCGCGGCTCGTGCCGCCCGTCGAGCTGAAGGGCTGCGACGCGGCCGCCGCGCTGCTCGCCGACGCGCTCCAGCAGCAGCGCCGCATGCTGGTCGTCGCCGACTACGACTGCGACGGCGCGACCGCCTGCGCGGTCGCGGTGCGCGGACTGCGCATGTTCGGCGCGCGCATCGACTATCTGGTGCCGAACCGCATGGAGCACGGCTACGGACTCACGCCGGACATCGTCGAGCTGGCGGCGCGCGGCGCTACGGGCAAGCCCGATCTGCTGATCACCGTCGACAACGGCATCGCGAGCGTCGACGGCGTCGCCGCCGCCAACGCGCTCGGCATCGACGTACTCGTCACCGACCACCACCTGCCCGGCGACGAACTGCCCGCCGCGCGCGCGATCGTCAATCCGAACCAGCCGGGCTGCAGGTTCCCGAGCAAGTGCCTGGCCGGCGTCGGCGTGATGTTCTACGTGCTGCTCGCGCTGCGCGCCGAACTGCGCCGCCGCGGCGCGTTCGGCGATGCGCTGCCCGAACCGCGCCTCGACGGCCTGCTCGATCTGGTCGCGCTCGGCACCGTCGCCGATGTCGTCAAGCTCGACGGCAACAACCGCGTGCTGGTCGCGCAAGGTCTGCAGCGCATCCGCAAGGGTCGCATGCAGCCGGGCATCGCCGCCCTCTTTCGCGCCGCCGCGCGAGACGCGCGCAACGCGTCCGGCTTCGACCTCGGCTTCGCACTGGGACCGCGCCTGAACGCGGCGGGACGGCTGTCGGACATGTCGCTCGGCATCGAATGCCTGACCACCGACGACGTCGGCCGCGCGTGGGAACTCGCGCAGCAGCTCGACACGATGAACCGCGAGCGCCGCGAAATCGAGGCCGGCATGCAGCAGCAGGCACTGGACGACCTGTCGACGGTCGATCCCGACGGCGCGACCACGATCACGCTGTTCAATCCGGGCTGGCATCAAGGCGTGATCGGCATCGTCGCCGGACGGCTGAAGGAGAAATTCCACCGCCCGTCGTTCACGTTCGCACCCGCCGACGATACCGGCGTGCTCGTCAAGGGCTCGGGCCGCTCGATCGCGGGCTTCCATCTGCGCGACGCGCTCGATCTGATCTCGAAGCGCGAACCGGACCTGATCGTCAAATTCGGCGGCCACGCGATGGCCGCGGGCCTGACGATCGCCGCCGCGAACGTGCCGCGCTTCACGGCCGCCTTCGAGGCGGTCGGCCGCGAATGGCTGTCCGCGGAGGCGCTCGCGCGCACGGTCGAAACCGACGGCGAGCTGGAAGACGCGTACTTCACGCCGCAATTCGTCGAGATGCTCGATGCGGCCGTATGGGGCCAAGGCTTTCCGGCGCCGGTGTTCTCGGGCGAATTCGAGGTCGCGTCGCAGGCGCTCGTGAAGGACAAGCACCTGAAGCTGCAACTGTTGCGCGGCCGCCAGCGCTTCAACGCGATCTGGTTCAATCACACCGATACGCTGCCCGCGCGCACCACCGTCGCCTACCGGCTCGCGAGCGACACATGGAACGGCGTGTCGCGCGTGCAATTGATCGTCGAGCACGCGGCGAGCTGAAATCTTCCGCAAAATCAATTGCGAACACGCGCCGGATCGCCCGCGGGGCTCCGGCGCGGCGTGCCGATCGGCTATAATTTCTCCTTTTTACGAAGCTATAAAAGATCGACATGGAAGCGGAACGTCTCAACGCGATCGAAGCCTCTCTGGCCGACCTGCGCAAGCGCGCGGACGACCTACGGGGGTATCTTTGACTACGACGACAAAGCACTGCGTCTAATCGAAGTCAACCGGGAACTCGAAGACCCGGACGTCTGGAACGATGCGAAGCACGCCCAGGCACTCGGTAAGGAAAAGAAGCTGCTCGACGACACGGTCGGCAAACTCACGTCGATCACCAACGACGTGAACGACGCGCAAGACCTGTTCGACATGGCGCGCGAAGAAGCCGACGACGAAACGCTGCTCGCCTGCGAAGCCGATGCCCAGGCCATCGAGGCGCGCGTCGCCGACATGGAATTCCGCCGGATGTTCGCGAACCCGGCCGACCCCAACAACGCCTTTCTCGACATCCAGGCCGGCGCCGGCGGCACCGAAGCGTGCGACTGGGCGTCGATGCTGCTGCGCCAATATCTGCGCTACTGCGAGCGCAAGGGCTTCAAGACCGAAGTGCTCGAGCAGACCGAAGGCGACGTCGCCGGCATCAAGAATGCGACGATCAAGATCGAAGGTGAATACGCGTACGGCTTCCTGCGTACCGAAACCGGCGTGCACCGCCTCGTGCGCAAGTCGCCGTTCGATTCATCGGGCGGCCGTCACACTTCGTTCTCGTCGGTGTTCGTGTACCCGGAAATCGACGACTCGATCGAAGTCGAGATCAACCCGGCCGATCTGCGCATCGACACGTACCGTGCTTCCGGCGCGGGCGGTCAGCACATCAACAAGACCGACTCGGCGGTGCGTATCACGCATATGCCGTCGGGCATCGTCGTGCAGTGCCAGAACGACCGCTCGCAGCACCGCAACCGCGCCGAAGCAATGGCGATGCTGAAATCGCGCCTATACGAAGCGGAAATCCGCAAGCGTCAGGCCGAGCAGGACAAGCTCGAAGCCGGCAAGACCGATGTGGGTTGGGGCCATCAGATCCGCTCGTACGTGCTCGACAACAGCCGCATCAAGGATCTGCGCACCAACGTCGAAATCAGCAACACGAAGAGCGTGCTCGACGGCGATCTCGATCCGTTCATCAGCGCAAGCCTGAAACAGGGCGTCTAAGCGCGCACGGCGCGGCCACGTTCAGCGATCGGGACCGCGCTTGCTTCGTTTTCCAGTACCGCCTGAGGTTTCTACACTGACTGGCTTCCCGCTTTGCGGCGCACGCCGCGGCGGGCCACCGAATACCAAATCATCATGACTGAACCGACCCAGCCGAATGCGGCCCAGCGGAATGCCGCCCAGCCGACTGTCGTGCCCGAAGTGGACGACAACAAGATCATCGCCGAACGCCGCGAAAAGCTGCGCGAGCTGCGTGAGCAAGGCGTCGCCTATCCGAACGATTTCCGTCCCACGCACCACGCCGAAGATCTGCAGTCGCAGTACGAGCACGCCGACAAGGAAGCGCTCGAAGCGAATCCGCTCGAAGTCGCGATCGCCGGCCGCATGATGCTCAAACGCGTGATGGGCAAGGCGAGCTTCGCGACCGTGCGCGATGGCTCGGGTCAGATCCAGTTCTTCATCACGCCAGCCGACGTCGGCCAGGAAACCTACGACGCGTTCAAGAAGTGGGACATGGGCGACATCGTCGCCGCGCGCGGCGTGCTGTTCCGCACCAACAAGGGCGAGCTGTCGGTGCGCTGCACGGAGCTGCGTCTGCTGTCGAAGTCGCTGCGTCCGCTGCCGGACAAGTTCCACGGTCTCGCCGACCAGGAAATGAAGTACCGCCAGCGCTATGTCGATCTGATCGTCACGCCGGAGACGCGCCGCACGTTCCTCGCACGCACCAAGGCGATTTCGTCGATCCGCAAGTACATGGCCGACGCGAATTTCATGGAAGTCGAAACGCCGATGCTGCACCCGATTCCGGGCGGCGCGGCAGCCAAGCCGTTCTCGACGCACCACAACGCGCTCGACATGCAGATGTTCCTGCGCATCGCGCCGGAGCTGTATCTGAAGCGTCTGGTGGTGGGCGGCTTCGAGCGTGTGTTCGAAATCAATCGTAACTTCCGCAACGAGGGCGTGTCCGTGCGCCACAACCCGGAATTCACGATGATCGAGTTCTACGCGGCCTACACCGACTACAAGTGGCTGATGGACTTCACCGAGCAGTTGATTCGCCAGGCCGCGATCGATGCGCTCGGCACGGCCACGATCACCTATCAGGGACGCGAGCTCGATCTGTCGAAGCCGTTCCATCGCCTCACGATCACGCAGGCGATCCAGAAATACGCGCCGCAATACACGAACGAGCAGCTCGCCGACAGCACGTTCCTGCGCGCCGAACTGAAGAAGTTCGGCGTCGATGCCTCGCAGCCGCAGTTCCTGAACGCGGGCATTGGCTCGCTGCAGCTGGCGCTGTTCGAAGAGACCGCCGAGTCGCAACTGTGGGAGCCGACCTACATCATCGACTACCCGATCGAGGTGTCGCCGCTCGCGCGTGCGTCGGACAAGGTGGAAGGCATCACCGAGCGTTTCGAGCTGTTCATCACCGGCCGCGAAATCGCCAACGGTTTCTCCGAGCTGAACGATCCGGAAGATCAGGCCGCGCGCTTCAGGAAGCAGGTCGATCAGAAGGACGCCGGCGACGAGGAAGCGATGTTCTACGACGCGGACTACATCCGCGCGCTCGAATACGGCATGCCGCCGGCGGGTGGCTGCGGTATCGGCATCGACCGTCTGGTGATGATGCTGACCGATAGCCCGAGCATCCGCGACGTGATTCTGTTCCCGCATCTGCGTCGCGAAGATTGAGCGACGCGAAGCGCGAGTAGGCGTTGCGCTTCGCGTGCAATGTGATGGTTTTGAAGAGCGCCCGGTCGATGCCGGGCGTTTTTTTATGCGCGTTTTCGCTTGGCGGGACCGGTTTCTGCGAGCGGTCGTTTTGTAACCGGCGGTAAAAGCCGCGCCAGTGCGCGCAAGTCGCCGTGGTCGCAACGGTCTTGAAAGCTTGCTGACACAAGGCGCGCCGCGCAGAGGCCACCGGCCCACGCCCGAAGCCGCCATCGAGCCGGTTACAAATGGAAACGCTGCCGGGATCGAATTGCCCGACACTCAGTCTCATAGCCAGTCGGCTCTGTCAGAAGTGGAGGCCCCACATGGACACCCCTACTCATCAACCCACGCAGCCACGTCGTCTTCATCCGTTGATCGCGGTTGCCGCCGGCGCGGTGCTCGTTGCAAGTCTCGTCGCTACCGCCGCGATCACCGGCGTGTTCCCGAAGGCGTCGGGCAACGGCGCACAGAACGATCAGACACAGGCCGCGCAGGTCAGCACGCAAGTGCCGGGCGTCGTCGATTCGGCCGCACCGGTCAATCCATCCGCGCAACAGCAGCAGGTTCAGGCTCAGCAAGCTGCGCAGCCCGCCCCAGCCCCGGCCCCCGCTCCGGCGCAGCAACAGCAGTACGCGCAGCAGCAACAGGCGCCGGCCGCACCTCAGGCGCAGTACGCGCAACAACCCGGGCCGCAAGCAGCGCCCCAGTACGCGCAGCAGCCGGCGCCACAAGCCGCTCATTGCTCGACTTGCGGCACGGTCGTCGCGATCTCGGCGGTTCGGCATGAAGGACATGGCACCGGTATTGGCGCGGTCGGCGGCGCGGTGGCCGGTGGCGTCGTCGGCAACCAGTTCGGGGCCGGCGGCGGGCGTACCGCGATGACGCTGCTCGGCGCGCTCGGCGGCGGGCTCGCCGGCAACTCGGTCGAAAAACATTTGCGCAGCACCACGTCGTATTCGGTGCGCGTGCACATGGAAGACGGCAAGACGCGCTACTTCACCTATCACGAGGCGCCGCCGTTCCACGACGGCGAGCGCGTGCGCGTCCAGAACGGCGGTCTCGTCGCCGACTGAGATCGGCCGCGTCACTCTGGCGCGCCACTCCCGTCAACGCAGCCATGAAAAAGGGCGATTCCATCGGAATCGCCCTTTCTTTGCAGTTCATGAACCAGTTCGAATGCGCGTTCAATAATCCGCGTCTTCGATCCACGCCGCCTGAATCGCTTCGAGGATCTTTTCGCTGGAGCGGTTCGGATCGTCGTCGAAGCCTTCGAGCTCCATCACCCAGCGATGCAGGTCGGTGAAACGCACCTGCTGCGGATCGACATCCTGATGCTTGTCGGTCAGAGCCATCGCGATTTCTTGCGTATCGGTCCACTTCATGGCGGCGCCCTCCTGTTAGTGGTTTTCCTTCGCGTGATTGATCGAGTAACGCGGAATTTCGACGACCAGATCCTGCTCGTCCGGCATGATCGCCTGGCACGACAGGCGCGAAGCCGGTTCGAGCCCCCATGCCTTGTCCAACAGATCGTCCTCGTCTTCCTCGGACGGCGTCAAGGCGGCGAAACCCTCACGCACGATCACGTGACAGGTCGTGCATGCGCACGACTTCTCGCACGCATGCTCGATTTCGATACCGTTATCGAGCAGGTTGTCGCAGATGCTCTTGCCGGGAACGGCGTCGATCAGCGCGCCTTCCGGGCACAGTTCGACGTGAGGCAGCACAACGATTTGAGGCATACAGTTTCCGTTTGGGTCTGAGGCACAGCGGCTGCCAGCAATGCCGCGTGCAGGCTCCGTACCATTTTACTGGCGCCGCGCGGACTTTTTAAGTCCAGCCGGCGCGCTCCGGTGATTCGTGCGACGTTCGCGGTTCGTTCGCCCGTTCAGATCTCGTCGAGCTTGCGGCCCGACAGCGCGCGGCGAATCCCCTTGTTCATGCGGCGCGCGGCGAATTCGTCGGTGCCTTCGGCGAGCGCCTTCGTCGCGGCTTCGATCGCGCCGACGTCCTCGCCCGGGGCGACGTTGCGCAGCGCGGCGAGCAGCGTGTCGAGTTCGGCGCGTTCACTGTCGTCGAGCAGCTCGGCGTCGGCGGCGAGCGCCGCGTCGGTCGCTTCGACGAGACGCTGCGCTTCGACCTGCGCCTCGCGCAGAGCGCGCGCCCGCATATCGATTTCAGCGGTCGAAAAGCTGTCTTCGAGCATGCGCGCGATGTCGTCATCGGCGAGCCCATACGAAGGCTTCACGACGACCGACGCCTCCACGCCCGACGCGAGCTCGCGCGCGAACACGGACAGCAGGCCGTCGGCGTCGACCTGATAGGTCACGCGAATGCGCGCGGCGCCCGCGGCCATCGGCGGAATGCCGCGCAGCTCGAAGCGCGCGAGCGAACGGCAATCGCTGACGAGCTCGCGCTCGCCCTGGACGACGTGAATCGCCATCGCGGTCTGACCGTCCTTGAAGGTCGTGAAATCCTGCGCGCGCGCGACTGGAATCGTCGAGTTGCGCGGAATGATCTTCTCGGTGAGACCACCCATCGTCTCGACGCCGAGTGACAGCGGAATCACGTCGAGCAGCAGCCACTCGTCGCCTTCCGCGCCGCGATTGCCGGCCAGCAGATCGGCCTGGATGGCCGCGCCGAGCGCGACGACCTGGTCCGGATCGAGATTGACGAGCGGCGCCTGGCCGAAGAACGCCTCGACCGCGCGGCGGATCACCGGCATGCGCGTCGCGCCGCCAACCAGCACGACACCCTTGATCTCCTTCGTGGTGACCTTCGCGTCGCGCAGCGCCTTCTTCGTCGGACCCAGCGTGCGTTGCACCAGCTCGGCCGTGATGGTCTCGAAAGTGGCTTCGTCGATCGTCAGATCGAGCGCGGTGCCGTTGGAAAGCGCGAGCTTGAGATCAGCCTGCGGCGCGCTCGACAACGCCTCCTTGGCCTCGCGCACGCTATCGAGCAGCAGGCGCACGTCGTGCGGCGCGAGCGTCTGCGGCGCGATGCCGGCCTGTTCGAGCACATGGCGGTACAGCGCATGATCGAAGTCGTCGCCGCCGAGCGCGGAATCGCCGCCCGCCGCCAGCACTTCGAACACGCCCTTGGTGAGCTTAAGAATGGACAAGTCGAAGGTGCCGCCGCCGAGGTCGTAGACCGCGTACAGACCTTCGGCGCCGTTGTCGAGACCGTAGGCGATCGCGGCCGCGGTCGGTTCGTTCAGCAGACGCAGCACGTTCAGCCCCGCGAGGCGCGCGGCGTCTTTCGTCGCCTGGCGCTGCGCTTCGTCGAAGTATGCGGGCACCGTGATCACCGCGCCGACCAGTTCGTCGCCGAGCGTGTCTTCGGCGCGCTGGCGCAGCGTCGCGAGAATTTCAGCCGATACTTCCACCGGGCTCTTCACGCCGTCCACAGTACGGATCTGCACCATGCCGGGTGCATCGATGAAGTCGTACGGCGCGTTTTCGGCGCCCTCCACCTCGGCCTTGCCGCGGCCCATGAAGCGCTTGACCGACACGATCGTGTTGCGCGGGTCGCTGGCGGCCTCGGCCTTCGCCCGGCGGCCGATGCGACGGCCGCCCTGTTCCAGGTAGCGCACCACCGAGGGCAGCAGCACGTGCCCGTCTTCGTCGGGCAGCACATCGGGCAGGCCGCTGCGCACGGCGGCGACGAGGGAGTTGGTGGTGCCGAGATCGATACCGACCGCCAGACGCCGCTGGTGAGGCGCCGGTGCCATGCCGGGTTCGGAGATTTGCAGTAAGGCCATCTGGATCTTCTCGGGGACGTTGTGCCCCGTCCTGAATGTTCGCGTTGCTGGGGGTGATGCCACGGCTCGCGGCCGCTCTGGTTTTTGTTTGTCGCTTGCTACATCGCTGCCTGCCGGTGCTGCTTCGGCGTGTTGCTGCTTGCCGGCGCCGCGCTTTTTGCGCGCGCCGCACGAAACCGGGCTAGCCTTCGAGCCGCTCGATCTGCGCGTCGATTTCCGACGCGACGCGTTCGATGAACATCATCTGCCGCACCGCCTCGGCCGCCGCCTGATTCGCACCGCTATCGAGCGATGCGCCGAGCTTGTCGAAGCGCTGACGTTCCTCGTCGCGCAACTCGATGAGCAACGCGTCGAGCGCGTCGACGTTCTTCGCCGCGGCCGCGTCCTCGATGTTCTCGCGCCACTCCATCTGCTGCATCAGGAACGCGGGCTCCATCGCCGTGTTGTTCTCCGCGCCGACGTTGATGCCGCGCAGCGACAGCAGATAGGTCGCGCGCTTGAGCGGATCGCGCAGCGTCTGATACGCCTCGTTCGCGCGCGTCGCCCATTGCATCGCGATACGCTTTTGCGCATCGCCGGCCGCCGCGAAGCGGTCCGGATGCACCTGCGCCTGCACGGTGCGGTACGCGTGATCGAGCGTGCTCGCGTCGAGCGCGAATTGCGCCGGCAGACCAAACAGATCGAAGTGGCTGTCGTTCAGCGATGCCATCGGATGAAAGTCCGTTGATGAAAACCTGGTGTGGAAACGTTGGGCCGTGTCAGGCGTGAGCGCTTCACGCGCGCACGGATCAAACTAAAAAGGCGGCCCGCGCCGCCTTTGATCCGCCGCACGCGGAAAGTAACGAATCTAGACTCGGAACGACTCGCCGCAGCCGCATTCGTCTTTCACGTTCGGGTTGTTGAACTTGAAGCCTTCGTTCAGCCCTTCGCGCGCGAAGTCGAGCTCCGTGCCGTCGATATACGCGAGACTCTTCGGGTCGACCACGACCTTCACGCCGCCTGTCTCGAACACCTGATCTTCCGGCGCGAGTTCGTCCACGTACTCGAGCTTGTAGGCGAGGCCCGAGCAACCGGTGGTGCGCACGCCGACGCGCAACCCGATGCCTTTACCACGGCGGGTCAGATACTTCTGGACGTGCTGTGCTGCCTTTTCGGTCAACGTAATTGCCATAACGTTTCTCAGTTGCCGGTGTGCTTGGCGCGCGTGTTCGCGCCGCGCTCACCGGTTGCTTCGTTCTTACCTTGTTGCTGCTCAGGCGGCCTTGCCGTCTTCGGCGACCGCCGCTTCGCCGTGGCGCTGCTTGTAGTCGGCGACTGCTGCCTTGATCGCATCTTCCGCGAGGATCGAGCAGTGGATCTTCACCGGCGGCAGTGCCAGTTCTTCGGCGATCTGCGTGTTCTTGATCGACATGGCCTGGTCTAGCGTCTTGCCCTTCACCCACTCGGTGACGAGCGAGCTCGACGCAATGGCGGAGCCGCAGCCGTAGGTCTTGAACTTCGCGTCTTCGATGATGCCGTCCGCGCCGACGCGGATCTGCAGTTTCATCACGTCGCCGCAGGCCGGCGCACCGACCATGCCGGTACCGACCGTGTCGTCGTCCTTGGCGAAGGAACCGACGTTGCGCGGGTTTTCGTAGTGGTCGAGGACCTTGTCGCTATAAGCCATGATTACACTCCTTGATTCGTTTCAACCTGCAATCCGATGAACGTTCGATGTCGGTTTCGTTCAGCGGGCGCGTCAGTGCGCGGCCCACTGGATGGTCGACAGATCGATGCCGTCCTTGTGCATTTCCCACAGCGGCGACAAATCGCGCAGCTTGGAAATCTTCGTCTTCAGCAGGTTGATCACGTAGTCGATTTCCTGCTCGGTCGTGAAGCGTCCCACCGTGAAGCGGATCGAGCTGTGCGCCAGTTCGTCGTTGCGGCCGAGCGCGCGCAGCACGTACGACGGCTCCAGCGACGCCGACGTGCACGCCGAACCCGACGACACCGCGACGTCCTTCACCGCCATGATCAGCGATTCGCCTTCGACGAAATTGAAGCTGATGTTCAGGTTGTGCGGCACACGCTTTTCCATGTCGCCGTTCACATACACTTCCTCGATTTCCGACAAGCCTTTGAGCAAACGGTCACGCAGCATGCGGATGCGCTCGTTTTCGGTCGCCATCTCTTCACGCGCGATACGGAACGCTTCGCCCATGCCGACGATCTGGTGCGTCGCGAGCGTGCCCGAACGCATACCGCGCTCGTGGCCGCCGCCGTGCATCTGCGCCTCGATCCGGATGCGCGGCTTGCGACGCACGTACAGCGCGCCGATGCCCTTCGGGCCGTAGGTCTTGTGAGCCGAGAACGACATCAGGTCGACCTTCAGCTTCTGCAGATCGATCTGGATCTTGCCGGTGGCCTGCGCCGCGTCGACGTGGAAAATGATGCCCTTTTCACGCGTGATCTCGCCGATCGCCTCGATGTCCTGGATCACGCCGATCTCGTTGTTGACCGACATCACCGACACCAGAATCGTGTCCGGGCGCAGCGCCGCCTTGAATGCGTCGAGGTCGATCAGACCGTCGTCCTTGACATCCAGATAGGTGACTTCGAAGCCTTCTCGCTCGAGTTCGCGGGTGGTGTCCAGCACGGCCTTGTGCTCGGTCTTCACCGTGACGATGTGCTTGCCCTTGCTCTTGTAGAAGTGCGCGGCACCTTTCAGAGCGAGGTTGTCCGACTCCGTCGCACCCGAGGTCCAGATGATTTCGCGCGGATCGGCGTTCACGAGCGCTGCGACCTGCTCGCGCGCTTCCTCGACCGCGCGTTCGGCGTTCCAGCCATAAGCGTGGCTACGCGACGCGGGGTTACCGAACTGTTCACGCAGATACGGGATCATCTTGTCCACCACACGCGGATCGATCGGCGTCGTGGCGCTGTAGTCCATGTAGATGGGCAGATGGAGAGAGTCGTTGTTCATCAATTGCTCCGGGGACGTCATGTGCTCTGGCTTCTGAATTCGATATGGGGCTGCGGCGAAGGATTTCTATCGCGTGCCGCGCTTCACGAACCGGCCATGTTGAAAACGGAATTGGGACCCTTGGGCGCCACGCGGACGGGTTCGACCGCCGGCGCGTCGCTGCGCCTGTCGCGCAGCACCGCCGGCGCGCCTTCGCGCGAACGCTGCTGGTCGACCAGATCCTTTAGCGAAACCGAATCGAGGTATTCGACCATTTTCTGGTTCAGCGTCGACCACAGCTCATGCGTCATGCAGTGGCCATCGTGCTGCTTGGTGCCTTCGCACGTGCCCTTGCCGCCGCACTGGGTGGCGTCGAGCGGCTCGTCGACCGCGATGATGATGTCGGCCACCGTCACCTCCTCGGCACGGCGCGCGAGATTGTAGCCACCGCCCGGTCCGCGCACGGACTCGACGATTTCATGACGGCGCAGCTTGCCAAACAGCTGCTCGAGATACGACAGGGAGATGTGTTGGCGCTGGCTGATACCCGCAAGCGTCACCGGGCCCTGCTCCTGGCGCAACGCCAGGTCGATCATCGCCGTGACGGCGAAACGGCCTTTCGTGGTGAGTCTCATATGATGTGGGAACCGCAATTCTCGACAAGTTTTGTCAAGTATAAATACATGACCGATTTAGTCAAGTATGGGCGGCAAATTTTGTGTCATCTGCTTAATTGATCACCATACTTCGACGCCAGATTCACATGCGCGGCACACGCAGCATGAGGCTGCATTGGTCACCCGAGGGATTCGCCCGCGCTCTTCGCCCGATACCTACGCGAGCAACTGCGGGCGCAGCGCGGCGATCAGCCCGCGGCAGGCTGCTTCGCACTGATCGAGCACCAACTCGAAGCCTTCCGCGCCGCCGAAATACGGGTCGACGACCTCTCGCGCGCCGCTCCAGCGGCCATCCGACTCCGGCACGAACTCCATCAGCAGACGGATCTTGTCACGCTGAGAAGGCGGACACAGTTGCCGCAACGCGGCGACGTTGCGGTCGTCCATTGCAATCAGCAGATCGAAGCGCTCGAAGTCCGCGACCGTGATCTGTCGGCCGCGCAGCGCGTCGAGGGCATAGCCGCGCTGGCGCGCCGCGTGTTGTGCGCGTTCGTCGGGCGGCGCGCCGATGTGCCAATCGCCGGTGCCGGCCGAATCGATCAGAATGCGATCCGCGAGCTTTGCCTCGTCGACCAGATGACGCATCACGCCCTCCGCCGTCGGTGAACGGCAGATATTCCCGAGGCAAACGAAACAGATGGACACAGTTTTCATCAGGGATTCTTCGGCGCTCCAGGCGCCGCGCGTGAGGTCATCAGACAGTCAGCAGACTGCGCCGCGATTATA
Organism: Paraburkholderia sp. BR10923; assembly: GCF_040948765.1. NCBI lineage: Bacteria > Pseudomonadati > Pseudomonadota > Betaproteobacteria > Burkholderiales > Burkholderiaceae > Paraburkholderia > Paraburkholderia sp. BR10923. The sequence continues at coordinate 397,148 of NZ_JBFPKO010000001.1, read as the reverse complement.
CAAACCTCGACGGATTCGCGCCGGGCGTGGTACAGCCGCCGCGGCTGCCTACGATGCCTCGGCCAGCGGGGTCGCCGCGGCGGCAGGCATCGGTTTAGCCGGCAATGCCGACGCTGTGTCGATCATGCCGTATGACACCGCGCGTGCGAGTTCGGCGGTCAGATGGTTGGCATCGAGCGGCATCTGCGAAGCGCGCGAAGAGGTTTGGCCGCTGACGTGCAGATAGGCGAGCACCGCGAGCGACACAACGATGGCCAGAGGCCAGTACACCGATATTGTCTTTTTCATGATGTGTTTTCCAATTAGGGGCGCATGAGCTTTTGGCCCACTATGCCCAGCCGAAATGCTATGGGAATTCACAATCAGGAAAAACCCGCGCACAAGGGATACATCGTTGCTCGAAATGGAACAGTCAATTGACAGGTCTTCCACGAGCGATTGCGCAATCGCTGGCACGAAAAAGAAGACCTTACAAACTCATACAAAGCCGCTGCGACGGAAAGCGATAATGATGGTCTTATTCTTACATCGACATTTCTTTGCACTTGCAACTGGTCCCACAAAATGAAACGCATTGCACCTCTCGCTGGCCTCGTGGCTGCCGCGCTGCTCGGCGGCTGCGCGGTCTATCCCGACGGCACGCCGATGTATGGCAACGGCTACGGCGCCTATAGCGGCTATGACGATTACGCGCCGGGCGTAGCGGTCGTGCCGCAATCCAATGTGTACCTCGGCTACAGCGATTACGGTCCGGGACGCTACTACGGCCCGCCGCCAGGCCGTGGCTTCCGCGGTCATCCGGGCGACAACGACCACGACAATCACGGCAACGATCGTGGCAACAATGGTGGCGGTCCTGGACAGCCGCACGGCGGGCCACCGCCGCAGGGCGCAGCGGGCGGTCCGCACGGCCCGAGCGGGACGAATGGCGGCCCGCGCCCCGGCGCAGGGGGCCCGCCGCCGGCGCAGCCGCAGCCGCAAGCAGGCAACGGCGGACGGGGCAACGACTGGGTGAGAAATGCGCCTGCCCGTCGCCCGGGGCAACCGACGGAACATTGAGGACCGTCCGACGTCGAGCTAGTCCCGCCCGCGCCCAAGATGACAGCTGTGTGAGCGCGCAGCCGTCAAACCACTCCCACTGCCGCCGGCTCAGCCAATATGGCTCCGCTGCGCGGCATACAACTCCCGGAACGTACGACCCACCGGCGCCGGCATGTCGCGCGTATCGGTCCAGCCCGCGCCGCCGAGCGGCAGCTTTGCAATCGACCGGTTGCGCCCACCCATCCGCTCCAGCACGCGCACGGCGAGTTTCGTAAAGAGCGCATAGGCATCGGGATGCAGCGCGAGCCAACCCCACACCGCCAACCCGGCGCGCTCCTTCCACGGCCGCAGGTGTCGCTCCATCTGCTTTTCGCGCAGCTTGCGCAACAGGTCGGACAATGGGATACCGACCGGGCACACGCTGTTGCATTCGCCGCACAACGTTGCTGCTTGCGGCAAATCGAGCGCCTTGTCGATGCCGACATAGCTCGGCGTCAGCACCGAGCCCATCGGCCCCGGATACACCCACCCGTACGCATGGCCGCCGACCTTCTGATACACCGGGCAATGATTCATGCACGCGCCGCAGCGGATGCAGCGAAGCATCTCCTGAAAGTCTCCGCCGATCAGTCCAGTTCGGCCACCGTCGACGAGCACCACGTACATATGCTCTGGCCCGTCCTGATCACCCGCGCCACGCGGCCCGGTCAGCACCGAAAAATAGTTCGAGGTGGCCTGGCCGGTTGCCGAACGCGGCAGCAGGCGCATCGCTGTCGCGAGATCCTCGAGCGTCGGCAACACCTTCTCGATGCCGGTGACAGCGACGTGCACGCGCGGCATCACCGTGCACATGCCCTCGTTGCCCTCGTTGGTCACGACCACCACCGAGCCCGTTTCCGCGATGATGAAATTGCCGCCCGTCACGCCCATGTCCGCGCTCAGAAAATGCGGCCGCAGCATCTCGCGCGCCTCGCGCGTCATCTCGGGAATCTCGGTGAGCCGCGGCCGGCCGTGGGTCTTCGCGAACAGATCGGCGATCTCGTCTTTATCCTTGTGAACGACCGGCGCGATGATGTGGCTCGGCGGCTCGTTGTCGTTGATCTGCAGGATGTATTCGCCGAGATCGGTTTCGATCGACTGCACGCCCATCTGCCCGAGCACTTCGTTCAGGCGCATTTCCTCGGTGACCATCGACTTGGTCTTGATCACCTTCTTTACGTCGTGCTTGCGCGCGATGTCGCCGACGAGCCGCGCAGCCTCCTGCGTGGTCTCCGCGAATAGCATCGTCACGCCGCGCCGGGTCGCCTCGCGCTCGAAGGTTTCGAGCCACACGTCGAGATTCTCGAGCGCGCGATTGCGACGCTCCTTGAGCGCCGCGCGGGTCGTGGGAAAGTCGATCGCGGTGATCGCGCTGGCGCGCGCCGACACGAACTTCGTAGACAGTTTGGTCAGGTTCTGCTGCAGGCGCTGGTCGGCGAGTTTCTGACCGGCGCGAGCCTTGAACTGCATCGATTGGACTTGCATGGCGGCCCTGAGGAGATCGGATTGAAAACGCGCGGCGCATCCGCGCGCGACGCAATGCGTGAAAGACGCGAGAGACGCGAGAGACGCGAGAGACGCGACGCGAACAATCGCCGTGTTCGCCGCGCGGGGCTTACACGTCGCCGGCCAGCACCTGCGCGATATGCAGCACGCGCGTCGTGGAGTCGCCCTGGCGGCGCAGCCGCCCTTCGATATTCAACATGCAGCCGAGGTCGCCGAGCACGACCGTACCGGCACCGCTCGCGGCGATGTTGGCGCACTTTTCGTCGACGATCGCGGTCGAGATATCGCCGTACTTGACCGCGAACGTGCCGCCGAAGCCGCAGCAATGCTCGCAGCCGTTCATTTCGGTGACCGCGACGCCGACCTGCGCGAGCAGTTCGCGCGGCTGCGCCTTCACGCCCAGTTCCCGCAGGCCCGAGCATGAGTCGTGATAAGTCACCTGTCCTGCGAACTCGCCCGGTTGCAGCTGCACCTTCGCGACGTTGACGAGGAAGTCCGTCAGTTCGAACACCTTGCCGCGCAGGCGGCCGAAACGGTTCATCAGTTCGGGATCGTCGCGGAACAAGTCGCCGTAGTGCGCGCGGATCATGCCGCCGCACGAGCCCGACGGCACCACCACGTAGTCGAACTGTTCGAACTCGCGCAGCGTTTTCTCAGCGAGTTCGCGCGCGAGCCGGCGGTCTCCGGAGTTGTACGCGGGTTGCCCGCAACAGGTTTGCGCAGGCGGCACCATGACCTCGAAACCGGCGCCTTCGATCAGCTTGATGACCGAAAAACCGATCTCGGGACGCATCAGGTCGATCAGGCACGTGACGAACAATCCGACTCGCATGAGCCCTCCTTTCGGGGAAACGTCCCTGATTATCCGCTGTTTGCTGGTGCAATACCAACGGCCGGAAGGCATAGGAAGCAGCACCGTCGGATTGGAAGCGCGCCTCGAGGCGCGTTCGCTTTTTTCACAATACGAGATACAATCAGTTTTCGCTGTTTGACGCATCCACCGATTCTCATATGAGCGATACGAACCCGGATCCCAAAACCTCGATCCAGGTGATCGAACGCATGATGCGCCTGCTCGACGCACTGGCGGCACATAGCGACCCGGTCAGCCTGAAAGAATTGGCCCTCCGCACGGAGCTGCACCCATCCACCGCGCACCGGATCCTGAACGATATGGTGATGTGCCGGCTGGTCGACCGTTCGGACCCCGGCACCTACCGTCTCGGCATGCGCCTCCTTGAACTCGGCAATCTCGTCAAGGCGCGCCTGTCCGTGCGCGACGCGGCGCTCACGCCGATGCGCGAGCTGCACCGTCAGACCGGGCAGACCGTGAACCTGTCGGTACGTCAGGGCGACGAAATCGTCTATATCGAACGCGCGTATTCGGAGCGCTCGGGCATGCAGGTGGTGCGGGCGATCGGCGGGCGCGCGCCGCTCCATCTGACTTCGGTCGGCAAGCTGTTCCTCGCCGCCGACGAAGCCACCCGCGTGCGTGCCTACGCAACCCGCACCGGTCTGTCGGGCCACACGCAAAACAGCATCACCGATCTCGCGAAACTCGAGCGCGAGCTGTCGCATGTGCGCCAGCAGGCCTGCGCGCGCGACAACGAGGAACTGGAGTTGGGCGTGCGCTGCATCGCCGCCGGCATCTACGACGATACGGGCAAGCTGGTCGCGGGGCTGTCGCTGTCGGCGCCGGCCGATCGCTTGCAGGATTCGTGGCTGGGGCAGTTGAGCCAGACCGCGTTGATGATTTCGGAGTCGCTAGGCTACCGGCCGCAGGCGCAGCAGGATCATTCGCACGGCTCGCACAGTTCGCACGGCCAGCATTCGTAGGCCGCACGCACAGGGGCCGCCTGACCGCCGTTGCACCGTTGCGCTCGCCGTTTTCGACGCCAACGAAAAAAGCCTCGCATCCGCGAGGCTTTTTCTTGGCACCACAACTGCAGCCGGCCGGAATACGATCGGCTGACTAATCGTTCTGGCTTCAGGTACCGGGACCGCCGGCATCGGCGCTCGTGATACGCGTCTGGTCGCCGCCGTTGTCGAGCCATGTACGCAGACGCGTCGCGTCCGCGAAACGCGAGTACTTGCCCGACGAATCGAGCAGCACCAGGATCATCGGCCGGCCGTGGATGGTCGCCTGCATCACGAGACACTCACCCGCTTCGTTGATGAAGCCGGTCTTCTGCAGACCGATGTCCCACGTCGGGTTGCGCACCAGCGCGTTCGTGCTGTTATACGCGAGCGTGCGCTTGCCGGTGTACACCTCGTAGCTGTGATCGGTCGAGAACTTGCGGATCAGCGGGTACTGATACGCCGCGTTGACCATCTTCACCAGATCGCGCGCGCTGGACACGTTCATGCTCGTCAAACCGGTCGGGTTCTCGAAGTGCGTGTCGTTCATGCCGAGTTGCCTGGCCTTCGCGTTCATGGCCGCAAGGAACGCCGGGCGGCCGCCCGGGTAGTAGCGCGACAACGCCGCCGCCGCGCGGTTTTCCGACGCCATCAGCGCGATGTGCAGCATGTCTTCGCGCGACAGCACCGAGCCCACCGCCAAACGCGAACCGGTGTTCTTCTCGTAGTCGCGGTCTTCGTCGGTGACTTCGAGTTGGTCGGTCATCGGCTCTTTCGAATCGAGCACCACCATCGCGGTCATCAGCTTGCTGATCGATGCGATCGGTACCACAGCACGCGAGTTCTTGTCGAACAGCGTCTCACCGCTGTTCTGGTCGATTACGTAGGCGACGCTCGAGCGCAGCATCAGCGCGTCCGGCGTCTCGTGCAAACCAAACGCCTGGCCGACGCTCGGCTGGCGCGGCTCGTACGCGACGCGTCGCATCACCGAATGGTGCCGGCCGTTCGCCGCGAACGTCACGCGCTTGCGTTTGACGCCGGCGCGCGGCGCATCTTCGTCTGCGGCAGCGGCTTTCACGGCCTCGCCCTTGCCGGCTTTCGCTGCCTCAGCTTTGCCGGCTTTCGCCGCACGGCTCGACACTTTGTCGGTGGCGGCCGCTTGCGCCGGCTTTTTGGCGGTTTTTGCGTGTGTGGAAGTTTTTGCGGATGCAGCAGACGTAGCTGCAAAAGTGCTGACAGGCGTAGCGAACGCCGCTGCGACGGCCAGCGAGACGGCCACCGACAGAGCGGTGCTGCGCGCCGCGCCGTGGAGCGCCTTTAGCGACGAAAACATGTCGGTTTTCATGGGTGTTCGATAGGGAGCGGCGAGAGGTTTCCGCAAGTGTAGTAAAGCAACGAAAAATTAGCAATTTGAAGCACTTATACGCGGTCCTTAAACCGGCTTGTCAGCTCCGATCGCGAAAACACGAATAAGTGCCGCGCCTCGATCGAAAAAAACGATCGTCGCCAGCAAGCCTCGCCATTGCTGCCGCCCAGCCCAACCGAGCAGATCCTTGCAGGATAACGGCAATTTTGAGACAACCTTGATCCGGGGAAATACTGTCAGAGCGCCGGCGGAAACTACTGCGCTGCGCCATGAGGGCGTTGCGAGCGTGCGAGAGACTTTTAAGTGTCTGACGAAAGTCGCCAACGCGCGTTCGACTACCTTCGTTCTTTAACGTTCCTTGCCATCGGGTGGTTTACATCGAATTGATGATGATGGGTTTTTCAGGGGCGAATCGCTGCGATGCAACCCCTCTCAGCCCCGCATAAAGGCTTTGACGGCGAAAAATAATTTCCCGACCGCCTCTTGCGGGGGTCGTTTATCTCGCACCAGCTAGGTGCAGCGGCTCAATCGTTCCGCGTCATATTAATGACATGCCTACTGCATAACCTCTTGTTTTATCGGCGCTTTCTTAACATTGTGCGACGCACAAAAAACGCTTGACATTCTTTGTGGCCATCCTAAAATGGGAACCATTGCTGCGATGCACAATACATCGCGGCCCAGGCGGACGATCAATCGGCGTCTTGCCACCCACCCAATGCGGTCCGCACAGACCGGCCGCGATCCAGGAGCGTAAACCATGACTCTGCTGACCCCTGAGCAATTCGCCGCAGCCCAGAAAGCCAACTTCGAAACCCTGTTCGGCCTGACGACCAAAGCATTTGAAGGCGTCGAAAAGCTGGTAGAGCTGAACCTGCAAGTTGTGAAGTCGACGCTCGCCGAAAGCCAGGAAAATGCCCAACGCGCGCTGTCCGTGAAGGACGCGCAGGAACTGCTGGCACTGCAAGCAAGCCTCGCGCAGCCGGTGGCTGAAAAGGCGCTGTCGTATGGCCGCCACGTGTACGAAATCGTTTCGGCAACGCAAGGTGAATTCACCCGCGTCGCGGAAGCGCAATTCGAAGAGCAAAACCGCAAGGTTCAGGCGCTCGTCGAAAACGTCGCCAAGAACGCACCGGCTGGTTCGGAAACCGCTGTCGCCGTGATGAAGTCGGCTATCACCGCCGCCAACACCACGTACGAAACGGTCCACAAGGCAACCCGTCAGGCTGTCGAAATCGCCGAAAGCAACTTCAATGCAGCTGCAACGGCCGCTTCGAAGGCAGCTTCGCAAGCCGCTGCGCAAGCATCGCGCGCTGCCGCCAAGAAGGCAGTCTAAGCTTCACGCATCAACACGCCAGGCGTTAAACACCTGGCGTCGTTTCACGCCGGCCCAGCCTACGCGCTGCGCCGGCGTTATCGCAAGCAACAGCGTCGTGCCGTTGCCGCTTATACGGTTTGATTGGCCGAACGCTCCGATACGTTGCAATGGACGTATCGTTTGCCCGGCCGCCAAGCCGGGATTTTTTTGCCCGCCTACCGGCCGCCAGGAAAACAGAAACGGCGCGCTCCGACATGGAGCGCGCCGTTTTTCTTTGCGCCACAGCCTGACGCACTTCGCCGGGCCCGCATGTCGCCATGCATTCCCGGCGCACCGCTTTACTTCTTCTTGACGGGCGGCAGATCGGTACAGACGCCTTCATACAACTCGGCCGCCATGCCGATCGATTCGCCGAGCGTCGGATGCGGATGGATCGTCTTGCCGATATCCGTTGCGTCCGCGCCCATCTCGATCGCGAGACAGACCTCGCTGATCAGGTCGCCCGCGTTCAGCCCGACGATACCGCCGCCGATCACGCGATGCGTCTCCTCATCGAACAGCAGCTTAGTGAAGCCTTCGTCGCGGCCGTTGGCGATCGCGCGGCCCGACGCGGCCCACGGGAATACCGCCTTGCCGAACTTGATGCCTTCGGCTTTCAGCTGGTCTTCCGTCTTGCCGGCCCATGCCACTTCCGGATCGGTGTATGCCACCGACGGAATCTGCATCGCGTCGAAGTACGCCTTCTCGCCATGCGCGGCTTCCGCCGCCACGTGGCCTTCGTGCACGGCCTTGTGCGCGAGCATCGGCTGACCGACGATATCGCCGATCGCGAAGATGTGCGGCACGTTCGTGCGCTGCTGATTGTCGACTTCGATGAAGCCGCGATCCGTCACCGCGACCCCGGCCTTTTCCGCGCCGATCCGCTTGCCGTTCGGCGAGCGGCCCACGGCCACCAGCACGAGGTCATAGCGTTGCGGCTCGGCCGGGGCCTTCTCGCCTTCGAACGACACGTAAATACCGTCGTCCTTCGCTTCGGCCGCGACGGTCTTGGTCTTCAGCATCACGTTCGCGAACCGCTGGCTGTTGTACTTCTCCCAGACCTTGACCAGATCGCGGTCCGCGCCGGTCATCAGGCCTTCGAGCATTTCGACGACGTCGATCTGCGCGCCGAGCGTCGAGTACACGGTCGCCATTTCGAGGCCGATGATGCCGCCGCCGATCACCAGCATGCGCTGCGGAATCTGGCGTAGTTCGAGCGCGCCGGTCGAATCGACGACCCGCGGATCTTCCGGAATGAACGGCAGCTTCACCGCTTCCGAGCCCGCGGCGATGATCGCCTGCTTGAACTTGACGACCTTCTTGCCGCCCTCGGTCTGCACTTCCATGTGGTTCGGATCGACGAACGCGCCGGTGCCCGTCACCACTTCGACTTTGCGCATCTTGGCCATGCCCGCGAGACCGCCGGTCAGCTTCTTGACCACGCCCGATTTGAAATCGCGCAGCTTGTCGAGGTCGATCTGCGGCTTGCCGAACGTGATGCCGTGCGACGCGAGATCAGCCGCTTCGTCGATGACGAGCGCGGTGTGCAGCAGCGCCTTCGACGGGATACAGCCGACGTTCAGACACACGCCGCCGAGCGTCGGATAACGCTCGACCAGCACGGTCTTCATGCCGAGGTCGGCGGAGCGGAACGCGGCCGAATAGCCACCGGGGCCCGAACCGAGCACGAGCATGTCGCACTCGATGTCCGCACTGCCCGAATAGCTGCCGGCCTGCGGCGCCGGTGCGGCGGCCTTCGGCGCGGCAGGCGCCGGCGCGGGCGCCGCCTTTTCAGGTTCCTTCGCTGCCGGGGCGGCCGCGGCCGCGCCGCCCGCCGCTGCCTCGACGAGCGCGATCACCGTGCCCTGCGAAACCTTGTCGCCCGGCTTGATGCGCACTTCCTTGACGGTGCCGGCGGTATCGCTCGGCACTTCCATCGACGCCTTGTCGGATTCGAGCGTCAGCAGCGACTGCTCCTGCTCGATGACGTCGCCCGGCTTGATGTTGACTTCGATAACGTCGACGTCCTTGAAGTCACCGATGTCCGGCACTTTTACTTCGACGAGACTCATGGTGTCCCCTTCTCTTATTGATCGATGATGAGCGGCGCGTTCGGCGCGCATGGCGCACGCGAACGCGCGGACGGCGCGACGCGGATCGTTCGGAACTATCCGCGCCCGCGCCGGCGGACCTCATCAGCCGGTCAAAGAATCACACGCCGGAAATCGGCAAGAATCGAACCGAGGTATGCGTTGAAGCGCGCGGCTTCCGCTCCGTCGATCACGCGATGGTCGTACGACAGCGACAGCGGCATGGTCAGGCGCGGCTCGAACTGCTTGCCGTCCCACACCGGCTTCATCGCGCTGCGCGACAGGCCGAGAATCGCGACTTCAGGCGCATTGATGATCGGCGTGAAGTGCGTGCCGCCGATACCGCCCAGCGACGAGATCGAGAAGCAGCCACCCTGCATCTGGTCCGGCTTCAGCTTGCCTTCGCGCGCGGCCTTCGACAGGTCGGCCATTTCCTTCGCGATGTCGACGAGACCCTTCTTGTCCGCGTCGCGAATCACCGGAACGACGAGGCCGTTCGGCGTGTCCGCGGCAAAACCGATGTGGTAGTACTGCTTGAACACCAGGTTGTCGCCGTCGAGGCTCGCGTTGAAAGTCGGGAATTTCTTCAGGGCCGCCACGCAGGCCTTGATCACGAACGCGAGCATCGTGAACTTGACGCCCGCCTTTTCGTGTTCCTTGTTCAGCTTTACGCGCAGCGCTTCGAGCTCGGTGATGTCCGCTTCGTCGTTGTTCGTGACGTGCGGGATCATGACCCAGTTGCGATGCAGGTTCGCGCCCGAGATCTTCTTGATGCGCGACAGCGGCTTCGGATCGATCGGACCGAACTTCGTGAAGTCGACCTTCGGCCACGGCAGCAGATTCAGTTCGCCACCGCCGGCGGCCGGCGCGGCGGCTCCTGCCGGCGCCGCGCGCTGGCCGGTCATCACGCCCTTCACGAACGCGGTCACGTCGGCCTGCGTAATGCGGCCCTTCGGACCCGTGCCCTTCACCTGGCTCACGTCGACGCCGAGTTCGCGCGCGAACTTGCGCACCGACGGCGAAGCGTGGCTCGGATGACGCGTGCCGCCTTCGCCGGCCGGGATCAGCGGCGCCTGCGCGAGCGCGGACGGCGCGGCCGGTGCCGGGCTCGGCGTGGCCGGCGCGTCGGACGGCTTTTCGGCCGGTGCCTTCGCGGCCGGCGCCGGCGCGGGTGCCGGGGCAGCGCCGCCTTCCGCTTCGATCACGACGATGACCGAGCCTTCCGACACGGTATCGCCAACCTTGACCTTCACTTCCTTGACGACGCCGGCGGCCGAGCTCGGCACGTCCATCGTCGCCTTGTCGGATTCGAGCGTGACGAGCGACTGTTCCTTCTCGACGCGATCGCCGACCTTCACCGTGATCTCGATCACGGGAACGTCTTTGTAGTCGCCGATATCCGGCACCTTGATTTCCTGCACGCCGCCGCCTGCCGCCGCAGGCGCCGCGGCGGGAGCTGCCGCCGGCGCCGGTGCCGGTGCGGGCGCAGGAGCTGCCGCCGGCGCGGGCGCCGCGGCAGCCGCGTTGGCGCCTTCCAGCACGACGATCAGCGTGCCTTCGGACACCGCATCGCCGACCTTGACCTTCACTTCCTTGACGACGCCGTCAGCCGAGCTCGGCACGTCCATCGTCGCCTTGTCGGACTCCAGCGTAACGAGCGATTGCTCTTTTTCGACGGTGTCACCCGCCTTTACCAGCACCTCGATCACAGGGACGTCCTTGTAATCGCCGATGTCCGGCACCTTGACTTCGATCGCTTGACTCATTGTTAGTGTCTCCTGGGCCGCGCACGCCGCCTGCCCCTCGCGACGAGGAGCAGGCGCGTGCATCGTGGCACACGGGTGATGCCTTAGACGGTCATCGGGTTGGGTTTGGCGGGATCAAGGTTGTACTTCTTGAGCGCCTCGGCGACCACCTTGCGTTCGATCGTGCCTTCGTCCGCCAGCGCGTTGAGCGCGGCGACCGTGACCCAGTAGCGATCGACTTCGAAGAAGTGACGCAGCTTCTCGCGCGTGTCCGAACGACCGTAGCCGTCGGTGCCCAGCACCACGAACTTCTGCGGCACGAACGCGCGGATCTGCTCGGTCAGCGCACGCACGTAGTCGGTCGATGCGATGACCGGACCCGGCGCATCCTTCAGCAGCTTCTCGACGTGCGACAGCTTCTTCTCTTCGGTCGGGTGCAGCAGGTTCCAGCGCTGCACTTCGTGACCTTCGCGCGCGAGCTCGGTGAAGCTCGGCACGCTCCACAGGTCGGCGTTCACGCCCCAGTCGTTCTTCAGCAGGTCGGCCGCGGCGATCACTTCGTTGAAGATCGTGCCCGCGCCCATCAGCTGCACATGCGGCGCCTTCTTATCGGCAGCGGTCTTGCTGAACGAGTACATGCCCTTGATGATGTCGGCCGCCACGCTTTCCAGCCCCGCGCCCTGCGGGATCGCCGGGTGCTCGTAGTTCTCGTTCATCACCGTGATGTAGTAATACACATCTTCCTGGTCGGCGACCATGCGGCGCAGACCGTCCTGCACGATGACCGCGAGTTCGTAGCCGAAGGTCGGGTCGTAGCTGATGCAGTTCGGCACCGAAGCCGCCCACAGCAGCGAGTGGCCGTCTTCGTGTTGCAGACCTTCGCCGTTCAGCGTCGTGCGGCCGGCCGTGCCGCCCAGCAGGAAGCCGCGCGAGCGCATGTCGCCAGCGGCCCATGCGAGGTCGCCGATGCGCTGGAAGCCGAACATCGAGTAGAAGATGTAGAACGGGATCATGATCTCGCCGTGCGTCGAGTACGACGTCGCGGCCGCGATCCAGTCGGCCATGCCGCCGGCTTCGTTGATGCCTTCCTGCAGGATCTGACCGGTTTCCGACTCACGGTAGAACATCAGCTGGTCGGAATCTTCCGGCACGTACTTCTGGCCGTCCTGATTCCAGATGCCGATCTGCCGGAACAGACCTTCCATACCGAACGTACGCGACTCGTCCGGCACGATCGGCACGACGCGCTTGCCGAGCGCCTTGTCCTTCAGCAGGATGTTCAGGATCCGCACGAACGCCATCGTCGTGGAGATCTCGCGGCCTTCGCCCGTGCCCTTCAACAGCGGCTCGAATGCCGACAGCTCCGGCACCGGCAGCGACTCGGCCTTCTGACGACGCGCCGGCAGATAGCCGCCGAGGTCCATGCGCCGCTGGCGCATGTATTCGAGTTCCTTCGAGCCTTCCTCGAAGGTCAGGTACGGCACGTCGACGATCTGCTCGTCCGTGATCGGCAGACGGAACTGGTCGCGGAACTTCTTCAGCTGCTCCACCTGCATCTTCTTCTGCTGGTGGGTGATGTTCATCGCCTGGCCGGCTTCGCCCATGCCGTAGCCCTTGATCGTCTTCGCGAGAATGACGGTCGGCTGGCCCTTCGAATTGGTCGCTTCCGTGAACGCCGCGTAGATCTTGTGCGGATCATGGCCGCCGCGGTTCAGATTCCAGATGTCGTCGTCGGACCAGTCGGCGACCAGCGCCTTCAGTTCCGGCGTGTTGAAGAAGTGCTCGCGCACGAACGCACCCGACTCAGACTTGTACGTCTGGTACTCGCCGTCGACCACTTCCATCATGCGGCGCATCAGCGCGCCCGACTTGTCGCGCGCGAAGAGGGCATCCCAGCGGCTGCCCCAGATGACCTTGATCACGTTCCAGCCGGCGCCGCGGAATTCGCTTTCGAGTTCCTGGATGATCTTGCCGTTGCCGCGCACCGGACCGTCGAGACGCTGCAGGTTGCAGTTGATCACGAACACGAGGTTGTCCAGCCGCTCGCGGCCGGCCATGCCGATCGCGCCGAGCGATTCCGGCTCGTCGGTTTCGCCGTCGCCGAGGAAGGCCCAGACCTTGCGGCCGTCGGTCTTCGCGATGCCGCGCGCCTGCAGGTACTTCATGAAGCGCGCCTGGTAGATCGCCATGATCGGGCCCAAGCCCATCGACACGGTCGGGAATTGCCAGAAGTCCGGCATCAGCCACGGATGCGGATACGACGAGATGCCCTCGCCGCCGACTTCCTGGCGGAAGTTGTCGAGCTGCTTGTCGGTCAGCCGGCCGAGCAGGAACGCGCGCGAGTAGACGCCCGGCGACGAGTGGCCCTGCACGAACACGAGGTCACCACCGTGCTCGGCCGACGGTGCGTGCCAGAAGTGGTTGTAGCCGACGTCGTACAGCGTGGCGGCCGACGCGAACGACGCGATGTGACCACCGACGTTGGTTTCCTTGCCGGCGCGCAGCACCATCGCCATTGCGTTCCAGCGGGTGTACGAGCGGATGCGGTGTTCGATGTCCTGGTCGCCGGGGTTCTTGGCCTGGCGCGCGACCGGGATCGTGTTGATGTAAGGCGTATTGGCGGAGAACGGCAGATGTTCGCCGTGCACGCGTGCAAACTCGATCTGCTTTTCGATCAGGTAGTGGGCACGGTCAGGGCCTACAGCAGAAATCACGCCATCCAGCGCTTCCAGCCATTCGCCGGTTTCCTGGGGATCGTCGTCTTTCTCGGCGGCGACATATTTCATGACTTCGTCGGGTACAGCGGACATGCTCGTCTCCTGGATATGGGGAACGCACTTTGAACAGACCATGCGGACGCAGGATAGGCCGCGGCAGCACCGGCCGATTGTAATAAGGGTCCCGACGTCAACGCAATCAAATTTTCAAATTACGAGATCAATTCTCACAATGCGGAAAATTGCTGCAACGCAACCTGGTTTGACTGCCGTTAGACTGATCCGTCGGCTAGTTTGCGCCGATTAACTGCACTTTCCGCGCTTTTTTGCGCCATTTGTCGGGGACGTGCTGAGCTACAATGCCACGCATGTTGACCGAACGGCTTTTCTCTCGCTCGGCGCGCACCGCGGGTTCGCCGGCGGATTCGTCGCCGTCCCCGCGCTGGCACCACGGACCCTGGTGGTCGAATTCCTATTTGCTGACGCCGCTGCTGTCGATCCTGGTATTCCTGGTCGTCATGAGCCTGATTCTCTGGAGTCTGAACCGGCGCGAACAGCAGCAGCAGGAAGACACGCTGTACCGCAACGTCGCGTGGGCGCAGCAGCAGATCCGGCTGTCAATGACAGGCGCGCAGGAACAGATCCAGGCGCTCGCGCGCGACCTCGCCGCCGGCCATGCCGACGAGCATTCGTTCCAGGTGAACACCACGGACATCATGCAGGGGCACCCCGAGATCCTCTACATGAACTGGTACACCGCTCAGCAGCAGCCGCGCTGGCCCAATGCCGCGCCGCCGGTGCTCGGCCAGCGGCTCGCGCGCCCCAACGACGCGCAAATGGACGAAGCGGTCAAAGCCGGTTTCGCCGAAGCGCGCAACACGCGCCGCCAGGTGTACTCGCCGCTCATCTACGACGACCTCGGCAACGGCTTCATCACGCTGCAAACGCCGATCTTCCGCGACCGCGATTTCCTCGGCACGATCGCCGCGGTGTTCTCGGTGGAAGGCATTCTGAAGCGCGACATCCCGCCCGAGCTGTCGGCCAAATACAAGATCTCGATCATCGACGTGAACAACCGCGAGTTGACGACCACGTCGACCCGCCCGCGCCTGCCGCGCGACATGTTCTACGACCTGCCGCTCGACCCGCCGGGCCAGGGCATCTCGGTGCGCGTGTACGCGTTCCCGCAGATCACCAACTTCACGAACAACACGCTGGTGTGGCTGGTGGCCGGCCTGTCCTGCTTCGTGCTGTGGAGCCTGTGGAGTTTGTGGAAGCACACCCGGCAGCGCTTCGAGGCGCAGCAGGCGCTGTACGCGGAAGCGTTTTTCCGCCGCGCGATGGAAAACTCGGTGCTGATCGGCATGCGCGTGCTCGACATGCACGGCCGCATCACGCACGTGAACCCGGCGTTCTGCCGCATGACCGGCTGGGACGAAAGCGACCTCGTCGGCAAGAGCGCGCCGTTCGCCTACTGGCCGCGCGACGCTTACCCCGAGATGCAGCGCCAGCTCGACATGACGCTGCGCGGCAAGGCGCCCTCGTCCGGCTTCGAGCTGCGCGTGCGGCGCAAGGACGGCTCGACGTTCCACGCACGGCTCTACGTGTCGCCGCTGATCGACAGCTCGGGCCGCCAGACCGGCTGGATGTCGTCGATGACCGACATCACCGAGCCGAAGCGCGCGCGCGAAGAACTCGCCGCTGCCCACGAACGCTTCACGACCGTGCTCGAAAGCCTCGATGCCGCGGTGTCCGTTCTGGCCGCCGACGAAGCCGAGCTGCTGTTCGCGAACCGCTACTACCGGCATCTGTTCGGCATCCGCCCGGACGGCCACCTCGAACTCGCGGGCGGCGGCTTCGACAGCTCGCAGGCGTCGTCCGATTCGATCGACATGGTCGACACCTTCGTCGGCCTGCCCGCCGCCGCGCTGACCGAAAGCACCGCCGACGCGCAGGAAATCTACATCCCCGGCATCCAGAAATGGTTCGAGGTGCGGCGCCAGTACATCCAGTGGGTGGATGGCCATCTCGCGCAGATGCAGATCGCGACCGACATCACGACCCGCAAGCGCGCGCAGGAGCTGGCGCGCCAGCAGGACGAGAAGCTGCAGTTCACGAGCCGCCTGATGACAATGGGCGAAATGGCCTCGTCGCTCGCGCATGAACTGAATCAGCCGCTCGCCGCGATCAATAACTATTGCTCCGGGACCGTCGCGCTGGTTAAATCCGGTCGAACGACGCCCGACAATCTGCTGCCGGTGCTCGAAAAGACCGCACAGCAGGCGGTGCGCGCCGGCATGATCATCAAGCGCATCCGCGAGTTCGTGAAGCGCAGCGAGCCGAAGCGTCAGGCCACGCGGGTCGCGGATATCGTCGCCGACGCGGTGGGTCTCGCCGAAATCGAGGCAAGGAAGCGGCGGATTCGCATCGTCACCGATCTGCGCTCGCGGCTGCCGGTGATCTACGTTGATCCGGTGCTGATCGAGCAGGTGCTGGTAAACCTGCTGAAGAACGGCGTCGAGGCTATGGCCGAAGCGCGCCCGAATGCGGTCGACCCAGTGATCCGGGTGGTCGTGCGACTGGAGAGCGGCTTCGTTTGCATCAGCGTCGTCGATCAGGGGCCGGGCGTCGACGAAACGACCGCCGAGCGTCTGTTCGAACCGTTTTACAGCACCAAGTCCGATGGTATGGGCATGGGGCTGAACATTTGCCGTTCGATTATCGAATCGCACCGCGGGCGTCTGTGGGTGGTCAATAATGTCGAATCCGACGGCCACATCACGGGCGCCACGTTCCATTGCAGTCTGCCTATTGGGGAGCCTGACGGCCCGAGCAACGGCGGGTCCGAGGCGCCGACACCACAAACCGTTACGGGAGAGCTATGAACAGCCCAGTCACCACCCAGGAAACCGTCTTTGTCGTCGACGACGACGAGGCCGTGCGAGATTCGCTGCGCTGGCTGCTGGAGGCGAACGGCTACCGCGTTCAATGCTTCCTGAGCGCCGAACAGTTCCTCGACGCATGGCAGCCGCATCAGCATCCGGGCCAGATCGCGTGCCTGATCCTCGACGTGCGGATGTCCGGCATGAGCGGGCTCGAGTTGCAGGAACGCCTGATCGCCGACAACGCTTCGCTGCCGATCATCTTCGTGACGGGTCACGGCGACGTGCCGATGGCGGTGTCGACGATGAAAAAAGGCGCGATGGACTTCATCGAAAAGCCGTTCGACGAAGCCGAACTGCGCAAGCTCGTCGAGCGCATGCTCGACAAGGCGCGCAGCGAAAGCACCAGCGTCCAGCAGCAGCGTGCCGCGGCCGAGCGCCTCGGCAAGCTGACCGCGCGTGAGCATCAGGTGCTCGAGCGGATCATCGCGGGCCGCCTGAACAAGCAGATTGCCGACGACCTCGGCATCAGCATCAAGACGGTCGAAGCGCATCGCGCGAACATCATGGAAAAGCTGAACGTCAACACGGTCGCCGATCTGCTGCGACTCGCGCTGTCGAACAAGCCGCAAACGGCGCAGTAACGTCGGTATGGGCGGCCCTTCGCCCGGAGGGCCGTTTCTGCGTGACCGCCATGAGTGGCAGTTGCGTCGCCCGTTCGTGACGGCGTGAGCGTCGCTGGGTCCGGCGTGGCGTGGCGTGCGAGCGGCCTGCCCCGCCGCCCGCGTTGCGCTTTCTGGCCGTCACACGTCCCGCCCCCTCCCCTCCCGTACGCTTCCACGCGCGACACGGGCCCCGAATCCACTGCGGAAGCGCGCCTTACGCGCCGGTATAATGTCGGACTTTGCAGCGGCGCCTTGCCCGAACCGGTAACGCGCCTGTCGCAGGGCGACCCGACTTCGTCAAGCAGCCGAAGCACGCCGTCGCGCGCCCCCTCCGCGCGAGCGCTTCGCCCCGCCAGCCAAAACCGCCTGCCCCGAATCGATTCCCGATCCCAACCTCGACTCAACGTTCGACCGACCATGACTGCCAAACTGATCGACGGCCTCGCCCTCTCCAAGACCCTGCGCGCCGACGTCGCGGCGCGCGCCGCAGCCCTGACCGCCCGCGGCCATCAGCCGGGCCTCGCCGTGATTCTGGTCGGCGACAATCCGGCCAGCGAAGTGTATGTGCGCAACAAGGTGAAAGCCTGCCACGACAACGGCCTCGGCTCGTCGTTCGACCGCTATCCGGCCGACCTGCCCGAAGCCGACCTGCTCGCGCGCATCGACGAGCTGAACCGCGACCCGGCCATCCACGGCATCCTCGTGCAGTTGCCGCTGCCGAAGCACATCGACAGCCACAAGGTGATCGAGGCGATCGCGCCCGAGAAGGACGTCGACGGTTTCCACGTCGCCAACGCGGGCGCGCTCCTGACCGGCCAGCCGCTGTTCCGTCCGTGCACGCCGTACGGCGTGATGAAAATGTTCCAGGCCTACGGCATCGAGCTGAAGGGCGCCAACGCGGTGGTGATCGGCCGCTCGAACATCGTCGGCAAGCCGATGGCGCTGCTGCTGCTCGAAGCGGGCGCGACCGTCACGATCTGCCACAGCAAGACGCGCGATCTGGCCGCGCACACGCGCAACGCCGATGTCGTGGTCGCCGCGACCGGTCTGCGCAACATCCTGACCGCCGACATGGTGAAGCCGGGCGCGACCGTGATCGACGTCGGCATGAATCGCGACGACGCCGGCAAGCTGTGCGGCGACGTCGACTTCGCGGGGGTCAAGGAAGTGGCCGGCCATATCACGCCGGTGCCGGGCGGCGTCGGCCCGATGACGATCACGATGCTGCTCGTCAACACGATCGAAGCGGCCGAGCGCGAGGCGGACGCGGCCAAGGCGTAAGCGCCGGGCGATAAGTGCGAGGCGGAGTGAGGCGACTCATCCGTCTCGTCCACGGGCTCATCACCCACCCTCCCTCTCTCGCAGCCCGCCCTCATCACGGCGCCGCCAGATCCCGCGGCCGACACCCCGCCCCAACGCGCGCCAGCGCACCGCAACATCTGTTAATTTGTCAGCCGATGGATTGGAATCGGCGCCTCCCGCCCCAATACTGTCCTTTGCCGGTGCCGCCGCGCGCCGTGCGCCGATCGTCGAGCGACACGCCACGAGACGGCTCGCGCGAGCGCCCCCGCACCGCCCCCTTCACCCGCGTCAGACAGGAAGCCCTATGTCCACTACCGCCACGCCTCAAGACA
The DNA here is from genome assembly GCF_040948765.1 of Paraburkholderia sp. BR10923. NCBI lineage: Bacteria > Pseudomonadati > Pseudomonadota > Betaproteobacteria > Burkholderiales > Burkholderiaceae > Paraburkholderia > Paraburkholderia sp. BR10923. Next base: position 378,249 of record NZ_JBFPKO010000001.1, on the reverse strand, counting down.
ACCCGCTCCTCGATTTTTCCGATCTGCCGCGCTTTGGCTCCATCCGACCCGAGCATGTGACGCGCGCCCTCGACGTGCTGCTCGCCGACGCGGCGGCCGCCGTCGAGCGTGCCGCGCTGCCGGTCACGCCCGCGTCGTGGGCCGACGTCGTCGAACCGGTCGAGCGCGCCACCGAGCCGCTGTCGCGCGCGTGGAGCGTGATCGGCCATCTGAATGCCGTCGCCGATACGCCCGAGCTGCGCGCCGTGTACGGCGACAACCTGCCGCGCGTGACCGAGTTCTGGTCGAGCGTCGGCCAGAATCTCGCGCTCTACGAGAAGTACAAGGCATTGAACGCGAGCGACGAGTTTGCATCGCTGAACGGCGAACGCAAGAAGATCCTCAGCAACGCGCTGCGCGACTTCCGCCTGTCCGGCGCCGAGCTGCCGGAAGACCAGAAGCCGCGTTTCGCGGAATTGCAGGAGCGCCAGGCGGCGCTGTCGAAGGCGTTTTCGGATCACGTGCTCGATGCGACCAACGCGTATGCGTACATCGTCGATGCGGGCGACGATGCGCAACTGGCGGGCCTTCCGGAAGACGTGATCGAAGCCGCGAAGGAAGCCGCCGAGCGCGACGGCAAGACCGGCTACAAGTTCACGCTGCACTTCCCGTCGTATTTCCCGGTCATGCAGTACTCGGAAAACCGTCCGATGCGCGAAGCGATGTATCGCGCGTACGTGACCCGCGCGTCCGAGCTCGGCGCGCAATACGGCAACGGCAAGACCGAGTGGGACAACACCCAGGTGCTCGCCGACGAACTGAAGCTGCGCGCCGAAGAAGCGCAGATGCTCGGCTACGGCAACTTCGCCGAAGTGTCGCTCGCGCCGAAGATGGCCGAATCGCCGGCTCAGGTGATGGCCTTCCTCGAAGACCTCGCGACGCGCGCGCGTCCGCATGCGGAGCAGGACTGGAAGGAGCTGCGCGAATTCGCCGCGAGCGAACTCGGCATGACCGATCTGCAGCCGTGGGACATGACGTTCGCCGCCGAGCGTCTGCGCCAGAAGCGCTATTCGTTCTCGGAAAACGAAGTGAAGCAGTACTTCCCGGAAGACGCGGTGTTCAAGGGTCTGTTCAAGGTGACCGAGACGCTGTTCGGCGTGCGCATCCGCCGCGACGAGGCAGCGGTCTGGCATCCGGACGTGCGCTTTTTCCGCGTCGAGAATCAGGACGGCGGCCTCGTCGCGCAGTTCTATCTCGACCTGTATGCACGCGAAGGCAAGCGCGGCGGCGCCTGGATGGACGATGCGCGCGGCCGTCACAAGCTCGCGCACGGCGCGGTGCAAACGCCAGTCGCGTACCTGACGTGCAATTTTTCAGCGCCGGTCGGCGGCAAGCCCGCCTGCTTCACGCACGACGAAGTGATCACGCTGTTCCACGAGTTCGGCCATGGCTTGCATCACATGCTGACGCGCGTCGATGAGCTCGGCGTGTCGGGAATCAACGGTGTCGAATGGGATGCGGTCGAACTGCCGTCGCAGTTCATGGAGAACTTCTGCTGGGAATGGGACGTGCTGTCCGACATGACCTCGCACGTCGATACCGGAAAGTCGCTGCCGCGTGATCTGTTCGACAAGATGCTAGCCGCGAAGAACTTCCAGAGCGGTCTCGGCACGATGCGGCAGATCGTGTTCTCGATGTTCGACATGCAACTGCATACCGGCTTCGATGCGAACGGTGCGAAGAGCGCCAACGACCTCGCGCGCGAAATCAACGAACGCTTCCACGTCGTGCCGCAAGCGCCGTTCTCGCGCTGGCCGAATACGTTCAGCCATATTTTCGCGGGCGGTTACGCGGCCGGCTACTACAGCTACAAGTGGGCGGAAGTGCTGTCGGCCGATGCGTACGCGGCATTCGAAGAAGCCGCGCAAGCCGCGGGCAGCGTGCTCGATCAGTCGACCGGCATGCGCTATCGCCGCGAGATTCTCGAAGTGGGCGGCAGCCGTCCGGCGATGGAATCGTTCAAGGCGTTCCGCGGCCGCGAACCGAATATCGATGCGCTGCTGCGGCATAACGGCATGGCGCCGGGTGCCGCACACTGAGCGATGCCAATAGAAAAACCGGCGGTCTGCGCGAGCAGGCCGCCGGTTTTTTCATTCATCCGCGAAACACCGCGCTACGCGCGATGCAGCTTGAAATCGACCTGTTCAGGCCGCCCTTCGAGCGATAACGACGCGCGCGCGGCCGGCGCGCGGCTCACCACCCTGCCCCGGCTCACCACCGCGAGCCGCGCGGCGCGCAGGCGGATCGCCTCGATCTCGTCGCGCGCATCGAGCACGACGAGATTGGCCGCGCATCCGGGCGCGATGCCGTAGTCTTCCAGACCGAGAATGCGCGCGGCGTTCACGGTCACCGCGTCGAAACAGGCGTGCATGCCGTCGACGCTGGTCATCTGCGCAACATGCAGGCCCATCTGCGCGACTTCGAGCATGTCGGCCGAGCCGAGGCTGTACCACGGGTCCATCACGCAGTCGTGGCCGAATGCGACCGTGATGCCCGCTGCCAACATTTCCGGCACCCGCATCATGCCGCGCCGTTTCGGGTACGTGTCGCTGCGGCCTTGCAGCGTGATGTTGATGAGCGGATTGGCGATCGCCGCGACGCCCGACTCGCGCATCAGCGGCAACAGCTTGCTCACGTAGTAGTTGTCCATCGAATGCATCGACGTAAGGTGCGAACCGGTGACGCGTCCGTGCAAGCCGAGCCGATGGGTTTCGGCCGCGAGCGTTTCGATGTGGCGTGACAGCGGATCGTCCGATTCGTCGCAATGCATGTCGACGCGCAGACCCTGCCCGGCCGCGTACTCGCACAGCATGCGCACCGACTGCGCGCCGTCGGCCATCGTGCGCTCGAAATGCGGAATGCCGCCGACCACGTCGACGCCCATGCCGATCGCGCGCTTCAGGTTGTCGAACGCGCCGGCGCTGCGCAGCAGACCGTCCTGCGGGAAAGCGACCAGTTGCAGATCGAGATACGGCGCGACGCGGCGCTTCACTTCGAGGAGTGCTTCGACCGCGAGCAGACGCGGATCGCACACGTCGACGTGGCTGCGGATCGCGAGCAGGCCGCGCGCGACGGCCCAGTCGCAATACTGCATCGCGCGTTCGATCAACGCTTGCTGCGTGAGTTCGGGCTTCAACTCGCCCCATAGCGCGATGCCTTCGAGCAGCGTGCCCGACTCGTTCACGCGCGGCAAACCGTAAGACAGCGTCGCATCCATATGGAAATGCGGATCGACGAAAGGCGGCGTGACGAGCGAACCGGCCGCGTCGATTTCGTCGCGCGCGCTCGCGGCCAGGTCCGGCTCAACCGCGACGATGCGACCCGCGGCGATGCCGATGTCGACTGGGGACGGGTGATGCGGGGACATCTGTGCGGCACTGCGCGGCAGCGCCGCGCGGCGGATGATCAGATCCATGTTCGCTCCGGTTGATCGCGTTTGGACTCGCTACGATTCTATCGGCGCCAGAATAATGCGTGCGCCGATGCGTACCGGCGCACGCGCGGCAATCCGTATCGGCTGTGTGCGATGCGACGCGCCTATACTCGCCGTTTCGGCCATGCATTGACGGAGCGTCCAGATGAAAACGATCGGCGTGATCGGCGGAATGAGCTGGGAGTCGTCCAGCGAGTATTACCGGCTGCTGAATCGCCACGCGAAGGTGCGGCTCGGCGGTCATCACAACGCACGCAGTCTGCTGCTGACCGTCGATTTCGCGTCGATCGAGGCGAATCAGCGCGCCGGCGACTGGCACGCGCTCGGCGAACAGATGGCCGACGCCGCGCGCCAGCTCGAACGCGGTGGGGCCGATCTCGTGATTCTTGCGACGAACACGATGCATCGCGTGTACGAATCGATCGAGCGGGCGATCACGGTGCCATTCCTGCACATCGCCGATCCGACCGGCGCCGCGTTGCGCGCGGCGGGCATCGAGCGCGTGGGCCTGCTCGGCACGCGCTACACGATGGAGCAGACGTTCTATACGGGCCGGCTGCGCGAACGCTATGGACTCGACACGCTCGTGCCTGATGACGATGAACGCGCGGACGTGCACCGCATCATTTACGATGAGCTATGCCACGGTAACGTGGACGACGCGTCGCGCAAGGTCTATCAACGCGTGATCGAACATCTGGCCGCGCGTGGCGCCCAGGCGGTCATACTCGGGTGCACGGAGATCACGCTGCTGATCAAGCCGGAAGATTCGGTGCTGCCTGTGTTCGATACGACTGCGTTGCATGCGCAGGCCGCGGTGGAGTGGGCGATTGGAGCTGAGTGATGATGGGTTAGAGGCTTCGATCGCGCGCGAATCCTGTTGCGTCTGTTCACGCGCGCGTGCGCCATACGCAGCGAGCACCACAAGCGAAACGAAGCGCTGAAAGTCAAAAAGCCCGCATGGCTTGCGCGATGCGGGCTTTCAACAATGCTTTGGTTGCGGGGGTAGGATTTGAACCTACGACCTTCGGGTTATGAGCCCGACGAGCTGCCAGACTGCTCCACCCCGCGTCAGAGAAAGAAGATTATATAAGCTTGCTAGCAAAACGTCAAACCTATGAGCGGAACATTTATCGAACGACGTCGTCGCGATGAGATTCGAGCCCCGATGAACACGCATGAGCATGCGCCGTGAGCGCAAGACATGCGGCGCAGCCTCGTATTCCACGCATGGCGCGACGCACACAGCAAGTAGAATGTCGCCGACTTTGACCGGCGAGGCCCCCGCTATAATCGGCCTCGCTCTCATCACGCACGCACCGGATATTTTCGTGAAAATCGCCACCTGGAACGTCAACTCCCTCAAAGTCCGCCAGCAGCACGTCGTCGACTGGCTCGCGAGCAGCGGCACCGACGTGCTGTGCCTGCAGGAACTGAAGCTCCCCGACGAAAAGTTTCCGCGCGCCGAACTCGAGGCGGTCGGCTATCGAAGCTGGTACGCGGGTCAGAAAACGTATAACGGTGTCGGCATTCTGGTGCGCGAAGGTTTGAACGTCGACGAAACCAGCATCGTGCGCAACATCCCCGGTTTCGAGGACCCGCAGCAGCGCGTGATCGCGGCGACCGTCGACGGCGTGCGCATGATCTCCGCGTATTTCCCCAACGGTCAGGCGCCCGGCACCGACAAGTTCGCGTACAAGCTACGCTGGCTCGACGCGCTGCACGACTGGCTCGCAACCGAGATGACACTGCATCCGAAGCTCGCGCTGCTCGGCGACTACAACATCGCGCCCGAAGATCGCGATGTGCACGACCCGAAGGCATGGGAAGGTCAGAATCTGGTGTCGCCCGAAGAGCGCGCCGCGTTCGTGCGGCTGATCGGCCTCGGTCTGCTCGACGCCTTCCGCCAGTTCGAGCAGCAGGAAAAGATCTATTCGTGGTGGGACTACCGGATGATGGCCTTCCGTCGCAATGCGGGGTTGCGCATCGATCACATCCTGCTGTCGAAGGCGCTGTCCGACATCTGCAAGGCGTGCGACATCGACAAGGTGCCGCGCAAATGGGAGCAGCCGTCGGATCACGCGCCGGTGTTCGCGCAGCTCGGTTGATCCGGAACACAGCCACGAAGCGAGGCAGTGCGGCCTCGCTCCCCTATTGCTTCAAGCGTCGCCCAGCACACCCCACAAGAACTCGAACACCATCGCATCATGCTCGGCCTGCTCCAGCTCATCGGAGCCGCCGTGTCCGCCTTCCGTATTCTCCCGGTACCACACGTTCTGCGCGCCCAGCGCCTGCATGCGCGCGGCCATCTTGCGCGCGTGGCCGGGATGCACGCGATCGTCGGCGGTCGACGTCATGAATAGCACCGGCGGATACGCGACGCCCGCCGCGAGGTTGTGATACGGCGAATACGCGGCGAGCGTGCGCGCTTCATCGGGTTCGTCCGGGTCGCCGTACTCGTCGATCCACGATGCGCCCGCGTGCAGCAGGTGATATCGGCTCATATCGAGCAACGGCACCTCGCACACGACCGCGCCGAATAGCTCCGGCCGCTGCACCATGCAAGCGGCCACCAGCAGACCGCCGTTGCTGCCGCCCTGAATGCCGAGCTGCGCGGCGCTCGTCACGCCTCTCGCGATCAGCGCTTCGGCGACCGCGATGAAATCATCGAACGCGCGCTGGCGATTTTCTCCCTGCGCCGCCGTGTGCCAGCGCGTGCCGAACTCCCCGCCGCCGCGAATATGTGCGACCACGTACACGCCGCCGCGTTCGAGCCAGCCGATGCCGTGCCCCGTCAGATAGCTCGGCAACAGCGGAATCGCGAAGCCGCCGTAGCCGCTCAGCAGACACGGACGCGTCGGTTGTCGATCGCCCGGCGATGACAGTGCTTCCTTCGGCCCAATCACCGTGTACGGTATGCGCGTGCCATCGGCCGATACCGCATGGCCGCGCGTCACGGCAACGCTCGTCGCGTCGAACTGCGTCGGCCAACGGTCGAGCAACTCCCATTCGCCGGGCTCGTCGCGCGCGAGATCGGAGAGCCAGTAGGCAGGCGGTTGCAGATAATCGTCGGTGTCGACGAACACTTCGTCGTTCAGCGTCGACTCGACCGGCGACACATCGACCTGCGCATCGCCGCGCGCCGCAAACACGCGCTCGCGCCAGTGCCACGTGCCGTCCTCGCGCTGCGAAGGCGTCCAGATCAGCGTCTTGGCGCGTACGTCGTCGAGATACGACACGATCAGATGATGGCGCGTGTGCGACCAGTCGCAGGCCGAGGTCAGCGGTGTCGGCGTGAAAAGCGGCGTCACGTCGCGCTCGCCGCGCAAAAACGCGTCCTCGCGAATCGCGAGCAGCGCGCCGCCAGGATAGCGCGCGCGATTGCCGTCCCACTCGCAGTCCCAGTCGAGCCGTGGCTCTAGCAGCAGCCAGCCCTGCCACGCCCCCACCGCGACATGCGACGGCACCTCGTAACGATGCCAGGCATCGCTGACGTGGTCGAGGTAATAGGTGTGCGAATCGAAAAAGTCGACGCTGCTCGTCACCGTATGCCGGCGATCGAGCGGATCGTAATTCGCCTCCACGCCGATGTCGTCAAACTCGCCGCGAAACACGACGGGCGCGTCGGCGAGCGCGGTGCCACGGGTCCAGCGCCGCACGTCGCGTGGATAACCGGAACGCGTCAGCGTCTTGCGCCCGCTGTCCCAGCCAACGTACAGCGTATCGCGATCGATCCACGACACCGTGTGCTTGCCCGCCTTCGCTATCGCGAAACCATCGTCAATGAAACGCCGCGCGTCGAGATCGAACTCGCGCACGACGAGCGCGTCCGAGCCGCCCGGCGACATCGTGATCAGCGCGCGGTCGCCGTCCGGATAGAGGATGTCGAGATCGACGCACACCCACGGTGTGCCTTCGGCCGCGCCGAGCGCGTCGAAGTCGAGCAGGTTCTGCCACACCGGCGCGCCGGCGCGCCATGCGGCCCACGCGGTGCGTCGCCAGATGCCGCGCGGATTGCTCGCGTCCTGCCACAGATCGTAGGCCCAGTCCTTCCAGCGATCCGGAATCACCGGGCGCTCGCGCGGCAGATAGGCATCGGCGAGCCGGTGTCTGAGCGCGTCGAACGACGCGCCGCTGCACCACGCCGCACGGGTGCGCGCATTCTGCGCGTCGACCCATGCGAGTGCGTCGGTGTCGTACAGCTCTTCGAGCGACAGGAAAGGATCGGGGGAAAGCGGCCACTCGAACGGGGCGGGAGAAGCGGGAGAAGCTGGCATCGTCGGCTGTCGGATCGGAACAGCGTTGATTATGCCTCGTGCACGACAGTTGCCGGTTTGCCGCAACGCGCGATGCAAAAACGACGAAGGCGGCCTGAGCCGCCCTCGCCTGCGATGCAGGATCGCTCAATACGACCGCATCAAGGCTCGAGATTGAGCTCCTGAATCTTGCGCGTAATCGTATTGCGCCCGATACCGAGCCGCTCGGCCGCCTCGACCTTGCGGCCGCGCGTGAAGTCGAGCGCCTCGCGGATCACGGCCGCTTCGAAGCGGCGCGCGAGTTCGTCCATCACGTCGGCCGCGTTCTCGCGCAGCATGCGCGCGACTTCGGTGCGCAGGCCGCCTTCCCATGCGCTCAGCGCGGTGGCGACCGACGCACCGCCCGCACCGACCGGATGCACGAGCGTGCTGGCGTTCGCTCCAGCGAGCGGCGCACCGACCGTGAATCCCGTATTGATCGTCACGGCGCCATCCGTCGTCGCGCCCGCGGCGGCGCCCGCACCGGGCTCGCTCCCGCCGCTGTGCGCGGGCCCGAGATCGGGCGGCAGATCCTTGATTTCGATCGTCTGCGCGGGCGCCATCACCGTGAGCCAGTTTGCGAGATTCTCGAGTTGCCGCACGTTGCCCGGAAACGGCAGCGACGCCAGATACGCGAGCGCCTCGTCGGACACGCGCTTCGGTTCGACGCCGAGATCACGCGCGCTCTTCTGCAGGAAATGTCGCGTCAGCAGAGGAATGTCCTCGCTACGCTCGCGCAACGCGGGCAAGCGCAAGCGGATCACGTTCAGACGGTGATACAGGTCCTCGCGAAACAGCCCCTGCCGCACGCGCGCTTCGAGATTCTGGTGTGTCGCCGCGATCACGCGCACATTCGCGCGCAGCGGATTGTGGCCGCCCACGCGATAGAACTGTCCGTCCGACAGCACGCGCAACAGGCGCGTCTGCAGATCGAACGGCATGTCGCCGATTTCGTCGAGAAACAGCGTGCCGTTCTCGGCCTGTTCGAAGCGTCCCTGGCGCATCGCCTGCGCGCCGGTGAACGCTCCACGCTCATGACCGAACAGTTCGGACTCCAGCAGATCCTTCGGAATCGCGGCCGTGTTCAACGCGATGAAGGGGCCGTTCGCGCGTGGGCTATGTCGGTGCAGCGCACGCGCGACCAGTTCCTTCCCGGTGCCTGATTCGCCGGTAATGAGCACGGTGGCCGCCGAATGCGACAGGCGACCGATCGCGCGAAACATGTCCTGCATCGCGGGTGCCTGGCCGAGCATCTCGGGCGCTTCGGCGACGCGCTCGTCCCACGTCTGCTCGCCACGCATGCTTTCGTCGACCGCGCGGCGAATCAGCTCGACGGCCTTGTCGACATCGAACGGCTTCGCCAGATACTCGAACGCACCGCCCTGGAATGCGGCCACCGCGCTATCGAGATCCGAGAACGCGGTCATGATGATGACCGGCAAGCCTGGCACCTTGTCGCGGACGGTTTGCAGCAACTCCAGCCCGGAGCCACCGGGCATGCGGATATCGGAGACCAGCACCTGCGGGCTGTCGTGATCGAGCGCGGCCGACGCTTCGCGCACGTTGGCGAAGCTGCGCGTCGCGAAGTTCTCGCGCGCCAGCGCTTTCTCGAGCACCCAGCGAATTGATTGATCGTCGTCTACTATCCAGATCGGCTTCATATGGTTCGGTCAGAAGTCTTGAGGTGCTTGTGGTATCTAGAGGTCGAGCGGCAGCAGAATCTGAAACTCGGTATGGCCCGGCCGGCTGTCCACCTCGATCAGACCTTCGTGCTGCTGCACGAAGGTCTGCGCAAGCGTTAGACCGAGACCGCTGCCGTCCTCGCGCCCCGATACGAGCGGATAGAAAATGCGGTCGCGAATCTCTTCCGGAATGCCTGGGCCGTTGTCGACGATATGCAAGTCCAATGCCAGCTTGCACAGGCGTTTTGAAATCGTGACCTTGCGCGCGATGCGCGTACGCAACTCGATGCGCGCATCGCCCTGCGAGATCCGCTCGCGCAACGCCTCGGCCGCATTGCGCACGATGTTCAGCAGCGCCTGGATCAGCTGCTCCTTGTCGCCGCGCAGATCCGGCACGCTGACGTCGTAGTCGCGCTCGATCGTCAGGCCGCGCGGAAATTCCGCGAGAATCACCTGACGCACACGCTCGCACACCTCGTGAATATTCACGTCGCCGACGATATGCGGATGCCGGTGCGGTTCGAGCAGGCGGTCGACCAGCGTCTGCAGCCGGTCCGATTCCTTGATGATGACCTGGGTGTACTCGCGCAACTCGTCGCGCTGACGCTCGCCGAGTTCGAATTCGAGCAGTTGCGCGGCGCCGCGAATGCCGCCGAGCGGATTCTTGATCTCGTGTGCGAGATTGCGGATCAGATGCTTGTTGACGGCCGTCAGGTCGTTGATGCGCTCTTCGCGGTCGGTGCGCAGATGCCGCTCGTTCTCGAATAGTTCGAGCAACACGTAGTCCTGCGCGCTTTCCAGAAAGCCGACGATCGCATGCGCGTGCAGTGGCTCGTGGCCGGGACGCTCGAGCACGGCGTCAAGATGCGTCGCGTGAAAGCGGTGCGCGGCGATCGCGGTGATCGTCGCGACCAGTTCGTCCGCATTCGAGAAGATGTCCGGCCACGCCATCTGCGTCAGTTGCTTGCGCGACATCTCCAGCATCGACTCCGCCGACGGATTCGCGAACGCGACGCGCAGCGTGCGCTTCTCGAGCACCAGCACGACGGTGGGCAACGCCTCGAAGCCTGGCAGCAAGCCAGAGCTCACGAGCTGCGCGTCATCCGACAGCGTCTGTTCGTGTCCTTTCCTTGCCTTGATCAGATTCTTGAGAACCATCTTGCAGTGTGGCCGGTAGGAGATGGTGATAAATCAGGAGTGCGGCCTATTGGTGATTCGTCGCAATGCATGTCGCCCGCGCGCGGCCGGCCGTGCGTACGGCCTAACGAAAAAGGGACGGCGCCGCCGTCCCTTCGTGACCGATCGCGAGCGTCGGGCAAAGCGCTTCGCCGCGTGAAGGGCGAAGCGCCATCGCCGCTTACAGCGAGTAGTACATTTCGAATTCGATCGGGTGCACCGACTGACGATAGCGTTGCAGCTCGCCCGTCTTCAGTTCGATGTACGCGTCGAGCATCGAATCCGTGAACACGCCACCGCGCGTCAGGAACTCGCGGTCCGCGTCGAGTGCGTCGAGAGCCTGGTCGAGGCCGGCGCACACGGTCGGGATCTTTGCATCCTCTTCCGGCGGCAGGTCGTACAGGTTCTTGTCGGCAGCTTCGCCCGGGTGAATCTTGTTCTGTACGCCGTCCAGACCCGCCATCATCAGCGCGGAGAAGCACAGGTACGGATTCGCCAGCGGATCCGGGAAGCGCGTTTCGATACGGCGGCCCTTCGGGTTCGACACGTGCGGAATACGGATCGATGCCGAACGGTTGCGAGCCGAGTAAGCCAGCTTGACCGGCGCTTCGAAGTGCGGCACGAGACGCTTGTACGAGTTCGTACCCGGGTTGGTGATCGCGTTCAGCGCGCGAGCGTGCTTGATGATGCCGCCGATGTAGAACAGCGCGAATTCCGACAGACCTGCGTAACCATTGCCCGCGAACAGGTTCTGGCCGTCCTTCCAGATCGACTGGTGAACGTGCATGCCCGAACCGTTATCGCCGACGACCGGCTTCGGCATGAACGTCGCCGTCTTGCCGTACGTGTGCGCGACGTTGTGGACGATGTACTTCATCTGCTGCAGCCAGTCGGCGCGCTGCACGAGCGTCGAGAACTTGGTGCCGATTTCGTTCTGGCCCTGGCCCGCCACTTCGTGGTGGTGCACTTCGACCGGAATGCCGATCTGTTCGAGCAGCAGACACATTTCCGAGCGGATGTCCTGGAACGTGTCGACCGGCGCGACCGGGAAGTAGCCGCCCTTGGTGCCCGGACGATGGCCGGTGTTGCCGCCTTCGAATTCCTTCGCCGACGACCACGGTGCTTCTTCCGAGCCGATCTTGATGAAGCAGCCCGACTGGTCCGTGTTCCACTGGACCGAGTCGAAAATGAAGAATTCCGGTTCCGGACCGAAGTAAGCGGTGTCGCCGAGGCCGGAGCTCTTCAGGTACGCTTCGGCGCGCTTCGCGAGCGAGCGCGGATCGCGCTCGTAGCCCTTGCCGTCAGCCGGTTCGACGACGTCGCAGGTCAGCACGAGGGTCGATTCTTCGAAGAACGGGTCGATGAAGGCCGTGTTCGCGTCCGGGACCAGCAACATGTCCGATGCTTCGATGCCCTTCCAGCCGGCAATCGACGAACCGTCAAACGCATGGCCGCTTTCGAACTTGTCTTCATCGAATGCCGACACCGGCACCGAAACGTGTTGCTCTTTGCCGCGCGTGTCGGTGAAGCGGAAGTCGACAAACTTGACGTCTTCGTCTTTGACGAGTTGAACGACGTCGGCCACGGATTTACTCATAACCTATCTCCTGATTAACAATTTCGGCGGATTTCAGCCGCCGCCCAATCTAGCTGACCCGTCCCGGAACGTCCACTTATACGGCGTCGCGGTCCGAAAATTCTGCGGGACAAATCGATCGGCACCAATAAAGCAGATAGCGTGCCACCTTTCAGCCCAGTATGAGCCAATTCGGCCCACATCGTTACTGCGCTTGCGTTTGCGGGCTACGCGTGGAGCGCCAGCAGCGTCACGAAGAAACGCCTTAACATCCTCACGCACCAGTTTCGTGCATTCACCGCTTTGGAAATCGGGTTATCTTCCATTTTGGTGCATTCCGACGAAAGTGCACCATATTTGCGCATCGAGTTTGGGGCAGCGCCCGCCGATCGCCCCCCCACGCCCAGTCTACCCAGGTCTGCGCGGTGCCTGGCGCGCGCTAGAATGATCATTTGGTCCGAAGGAGATTGACGCTCATGAGCACGCTCGAACAGCTTTACGCGAAGGCGGACGCCCGTCGCGCCGAGAACCAACTGCCCTACGCGGGCGCGGTATCGCCGGCCGAGGCGTTCGAACTGCTGGAACTCGATCCGCGCACGCGTCTCGTCGACGTGCGTACCCGCGCCGAACTCGACTGGGTCGGCCGGCCGGTGATCGGTGATGGCCAATACGCGCATGTCGAATGGACGCGCTATCCGGGCGCGGTGCCCAATCAGGAGTTCATGCAGCAACTCGCGCAGGTCGCCTCGCCCGACACGCCGGTGCTGTTCCTGTGCCGCAGCGCCGCGCGCTCGAAGCTCGCCGCGATCGCCGCGACCCAGGCCGGCTTCACGAAGGCGTACGACCTGCTGGAAGGCTTCGAAGGCGACAAGGACGGCCAAGGGCATCGCAAGACGGTGTCGGGATGGTGTTTTCGCGGCTTGCCGTGGATCGGCGCCTGATGGCGGACTGGCGCACTGCCCTCACATGCGCAAGTCCTGTCTAGCGGGGCTGAGGCAGGCTAATCGAAACAGGACGCGCCGACCACGCACTGATTGCATCAGTCGGCGCGGGTTGTGACACTGCGATGTCGCGGCTCGCGCCAACCCAACCGTCCTGCGCGAACCGCTGTCGCCTTCTCAGCTTCGCGGCTTACCCGTGGCGGCCGCCGCCGCTGCCGCGACTTCAGGCTCGACGATGTCGCCACCGAGCAGATGCACCCCTTCGCGCAGCTTCACGAACGCCGCGGCGACGGCTTCCGGCTCACCCTTCACCCCGAGATCGATGTGATGCCGCGCATACACGCCGCCGCGCTTCGCATCCCCGACGCTCGGCAGGCTGAACACCCGCACGCCCGGAAAATCCCGCTCGATTTTCTCCATCAGCGGCGTCACGCGCGACTCCGGCAGCTCGAACACCAGCAGCGACTTTTCGGCGTGCGGCGTGGTGTGGTGCAGATGCGCGTACTGCGTGTCCAGCACCCACTCGATCATCGGCCAGGCCATCACCGGGAAACCCGGCACGAAATGGTGCTGGCGGATCGAAAAACCCGGAATCTTGTTGTAGCCGTTCGGAATGATGTCGGCGCCCTGCGGATACGTGCCCATGTTCAGGCGATGCCGGTTCTCGGGCGAGTTCAGATCGAGCGGCGTCGTCGAAGTCGCCGGATACATGTCGCGGATGCGCTCCTGGATCAGCTTCGCGGCCTCCGGATGCAGCTCGAGCGGCACGCCGAGCGCGGCCGCCGCGCATTGGCGCGTGTGGTCGTCAGGTGTCGCGCCGATGCCGCCCGTCGAGAAAACGATGTCGCCCGACGCGAACGTCCGACGCAGCGTCGCCGTGATGCGCTCCGGATCGTCGCCGATGTACTCCGCCCAGCCGAGCGACAGCCCGCGCGCCCGGAGCAACTCGATGACCTTCGGTAGATGCTTGTCGACGCGCCTGCCCGACAGGATTTCATCGCCGATGATGATGACGCCAAATGCCATTGCCGCCTCTTTCGTTTGATCAATAGGGAACCGGCGCGACCTCGCGCGCGCCGCCAGACGCTTCCGCCCGCATACGCTGCAGCGCGCGCAGGCAGTAGTTGCCGAACCATAGCGCCGAGAACACCAGGATGAACGCGTAAATCCAGATCGTCACCGTGGTAATCACCGGGAACAGCACGACCAGCCAGACCGACGACGCCCACAGCAGCGTCGGCAGCGAGCCTAGGAGGCCGCTCACGACCCCGATCAGCAGTAGCGGCAAGCGGTGGCGCCGCACGAGTTCGCGCCGCTCGTCGCGCGTCGCATGCAACGCGAGCGCGTCGTAGGTCATCACCCGATACGTGAGCCAGCCCCACAGCAGCGGAGGAATCAGCGCGAAGAACGGCGGTACGAGCCACAGCGGCAAGGTGACGATCAGCAGCACGAGACACAGCAGCGTGGTCCAGAGCGCCTGACCGAGGCTACCGTACCATGTTCCGCCGCGGCGTATCTCCAGCCCGGCGAATTGGCGCGCCGCGAGAAAGCGGATCACGGCCGGCATCGACAGCATGGCGATCAGCAGCAGCACCGTGACGACGATCAACGGGATCGCCATTGCAATTACGATGAACGGTGCGATGACCGCGTGCAGCGTCGAGAAACCGAGCACGTCGAACAGATGATAAAGCGTGGCGGTGAAAGACCAGTCGTCGAGCCAGGTGCGGGTCGCGCCGGTCACCGTTTGCCAGAAGAACCACAGGAGCAAGCCCCAGCCGACCGTCGCGACGATAAACGGTTTGAAGGTCAGCCAGAGCATGCGCGGATGCAACGCGCTTGCGAGTGCACGCCCAAACGAGCGCAACAGATCATTCATGCGAGCCAATGCCTGCGAACGAAACGATGGACAGGAAAAACGCGCCGCGCGCCGGCCTGGCATGCTGGTGGGGCACTGGAGGTGCGCACGAACGTGCACAGCATAAACCAAGGGACACGCCGCCGGCGGAAGTGGGCGGCGCGGCGGAGCGCGTGCTCGAGAGGATCCGCAATGGACTCAGAATGAACTCTGAATGGACTCTGAAAGGACTCAAACGGCAGCGGTGTCGTTGCCGGTTGCGCGGCGCTTCGATACCAGGCGATGCGCGATGCGCACGAAGGCGAACCAGTGCTGCGCCCAGAAGCCATCGCCATAGCGGCGGCCTTCGAGCTGATCGCTGATACCGGTCGGCTCCACGTCGCGGCTCCACGACGCGCTGCGGAACAGCATGTCCCACCATGGGAACAGCACGCCGAAATTGCAGCCGTACTTGAGCCCTTCATGACCTAAGCCGATTGCGTGGTGACGGCGATGGAATGCCGGACTGACGAGCAGCCGCTCGCCGAGCCAGCCGTAATACAGCCGGATGTTCGCGTGCTGCACGCTCTGCGCGAGGTTCGTGATCGCGACCAGCACGACGAACTGCGACGGCGGCACACCGATCGCGAGCGAGATCACCGCGAAGAACGACGCCTGCAGCAAATCATCGAGCAGATGGTTACGATCGTCGGACCAAAGCGACATCTGCCGCTGACTATGGTGTACCGCATGCAGTTCCCACCACACGCCGAAGCGGTGCTGCCCGCGGTGATACCAGTAGCCGGCGAAATCGAGCACGAGCAGATACATGACGAACGTGACGAGCGGCTGCGTGGTCACGCCGGGCCACAGGTTGTCGAAGTTCAGGTTCGCGATGCCGTGAAGCCTGAGCCAGCCTTGCACGTTGTCGAAGAATGGCTGCAGTGCGAAGAAAAAGAAAAGATTCAAAATGCCGAGCTTGGCGATCCACGTGTACAGCACGTCGACCCGCACTGCCTTGCGGTTCTCCCATTGCTCGACCGGACGCAGCGCCTCGAGCGGACGCAGGATCGCGTACATCGCGAGCACCTCGAGCACACCGACGATGACCCAGTACAGGCTGTCGTAGGTGTCCTCGTCGTAGTCCATCAGATTGAACCGGAACAGCAGCGGCTGTACCACGTCGACGTACAGCCACGTCTGCGTGGCTGAAACGAAGCTGTCGAGTGTGGAGAAAATCAGATGGAACATGATGCTGGCCTGTTACTTCATCCTTGGTGGCTCGTGGCGCCGGGGCTCTGCTGCGTTGCTCCCAGGCACCCCCTGAGACCCCTCAAGCACCGTTCGGCGCCGTGACCGGCGCGCGGTTGAAGAAATAGATACCATGCGGCGAGCGGCCGACCGCAATCGTCTGGATCAGCTTGCGCGTGTTGAGATCGATGATGCCAATGTGCTTCGCGAAGCGGAAGGTCACCCACAGATAGCGCTTGTCGGCGGAAAGCTCCATGTCGTCCGGTCCCGGCATCAGGCCGGTGATATCGCCGACGTTGGTGAGCGTGTCTTCGTCGATGATGCTGATCGTGCTAGCGACGCGGTTCGACACCGCGACATGCTTGCCGTCGGCGAGCGAGCGGAAGTTGTGAGCGCCCTTGCCCGTATGAATCGTCTTGACGACTTTCTGGTTGCGCCAATCCACGACGGCGACGTAGTCCTCGCCGGTCATGCCGACGAGCAGGTACTTTTCGCCCGGCGTCATCCACAGGCCTGCGGGCACCTTGCCGACCTTCATCTTCCATTTGACGGTTTGCGTGGGCAGGTCGATGGCGGCGAGTTCGCCCGAGATCTGCAGCGAAACGAACACCGTCCTGCTGTCATTCGTGAACGCCATATGGCTGGGCATCACCGCGAGCGGCAGCCGTGAAGCCAGCGTCATCTGGTTTTTCTGGTTGTCGTAGTGGTAGATGTCGAGGCGGTCGAGCCGCAAGCCCGTAGTGACGAGCCACTTGCGATCCGGCGAAAAACCGATTTGATAGGGATCTTCGATGTTCTCGACCCAGCGCTGCAACTGCCCCGTTTTCGGATCGACGAACATCAGGCTGTTCGACACCGAATTGGCGACGATCAGCGAGGAATTGTCCGGCGTGGCCATCAGGTGATGCGGTTCCTTGCCCGTGGGCACGGTGCCGATGACCTGGCGGCTGTTCTCGTCGATCAGGCTCAGCGTGGCCTCACCGGAATTGAGCACGATCACGTTATTGGCGTGCGCCGCCGGAGAAAAAAAGCCTGCGGCGGCGACCAGCACCGCAGTTGCGGCGAACGTGGCAGTCAAGCCGGGAAGAAGAAATTTACGCATGAAAACTCGCTTCGGAGAACAACGGTCATTGTAGAACGTTTGCCGGTCCGAGCGGTTGACGTAAGTCACCGGGCGACGAGCGAAAAATGACGGATGCGATGAAGTGCGGCCGCGCGCGGGAAAGTTCGTCTGCCACGTCCCGTTTTTGATGCTCGGGCCGCGGGTTTTCGAGTGAGGAATCAATGTGCTCTCCTTGCCAGAATCAATCATGCATCAGCCACACGCCAATATCGCCCAAAGCAATAACTAAAACAATAGGAATATTCTTTTTTTCGCGCCAATAAATCTACCTGTATTAATATATTTTTTAGCCCAATTGAATTTCGGAGTTCGCTGATATCTGAATTGCGCGCGGGCACCGGAGAATTCTTCGTGCGCGTCGTCCCGCCAGCGCCTCATCCGTGGGAACCACGCGTATAACGCGGGGACGACGCGCGCTCGACCAAATAGCGCAAGCTTCACCAATGGCCAGCGTTTTTATTTTCGAGATTTTCAAACTTAGCTGAGCAATAACGTCACACCAATCTCGAAGTACGCACTACACGCCACGAACTAAAATAATGCGGAGGATTTTAAATTGATGAACAAGAATATTTCGATAATTGGCCGTACCACATCTCAAAGAAAAGTCGCAGCGGCGCAAACTGCCTGCCTGCAAATACACCGTGCTTCCGCGCGCCAGAAAAGCATCGCCCGAGCAGTTCGACGTACTGCGGGTGTTGCCATAGCGGCGGCCCTGTGCGTCACGGAAGCGAACGGCGCCGGCGTCGATTCGGTCGAGGTAGGCACGGCCAGCGCGCCCGGCGACGCCGCGGTCGCGATAGGCGCACAGGCCATCGCAAGCGGCAACTCATCGCTGGCGATCGGCTCGCAAGCGAACGCGCAAAACGACGGCGCGCTCGCGGTAGGGGCAGGCGCCACGGCGCAGGGCGACAGCGCAGTCGCCGTGGGTCTCTCCTCTTCCGCAAAAGGCGAAGGCGCAGGCGCCTTTGGGCCCTATGCGAATGCGCAGGCGGAACGCGCGACCGCGGTCGGTCTGGACGCGTCGGCGCTCGGTGTCGACTCGGTCGCAACGGGCTCCGGTTCAATGGCGGCGAATTCGGCCGCCTCCGCGTTTGGCTCCCAATCCACGGCAACCAGCGTCGGTTCGACCGCGCTCGGCTATGTCGCGCAGGCCGGAGGCACCAACTCGCTCGCCGCCGGAGCATGGGCCTCGGCACTGGCGGACTCGAGCGTCGCGCTTGGTAGTAACACCCTCGTCAGCGGTGTCGGCGCCATCGCCCTCGGCGTCGCTGCGCAGGCGAGCGGCGCCTATGCCAGCGCAATCGGCTTCGGCGCAACGGCGGCGGGAGCCGGCGCGATCGCCCTCGGCAGCAACGCAAACGCGAGCGCCGACAATAGCGTCGCGCTGGGCGCCAATGCCAGCACCACGACGGATCTGTCGCAAAGCGCATTTGTGCCCGGGGGAGCGGGCGCTACCCCGGTCGTGGCCCCCATCGCGACAGGCGAAGTCTCACTTGGCTCGGCGAATAATGAGCGTCGCCTGACCAACGTCGCCGCGGGCGCTACGCCCACTGACGCGGTCAACGTGAGCCAGTTGAACGCGGTCGACAACAAGGTCGATGCACTCGCTGAAAGCAGCGCGCTGCACTACCTCAGCGCTGCCGACCCGGCCGACGGCTCCAACAACGCGCTCGCAGAAGGCACGCACGCGCTCGCCGTGGGCAGCAACGCCAGCGCCGTCGGCGCCAACGCGAGCGCATTCGGCACGAGCGCCAGCGCGAGCGCAACGGATTCGACCGCGATAGGCGCGGGCGCCGTCGCCGGCACGGCCGGCGCGACCTCGCTGGGCGCGTCAGCGTCGGCCGACGGCTCAGGGGCCACGGCGCTCGGGGCCAGCGCGACGGCGAACGGCGACGGCACGCTCGCGATCGGCTCCGGTGCCAGCGCAGCCGCCGACAACGCCCTTTCGCTCGGCTATCAGTCGAGCGCGCTGGCCGCAAACGCCGTCGCGCTTGGTCAGGGCTCGATCGCCGATCGCGCGGGGACCGTATCGGTCGGGTCGGCGGGCAACGAGCGTCAGATCACCAATGTCGCGGCCGGCACCGCGGACACCGATGCGGTCAACGTCGCCCAGCTGAAAGCGGTGAGCGATCAGAGCAGCGCGAGCGCGGCGAAACTCGACGGCGCGGTCATGTACGACACGAACGCCGACGGCAGCATCAATCGGAACAGCATTACGCTCGGCGGCGATACCACGGAGGGCACCGCCATCCACAACGTCGCGAACGGCGTGCTGGCGTCCGACGCGGTCAACCTCGGTCAGCTCAACGCGGCGCTCGAAGGGGCGATCAATAACGCGGCGATCGGTTCGGTCGGCGCGTTATTCAGTGCTGCGGGTGAAAGCGCGACTGAAACCGCGCAAGCATCCGGTGCACACGCGATTGCGGCCGGGGCGAATGCGCGGGCAAGCGGCGCCAACGCGACAAGCATCGGAGCGAACGCCATCGCCAGCGGCAACAACGCGACGGCGGTCGGCGCCGCGGCCAGCGCGAGCGCCGACAACTCGGTGGCCTTGGGCCAGGGCTCCATCGCAGACCGAGCGAACTCAGTATCGGTTGGCTCGGTGGGCCAGGAGCGCCAGATCACCAACGTCGCAGCCGGCGTGCGAGGCAGCGACGCGGTCAACGTCAATCAGTTGCAGCAGAGCGTGAGCGGCGCGATCAGCGCGGCGAATCGCTATACGGACGATCAGATCCGTTCCGCCCGCCGGGACAGCTACGGGGGCACGGCATCGGCGCTCGCGATGGCAGGCTTGCCGCAAGCGGTCCTGCCCGGACACGGCATGGTCGCGATGGCGGCCGGCACGTACGGCGGTCAATCCGCGCTCGCAATTAGCGTGTCGCAGTTGTCGGACACCGGCAAATGGATCTACAAGGCCCAAGGCAGCGCCGACTCACGCGGGCAGTTCGGCGCATCGATCGGCGCGGGGATGCATTGGTGAAATCAGCTCGGGCGATCGTGTCGGGCAAAGCCCGGCCGCCGTGCACACCCAGTGTCCAGCGTCCGCGTGCGAGCGGCCTGACTTTACCGCTGCATCGACTCCCACACCTTGTACAAGCGCTTCACCGAGACCGGCATTGGGGTGCGCAGCTCCTGCGCAAACAGCGAGATGCGCAACTCCTCGAGCAGCCAGCGGAATTCCGCAAGCCGCGGATCCGTGACGCCGCCGCGCTGCGACACCGCCCGCAGATAGTGCTGCAACAGCGGCTGGAATTCGGCGAACTGCCGCGCGTCGCGGGTGGCGTCCGCGCGCAGCTTGTCGATACGCAGCGCCATCCCCTTCAGATAACGCGGGAAATGTGCGAGTTGGGCATACGGCGTATCGACGACAAAACGCTTGCCGATCAGCGCATCGAGTTGATTCTGCAGATCGGTGTACGCGGCCGCGAATGGCTTCGCCTGCAGAAGCTTCTTCGTCAGGCTCGCGTACTCGCCGAGGATCTGGCCGACCAGCCGCGAGATTTCCTGCGCGAGCAACGTGAGGCGGCTACGCCCTTCGTCACGTCGGGTATGGAAGCTCGCATCGTCGTCGGGCAGCGGGTCCTGCAGACACGCGCGGTCGAGTGCGGTGTCGATCAGCTGATCGCGCAGTTCTTCCTGCGTGCCGCGCGGCATGAACTGCATGGCCATTTCGCGCAGGCCCGGCAGATTCTTCTCCAGATACTTGATCGGCTCCTTCAACTGCAGCGCGAAAAGCCGACGCAGGCCCGCCCGATGAATCCGCGCGGCTTCTTCGGGCGAATCGAATACTTCGACGTCGCAGTGCGTGCCACGGTCCACGAGCGCCGGGTAGCCAAGCAACGTCTGGCCACCACGGCGAATTTCGAGCAATTCGGGCAGCTTGCCGAAATTCCACGTGGTCAGGTTTTCGTACAGCGCGGTGGCTGGCGCGCCATCCGGCGTCGCGGGTTGTGGCGCGGCCGCGCCCTTGCCGCGCGCCGGGCCGCTCGCAGCCGGATCCGGAGACCGCGCAGGTGTCGCGACACCGCCGCCTGCATCGGCCAGGGCGGCGCCTGCCGCGCCCGAAACGAGCTTCTGGAAATGCTGCTGCGCCTGACCGCCGAGTTCTGCGCGCAGTTGCGACAGATTGCGTCCCATCGCGAGCTGCCGGCCATGTTCGTCGATGACCTTGAAGTTCATGAACAGATGCGCGGGCAGCGTCTCGAGCTTGAAGTCGGACTGCTTCATCGCGACCTGGGTCTGCTCGCGCACGTCGGCGATCAGCGCTTCGAGCAAGCCGCCTGCTCCGAAGCGCTGGGCGCTGTGCCGTTCGGCGAAACCTGCCGCGTATTCAGGGAGCGGCACGCAATGCCGACGCAGCTTCTGCGGCAGCGACTTCAGCAGCAACTGCGCCTTCTCTTTCAGCATGCCGGGCACGAGCCACTCACAACGGCGCGCGTCGACCTGGTTCAGCGCATACAGCGGTACCGCGAGCGTTACGCCGTCGCGAGGCGTGCCCGGCTCGAAGTGATAGGTCAGCGCCATCTCGATGCCCGCCATCGTCAGCCGCTTCGGGAACAGATCCGTCGTGACACCCGCCGCTTCGTGCCGCATCAGATCGTCGCGGGACAAATACAACAGCCGCAGCTTGTCCTCCGCCTGGCCGCTCTTTTTGACTTCGTCGCGATACCAGCGCTCGAACGACGCGCCGGTATAGACGCCATCCGGCAGCGCCTGATCGTAGAACGCGTAGATCAATTCGTCGTCGACCAGCACGTCCTGGCGGCGCGACTTGTGCTCGAGCTGTTCGATGTCGGCAAGCAGCTTGCGGTTGTGCGCGAAGAACGCAAGCTTCGTGTCGAACTCCCCTTCAACAAGCGCACCGCGAATAAACAGCTCGCGCGCCCGTGCCGGGTCCTGCTTGCCGAATGCGACGCGCCGCCGGTGATAAATCGGCAGGCCGTACAGCATCGCGCGCTCGAACGCGGACACCTGCGCCGCGCGCTTTTCCCAATGTGGCTCCGACAGCGACTTTTTCAGCAGATGCGCGCCGACCTCCTCGACCCACTCCGGCTCGATTTTCGCGATACAGCGCGCGTAAAGCCGGCTCGTTTCGACCAGCTCGGCAGCCATCACCCACTTGCCCGCTTTTTTCACGAGCGCAGAGCCCGGCCACAAATAGAACTTGATGCCGCGCGCGCCGAGATAGTACGGCTCATCGTCGGCTTTCAGGCCGATGTTGCCGAGAAGGCCGGTCAGCAGCGCAAGATGGATCTGCTCGAAAGTAGCCTCCGCCTCGTTCAGGCGCCAGCCGTGCTCCCGCACGACCGTCAGCAGTTGCGAATGGACATCGCGCCACTCGCGCAGCCGCAACTGCGACAGGAAGTTCTTGCGGCACTCGTCCTGCAACTGCCGGTTCGATTTCTTGTGCGCGATCGCTTCGTCGAACCAGTTCCAGATCTTCAGCCACTGCAGGAATTCGGAGCGCTCGTCGGCGAACCGGCGATGCGCCTGGTCGGCCTGCTCCTGGGCGTCGATCGGCCGATCGCGCGGGTCCTGCACGGACAGCGCGCTCGCGATGATCAGCACTTCCTTCAGCGCCTGCTGGTCGCGCGCGGCGAGGATCATGCGGCCGACGCGCGGATCGAGCGGCAGTCGCGCGAGTTCACGGCCGAGCGGTGTCAGGTGATTGTCGTCGTCGACGGCGCCGAGCTCGTTGAGCAACTGGTAGCCGTCGGAAATCGCACGGCCCGGCGGCGGCTCGATAAACGGGAACGTTTCGATCGCCGTCAGGTGCAGCGACTTCATGCGCAGAATCACCGAAGCGAGCGAAGAGCGCAGAATTTCCGGATCGGTGAAGCGCGCGCGGCCCTGGAAGTCGCTTTCCTCGTACAGACGAATGCAGATGCCATCGGCAACCCGTCCGCAACGCCCCGCCCGTTGATTCGCGGCGGCTTGAGAAATCGACTCGACCTGCAGCTGCTCGACCTTGTTGCGATACGAGTAGCGCTTCACGCGGGCGAGGCCCGTGTCGACCACGTAGCGGATGCCGGGTACCGTCAGCGAAGTTTCGGCGACGTTGGTCGCGAGCACGATGCGGCGCGCGTTCGACGCGCGGAACACGCGCTCCTGCTCGGCCGCCGAGAGCCGCGCGAACAGCGGCAGAATCTCCGTATGGGGCGGGTGATGTTTGCGCAGCGCCTCGGCGGCGTCCCGAATCTCACGCTCGCCGGGCAGGAACACCAGCACATCGCCGTGACCCTCGCGGCACAGTTCGTCGACGGCCTCGACGATCGCCTCCATCAGATCGCGATCGGTTTCGCGCTGCGTCTTCAGGCGCTCGCGGCCAGACGACGCCACACCCGAGGTCCCTTGCGCCGCCTTGACCGCCGGGCTGTCCTCGACCACCGGTCGGTAACGCACCTCGACCGGATAAAGTCGCCCGCTCACTTCGATCACCGGTGCGGGCTTATCGTCGCTGCCGAAGTGGCGCGCGAAACGGTCGGCGTCGATCGTCGCCGAGGTCACGATCAGCTTCAGGTCGGGACGCTTCGGAAGAATCTCCTTCAGGTAGCCGAGCAGAAAATCGATGTTCAGGCTGCGCTCGTGCGCTTCGTCGATGATCAGCGTGTCGTAGGCTTTCAGCAGCGGATCGGTCTGCGTTTCGGCAAGCAGAATGCCGTCGGTCATCAGCTTGACCGATGCGCCCGGTGCGAGGTTGTCGTTGAAGCGCACCTTGTAGCCGACCACTTCACCGAACGGCGTGCCGAGTTCCTCGGCGATACGGCGCCCGGTCGCCGACGCGGCGATCCGGCGCGGCTGCGTATGGCCGATCAGACCATTGCCGCCTGCGCCCAGACCACGGCCGAGCGTGAGGCAGATTTTCGGCAACTGCGTGGTCTTGCCCGAACCGGTTTCGCCCGACACGATCACGACCTGATTCTCCGCGATCGCCCGCGCGATCTCGTCGCGACGACCGGAAACGGGAAGTGCTTCGGGGAACGTGATCGGTGGAATCGGATTCGGCTCGACGATCCGCGGCGGCCGCGGTTCGCGCGGCGCGCGAGGCTCCTTGCGCGGCTCGCCCGATTGTTTGTCGTGCGAGTGCGTGGCGCGCGGACCGTGACGTTGCTCGTCACGTGGTCCGCGCTCGTCCTGTTCGTTGCGAGGCGCACGATGCCGTTCAACGCGCGGCGTGTCCGAGCGCGCGTCGCGGACTTCGCCACGCTGCCCGCTTTGCCGCGCACCACCTCGCTCATCGCGAGCCTGGCGGCCATGCGCACCGCGAGGCGCGGTCGAAGGCGTACTGCGGTGCTCGCTTTGCGGTCCGTCCTGTTGCTCGCTTTGCGGCCCACCGCTCTGCTGCTCACGGGCCGCGTTTTGAAGCGCGGAACGGAATTGGCCAAGCTGCTCGCTCAACGAAGCGCCACGCGGCTCGCCACGAGCCCCACCGCCCCGCTTGGCACCGGACGCTTCACCCGATTCAGCGCGAGATTCACCGCGCCGTTCATCACGCGCCGCGCCTCGCGCACGAGCGTGCTCTTCGCGATCTTCACGACCCGCGCCGCCACCTTCCGGCGACACTGTTTGCGCAGACGCGCCCGCCTCCCGACGCGCGTCACGCGCCTGCTCTGGTCTCGCATCCTGCGCTGGGCGGCGCATCGTGTCGCCGGGCCTGGCCGGCTCACCGGCCGGCGCCGGTTTCTCGTTCGCCCCAGCGGGACTTTTGGGTACATTCGACATGGGGGCGCATTATAATCCCCGGCATGAATTCCCAAACCGACCTCGTCCCCGCGCCCGCGAGCGTTCCGGCCCCGGCCGACTCGCCGGAAACCCTCGCCCAGCACGCGCAATTCGTCGACTGGATGCGTTCAGTCGCTCCGTATATCCACGCGTTCCGAAACAAGACATTCGTCGTCGGTTTCGGCGGCGAAGTGGTGCATCAGGGGCTGCTGAATGCGCTCGTGTCCGACATCGCGCTGCTACAGGCAATGGGCATCCAAATCGTTTTGGTGCATGGCTCGCGCCCGCAGGTCGAGGAGCAGATGAGTCTCCACGGCGTCGAATCGGAGTTTTCGCACGGCATGCGCATTACCGACGCGCGCGCGCTCGAGTCCGCGAAGGAAGCGGCCGGCGAAGTGCGTCTCGACATCGAAGCCGCAATCAGCCAGGGTCTGCCGAACACGCCGATGGCGCACGCGCACATCAGCGTCGTGTCGGGCAACTTCGTAACGGCGCGCCCAGTCGGCATTCTGGACGGCGTCGACTTCCAGCACACGGGTCTCGTGCGCAAGATCGACGCGGATTCGATCCGACATTCGCTCGCGAGCCGCAAGCTCGTGCTGCTGTCGCCGCTCGGCTTCTCGCCCACCGGCGAAGCGTTCAATCTGTCGATGGAAGACGTGGCGTCGGCCGCGGCCATCGCGCTGCGCGCCGACAAGATCGTGTTCCTGACCGAAACCGCGGGTCTGATGGAGACCAGCGAAAGCGGTACGGAGCTGATCCGCGAACTGTCGCTCGACGACGCCTACAAGCTGCACGAAAGCGGCGAAGTCACCGGCGACGCGGGCTTCTACCTGAAGCATTCGATCCGCGCCTGCCGCGGCGGCGTGCCGCGCGCGCACATCATCCCGTATGCGCTCGACGGCAGCCTGCTGCTCGAACTCTTCCTGCACGATGGCGTCGGCACGATGATCTCGTACGAGAACCTCGAAAGCCTGCGCGAAGCGACGCCGGACGACGTCGGCGGCATTCTCGCGCTGATCGAGCCGCTCGAAGCCGACGGCACGCTGGTACGGCGCGGCCGTCACCAGATCGAGCGCGACATCGACCATTTCTCGGTGATCGAGCACGACGGTGTGCTGTTCGGCTGCGCGGCGCTGTATCCGTATTCGCAGGAGCGCATCGGCGAGATGGCGTGCCTGACGGTCGCGCCCGAAGCGCAAGGCACCGGCGACGGCGAGCGTCTGCTCAAGCGGATCGAGCAGCGTGCCCGGGCACGCGGCCTCACGCGCATTTTCGTGCTCACCACGCGCACCGAACACTGGTTCCTGAAACGCGGCTTCGTCAAGGCTACGGTCGACGACCTGCCTGAAGACCGCCGCCGACTCTATAACTGGCAGCGTAAGTCGCTCGTGCTGATGAAACAGCTTTGAGTATCTGCGTGATCGTCCCCATTTGATCCGAACTGGCGTTTGTCCGCCCCACGTTGATACAGTAATTATTTTTCATGGGACCGGAGTCAGTGCTAAAGCACTGACTCCGGTCGACACAGGAGAAGCACAGCATGACTCGTATGGTTCAATGCGCGAAGCTCGGCAAGGAAGCCGAAGGCCTCGATTTCCCGCCGCTGCCGGGCGAACTCGGCAAGCGGATCTACGAAAGTATCTCGAAGGAAGCCTGGCAGGCCTGGTTGAAGCAGCAGACCATGCTGATCAACGAAAACCGCCTGAACATGGCCGATCCGCGCGCGCGTCAGTATCTGATGAAGCAGACCGAAAAGTTCTTCTTCGGCGAAGGCGCGGATACCGCATCGGGCTACGTGCCGCCGTCGGCTTGAGCTTGCCACGTCGAGAGCGACACCGGCACGCGTCGCCCGAACCGGGCGAACACACGCCTAAAAATCCGCGCCGCGAGTGCGGATTTTTTTCGCCCCGACATCGGCCGCGCATCGTGTCGGCATTCATCTCGTCTGCACGTCAAAAAATCGCCCCCCGCGAATGTTCTAAGCGGTCCGTTTTCAAACCCGTTTCGACCCCGCCAGAATCCCCGCCCCGCAATGGATTGAGCCACACCAGCGGCCTTCGCCCGCACCCCCGGTTTGCACGATCCTCTGTCATCGTGCTAATATGTGCCCCGTTTCAGCTGTAATTCACCTTCATTCGTGTTCTTTTCAGATTGGCTTGTCGTGCCTTTTCCGCGCGTGCGTCATCCTGAATCGAGCTGTTTTTAAACAAGAAGGCTCGTCGGTCGTTTCCCCGCCTAACGCGGATAAATTCAAGACCGGCCTTTTTCGTTTCAAGCCTTCAGTGGCGCATGGGTCGGCTTCCGCAGCCCCGCGTCCTTCATGCACCTGCCCCCCTTCCACGGCCACGCAGGTGCAACTGTCAGCACAATCTAGACGAGTGTTTTTTCGCGAACTTATCGCGAGGCACTGGCGTTTGCTTCATTTCGCCAACTGTTCCGCCGCCGGATAACCGGCACCGCGGATACCCTCGCCACGCTCACGAAATTGCACTTCCAGCAACCGAGGCGGAACGCATCACGAGTTTCGTCGCAGTCATTGGAGTTTTTAACCTTGACCGCTTCCAGCAACGGCTTCTGGCGACATCACAAACAAGAACAACGCCTTACCCTCGACGACATCACCGTCGTCGATCACTCCCTCCTGAAACGGGCCGTCGGCGCAATGGCGCTCGGCAACGCGATGGAATGGTTCGATTTCGGCGTGTACAGCTATATCGCGGTGACGCTCGGCAAGGTGTTCTTCCCCTCGTCGAGCCCGTCGGCGCAGCTCATCGCGACCTTCGGCACGTTTGCCGCGGCGTTTCTCGTGCGGCCGATCGGCGGCATGGTGTTCGGGCCGCTCGGTGACCGTATCGGCCGTCAGCGCGTGCTGGCGATGACGATGATCATGATGGCCGCGGGCACCTTCGCGATCGGCCTGATCCCCAACTACGCGACGATCGGCATTCTCGCGCCGGCGCTGTTGCTGCTCGCGCGCCTCGTGCAGGGCTTCTCGACCGGCGGCGAGTACGGCGGCGCCGCGACCTTCATTGCCGAATTCTCGACCGACAAGCGCCGCGGCTTCATGGGCAGCTTCCTCGAGTTCGGCACGCTGATCGGCTATGTGCTCGGCGCGGGCACGGTCGCGCTGTTGACGGCGACGCTGTCGACCGACGCACTGCTGTCCTGGGGCTGGCGCGTGCCGTTCCTGATCGCCGGTCCGCTCGGCCTCATGGGTCTCTACATCCGTATGAAGCTCGAGGAAACGCCCGCGTTCAAGAAGCAGGCCGAACAGCGTGAAGCCGAGGACCGCGCGCTGCCTAAACAGTCGTTCGGCCAGCTGCTCGCGCAGCAATGGAAGCCACTGCTGCTGTGCGTCGGCCTCGTGCTGATCTTCAACGTGACCGACTACATGGCGCTGTCGTATCTGCCGAGCTATCTGTCGGCGACGCTGCACTTCAACGAAACGCACGGCCTGTTCCTCGTGCTGCTCGTGATGATCCTGATGATGCCGATGACGCTCGCCGCCGGCCGTCTGTCCGATGCGATCGGCCGCAAGCCGGTGATGCTGCTCGGCTGCGTCGGTCTGTTCGCGCTGTCGATTCCCGCGCTGCTGCTGATTCGCATGGGCACGGTGCTGCCGGTGTTCGCCGGTCTGATGATTCTCGGCGTGCTGCTGTCGTGTTTCACCGGCGTGATGCCGTCGGCACTGCCGGCGCTGTTCCCGACCCGGATCCGCTACGGCGCGCTCGCGATCGGCTTCAATGTCTCGGTGTCGCTGTTCGGCGGTACGACGCCGCTCGTGACCGCATGGCTGGTCGACCGCACCGGCAATCTGATGATGCCCGCGTACTACCTGATGGGCGCATCGCTGATCGGCATCGTATCGGTGCTTGCGCTGCGCGAAACCGCGCGCAAGCCGCTGCTCGGCTCGGGCCCGTGCGTCGCGACGCGCGCCGAAGCGCACGCGGTGCTGCGCGGCGAACGCGAGGCCGAGGAGATGGATGAACGGTTCGCGGCGGCTGCGACCGCGCGTGCCTGATCGGCGCAGTCATCCCCGCTAGAGTAGTCTCGAAGCGGGCCGGCGAGATTCGCCGGCCCGCTTTCTTTACGTCAGCAGCGCATCGAACGTCGCGCTGACCTGCGCGCCTTCGACGATCAGTCTGCCCGCGCACACCGGCAGCTTGAAGCGCCGTGGCCCCGCGCTGCCCGGATTGACGTACAGCACGCCGTCGCGCTCGGCGATCGACGGCTTGTGCGAGTGGCCGCTCACCACGACGCGAATGCCTTCGTCGTGCGGTACGCAGCCCAGCTCGGCGATATCGTGCACGACCAGAATCGTCACCTGCTGGACGGTCAGCCGAGCATGCGTCGGTAAAGACGCCGCCCATTCACCGGTATCGTTGTTGCCGCGCACCGCGGTCAGCGGCGCGATCCGCGCGAGCGCGTCGAGCACGTCCGGCTTGCAGATATCGCCCGCGTGAATGATCGCGTCGCAGCCGTCGAGATAGTGCAACGCTTCGGGACGCACGAGGTTGTGCGTATCGGAGACGAGCCCGATGCGGGCAGCAGTCGATGGTGGGCGACGTGAAGTCATGCGCAGTCCTGCTCAGTCTGCGGCTGCGCAAACTCACGCGCCGCCGCTGGGGCGCGCCGCTGCCCGGCCAGCATGCGCCGCGTCAACCCCTGCACGACGACCGACACCACCGCCGCGCACGCAAAGCCCGTCGCCACACCGTACTGTGGCAACAGCAACGCCGTCACCGCGAAGAACGCCGCGAACGAGCCGCGCCCGACCACCATGCCGCGCATCAGCAGCGCGACGAAGTCCGCGCCATGCGCACGCTGCGCCGATACCGCGAGCACGATACCGAGCAGCGGAAACACCGACAGCACGCCACTCCACGCCGCGCCCATCGATGCCGAGGCCGTCGTCACCGCGAGCGTCAGCAGCGCGCCCGCGAGCATGCGTACCGCCAGATCCGCGCGCCCGACGCG
The DNA here is from genome assembly GCF_040948765.1 of Paraburkholderia sp. BR10923. Lineage (NCBI taxonomy): Bacteria > Pseudomonadati > Pseudomonadota > Betaproteobacteria > Burkholderiales > Burkholderiaceae > Paraburkholderia > Paraburkholderia sp. BR10923. The sequence goes on along the minus strand of NZ_JBFPKO010000001.1, from coordinate 348,191 downwards.
CGCCGCCGGTACATGACCGGTCGCGCGCGGCAAGCTGCTCTGCGACACCGCGACGCCCACGCACGCCGCCGCCAGCGCCCACCCGGCCGAACCGGGCAGCGGCACGATCAGCAGCGCCGCGCCGAGCCAGCCGGCCACCCCCACGACCAGTGCAAGCGGCCAGTCGAAACGCCGGCAGGTCCAACCATAAGCAAGATTGAACGCCTCCAACGCGGCGATCGCCGCAATCGACGCCGCCGACGCCTGCGCCGCGAACGCCGGCCCTCGCTCGAGCGCGAGCAGCAGCATGATCGGTCCCGCGACGACCGGCAGCCCCGCGAGCCATCCCGCGACCGATGGTCCCCAGACGCGCGCGGCCACCGTCAGCGCGGCGAGAAAGGCCGGCACCAGCACGAGCTTCAGCGCGAGCAGCATGCTCAGACCTCCAGCACGTGTTCGATGCGCCGGTCCGGCACGAACCACCACGCGGCCGCGAGCGCGTACAGCGCCGCCGACGCCCACGGCACGACGAACGCGAGCCCGATGCCGGTCAGGTAAATGACGGCCGAGACCTTACCCTTGAAGTCGTTGCCGAGCGCTTTGGCCAGTGCCGAATCGCGTCCATGCTGAGAAATCAGCGCACGCGTCAGGATGAAATACGCGATCGCCGACATGAACAGCACGATGCCGTACATCGCGGTCGGCCACGCGGCCAGATGGTTTCGGCCGACCCAGTGCGTGACGACCGGCAGCAGCGACAGCCAGAACAGCAGATGCAGGTTCGCCCACAGCACCTTGCCGTTGACCGTCTGCACCGCATGGAACACGTGATGGTGATTGTTCCAGTAGATGCCGACGTAGATGAAGCTCAGCACGTAAGCGCAGAACACCGGTACGACCGGGCGCAGCGCCGCGAGATCGTAGCCCTCGGGCACCTTCAGCTCGAGCACCATGATCGTGATGATGATGGCGATTACGCCATCGCTGAAGGCTTCGACGCGTCCCTTGCCCATGCTGCGTTGTCCCGAAGATGAATGCGGTGGGGCGCACAGCCCGCCCGCGGGTTGCGCCCGGGCCGCGCCGCTGCCGATTATCCGCGATGGCGCGAGGATTTGTCGATGCGCGGAGCCGGCCGCGCGAATGGCTCTATGCGCCGGGGCTCACGGGTAGTAGACGGCGAGCCACACGCTTGGCTCGGTGTCGCTCGTATATGCGACGCGGTGCCGGCAATGCGCTTCGATCAGCACATGATCGCCTGGCTTCAGCGGGTGCGGCTCGGGGTCGCCGTCGAATTCGAGCACCGCCGCGCCGCTGAGCAGCACGACCCATTCGGCGCGCGGGCTGTCGTACCAGAAGCCCGGCGGACTCGCCTGCCCTGTCGAGACGATCCGCTCGATCGTCACGCCGCCCCGTTCGACGAGCGCGTCGACCTGCTCATCGGCCGTCGTCCTCGACCGCGCGACGGCGTCGAACAGGTTGCCGCTGCTACGTGCGGGTTTGAGCGAGCTTCTCATGGGCGTGTCGCGCCGGTGTCAACGCAGTTCATTGCATCGGCTTGAGTCCATCGAGCAGCGTCGGCACGAGTTCGCTGATGGTCGGATGCACGTGCATCGCGTATTGCAAAGTGGGATATGGCGCGCCCGCCGTCATGATGTCGACGAACGTATGGATCGCCTCGTCGCCCTCGACGCCGTGAATCGCCGCGCCGAGTATCTGTTTGCTGTTGGCATCGACGAGCGCCTTCATGAAGCCGTCGGTTTCGCCACGCTCGCGCGCACGGCCCACGCGCGACATCGGCATCGTCGCGATCAGCGCTTTGCGGCCGCTCTTGCGCACCTCCTCTTCCGACATGCCGACACGCGCGAGGGGCGGATCGACGAACACCGCGTACGTCATGATCCGCGTGTCGACGCTGCGCGCGCCGCCGTCGAGCAGGGTCGCCGCGACGATCTGGTAGTCGTCGTAAGACGTATGCGTGAACGCGCCGCGGCCGTTCACGTCGCCGATCGCCCACACGCCCGGCACGCTGGTGCGCAGCTGGCCGTCGACGACGATCGTGCCGTGCCGGTCGGTCTCGATGCCCGCGACATCGAGACCGAGGTCATCGGTATTCGGCGTGCGGCCGGTCGCGATCAGCAGATGCGATGCCTCCATCGCCGGAATGTTCTGCTCGAAGCCGATGCACAGGTCGTTTGCGCGATGCGGATGCGGCTCGACGCGCGTCGGCTGCACGCCGAAATGAAACTCGACGCCCTCGCGCGCGAGCACCTTCTGCACCGATTCCGCGAAATCGGCATCCTCGCGGTTGAGCACGCGCTCGCCACGCACCAGCACGCTGACGCGGCTGCCGAAGCGGCGAAACACCTGCGCGAATTCGAGCGCGATATAACTGCCGCCGACGATCACCAGATGATTCGGCAACGTGGTCAGTTCGAGCAGCGTCGAATTCGTGTAGTACGGAATCCGCTGGATGCCTTCGAGCGGCGGCACGACCGCGCGCGTGCCGGTGTTGATGAAGATTTCGAACGCGCTGAGCTCGTCCAGCAGTTGGCCGTCGCGCCCGATGATCGACAGCGTGCGCGCGCCGGTGAAGCGCGCGTGGCCATTGAACACCGTGATGTTTTCCGTGCCGCGCAGCCATTTTTCGACGCCGCTGCGCGACTGTCCGATGATCCGGTCCTTGCGTGCCTTGACGGCCGCCATATCGACGCTGACCGAACCCACCTGCACACCGAGGTCCGCCGCATGGCGCGCCACGTGCGCCGCGCGGGCGCTCGCCACATAAGATTTGGTCGGCGTGCAGCCAACGTTTACGCAGGTGCCGCCGAAGTCCGCGCGTTCGATCACCGCGGTACGGCGCCCGCTTTGAGCGAGCCGCACGGCGAGCGGCGAGCCGCCTTGCCCCGTACCGATCACGACTGCGTCGAAGTGCTGTGGCATGGCAACTCTCCCGGGTCTGGGTGCAGGTCGTAGCATCTTACGCTTAGTGCCCCGGGCTGCCATGCGATGTCGGATTGCGCGGGCGCTTTGGCGACGGCCCGTTTCGCCGCGCGAGGCGGCGCCAATCAGTCTGGATTACTGGGTGGTACTTCGCGGGACTTCTCAGGCGTGGCAATGAACCGCGCAAATCAACTCGCGCGAACGCTGCAATGCGGCCTGCGCGCCGCGCGCCGCGAACACCCAGCCGACCTGGCCGAGATTGAAGTCTTGCGACACCATCACCTGCATCAAGGCGACCATCGGCAACACGACCGATGGTCGGTAAAGCTGGTTTCTGATCAACTCTGACATCACGACCCCCATTGCGGAGCGCCGCTTCGGCACTGCGCACCAATAACGTTTCGATGGGGGAATTCTAGGGAGCGCGTCGCCGCCGATAAATAGCGGCAACGCGAAGTCACTTGTTCGGCAAACTGAACAATCGCATCAGGACGCCTTCGCCATGCCGATCAATTGCGCGTCGTACAGCGTGCGCGCATAGGCGCTGGCCCCGACCGGCCGGCTGTACAGGTAGCCCTGCTGCTTGTCGCAATCGATCGCGCGCAGAAACGCCGCCTGCTCGGCGGTCTCGACGCCCTCGGCGGTCACGTTCATGCCGAGCGAGTGCGCCATCGCGACGACCGCCTGCGTGATCGCGATCGAATCGCGATGATCCGGCAGCCCCGCGACGAACGACCGGTCGATCTTCAGGTTGTGCAGCGGAAAGCGCTTCAGGTACGACAGCGACGAATAGCCGGTGCCGAAATCGTCGACCGACACGCGCACGCCCATTGCGCTCAGCGCGCTCAGCATCGGCAGCACGGTGTCGCTGTCGCTCATCAGCAGCCGCTCGGTGATTTCGAGTTCGAGCGCGGCCGGTTCGAGCGCGGACTGCGCGAGACAGCGCTCGATGCGCTCGAGCAGCCCGTCGTTGAACTGCCGCGGCGACAGATTCACCGCGACGACCAGATGCGGCGCCAACGTGCGCCGCCACTGCGCGACCTGCTGGCAGGCGTGTTCGAGCACCCAGTCGCCGATCTCGACGATCAGCCCGGCGTCCTCGGCGACCGGAATGAATTCGCCCGGCGACACGTTGCCCAGTTCGCTGTTGTACCAGCGCAGCAGCGCTTCCGCGCCGATCGTGCGGCCGCTCTGGCTATCGACGATCGGCTGGTACACGAGGCTCAGCTCGTTGCCCGCGAGCGCGCGCCGCAGCGACTGCTCGATCGTGAAACGCCGCTGCAGATGCTGGTTCAGCTCCGCGGTAAAGAACTGGAAGTTGTTGCGGCCGCGCTGCTTCGCGTGATACATCGCCGAGTCGGCGTTGCGCATCAGCGTCGCGACGTCCCGGCCGTCTTCGGGAAAGAGGCTAATGCCGATCGACGCGCCCAGGTAGTACTCGTTGCCCGCCACTGCGAACGGCACCGCGATCATGTCGAGAACACGATGCGCGAGGCCGATCAGCTCGCTGGTATTACCGCACGCACTGGAGACGATCACGAACTCGTCGCCGCCCACCCGCGCCAGCGTGTCGCTGCGCCCGACGCAGGCCGACAACCGCTCGGCGACGCTGCACAGCAGGGCATCGCCGGCTTCGTGACCGGCGGTGTCGTTGACCTTCTTGAAGCCGTCGAGATCGACGAACAGCACGGCGACGCTGGCGAGTTCGCCGCCATGCTCGCCGCCGGCGCGCGGCGCGAACAGGTCGCGCATCCGCTCGGTCAGGTAGGCGCGGTTGTAGAGGCCCGTCAGCGAATCGCGCGTGGCGAGGTACTTCAGCTGGCGCTGCGCCTCGCGCACCGGCCCGATGTCCGAAAACGAAATCAGCACGGAGTCCGGTTCGGTGTCGCCCGGGCGCAGGATCGGCACGACGTTTTCCGTGATCCACACGACTTCGCCGCTCATCAGCTCGAGGCCGATCGTCACGCCGAGCATCGGCTTGCCGGTCGCGAAGACCTGGGTGACCGGACGGTTGGCGTCGCCGATCACCGAGCCGTCCTCGCCGAACGCGCGTGTCATCACGGTCTGCATGCTGCGGCCGACGACCTGCGGCGTCACGTGCAGCATGCGCTGCGCACTCGGATTGCAGGCGAGCACGATGCCGGTGCGCGACTGCACGACAATGCCTTCGCTCAGATGATCGACGACCAGCCGGTGACGCTCCTCGCTATGCGCGAGGCGCTGCGCCATCGCGTCCTGATGGACGGCGAGGCCGACGCTGCTGCCGATGTCGCGCAGCATCGCCTCTTCCTCGGGGGTCGGACGGCGCGTGGTGCGGTAGTAGACCGCGAACGCGCCGAGCACGTTGCCCGCATCGTTTTCGAAGGGCACGGACCAGCAGGCGCGCAAGCCGTGCGGCAATGCGAAAGCGCGGAAGTTTTCCCACAGCGGATCGGATTCGATGTCGTCGACGATCACCAGACGGCGCTCGAACATCGCCGTGCCGCACGAGCCGGCGCGCGGTCCGATCGCGGCGCCCTCGATCGCGGCGCTGAACGGGGCCGGCAGCGACGGCGCGCCGCCGACGCGCACGTGCAAGCCGTCCGGGTCGAGCAGCAGGATCGAGCAGCACGCGCCGTCGCCGAGCAGCGCCTCGGCGCGACGGCAGACTTCGTCGAGCAGCTCGGGCAGCGGCGTGTTGCGCGTGATCAGCCGCAACACGCTGCGCTCGGATGCGAGTACTTCCTCGGCCCGTTCCGGGCGATAGCGGGCGCCCTCCGGCGCGGCTGTCGTCGTGCCACGTGATGTCGCTTCGCAAATCATAGTTGCGCCCCCCAACCCAACAACGGCAAGTTAGTGTACGCGGCACACCGGGGTTTACGCTAAGCACGGCGTGAAAATCTGCCACGCATCGCGTGCGGACGGCTACGGGTGTGGTGTGCAAGCATCGGTTGACGCGGGTACGACGGGCGACGGCAGGTCTGAGGCCGTCGGTTCGTGGCCCGCAGGCGCCGCAGCGGCTCGATGCCCGGCCGCTGCGGCACGTTGCGGCGACCCGATCGGCACCACTGTCTTCAGTGCTGTGGCGGCGTCAATGTCTCAATTGTCAATTGTTGCCGCCGCCTCCTGGTGGCCGTGTTCCGCCGCCACCACCGCCTTGGGGTCCGCCTTGATGACCGCCTTGAGGTCCGCCTTGACCACCTGGGGGACGATTGCCGCCGCCCTGCTGAGCGCCGCCCGGCGGGCGACCGCCTCCGCCGCCTTGCGGTCCGCCGCCCGGTGGCCGGCCAGCCCCACCGCCCTGCTGCGCGCCGGGAGGACGGCCGCCGGCGCTGCCCGGAGGCGGGCCACCCGGTGGGCGGCCGCCCGCGTTGCCCGGTGGTCGGCCGCCCTCGTTACCTGGAGGCCGTCCGCCTGCATGGCCCGGCGGCGGCCCACCCGGAGGACGGCCACCCGCGTCACCCGGCGGCGACCCACCCGGAGGACGGCCGCCCGCGTTGCCCGGCGGCGGCCCGCCCGGAGGACGCCCGCCGACATGCCCCGGCAACGGCCGCCAGTTCGGCGGCGGATGCCCGGCGCCCGGTCGCGGCGGCGGGGGCGGCGCATGACGCGCCCAGCGCGACCGCTGGCCGTACCACGGCTGGCCGCGGTAGTAGTTGCCCCAGTAATCGTTGATCGAGAACGCGAGGATCGGCAGGCCGAGCGCGGCGCCGTAGTTCAGCGGCATGTTGTAGCCCTGGTACGGCGAACTGAGCCGAGACGCATACACCCAGCCGCGCAGATTTGGTGTGGCGACGTCGCACCACTGGTAGTTGCTCAGGCACCCCATCACCGTCACCGGAACGCCGCCCGGTAGCTGCGCGACGATCGGGTAGTCGGACGCCGGGCCCGCGCGCAGGTTTGTGCCGCTATTCGTATAGGCCTGCGACTGCGCGCTGGCCACGCCGGGCAAAATCAGCAGGCCCGCTGCCATGTAAAGACCGATCACGAGTTGTCGTTGCATTCGTTCTTCCTATTTCGATGGCCACCTTTTGACCACGCCGGCCTATGTGCCCCCACTTCCAATATATAGACATTGCGCCTTCTTCATGACACGCGAACGTGCGCGCGCCGTACTCGCGCACGGCACATGCCGGCCGGCAAGCCCGTGCGGCAACATCTGGTAACGACAGCCCGAACTCCCGCGTTGTTCGGACGTCCGCGAGGCGCGCGACCGGTCGATCATCGGCGGCATGATCAATCGATGCACCGCCGGGACCCTGATGACCCTCTTCCGCCCCCTCCTGATCGCCGGACTGCTGCTCGCGCATCCGTATGCCAACGCCACCAGCTTCGACTGCCAGCGCGGCCGCTCGCCGGCCGAGCGCATGATTTGCGGCGACTCCGCGCTGTCGGCGCTCGACGACACGTTGGGCCAACTCTACTGGAAAGCGCGTCGACGAGTCGCCCAGCGCCGCGCGTTCATCGACGACCGCGACAGCAAGTGGGCCTGGCGCGAAGCGAACTGCCGTGACGCCGCGTGTCTGCGGACGTGGTACGCGACGCGCATCGACGAATTGCAGCGGCTGCTGGCGAGCTTGCCGGGCGGCTCGCGGCACGCGGCGTCCGCGGGTGGGGATGTGGACGCGCACCCGGACCCGTCGACGCTGCAATGCACGGCCGCGAAGCCCGGCCTCGTCGTCAACGAGCAGTGTGCGAGCGTGATCGGACAGTCGGGCAAGCGTTGGAAGTATCAGCCGCACGATGGCGACTGGTTTTGCGGCGTGGCCACGCTCGAGGCTGTGGACATGGCGCCGCCGCAAGCACAAGCGCCGATGCCGGTGCAACCGCAGGTGCAGGCGAGCGTTGGGCAATGAGACGGCGAAACACACTGGCCGCGACGGCGATCAGCCTGCGCGCCGGGTGAATTGCGCGCGCAAAGCTCAGTCAGCGGCCGACGGCTCACCGCCCTCGCCTGGGCCGAACAGCTCCGCGCAAAGCTGCGCGCCGATTTCGCTCAGCGACGCGGCTCCGGTGCCATCGTCGTGGAACATCGTATCGACGAGACCGCCGCCCGATAGCGCCGTCAATTGCCGCCGCAAGCTGCTCATCGGCACGCCGGCCTGCTTCGACAGCTTCGCTAGCGACCATGCGCGCCGGGGTGTCTCGCGATGCGCGCGCCATAGCTGCGCGAGTATCGCGGCGAGTTGCGGGTCGATGTCGTCGTCGTTCATGTCGGTCTCGCAGTTGTGAGGTGTCGGTCGTATCGCGGTTGCGCCCTTCACGCCATCGCCGTAGCCAGCTCGCCGAGCGTCTTCAACGCCGCCTCGGCCTGCGCGGTCCACGGATAGCTGTAGTTGAGCCGGATGAAGTGCCGATAATCGTTGCGCGTCGAAAACATCATCCCCGGCCCGACCGTGATACCGCGTTCGAGCGCGGCCTGATAAAGCCGCATCGAGTCGATCGCAACCGGCAGCTCGACCCACAGCACGTAGCCGCCGCGCGGCGTCGACACGCGCGTGCCGACCGGGAAGAAGCGCAGCACCAGCGCACTCATGATGCTCGCCTGCTGCCGGTACACGCGGCGCAGATGCCGCAAATGCCGGTCGTAGCCGTCCTGACGCAGATAATCGGCGACCGCGACCTGCGGCACCGACGGCGTCGTCAGCGTATTCAGGAACTTGAGCTTCTCGACCTGCGCGCGATAACGCCCCGGCAGCGCCCAGCCGATCCGGTACGACGCGCTCAGGCTTTTCGAAAACGACGCACAATGCAGCACGAGCCCTTTGGTGTCGAACGTCTTTAGCGTCGATGGCCGCGCGTCGCCGAAATACAGCTCCTGGTAGACGTCGTTTTCGATCGCCGGAATCTCGTGCGCGGCCAGCAGTTCGACCAGCTGCCGCTTGCGCTCGTCGGACATGCAGAAACCGAGCGGATTCTGGAAGTTCGGCATCACCATGCACGCGGCGATCTTCTGCCGCGCGATCACCTTCGCGAGCGCGTCGATGTCGATGCCGTCGACCGGATGCGTCGCCACCTCGATTGCGCGCATGCCGAGGCGCTCGATCGCGTGCAGCATCGCGTAGAAGGTCGGCGATTCGACCGCGACGGTGTCGCCCGGCTTCGCGACCGCCTGCAGGCTCAGGTTGATCGCCTCGGTCGCGCCGAGCGTGATCACGATTTCGCCCGGATCGACCGGCAGACCGTTTTCCGCGTAGCGCCGCGCGATCTGGCGGATCAGCTCGGGGTTGCCCGGCGGCAGATCGTCGATCAGATTCCAGCTCGCGTGCCGCCGCGCAACCGCGTTCGCGTACTGGTTGATGCGCCTCCAGGGGAACAGCGACGGATCGGGATACGGCGAGCCGAACGGCACGGCGTCGTGCGCGCGGATGCTGCGCAGGGTCGACAGCACGAGCCGGCTCACGTCGACCGTCGCGGGCATCGGCGGCGGCGCGGACTTGCGGCCGGCGCGCGCCGAGGCGGGCACCGGCGCGGCAGCGTCGCGCACGAAATAGCCCGACTGCGGCCGGCTCTCGATGATGCCGCGGCTCTCCAGCAGCGCATACGCATGCAGCACCGTCTTGATGCTGACGCCGTGTTGCTGGCTCGCCTGCCGCACCGACGCAATCCGCTCGCCGGCCGCGAATACGCCGCGGCGCACGGCTTCGGTGATTTCGTCGGCGAGTTTTTCGTAGAGCTTCATGCGATTTGGGCGGTTCAGGGATCGTCGCGCAACTGTACTCCTATTCTTTTCGATTTTCTGTATCCGACGTGGATTGTGGAACACAGTACGCTTGCGGGCATTGGTCTGCAAAATCTGTCGAATCTGTCCATCGTCACGTCATGAAGAAGAACGAAGCACAAGCCGAACCCCGCATCGAGCCGTACAAGCACCCCGCCGCCGGCTGGGGCGCGCTGAAGTATGTCGCCATCAACCTGCTCAAGGAAAAGGTCGCGGGCGGCAACTACCGCACGCTGCTCAAGCAGAATCAGCCTGACGGCTTCGACTGCCCCGGCTGCGCGTGGCCGGATCGCGAGCACGCGTCGACGTTCGAGTTCTGCGAAAACGGCGTGAAGGCGGTGGCCGCCGAGGCCACCGGCAAGCGCGTGACGCCGGCGTTCTTCGAGCAGCACAGCGTCGCCGAGCTGATGACGCAATCCGACTTCGAGCTCGAGCAGCACGGCCGTCTGACCGATCCGCTCGTCTACGACGCCGCGCGCGACCGCTACGTGCCGATCGGCTGGGACGGCGCGTTCGAGCTCATCGCAAGCCATCTGAAGCGCCTCGACGATCCGAACCGCGCCGCGTTCTATACGTCGGGCCGCGCGAGCAACGAAGCCGCGTTCCTGTACCAGCTGTTCGTGCGCATGTACGGCACCAACAATTTTCCCGATTGCTCGAACATGTGCCACGAGGCGACGAGCCGTGGCCTGCCGCACACGGTCGGCGTCGGCAAGGGCACGGTCACGCTCGACGACTTCGAACACGCGGATACGCTGCTGATCTTCGGCCAGAACCCGGCCACCAACCATCCGCGCATGCTCGGCGAGCTGCGCGAATGCGCGAAGCGCGGCGCCACGATCGTGTCGATCAATCCGCTGAAGGAGCGCGGCCTCGAACGTTTCGCGAGCCCGCAGCATCCGGTCGAAATGCTGACGATGGGCAGCACGAAAATCAGCTCCGTGTTCATCCGTCCGAAGGTCGGCGGCGATTTCGCGCTGATCAAGGGCGTCGCCAAACGCGTGCTCGAACTCGACGACGAAGCGCTCGTGTCAGGCCTCGAGCGCGTGCTCGACGTCGACTTCATCGCCCAGCACACGGTCGGCTTCGCCGCATTCGCCGATGATCTGCGCGCCGAGCGCTGGGACACGATCGTCGCCGAGGCCGGCGTGCCGCTCGACGAGGTGCTGAAGCTCGCCGATATCTACGTGAAGGGCCGCGCGGTGATTTCGACCTGGGGCATGGGTCTCACGCAGCACAAGAACTCTGTCGCGACGGTGCAACTGCTGTCGAATCTGATGATGATGCGCGGCAATATCGGCCGGCGCGGCGCGGGGCTGTGCCCGGTGCGCGGCCACTCGAACGTGCAGGGCGACCGCACGGTCGGCATCGAGGAAAAGCCTACCGAAGCGTTTCTCGACAAGCTTGGCGCAGTCTACGATTTCGCGCCGCCGCGTGAGCACGGTCTCGACGTCGTCAACACGATTCAGGCGATGCTCGATGGCAAGGTGAAAGTGTTCATCGGCCTCGGCGGCAATTTCTCGATCGCGACGCCGGATACGCCGCGCACGTGGGACGCGATGCGCGCATGCGAGCTGACCGTGCACGTGACGACGAAGCTCAATCGCAGCCACCTCGTGCATGGCCGCGACGCCCTCATCCTGCCCACGCTCGGGCGCACCGAGATCGATATTCAGAACGGCGTGGCGCAAGGCGTCAGCGTCGAGGATTCGATGAGCATGGTGCACATCTCGTATGGGATGAACAAGCCGGCGTCGGACAATCTGCTATCCGAAGTGGCGATCGTCGCGCGCATGGCGCATGCGACTTTGGGCAGCGGCAAGGTGGACTGGCTCGCGCATGCGGCCGACTATGCGCTGATTCGCGATGGCATCGCGAAGGTGATCGACGGTTTCGACGACTACAACGAGCGGCTGAAGAAGCCCGGCGGTTTCCATCTCGGCGTCGCGTCGCGCGATCGCATCTGGAAAACGCCGAGCGGCAAGGCGCAGTTCATGGTCCACGCGATCGCGCTCGACACGCCCATTCATCAGGCGAAGAAGCGTCACGGCGAACGCCTGATGACGCTGATGACCACCCGCTCACACGATCAGTACAACACGACGATTTACGGTCTCGACGATCGCTATCGCGGCGTGTACGGACAGCGGCGCGTGCTGTTCGCCAACAAGGACGATCTCGCGATGCTCGGGTTCGCGGCCGGTCAGCGTGTCGATATCACGAGCGTGTGGGCCGATGGCATCGAGCGACGAGTGGACGGTTTTCTGCTCGTCGAGTACGACATTCCGCGCGGCTGCCTCGGCGCTTATTACCCGGAGACGAATCCGCTGGTGCCGCTCTCCTCGGTCGCGGATGGCGCGGGTACGCCGACGTCGAAGTCGATTCCGGTGTTGTTGACGGCGTCGGTGGTGGAGGATGCCGCCGTTCTGGCGGCCTGAACTCAGCTCTATTTTCCGCGCGTTGCGCGCGGCGTCCCTCACACGGGCTTCTTCGCCAGATCGCGATGCGTCAGATACAGACGTAGATCGAACTCGATCTGGTGGTAACCCGGCTGCATGAACTCGCACAGACGATAGAACGCCTTGTTGTGATCGCTCTCTTTCAGATGAGCGAGTTCGTGCACGACGATCATCTTCAGAAACTCCGGCGCCGCGCCCTTGAATAGCGACGCGATGCGGATTTCCTTCTTCGCTTTCAGCTTGCTGCCCTGCACGCGCGAAATGCTCGTATGCAGGCCGAGCGCGTGACGCATCACGTCGAGCTTGCTGTCGTAAGTGACCTTGTCGATCTGCTCCGCGTTGCGCAGGTACTCGCGTTTGAGCTCGCCGCAGTACTCGTACAGCGCGCGGTCGGTTTGCACCTCGTGCGTGTTCGGGTACTTCTGCGCGAGATAGGAGCCGAGCTGATCCTCGGCGATCAGCATTCTCACCTTCTCTTGCAGAGGTGCGGGGTAGCCGGTCAGGTATTTGAGCGAAGACATGAAGGTGGACCGAGGTTGGCGAGGTGATATTACGCAGGGTCGCGCCGATCGACAAGGTTGGGCGTTTGTCCGAATTTACGCCGAGTTCTGGGGGCTCATCGCGTTATGCGGCGTGACAGTTTCTCACTCAATTTTGTCCGCATAGGCCAACGAGTTTGCTCGCTTCCGTGCGATGCACCGCAGATTCGAGCAGCACGCTGCCGCCAGTGATACGTAAAAAAATATTGACCTGTACTTTCTAGCGGATGCTACGGTTTGCGATTCGTCTGTTTGACTGAGCGCAATGTGGACCGAAACCTGATTCCGAACGACGTCGTGAGCCGCACGGTTGACGGCGCTTCACCCGCACGCGCATGGCGCGAACATCTCGGTTTCACTCAGGCGGACCTTGCGGCGCGTCTTGGCATCAGCCAGTCTGCTTATGCACAACAGGAAAACAGCGATCGCGTGCGCAAATCATCGCGCGAAAAGATCGCGGCTGCGCTCGCTATCAGCGCGAAGCAACTGGATTTCTGATCGGGAAAACTGGAGAGCGAGCTCGGCACGGCGATGATCGGCGTGCGCGCATCGCGCCTGTGATTTGCAACACTGGTGCCGGGGACCGGACTTGAACCGGCAAGCCCGAAGGCGGCGGATTTTAAGTCCGCTATGTTTACCAATTTCATCACCCCGGCAAGGGTCGCAATCGCGCGTGGTCGCGAATTCTACCATCGCCTCGCCGGAGCCCCAAGAACGCCCGACACCACGTTCATCCCCAAGTCACAAACCTTGCCGATAATCCGCTCACGAAAACGATTACAGCGGGCCGCAAACCGATGACGCCGACGATCAAGGATGTCGCCGCCCACGCGGGCTTTTCCATCGCCACGGTATCGCGCGCGATCAACGCGCCGCATACCGTGAACCCCATCACGCTCGACAAGGTGCGTCAGTCGATCGACGCGCTGAACTTCCGCCCGAGCCCGCTAGGCCGGCAATTGCGCGGCGAGCGCACGCGCCTGATCGGCGTCGTTCTGCCGACGCTCGCGAACCCGGTGTTCGCCGAATGCCTGCAAGGCATCGACGATCTCGCGTCGGCGCAAGGCTACCGGCTGATGCTGATGACCACGCAGTACGACGTGGATCGCGAACGCCACGCCATCGAAACGCTGCGCGAGCATCGCGTCGAAGGCCTGATCCTGACCGTCGCCGATGCCGACACCCATCCGCTGCTCGACGAACTCGACCGCGACGGCCTGCTGTACGTGCTGATGCACAACGACACGGTGCGCCGCCCGTCGGTGTCGGTCGACAATCGCCTCGCCGCCTACGACGGCGTACGCCGGCTCATCGCCAACGGCCATCGCCGCATCCTGATGTTGGCCGGCTCGTTCGCCGCGTCGGATCGCGCGCGTCAGCGGCATCTCGGCTACACGCAGGCGATGCAGCAAGCCAGCCTCACGGCCGCGCCCGCGCTCGAAGTCGATTTCAACGCCGACGAACTCGCGCCGTCCGTGCTCGCGCACCTGACGCACGGCGCAAACCGTCCGACCGCCCTCTTCTGCAGCAACGATCTGCTCGCGATGGTCGTGATGCGCGGCCTGCGTCGCGCGCGTCTGAAGATTCCGCAGGACATGTCGATTCTCGGCTTCGACGGCCTCGCGATGGGCGAACTGCTGTCGCCAGCGCTCGCCAGCATCTGCGCGCCGAATCGCGAGATCGGCTGCGCGGCGTGGCAGCGCTTGCTCGCACGCATCGGCGGCGCGCGCGACGATCGCGCATTCCCCGCCACCTCACTCGCGTTGACCCTTCCGCACAGCGTGCGCGAAGGCGCGACGATCGCGGCGCTCGGGTCCCACGCAGATTTCGACAGCGCATCACCAACGCAAGGGCTGACCGCCTAGGCAGCCCTCGCGCACTACAACCGCTTGCAACCACCACCTTTTACGGGCCCGGCGTGAGTGCGCAAGCACTTGCACCGATCGACACAGGAGACCTGCAGTGACCCGCTTGACCTCACGCTTCGCATCCTCGCTCAAACCGCTCCGGCAGAAACTGTCGCTCGTCGCCGCGACCGCGCTGCCGGCGAGCCTGCTCGTCGCCGGCGCGGCGTTCGTCACGCTCGCGCCGCAAACCGCGCGCGCCGATGAAACCGCGATCTGCTACAACTGCCCGCCCGAATGGGCCGACTGGGCGAGCCAGATCAAGGCGATCCAGCAAAAGACCGGCATTCGCGTGCCGTTCGACAACAAGAACTCGGGCCAATCGATCGCACAGCTGATGGCCGAGCAGAAAAGCCCGGTTGCCGACGTCGTGTATCTCGGCGTGTCGTCGGCGTTCCAGGCCAAGGACAAGGGCGTGATCCAGGCGTACAAGCCCGCGCACTGGGACGACATTCCCGCCAGCCTGAAAGACCCGCAAGGCTACTGGTTCACGATCCACTCGGGCACGCTCGGCTTCTTCGTCAACAAGGACGCGCTCGAAGGCAAGCCGGTGCCGCGCTCGTGGGCCGATCTGCTGAAGCCCGAATACAAAGGGATGATCGGCTACCTCGATCCGTCGAGCGCCTTCGTCGGCTATGCGGGCGCGGTCGCGGTGAACCAGGCGCTCGGCGGCACGCTCGATAACTTCGCGCCGGGCCTCGACTGGTTCAGGAAGCTCAAGGCGAACGCGCCGATCGTGCCGAAACAAACCGCGTACGCGCGCGTGCTGTCCGGCGAAATCCCCATCCTGCTCGACTATGACTTCGACGCGTATCGCGCGAAGTACAAGGATCATGCGAACGTCGAATTCGTGATTCCGCAGGAAGGCACGATCTCGGTGCCGTACGTGATGAGCCTCGTGAAGGGCGCGCCGCATGAAACGAACGGCAAGAAGGTGCTCGATTTCGTGCTGTCCGACGAAGGCCAGAAGCTGTGGGCGCAGGCGTATCTGCGGCCGGTGCGCGCGAGCGCGATGAATGCCGAGACCGCCGCGCAGTTCCTGCCCGCGAGCGAATACGCGCGCGCGAAGCCGGTCGACTTCGCGAAGATGGCCGAGAAACAGTCGGGCTTCGGCGAGCGCTATCTGCAGGTGATGCATTGAACGACGTCACGTTCCCGTTGCGCTGGCGCATCGCGTTGCTCGCGCCGGCGCTCGCGGTGTTCATCGCGTTCTGGCTGCTGCCGATGGGCGCGCTCGCGCAGCTCTCCGGCGGCGGCCACGCGTTCGCGACCTATCGCGCGATGCTGACCAATCCGCGTTATATGTCGAGCCTCGGCGCGACCGTCGTGCTGTCGGCGGCGGTCACGGCGGCCACCCTGGTGCTGTCGGTGATCGCGGGGCTGCTGCTCGCGCGCCGCGAGTTCGCCGGCAAGCGCACGCTGCTCGCGCTGCTGACGTTTCCGCTCGCATTTCCCGGTGTCGTCGTGGGCTTCATGGTCATCATGCTGGCCGGGCGTCAGGGGCTGATCGGCGCGCTCTCGCTGAAACTCGCGGGCGATCGCTGGGTATTCGCGTATTCGATGAGCGGCCTGTTTCTCGGCTATCTGTACTTCTCGATTCCGCGTGTGATCGTCACCGTGATGGCCTCCGCGACCAAGCTCGATCAATCGCTCGAAGAGGCCGCGCGCTCGCTCGGCGCATCGCCGTGGCGCATCATACGCGACATCGTGTTGCCGGCGCTGTCGCCCGGTCTGATCGCGGCAGGCGCCGTGTGCTTCGCGACCGCGATGGGCGCGTTCGGCACAGCGTTCACGCTCGCCACCGACATCGACGTGCTGCCGATGACCATCTATACCGAGTTCACGCTGAACGCGAACATGGTGACCGCCGCGGGGCTGTCGATCGTGCTGGGCATCGTCACGTGGGCGGTGCTGGCGATCGCGCGCAGCGCGAGCGGTTCGGGCGTGGCGGCGAGCGCATGAACGACAACCCATCCATGAACTCAGTCACGGCCTCCTCGGCCTCATCGTCCTCCTCGCCGTCGCAACCGGCAGCGGGACCGCGCGCGCGACGCGCGTGGCCTTCCTCGCGAACCTGGCTCGCCGCGGGTCAATGGTTCGTCACGCTGCTGCTGTGCGCGTTCCTGATCGTGCCGGTCATCATGTCGATCGTCGCGGGGCTGACGGTCAACTACTTCAAGGGCGTGTCGAGCGGATTCACGCTGCGCTGGCTCGTCGAAGTGTGGGGCCAGTATCACGGCTCGGTGTGGCTGTCGCTCGAAGTGGCCGCCGCGACGCTCGTCGTCACGCTGTTGACCGGCGTACCCGCGGGCTACGTGCTCGCGCGCAGCAAGACAAGCTTCGCACGCATCGTCGAGGAGTTTCTGGTGCTGCCGATCGCGCTGCCCGGCCTCGCATCGGCGCTCGCGCTGCTGGTGATCTACGGCGGCTTCACGGCGTTCCGGATGAGCGCGGCGTTCATCGTGGTCGGGCATGTGGTATTCACGCTCCCGTTCATGGTGCGCGCGGTCGCGGCGGTCTGCGCGAGCAGCGATCTGCGCACGCTAGAAGAAGGCGCGGCAAGCCTCGGCGCGGGCTTCTTCACGCGCTTCGTGACGATCGTGCTGCCGAACGCGCGGCCCGGCATCGTCGCGGGCGCGCTCGCGGTGCTGACGCTGTCGATCGGCGAATTCAACCTCACATGGATGCTGCACACGCCCGATACGAAGACGCTGCCGGTCGGCCTCGCCGATACCTACGCGTCGATGCGCATCGAGATCGGCAGCGCGTACACGATCGTGTTCTTCATCATGACGATGCCGCTGCTCGTCGCGATGCAATGGCTCGGCGTCGATGCGACCGGCCAGCGCAGCGCGTCGAACAGGCACGGCGCCGCCTCTTTCGCGAAACCCATCGACACGCCATGAAACTCACCTCGGTTCCCATCACGCTCACGCAATGCGCCAAGACGTTTCGCGGCACGCGCGTGCTCGAACCGCTCGACCTGTCGATCGGCGCGGGCGAAACCCTCGTGCTGCTCGGACCGTCGGGCTGCGGCAAGACGACGACGCTGCGCCTGATCGCGGGCCTCGAAACCCCGGACGCGGGCGGCCGCATCGCATTCGGCGACGACGACGTGACCACGCTGCCGATCGAAAAACGCGCGGTCGGCATGGTGTTCCAGAGCTACGCGCTGTTTCCGAACCTGACCGTGCGCGGCAACATCGGCTACGGTCTGAAGATCAGGCGCGTGCCGGCGGCAACTGCCCGCCAACGCGTCGACGAACTGCTCGGCATGATGCGGCTTGCCGCGCACGCGGACAAACCGATCGATCAACTGTCGGGCGGCCAGCGTCAACGTGTGGCGCTCGCTCGCGCGCTCGCGGTGCAGCCGCGCGTGCTGCTGCTCGACGAACCGCTGACCGCGCTCGACGCGCGTCTGCGCGACGCATTGCGCACGGAAATGAACGCGCTGTTGCGCGAGCTCGGCATCACCACCGTCTACGTGACGCACGATCAGGCCGAGGCGATGGAGCTCGGCGATCGGATCGTCGTGATGAGCGCGGGACGCATCGAGCAGATCGGTTCGCCGCGTGACATCTACTATCGTCCGGCCAATCGCACGGTCGCGCAGTTCGTCGGCACGATCAACCGTATCGCGGGCGAGCCGCGCGACGGCATGCTGACGACGAGCGGCGGCGCCGTGCCGGTGCCCGCGCATGCATCGAATGCGACCGGCCCGCACGAAATCTTCTTTCGCCCCGAGGACGCGCGGCTCACCGACCCCGCGCTCGCGCAGCTGCGCGGCCTGATCGAAAGCACCGCGTTCCTCGGCGAACGCACGCGTCTGACGATTGGCGGCGCCGCGCCCGAGCCGCTCTTCGTCGACGTCGCGGGCCGTATCGAGCTTGCGCGTGGCACGCCGGTCGGCATTTCGATCGAGCGGGACGCACTGATTGCGCTATCGTAGGTACAAACAGCGCCGCAGCCTGGCGCTCAACACGAAGCAACCCGAAGGACCTCTCATGCTGCTGGCTCAAATTAGCGACCTGCATATCAAGCAACCCGGCGCACTCGCGTATCGCCGCGTCGATACCGCTCCCTACCTCGCGCGCTGCATCGACGCGCTGAACGCGCTCACACCGCGCCCCGACGCGGTGCTGATGACCGGCGACCTCGTCGATCAGGGCGACCCAGAGCAGTACGCGCACCTGAAGGCACTGCTCGCACCGCTCGAGATCCCCTACTTCCTGATGGTCGGCAATCACGACGAACGCAACGCGCTGCGCGCGGCGTTTCCCGAGCGCGAGGAATTGCAAAGCGGCGGCGAGTTCGTTCAGTACGCGGGCGACGTCGGCCCGCTGCGCGTGATCGCGCTCGATTCGCTGGTGCCCGGTTCGAGCGCCGGCATGCTGTGTGACACGCGGCTCGCGTGGCTCGCGCAGCAGCTCGATGCGGCGCGCGGCACGCCGGTCGTGGTCGCGCTGCATCATCCGCCGTTCGCGTGCGGCATCGGACATATGGACGAGATCCGGCTCGACCCAGCGGCATCGGACAAGCTCGCCGCATTGATCGCCCGCTATCCCAACGTCGAGCGCGTGCTCTGCGGGCACGTGCATCGCTCGATGTTCGTGCGCTTCGGCGGCACGATCGCGAGCGCGATTCCCGCGCCCGCGCACCAGGTGGCGCTCGATTTTCGCGAGGAAGGACCGTCGGCGTTCGTGATGGAGCCCCCCGCTTACGCGCTGCATTACTACGCGCCGGCGACGGGCATCGTCACGCATCACGCGTATGTGGATCCGGCCGACGGCCCGTATCCGTTCTACGATGCTGGCGCGTTGATCGACTGACAGGAGCGGCAGATCTATCTGCAACCGGATGGCGGCCGCGCGGGCGAGCGCTCGCGCGACCGTCAGCAGGAACCCCGCCGCTCCGGTATGATCGGCACGCTTGAGGACCGCGCATGGGCCGGTCCGTCGATCCGCCTCTGTCATGTCCACTTCCGACGCTTCCACTTCCGCTTCCTCCGCCCGGTCGTTGCGCGGCGTGTTGCTGCTGCTCGCGACGATCGCCGGTGTCTCTGTGGCGAACATCTACTTCAATCAGCCACTCCTCGACAATTTGCGCCAGTCGTTTCCGGACAGCGCGTCCTGGGTCGGCGCGGTGCCTGCCGTCACACAGCTCGGCTACGCCGCCGGCATGCTGCTGCTCGCGCCGCTCGGCGACCGCTTCGACCGGCGTTTGCTGATCCTGCTGCAGATCGCCGGCATGTGCGTCGCGCTCATCGTCGCGGCGTCGGCGCCGACGCTCGCGGTGCTGATCGTCGCGAGTCTGGCGATCGGCGTGCTCGCGACGATCGCGCAACAGGCGGTGCCGTTCGCGGCCGAACTCGCGTTGCCGTCCGAGCGCGGCCACGCGGTCGGCACCGTGATGAGCGGCCTGTTGCTCGGCATCCTGCTCGCGCGGACCGCGGCGGGCATCGTCGGTGAATACTTCGGCTGGCGCGCGGTGTTTGGCGCATCGGTCGTCGCGCTGCTCGCGCTCGCGGTCGTCATCATTTTGCGTCTGCCGAAGAGCCAGCCGACCTCGACGCTGCCGTACGGCAAGCTGCTCGTGTCGATGTGGCATCTGGTGACCGAGCATCGCGCGCTGCGCGAGGCGTCGCTGACCGGTGCGGCGTTGTTCGGCGCGTTCAGCCTTTTCTGGTCGGTGCTCGCGCTGTTGCTCGCGGGTGCGCCGTTTCATCTTGGGCCGCAGGCGGCGGGGCTGTTCGGTATCGTCGGCGCGGCTGGCGCGCTGGCCGCGCCGCTGGCCGGCAAGTTCGCCGACCGGCGTGGCCCGCGCGCGATCATCACCGTGTCGCTCGTGCTGGTCGTGATCGCGTTCGTGATCTTCGGCGCATCGGCGAAGAGCATCGCGGGACTCGTGGTCGGCGTGATCATTCTCGACATCGGCGTGCAGGCCGCGCAGATTTCCAATCAGTCGCGCATCTACGCGTTGAAGCCCGACGCGCGCAGCCGCGTGAATACCGTGTACATGGTCGCGTATTTCATCGGCGGTGCGCTGGGCTCGGGTGTCGGCGCGATCGTGTGGCCGGCGTTCGGGTGGATCGGCGTCACTATCGCGGGGATCGGGTTTGCCGGGCTCGGCGCGTGGAATCATTTGCGCTTGCCGGCGCGGACGGGGCATTGATATCAATGCTGACCAGGGCCGGATAAGAATCGTCTTGTCGATTTGCCACCGCTGGCGGAGCCTGGTAACGCCTGTCGCATTCCGTCGCGCGGAATCATCCTTCGCCCATTTCATTACCGTCGTTACTTGATAGCTTAACGGACTGATGTGGCACGAGTCGAAGACTCGCGCCATTGTTCATCGACGCGTTATGCGTTGTCCCCTGCCCGATCAAGTCCACACGCCGGTATGTCGAATAAATATAACTATGGAATACACAGCAATCTAACCGCGACGCAACTGTTCCTTCTAATCTCCGTGGATGAAACCATGGCCCAAATCGGTATCAGCGATGCCGTGGGCGCCTCCATGATCGTCGCAGGCTCGCGCTTCATTCCGACGCGAGGCAAATTTGGCGGCGCGGTAAAAGGCACGTCAGTGGCGTCGAAGCTGTCCCGCTCGCTATTGCCCTTCGAGTTAAAGCATCGAATTCTGCCTACATTCACGTCATGGACGAGCGTCGTGCTACTGCGCGTGAAGTTGACGAGCCATCTGGGCGTATTCGTCGGTCGAGCAATTCCCGGAGTCGGGTGGATAATCACCGCATCTGACGTGGCAATAATCGGCTACAAAACGGTCAATGCCTATAACCGCCTGGTCAAACCGGAGGATCGCCTGTAATGAACGACACTTGGCTCGATCTCACTCGGTTCATCCGCGAAATGCGCACGCCCGCCGGGCTGCCCCTCGACGACGAGCTGACCCGCGACATGGATCTGTATCACGATCTGGAGTGGGAGACGGCGAGAATCCTCGACGTGATGCAGGCATGGGCTCAACGCTTCCAGGTGGACCTGCGCGATTTCGACGTCGCCTATTACGTTCCGTCCGCCAATATGCGAAAACTCGACATCGTCGCGGCCGCGTTGAAGTCCCCGTTCAGTGCCAGCGCGCGAGAATTACTCGGTGGACGTTCGCTTACCCTTGGGATGCTCGAAGAAGCCATGAAATGCGGATCATGGAAAACTGACTAGAAACGTCCTCCCGCGCAGGCTCTTACTCGCCGCCCCCCCGCCCCAACGCATACTCATGCAGCGCGTCGAGCACACGATCGAACTCGAACGATTTGTCGTAAAAGTGCCGCACGCCGTACTGCTCGCAGCGCGCTCGATACGCGGGCAACGCATGATTGGTCAGCACCGCCGCGAACATCGAATCGATCAGCCCCTCGCGCTGCAGATACGCGAGCACCGGCACACCCGAGCCCCGCTTCAGCTGCAAATCGACGATTACCGCGTCGAACGCTTCGTCGCCGAGCAACGCGATCGCCTGATCGGCGGAATCGGCATAAGCGGCCACGCGCAGCAAGCCCGAAGCATCGATCGCCTCGACGAGGCTGCGGCGGATCAGCGGCGAATCCTCGATCAGCAGCACGCGCAACGGCGCGCGGCTGGCTGGATCGGTAGCAGGGTTCGATTCGCTGTTCATCAGGATGTCTCGATCGTCATTCGATCAGACCATTCTTGATCGCGTAGTACGTGAGGTCCGCGTTGTTCGCGAGTCGCATCTTCTCGAGCACCCGCGCGCGATACGTGCTCACCGTTTTGACCGACAGATGCAGCTCTTCCGCGATCTCGGTCGGCAACTGCCCTGCCGCGAGCTTGCAGAAGATCTGGAATTCGCGCTCCGATAGCGCTTCATGGGGACGCCCGGCGGCGGGCTTGTCGAGATTGTCGGCAAGCGTATCGGCGACCGCCTCCGACAGATAGCGGTGACCGCGCGCAACCGAGCGGATCGCGCGGACGATTTCCTCCGGCTCGCAGTCTTTGTTCAGATAGCCGTTCGCGCCCGCGCGCAGCAGATTGATCGCGTACTGGCTCTCGGGGTAGCCCGACAGGATCAGCACGCCCTGCTCCGGACGCACCTGCTTGATCACCCGCAACGTATCGATGCCGTTCTTGTCCGGCATCGCGATGTCGAGCAGCACCACGTCGAATGCCTGCTCGCGCACGAGGACGATCGCTTCCTCGCCGGTCGCGGCCTCGGCGGCGACGCACATATCCGGCTCGTCGGCGACGAACTGTCTGAAACCACCTCGAACGATCGCATGATCGTCAGCTATCAGCACTCGAATCATCGGTTGGGTGTCCGTGCAAAGGGAGTCGCTCCTAAGCCGACATTGTAATGATCCGCGGCCACGGCAGAACGTGGACTGCGAGGGCGGCTTCGTA
Organism: Paraburkholderia sp. BR10923; assembly: GCF_040948765.1. NCBI lineage: Bacteria > Pseudomonadati > Pseudomonadota > Betaproteobacteria > Burkholderiales > Burkholderiaceae > Paraburkholderia > Paraburkholderia sp. BR10923. Next base: position 325,289 of record NZ_JBFPKO010000001.1, on the reverse strand, counting down.
CCGCAGCCGCCGGCATTCCCGAGTTCGCTGGCGCCCGGTCAACACTATTGCGCCGCGTCTTCGTCGCTTCCCTGTCACTTTGGCGCGCTACTCACGCCCCGCGAGCAGATCCGCCATATCGTCGGCGTGCTCTTCCTCGACCGCGAGAATCTCCTCGAACAGCCGGCGCGTGGTCACGTCCTTTTCGCCGAGATAGCGGACGATCTCGCGGTACGTGTCGATCGCGATACGCTCCGCGACCAGGTTCTCACGAATCATGTCGGTCAGATCGGTGCCTTCCTTGTATTCCGAATGCGCGCGTGCCTTGATGCCGTCCGGCGCGAAATCGGGTTCGCCGCCAAGCTGCACGATGCGCTCGGCGATGCGATCGGCGTGTTCCTGCTCCTCGCTCGCGTGCTGGGCGAATTCCGTCGCGACCGCTTCGGAGTTGATGCCCTTCGCCATGAAGTAGTGACGCTTGTAACGCAGCGTGCAGACGAGCTCGGTGGCGAGCGCGTCGTTGAGCAGCTTGAGCACCGTGTCGCGATTCGCGCCGTAGCTCGGCGTGACCGGACCATCCGACATATGCTTGCGCGCGTCCTCGCGGATCTTTTTGATGTCCATCACGAACGTGTCGCCAGATTGCTTCGTCATCGAACTTCTCCTTTATCCGGTATTGGGGGAATCGCGCATCAGCACGAATCGCGCCTGATGCGCCGACGGTGGAATGACGGCGCGCTTCGAACGCGGGCGCCTCGATCGAGGATTCAAACGCCGCGCGTTCCCGCGCCTTGTTGACTACCTGTACCTACCTATACGTATTGCGTACTTCGCTGCCGATCTCGTGTTACGTTCATCCAGGGCTCGCGTGGCTAGGTTCGAAACACGCCGAGCAGCAACGTGACCACGAACACGACGAGGAAGATGTAGAACAGGATCTTCGCGATTTCGGCCGCGCCGGCCGCGATGCCGGTAAAGCCGAACACCGCCGCGATGATCGCGATCACGAAGAAGACGATGGCATAGTGAAGCATGGCATTTCTCCCTTTTGTTGGCCCTGCAATCGACTACCAGCAAACCCCTCGCCTGCTATGAAGGCGCGGCTTGCCGCCACTGCGATGGCCGCGCTAATCGATCGTTTTCTTCGTCACGACGAAGCCGAGCACGAGGAACACCACGCACAGCACGACAAACACGAAGAACAGGAACTTCGCGATCGCCGCCGCGCCGGCCGCAATGCCGGTGAAGCCGAGAAGACCCGCGATCACCGCGACGATCGCGAAGAACAGCGCCCACTTCAGCATGATGGTTTTCTCCCGAAACATTGAATGAACGATCGGGTCCATGCTATCGATGCGCGGCGCCGCGCGCATTCCGACGCTCGCCGTTTTTCGTGTGAGAATCCGCTTACATTGGATTACGACGACGTTACGCGCGGCTTCGCTCGATGCCGAAGTCGACGCCCGAGTCGATGCCCTCTTTCCGGAGCAGCAAGTGTCGAATCTGCAGAACCCGCCGAAACAGCCTGGCGCGCGCGCCACGGCGCGGCTCGCCGACTGGATGCGCAGGCGCAGTTGGGCGATCGCGATGACGGTCGCGATCGTGATCACGGTGGGCGGCCTCGTGATTCTGGAGAGCGCGCGTGAGCGCATCGCCGCCGAGTACGAGACCGCGCTCGAAGCGCGCGACGTCACCGTGCAACTGAGCACGCTCGCGAGCGACCTGTCGCGCCTGAGCGCACAACAAAACCAGTTTCTTCTGACGAAGGACGACGCATCCGCCCAAGCGTTCTGCGCGAGCGCCGCGCGCATTCGCGAGACCACCCGGCAGTTGGACCACTTCTATCGCGGCGGCCGCGCGGACAGCGCGGAGCTCGCGAGCTTTACGCAGATTCTCGCGCTGATCGACGCGCGCATCGGCGCGGGCGCCGCCGCGATGCAGCACGCGGCGCCGCATCCGCTCGAACTCGGCGGATGCGGGCCCGCGAGCGACGTCAATCCGGCGGACGCGTCGTTGATCGACAGCACGCTCACGCTGCTGCGCGACAACGAGGAGCGCCGCGCGCAGCACGCGCTGGCCGCGAGCCGCGCCGATCAGCGGCTGTCGACGCTGTGCGCGGCGGGGCTGTCGGCGCTGAACATCGTGCTGTTCATTCTGCTGTTTCGCAATCTCGGCATCCAGATCGACCGGCAGGCGCGCGCGCAGCGTCAGCTGATTACGCAGCAGGAGGAACTTGACCAGCTGGTGGGCGAGCGCACGCGCCAGCTCGAAGCGCTCGGCTGGCATCTGCAGGCGGTCAGCGAAAACGAAAAGACCCAGCTCGCGCGTGAGCTGCACGACGAGCTCGGCGCGATTCTGACCGCATGCCGGATGGACGTCGCGTGGGCGCGCCGCAAGCTGAAGGACAGCGAGCCAGACATCGCCGACAAGCTGCAGCGCGCGCTCGCCAATCTCGACCAGGGTATCGCGTTGAAGCGGCGCATCATCGAGGACATGCGGCCGACCGTACTCGCCAATTTCGGGCTCGTCACCGCGCTGCGCACGCTCGCCGACGAAGCCGCGCAGCGCAACAACTGGACGCTCGAACTGCACCTGCCCGCCGACGATGTCCAGCTCGATGAGCAGACCGAGATCGCGCTCTTTCGGGTCGCGCAGGAGTCGCTGACGAACGCCGCCAAGTACGCGCGGGCCTCGAAGGTCGGCATCGCGCTGCGGGTCGGCGATGGCGAGGTCGCGCTGCATATCGCGGACAACGGCGTCGGCATCATGCCGGCCGATCTGAAACGCACGCATACGCATGGCCTGCTCGGCATGCGCCAGCGCGTGGCCGCGCATGGCGGACGCTTCGACATCCGCCGTGGCGCGCAAAGCGGCACCGAAATCGACGTCGTGATGCCGAGCGCAAGCACGGCGACGCCTTCGATCGATCAGCCGCCGGCGTCGCCGGCCACACCGACCACTTCGTCGCAAAGCCCCGTCTGACGCGTGCTGGCCGTGGCACCGCAAAGCCGTTGTAGGAGTGCGCCGACGCAAACACCGGAGCACGCCTACAACAAAATCGCGGCACGGCCGACAGCGCCGCCCCCACCCTTTTTTTACCATGCAATCAGGCCGGTTCGAAACCGGATCGAAACCTGATCGACTGGCATGGCCCCGGTCGGACGACATCAACCGATGCATTCTCGACAAGGAGAAGTTTCATGACTCGACTGATCGCTTTGCTTGTGCTCGCAGGAACCGCCATGCTCGTCACGGGTTGCAACACGATGGCGGGCGCCGGCCAGGACATTTCGAAGGGCGGCCACGCCATCACGAACGAGGCGGAAAAGGCAAAATAAGCCGGCACATGGCAGCAGGTTTTGCAGAGCCCGTCGCGGGATGCCGCGGCGGGCTTTTTTTTCGTGCATGCTGGCTTGCTGGCTAGCGATGCGACGCGTTTTCGGAGCGCCATCAAAGAGAACGGCGACCCACTGTCGTGGATCGCCGTGTCGTCCTCCCCACTTTCCGACCATCGGAGTCCTTGATTGTCCGGCTGGCGCGAGCGGCTCATCGATGCTCGCGCCGCGCGAGGCTCATCCGGTGATCGGCGGCCCTCGTCATTGCCCGGTCAACGTATTCGACAGTTCCACGCTCGGCGTGCTCGTATTGCCGTTCTGTACGATCAGCAGATGAATCTGCCCAAGCGCCAGTTGGCTCAACACGCCCGCGATCGGCACCGAGGTGATCAGCCAGTCGGCGTTGTTCGCCAGCGAGAACGAGTTCGACTGGAAGATCGGCGTCTTGCTGCCGGCCACCGTCGCGATCAGCACGTACTGGCCACCCGACACGTAGATCGAATCCTGGCCGCTCGCCGGCACCGCGTTCTTGAACGACACGCCGGCGAGCGTCGGCGACACGTTGGTGATGCTGGTGGCGGTGGCCTGCACGAGGTAGAGGTCGAGGTCCGGCGCGTTCGCCGACGCGTTGAAGCCGCGCACGCGCGCGTCGTTGGTCAGCAGGCCCTTGTCAAACGGATCGTCGATCAGGCCGATGTCGGGCGCCGACAGACCTGGCAACGCGAGCACCGTGTACACGTGGCCCTTCGCGACATCGGGGAAGCTGCCGCTCGCGAGCGCGTTCTTCGTGCCGGTCGCCGCATACGCGACGGTCGTCGGGCCCGTGTCGATATTGGTGAGGTTGGTCACGCCTTTATACGAGATGTTGGTCTGTCCGGAAGGCGCGCTGCCATTGACAAGGAAGTCGACCGCGGGGCCACCCGGAAGCGCGTGAACGAAATGGATCTCGGGATTGGTCAACCCCAGCGTCTTGCCCACATCGCTGCCATCACCACCGCCGCCGCACGCGCTCAGTACCGCCGCGGCCGCAACGACCGCCACCATGATTCGGATAATTTTCATTGTGTTCACCTGTCTCGATATAGGGCTTGACGCTCAGCGCCCATTGATACGCGGGCGGCCGCGGGAAGCCTCGCGGTCGCCCTCCTCCCATCCGTGCCGCACGGCGCGCTGGTTTTGTCGGTGGCGCGTCCGTGTCGATGGACGCTCAAAATCAGCAATGGGTGTGCCGTGCCCCAAATAGCTGGCCTGAGACAACCGACCCAGGTCTTGCGAATCAATGGATTGCTGCGATTTAGAATTTTTCCTCGGCGGTCTGGTCCGGCGCGCGGTGTATCGTTCGTGCGGCCCCCCACTTACACGGTCCCTGCATGTCTTACCAACACTTACTCGCCGATCTCGACCTAGGCTTCACACGTCTGTCCAACCGCGTCGTGATGGGCTCGATGCACACGGGCATGGAAGACCGCTTCTGGCATTACCCGCAACTGGCCGCGTACTTCCGCGAGCGCGCGAAAGGCGGCGTCGGCCTGATCATCACGGGCGGCATTTCGCCGAATCGCGAGGGCTGGCTGCTGCCGTTCGGCGGCACGCTCAACTCGGTGTTCGATCTGCGCAATCACCGGCTCGTGACCGAGGCCGTGCACGCGGAGGGCGGCAAGATCGCGCTGCAGATCCTGCATGCGGGCCGTTATGGCTATCAGCCGTTCGCAGTATCGGCGTCGGCGTTGAAATCGCCGATCTCGAAGTTCAAGCCGCGCGCGCTGACGCTCGCCGGCATCGACCGAACCGTGCGCGACTACGCGCGCTGCGCGCGGCTCGCGCAACGCGCGGGCTACGACGGCGTCGAGATCATGGGCAGCGAAGGCTATTTGCTGAACCAGTTCATGTGCCCGCGCACGAACCGGCGCACCGATCGATACGGCGGCAGCATCGAGAATCGCATGCGGCTCGCCTGTGAGATCGTCGAGCGGGTGCGTGCCGAATGCGGCGAGCGCTTCATCGTCGTGTACCGGCTGTCGCTGATCGATCTGGTCGAGGGCGGCAATACGTGGGAGGAAACCGTGCAGGTCGCGCAGGCGCTCGAAGCGGCCGGCGTGACGATCTTCAACACCGGCATCGGCTGGCACGAGGCGCGCGTGCCGACCATCGTGACCTCGGTGCCGCGCGCGGCGTTCGCCTCGCTGACCGCGCGCCTGAAGGCATCCGTCAACGTGCCGGTGATCGCGTCGAATCGTATCAACACGCCCGAGGTGGCTGAAGCGCTGATCGCCGACGGCACCGCGGATCTCGTGTCGATGGCGCGGCCGCTGCTCGCCGATCCCGACTTCGTGCTGAAGACCGCCGAGGACCGCGCGCACGAAATCAACACCTGCATCGCGTGCAATCAGGCCTGCCTCGATCACACGTTCAGGAATCAGCGCGCGAGCTGCCTCGTCAATCCTCGCGCGGGACGCGAAACCGAGCTCGTCTACCGGCCGCTAGCGAGCGTGCGACAGGCGCGCTCGATCGCGGTGGTCGGCGCAGGGCCGGCCGGGCTATCGGCCGCGACGGTGGCGGCCTCGCGCGGGCATCGCGTGACGCTGTTCGAGGCCAGCGACACGCTCGGCGGCCAGTTCAATCTCGCGATGCGCGTGCCGGGCAAGGAAGAGTTCAGCGAAACGATCCGCTACTTCCGCAGCCAGTTGCAACGCCATCGCGTCGAGGTGCGGCTCGGCACGCGCGTCGATGCCGCGCTGCTCGCCGCGGGCGCCTACGACGACGTGATCGTCGCGACCGGCATCGTGCCGCGGCGGCCGGCGATTGCCGGCATCGACGGGCCCAACGTGCTGTCGTATGTGGACGTGCTGCGCGGTGCGCCGGTCGGCGCGCGCGTCGCGGTGATCGGCGCGGGCGGCATCGGCTTCGACGTCAGCGAGTTTTTGCTGCATCGCGCGGGGGAGCCGCTGCCGGTGCCGCGCGATACGTGGCTCGACGAATGGGGCGTCGACCTCGCGGTGCGCGAGCGCGGCGGCCTGAAGCCACCCGTTGCCGCGCAACCGGCGCGGCAGATCTGGCTATTGCAGCGCAAGGCCGGCAAGCTCGGCGCGGGGCTCGGCAAGACGTCGGGCTGGGTGCATCGCGCGGCGCTCGCGAGGAACGGCGTGCAGATGCTAGGCGGTGTCGAGTATCGGGAGATCAGCGCGCGCGGTCTGAGGATCGCGCGAGACGGTGCCGACGAATGGCTCGACGTCGATACGATCGTCGTGTGCGCGGGGCAGGAGTCGTTGCGCGAGCTAATGCCGTCGACCGTCGATGGCAAGCACGGCAGCGGCGGCCCGCGTTTTCATGTGATCGGCGGCGCGAAGCTCGCCACCGAGCTCGATGCGAAGCGCGCGATCCGCGAGGGCGCAGAGCTGGCGGCGGCGCTTTGACAACGGCGGCGCGGTTCGACGAGAACCGACCGCGCTCAGGCGCTGCCCTTCTTCTGGTAATCGAACCAGAACGACAAACCGACGCTGCTCAGGATCACGATCGTCGCGATCACCGTCGAGCGTGTGACCGGCTCGCCGAGCAGCAGCGCACCCAATGCAACCGCGACGATCGGATTCACGTACATGCAGCTGCTCGCGATGATCGGGCTCGTGTGGCGAATCAGATAACCGTACGCGACGAACGCGGCCATCGTGCCGATCAGCATCAGATACAGGAACGCGACGAGCGGCAGGAAATGCAGCTCGAGCATCCGCTCGCCCGCCGCCCACGCGACCAGCGTCGAGATCGCGCCGCCGAGGCCGATCTGCAGCGAGGTCGATAGAAACAGGTCCGACGGCAGCTTCAACACCCCGGCCAGATGCGCGCCGCCGGCCCAGAACAGGGCGCCGCACAGAATCGCGAGACTGCCTCCCACCGAGCCCGGCGTGCTGTCGCCGTGACTCAGAATCACGATGCCGGCGAGCCCGAGCCCGACCGCGAACCATTCGCCGCGGCCGATCTTCTGTCCGGCGACGGCCGCGATCACGGTCGCGAACAGCGGCACGGTCGCGACCATCACGGCCGCGGTGCCGGTGCCGACCGTGCGCATGCCGTACGCGAGCATGCCGCTCGACAGACCCACCAGCATCGTGCCGACGAGGCCCGCGTTGCGAATTTCGGCGACGCTCGGCCAGACCGGCTTGCGGCGCGCGGCGAACACGAACAGACCGATGCCGGCGAACAGGTTGCGCAAGCCCGACATCAGCAGCGGCGGGAACGAGCCGAGCGCGACGTGCACGGCGAGATAGGTCGAGCCCCACACCAGATAAACGACGGCAAGCGCGAGCGCGACCCTCCCTTTGCGCGACTGCGGCAGACGCAGCGGCCAGCCAGACGGAGAAAAAACCGAGCGTTGCAGCGACATGCGTTCAGCCCGCCGTCGCCACTCGACCCGCGCGCTGCGCTCGATGCCCGCGAGGCGCCGCGCCTGCGTCGATGCCTTTCGGACGGGATGGCGGGCACCGCATCGGCGATGCGGTCTGACGGGTGAGGCTGGCGGACATGTCGGTGGAACAGTAAGACGATGGGCGGCGCAGGAAGCGCCAGAAACGGCTGTGGCGGCGGAATCGGTCAAAACGACCCCATGCAACGCGGCCGCGATGCGCGGCGACGCCGCGGGCGAAAGCCACGGCGCGCAACGCATTATGCAGTAAGCGCCGAGTGCGCCGCGCGACAGAATCGTAACTTTTTGGTGTTCCCGCAACAGAAAAGCCGGGGACGCATCCCCGGCTTGCATTCGGTGTCGAATCCGTTCGATGCTCCGCGCATCGGCAGGATCGCTAAGCACCCTGGCGCCGACTCAGTTGCCCATCGCGCCCGACGCCTCGTGCTTCATGCCCATCGCGCCGCCGCCCTTTTTCATCGAATCGTGTTTCATTGCGTCCTTTTTCATGCTGTCCTTCGACATGCTGTCTTTGGACATCGAATCTTTCGACATCGCGTCTTTCGACATCGCATCGTTCGACATCGCGCCGCTTGCCTGCGCGAATGCGGCGCCGCCGCTTGCCAGCATCAGCAGTGCGATCGTGGTGATTGCAATCTTCTTCATGGGATGACTCCGTTGGTGGTGGATGAATCGAAACCGGCCCGTGCCGGCGTGCTTCCGAAGCCGCTGCCGCAACCGCGCGTGCGCCCGCATGCGTCAGGAGCCTCCGAACCAGTTGTAGCCCTGGTCGACCCAATAGCCGCCGGGATACGTATTGGTGACGAATATCTCGACGATGTGCTTCGGATTCTTGTAGCCGAGCTTGGTCGGCATGCGCAGCTTCATCGGGTAGCCGTATTTCGCGGGTAGTCGCTCGCCGTCGTAAGAAAACGTCAGCAGCGTTTGCGGATGTAATGCGGTCGGCATGTCGATGCTTTCGTAGTAGTCGTCCGCGCATTTGAAGCCGACGTACTTCGCCGTCGTATCCGCGCCGACACGCCGCAGAAAATCGCCGAAGGGCGTGCCGCCCCAGCGGCCGATCGCGCTCCAGCCTTCGACGCAGATATGCCGCGTGATCTGCTCGGCATGCGGCAGCGCGTACAGTTCGGGCAGCGTCCACACGCGCTTGCCGGTCACGAGCCCGCTCAGCTTCAGCTGATAATCGGAGCCGTCGACGTGCGGCACGTCGTCGATGCCGTAGTACGCGTTGAAGGGAAACGGTCGCGTGATCTGCGCTTCCGTGTAGGTCGGCGCGAGCTGCTTGGGGTCGAACAGCGCGGCCTGGGCGCGATCGTTCAGCCGCGACACGGCGGTGAGGAAGCGGTTCACGGAAGCGTCGTCGGTCAGCGAGCAGCCGCTCAGCATCGATAGACCGCCGAGCGTCAATAGCTGCTTGCCGAACAGGCGGCGCGACGGCATCGCGAGTTCGCGCTTCACATCGAGCAGGATCGATGCGCGGTCGAGCGTGTGGCCAACACGCTGCGTGGGTTGGTCTGCTGGTTTGTCGATCGGCTTGTTCATGATTCGGTATCCATAGGGGGTTCGGGTGGCGCGTCGATGAGCGTGAATATCGGGATGGCCGTGAGCAGCCGCGGCTCAACGTCCGCGCAGCATCGCGAGCAACGACCGCGGCACGAGCGCGACCATCGCCAGATGCACCGCAAGAAACGCGGCCAGCAGCGACATCGCGATGAAGTGCACGACGCGTGCGTTGTCGTAGCCGCCCATCAGGTCACGCAGCAGCGGAAACTGCACCGACTTCCAGATCGCGAGCCCCGAGAGCACCAGCACGATCAGATCGGCGATCGCGAACAGGTAGGCGAATTTCTGCACCGCGTTATAGACGCGCAGATCGTCGTGCGACAGCTTCCCGCGCAACGCGGCGATGAAATCGCGCAGCACCGCGCGCGGCGTCAGCGGCAGGAACTTGCGCAGGAAACGCCCGCTCGCGAGATTCAGCGCGATATACACGAGGCCGTTGAACACCAGCAGCCACATCGCCGCGAAGTGCCATTGCAGCGCGCCGCCGAGCCAGCCGCCCAGCGTGATCGCGGTCGGAAAGCTGAACGCCGTGAAGATCGGCGACGCGTCGTAGATGCGCCAGCCCGACAGCATCATCACGATCGCCGCGAGCGCGTTCAGCCAATGCGTGATGCGCAGCCACAGCGGGTGAATGACGCCGCGCTTGGGTGCGGCTGGCGCGGAGGGCGCGCCGGGGCGCAAGGCGTGCGGTGTGGGTGTGGACATGGCGGCTCTCCTCGGGCAGCGGTAGAGAATGCGGCGCGTGCGATGTCGATCAACGGCACGCGGGAAGATCGGCCGCTTGCAGCACATCGCCGCTCGCGTCGTTTTCGACGAACGCGACCACGCCGAAGCGGTCGGCGGCGTTGTCGATCGGATCGGCTTTCGCGTCGACGCTCGCTTCGCGTAGAGCGATGTCCTGACGAATCCGCGCGTGACCGGCGACGAGTGGCACGGGCCCGAACCAGGCACGGACGACCCGTTCGTGATGCAGCGTCGCGCCGCGGTTTTCGCCCGCGCCGACCTGCGTCGTCAGCGCGTTCTCGTAGACCGCAACATAGGCGCTCGACGGACCCGTGATGGCGGCTGCCGTCGTGCTGAACTGCGCATCGACATCGAACGCGCCGGGCGCACGCGGGCTCAGCGCGAGCGCGACATTGGCCTGCGCGGGTGCGGCGACGAGCTCGTCGATGCGGCGCTCGAAACTGTCGCGTTGCGACCAGTCGCGCAACTCGCGGCCCGCGACGAACACTTCCGGCGTATAGATCGTGTGCGCGCCCGCGAGATGCGTCAGCGTCTCCTGACGTTCGGTGAAGCGATGCTGGGAAAACCGGTCGCTCCAGCCGAGGCTGTTCCAGTAGTCGACGTGCAGTGCGAGCGGCACGATGCCGTGGGCGACGCCGTTGCTTTTCCATTGACCGAGCCAACGGTCGGCGGGCGGGCAGCTATCGCAGCCCTCGCTGCTGTACAGCTCGACGAGCGCTAACCGGTGCGCGGGGCTGTGCGTCGCGCATAGGGGCCCGGCCGCATCGGCCGCACGGATGCCCGAAGCGCTCAGCACAACGAGCGCGAGGCCGGCGGCGGCCCTGGAAAAAGTCGCAAAGCGCTGAAGTAGCGAGCGATTGTGCGCGGTCGACATGACGTGCTCCGATCGTAATCTGCACGTTTGTCGAACCGCGCGGCCGGTTATGACAAGCCTCTTTTAATTTTTTTCCGGCATGGGTAGCGAGCCAAGGCTCGCCGCGACTCAGTCGTAACTGACCACTACCGTCACGCGCGTGTCCGTATCGGTGCGCCGCGCGTTCAGCGACAGCACCCCGCCCGTGCGATCGACCGCGTAGTGGCCGTCGCGGGCCAGCACGCCGTGCCCGGCGCCATCGACGAAACGCGCTGCCACCCGATCGCGCGACTGCGTACCGCCGTTCACTTCGAGCGCGACATCGGCCCCGCTGACGACGCCCGGCGGCGCGCTGAACGTCACCGTGCGCGAGAAGCGCTGACCGGCCACGCTCGCGCTATCGACGGCGATGCCAGTGGGCGCCGTATCCGCGCTGATCTGCAGCGGCGGTGCGACGATCATCCCCACGAACCGGATCACGCCGCCCGTCACCGCCGATGCCGCCGGCGCCGCCAGCGGCGCGGCAAGCAATGCCACCACCGCGGCTGTGCGACCGAACGTTCGCCACCGCATTGTTTCCGCTTTCATGTGCACCTCTCTGTCAATCGGCGCGAATCGCGTCGCGCCATTCTCGCGCCATCCCGCGAATCGCTTCGCTGGAGTGCGGCCTTCGCTGCACTTTGTTTAACGGCAATCCTTTGACTGGCTTGAACGCAATGCGGATCAGGTCGCTTTCTTCTGGCACCGCACAAAGACGGCCGATCGACGGAGCGCGATGTCGCCAACGGAAGTGCCCGAGACAGCGTGCTAACATCAAGCTTTCGTCGCTGGTGTCGCGGGCTTCACGTTTTGCTGCGCGGCAACCTGCCGTTCGCTATTCCCATCACCTGGTCGTTTTGCCCGTGACTTCGCTGCGTCGTCCGACTTTCCGTGCTCTCGCCCGCTTGCGCCCATGCCGCGCAGGCGGCTGCGCGCGCGCGGGCGTCGCGCCGCACGGCACCGGCGAGACGTCCCGAATGCTCCCGCTTCACGCCGCCCGGCGCCCTCGCTGACGTAGCCTGCCGATATCCGGGGGCCGCGTCGCCGGGCTCCGGGCTTTCCCATTCGCACTCATCCGCCGACCACCCGCATGGGATCGTCGCACGCGGCCATCCTTCACCGCCTTATCGGAGTCCTGATGATGAAGAAGATCAAAACCTGCTATCTGACCGAACTCGACGTGACCCGCCTCGAGAAACATGCGGCCGCCAACGCCAAGCTGCAGCACATGCTCGACGACGTGCTCGAACGTGCGGTAATCGTCGACTCGCACGACATCCCGGCCGACGTCGTCACGATGAACTCGCAAGCAACGCTGATCGATTCGGCGAGCGGCGAACAAATGACGTGGACCGTCGTCTATCCGCCCAACGCCGATTTCGCGCAAGGGCGGCTGAACGTATTCTCGCCGGCTGGCCTCGCGCTGCTCGGCGCGCGCCGCGGCGAGAGCATCAGCTTTACGCCACCCAGCGGCGATCAGCAAGTGCTCAAGATCGACAAAATTCTGTATCAGCCCGAAGCCGCCGACGATTTTTCGCTGTAAGCCGGCTGTTCAATTGCTGTAAATTGCCCTGTCTGATGCGGTCTCGAAATTAGCATAGGAGATGTCTGGATTCATCTGGACCAGTTTTTTGAATCACTCAGACAGGTTGCCAAACCGCGGGCGGGCGGTGTATCGTGTGCGCTGCTAACGCGGGGGTCCTGCGTAGCGCGGAGCTGGAGGTCCGTGTTGCGTGGGTGAGAAATACCCTTTGAACCTGATCTGGATAATGCCAGCGCAGGGAAGCGTACGGATCTCGCACCAGCCTCAACAGCGTCACCTCTTAGCGATTTCCGACCACTTCCATCTCAGTCTCCTGCTTAGCCGCCCCACTTTGTACGGAGACTTACATGAACGCCAATCCGAAGTTTATTTCCGCCGAAGCCCATGTGGACGAGGCCGCCGTCGCGCCGCTGCCGAATTCGCGCAAGGTCTACGTGACCGGCTCGCGCCCCGACATCCGCGTGCCGATGCGCGAAATCTCGCAGGCAGACACGCCCGACAGCTTCGGCGGCGAAAAGAATCCGCCGATCTACGTGTACGACACGTCGGGCCCCTACTCCGACCCGGACGCGAAGATCGACATCCGCGCGGGTCTGCCCGCGCTGCGTCAGGCGTGGATCGAGGAGCGCGGCGACACCGAGCCGCTGACCGGTCTGTCGAGCAGCTTCAGCCGCGAGCGCGCCGCCGATCCGGCCACCGCGCAGCTGCGTTTCCCGGGCCTGCATCGCACGCCGCGCCGCGCGATCGCCGGCAAGAACGTGACGCAGATGCACTACGCGAAGCAAGGCATCATCACGCCGGAAATGGAATACATCGCGATTCGCGAGAACCAGCGTCGTGCCGAGTATCTGGAGACCTTGAAGGCGAGCGGCCCGAACGGCGCGAAGCTCGCCGCGATGATGGGCCGCCAGCACCCCGGCCAGGCATTCGGCGCGAGCGCGTTCGGTCCGAACGGTCTCAGCGAAATCACCGCGGAATTCGTGCGCGAGGAAATCGCGCGCGGCCGCGCGATCATCCCGAACAACATCAATCATCCGGAGAGCGAGCCGATGATCATCGGCCGCAACTTCCTCGTGAAGGTCAATGCGAACATCGGCAACTCGGCGGTGACCTCCTCCATCGGCGAGGAAGTCGACAAGATGACGTGGGCGATCCGCTGGGGCGGCGACACGGTGATGGATCTGTCGACCGGCAAGCACATTCATGAAACGCGCGAATGGATCATCCGCAACAGCCCGGTGCCGATCGGCACGGTGCCGATCTACCAGGCGCTCGAAAAGGTCAACGGCAAGGCCGAAGATCTGACGTGGGAAATCTTCCGCGACACCCTCATTGAACAGGCTGAGCAGGGCGTCGACTACTTCACGATCCACGCGGGCGTGCGTCTGCAATACGTGCCGCTCACCGCGAACCGGATGACCGGCATCGTGTCGCGCGGCGGCTCGATCATGGCGAAGTGGTGTCTCGCGCATCACAAGGAAAGCTTCCTGTACGAGCACTTCGAAGAGATCTGCGAAATCATGAAGGCCTACGACGTGGCCTTCTCGCTCGGCGACGGCCTGCGTCCCGGCTCGATCTACGACGCGAACGACGAAGCGCAACTGGGCGAGCTGAAGACGCTCGGCGAGCTCACGCAGATCGCATGGAAGCACGACGTGCAGGTGATGATCGAAGGTCCGGGCCATGTGCCGATGCAGCTGATCAAGGAGAACATGGACCTGCAGCTCGACTGGTGCGACGAAGCGCCGTTCTACACGCTCGGGCCGCTGACCACCGACATCGCGCCGGGCTACGACCACATCACGTCGGGCATCGGCGCCGCGATGATCGGCTGGTTCGGCACCGCGATGCTGTGCTACGTGACGCCGAAGGAACACCTCGGTCTGCCGAACAAGGACGACGTGAAGACCGGCATCATCACGTACAAGCTCGCGGCGCACGCAGCGGACCTCGCGAAGGGTCATCCGGGCGCGCAGGTACGCGACAACGCGCTGTCGAAGGCACGCTTCGAATTCCGCTGGGAAGACCAGTTCAATCTCGGTCTCGACCCGGACAAGGCGCGCGAATTCCACGACGAGACGCTGCCGAAGGATTCGGCCAAGGTCGCGCATTTCTGCTCGATGTGCGGCCCGCACTTCTGCTCGATGAAGATCACCCAGGACGTGCGCGAGTTCGCCGCGCAACAGGGCGTCAGCGATAACGAAGCGCTGCAGAAAGGCATGGAAGTCAAGTCGATCGAATTCATGAAGCAAGGCGCGGAGATTTATCAGCGGCAATAAGCGGCTTGCGCGACGCGCGCGCGACCTAGCGCCCTGCAGTATCGAAGCCCGCCGGCATGGCGGGCTTTTTTTATTCCGCCGCGTCGAGCAGGCACGTTGTGTGCTGACAGAAAGAAACAACTACTTCCAACAACGAAGGGAGTCAGCATCATGAAATCGATCCGTCAACTCGGTACTCGTCTTGGCACGGTCGCAGTCGCGCTTGCGCTCGTCGCGGGTGTGGCGGCATGCGGCGACATGTCCCCACGCACACGCGATACCGCGATCGGCGCGGGTGTCGGCGGCGCGGCCGGCGCGGCGATCGGCGGCAGCGGCTTGTCGACGTTGGGCGGCGCGGCCGTGGGCGGTGTCATCGGTAACCAGATCGGCAAGTGAGCGGCAAGCGAGCGTTGCGTCCGATGATGCGTCTGACGATTCATACAGGACAGCCAACCATTTATTCCGACCACGCACTGGACTGACGAGGGCCGCGAATGCGGTGCGCCCTCGTCCCGACAGCGCGCGTGGAAATAGACTGAAATATGCGGTTGCGGTTTTGCCACAGCGCTGCCGCGGCAGAAGCGTAAGCTCCTCATAACGACGTCGCGCGAGGCGGCATCGGTTCATCGAGGAGCGCGTTATGAAGTCCCGCGTCGTCACCCATCTTCGCGCGGTGCGCCTCTCGACGCCACGCGAGGCATCCAGTTTTTCCGCAAGGTTCGCGCGGCCCGCCGCCGCGATTTCCGCGCTCGCCTCCAGTCTGTTTTTAGCCGGCTGCTATTACCCCGTCGGCTACTATCCCGCGGGCTATTACACGTCGTACTATTCGACCGCGCCCGCGACCACACCGGACCAAACCGCACCGGCCACCGATCCACAGCAGACACCTCAAGCCCAGGCGCAAATGCAGGTCGCGCCGCAGGACATGCCGCCCGGTTATGCAACCGCCGCGCCCGTGTATGTGGCGCCGCCGGTGTATCCCGCCTACTATCCGCCGCCCGCTTATCCTTATCCCGCCTATTACGGCTATCCCGCCTACTATGGACCGTCGATTGCGATCGGCATTGGTGGCTACTGGGGGGGCCATTGGGGCGGCCATTGGCATTGACCTGTCTTTCGTTCGCCCGCCACCGCGCACACCCGCCCGTACTTTCCCGGCTTGACTCGCCGATATGGCGCTCTATTCTTGAAAGGTTGCACGCAGCACCCGCTTAAATCAGGCGCCGCCGCTTGGTCGAGGCCACTCGCGAGCGTCCGCCGTGCCAGAGCGACGCGCCGTCATGCGCAATCTCCCGCGTCGAATTACACAATAACGAAGGAGAGGTGATGTTTCATCAACTGCTCACTCCAGTCGGTAATTCGCTTGTTGCGTCGTTTATCGTCGCCGCGCTGCCGATCATCGTCGTGCTCGCGCTGCTCGGCTGGGCGCGCAGGCCAGCGTGGCAGGCGTCGCTCGCGGGATTGATCGTCGGTTTGATCGTAGCGATTTTCGTCTGGCAGTTTCCGCTCGGGCTCGCGTTCAACTCGGTCGCGGCCGGCGTCGTCTTTGCGATCTGGCCAGTGATGTGGATCGTGTTCACCGCGATCCTGCTGTACAACATCGCGCAGCGCTCGGGACGCTTCGAGGCCTTCCGCCTGTGGATGATCGACAACCTGCCGAACGACCGGCGCATTGTGCTCGTCGTGGTCGGCTTTTCGTTCGGCGCGCTGCTCGAGGGCATTTCGGGCTTCGGCACTCCGGTCGCGATCACGAGCTCACTCTTGATCATGCTCGGCTTTCCAACGCTCGAAGCGCTGGTCTTCACGCTGATCTTCAATACCGCGCCGGTCGCGTTCGGCGCGCTCGGCGTGCCGATCACGGTCCTCGGCGCGGTCACGCATTTGCCGTCCGATGTGCTCGGCAAGATGGTCGGGCGGCAATTGCCGTTCTTTGCAGTCCTGCTGCCCTTCTATGTGATCGGCGTGTACGCGGGCTTTCGCAACATGCTGCGGATCTGGCCGGTGCTGCTGGTGTCGGGCCTGAGCTTCGCGCTGACCCAGTTCGTCGTCTCGAACTTCGTGAACTACAGCCTGACCGACGTGCTGTCTTCGCTGGTTTCGCTGATCCTGACCGTGGCGTTCCTGCGGGTCTGGAAGCCCGTCGCCGATCCGAAATTTGCGATCAACGTCGATCGCATCAACGAGGTGCGCGGCAAAATCGGCGGCGTGCAGGGCTGGTATCCGTGGATCATCGTGTCGGTTGTCGTGATCGTCTGGACGGTCGCGAGGATCTTCACGATCGGCGACGTCAAGGTATCGTGGCCGGGTCTCGACAAGGCCGTGTTCATCACGCTGTACAACACGCCGTACGGCGCGATCTGGGACTTCCAGCCGCTTGCGACCGGCACCGCGATCCTCGTCGCGGCGCTCATCACCGCGTTCGTCGTGCGGCTCTCCCCCGCCGAGTTCGGCAAGGCGATCTCCGACACGTGGGTGCAAACGCGCATCGCGATTCTGACCGTGGCGACGATCGTCGGCCTCGCGTATCTGATGAACTACTCGGGCCTCAACTACACGCTCGGCCTCGGAGTCGCGTCGGTCGGGCCGGTGTTTCCGCTCGTGTCGGCATTCCTTGGATGGGTCGCGGTGTTCCTGTCGGGCAGCGATACGTCGGGCAATGCGCTGTTCGGCAATCTGCAGGTGGTGGCGGCCAAGCAGCTCAATCTGAATCCGGTGCTGATGGCGGCGACCAACTCGTCGGGCGGCGTGATGGGCAAGATGATCTCGCCGCAGAACATTTCGACCGGCGTCGCGACCACCGAGTTGAAGGGCAAGGAAGGCGTCGTGTTCGCCAAGACCTTCAAACATTCGATTCTGCTCACGGTGCTGCTCGGCGTGCTCGTGTGGGCGCAGCAGAACTTCCTGCAATGGATGATTCCGCACTGAGCTCGCGCCGCTGACGGCGCAACGCAGTTCACATTGTTTCGGACGGCGCCCGCGCATCGCAGGCGCCGTTTGCAATTCCGTCCCCGCTACCGCTCCGCCGCATCGCAATTTTTCTCACATATCGGTGAGAATTGCTCGTTTGGCGCGCACCCTCGCGGCGTTTACGATCGACCTACCCGGACGCGGCCGTCTCCCGGATCTTGCCGTTTCATCCCGCATTGAAACGAATCGCGCGATCGCACTGTTAGGATGAGCTGGCGTCTCGACTCAACTGCGCGCGGCGCCATTCCAATGAAAGCCAGAAACCTTCTGCAACTGCTGATCCTCGCCGCCCTGTGGGGCGCATCGTTCCTGTTCATCCGCGTCGGCGTGACCGACTTCGGCGTCGCGCCGCTGATGGCGCTGCGCGTCGGCATCGGCGCCCTCTTTCTCGCGATCGTGCTGATCGCGCGACGGCCGCTGCAACAGTCCGCCACGGTGTTGCGCACGCATGCGTTGCCGCTGCTCGTTGTCGGCATCCTCAATTCGGCGGCGCCATTCTGCCTGTTCGCGTATGCCGAGTTGACGCTGTCGGCGGGCGTCACGTCGGTGATCAATGCGTGCGCGCCGCTGTGGGGCGCGCTGGTCGGCTTTCTGTGGCTGCGCGACCGGCTCAGCGCGCTGCGCACGCTCGGCCTCGTGGTCGGCTTTCTCGGCGTGCTGATGCTCGTGTGGGACCAGATCGCGGCGCCGGACGGCTCGGCGGCCTCGCCGCTCACCGTCGCACTTGCGGCCGGCGCCGCGCTCGGTGCCACGCTGCTCTATGGCATCGCCGCCAATTACACGAAGCGTCACCTGACTGGCGTCGACGCGCTCAGCGTCGCGACCGGCACGATGATCGGCGCGACGATCGTATTGCTGCCGCTCGCGGTGATCTACTGGCCCGCCGCGCCGATCTCGCTGCGCGCGTGGGGCGCGGTGATCGCGCTCGGCGTCGCCTGCACCGGCATCGCGTACATGCTGTTCTTCCATCTGATCGCGGTCGCCGGGCCGACACGCGCGATCACCGTGACCTTCGTGATTCCGATCTTCGGCATTCTGTGGGGCGCGCTGTTTCTGGGCGAGACGGTGTCGCCCGGCATGCTTGAGGGGTGCGCGGTGATTCTGGTCGGCACCGCGTTGGCGACCGGCGTGATCAAGCGGCTGCCGTGGGTGGGCACCCGGCGGCGCGCGGATACCTGAGGGCGCGGTCGAAAAAAAACCGCCTGGATTGCTCCGGGCGGTTTTTTCGTCGAACCGGCGGCGTTGGCCGCGAGGCTCTCGTATCAGCGCAGCTGATAGGCCATCAGGCTCATGATCTGCTTGGCCTGCGAGCTTTCGTCGACTTGCCCCTTGTCGTCGACCACGGCCACGCGGGTCTGATTCGGGGTCACCGCGCGCACGTTCACGCGATACTCCTTGGCGACCTTCTCCTTCCGGCCGTGGAAGACCTGGCTCCAGAAGCCCTGCTCGGCCGACGACATATCCTTCGGATCGACGTAGCGCACGAAATACAGGCCGCGGCTCACGTCGCGGTCGTCGACCGTGAAATTGCTGCGATCGAGCGCGAGGCCTACGCGCAGCCACGCACGGTCATACGGCTCGCCGAGCGTGAGTTCGGTCGATGACAGCTGCGCCGACGTATTGTTGGCCGAATCCACGTCCGGCGTCGACGGCTGTGCCGCCAGCGCGACGTTCTGCGCGACAACGGCGGCCGTCGCCGACTTCGCACCCGCCGTCGCCGCGTTCGGCGCGATCTGCGTGCCCGCAGGCGACAGCTCGGCGTTCTGCGTGCCACCCGCACCCGATTCAGCCCGCGCGAGCGAGGCCATCAGGCGCTTCAGATATTCCTGCTCGAGCGCCGGGTCGTTCGGCTTGGGTTGCCACTGGGTCGACTCGTTGTTCGTACCGGTGATCGCCTCACGCATGCCTTTCTGGCTGACGAACACGTAGGTGCCGCCCTTCGGCGCGGCTTCGAGACGCGTGCGGAACTTGTTGCGCTCCGAGCTCACGTAGCTGTTGCCCATCGCCTTCGACAGCGTGTTGCGGATAAAGCCGTCGTTGATCTGCGCGTGGGTTTCGTTCCAGTCGGTTTCCATCACGCCCTTGTCGCGCTGGTCGACGACGAGCAGGAAGCCCTGCTCCTGCCAGAAGCGGCGGATTTGCGGCCAGGCCTGATCGGGCGTTTTGTTGTCGATCACGAGCCAGCTTTCGGTGCCGTCGCGCTGGATGTGGATGCCCTGGACGGGCGGCACGACCGCAACCGCATCGCCGGCCGGCGCCTGCGCCTGCACCTGTTTCAGCGTGGACAGCGAGGTTTCGCCGCCCTGCGGCGGCAGCGAACGCTGATCGGCCGTCTCGTCGATCATGTTCGGCGGTACGGCAAGCGATACCTGCTTCGAACGGGAGTCGCTCCTATAGTCGATTTTGGTCGGCGACGAGGTACCGCAGCCGGCGACCAGCCCGCCTGCCATGAGCATTACTGCAAACCGCTTGGTGAGACGAAAATCAGTCATGTTCGGGGAATCCTTCCGCTACGCCACGGCAAGTTTCCGTGGATCAACCCAACATTTTACCGGTCCCGGCGAGGCGTGTGCAAAAACTGGGGTTTGCCCGGGACTCGCCGATGCCATGGCGACGCAACGGCCTCGGGAAAAAAGGCCGCGCCCGTCACGCTATTTGCCCTCTTATGAGGTAAATTTAACACTCAATGACACTTTCGAGTTGACCCTTGGGAGTATTCCCAAGTCTTCGCCGGAGGCCCGCCGAATAAGGGCTTCCGGTCTGCATGCGGCTTGTTTTTCAACATGGCGTGCGGTCCTGTCCGCCGCAATGTGCAAAGACCAGAAGAAAACCGGTGCTACGTTAATCGAGTTATCTCAATAAAAATCCGGCACCAAACGAGGAAGGCCTCATGTCCAAGTGCAGTCTCCATCCATCCGCGATCGCCTCGGTGATCGCCGTCGTCGCGTGCTGCGCGAGCTTCGGCGCGCATGCCGAATTGGGCGGCACGATGCCGAGCCAGGCGGTGGTGGGCGCGAGCGCGCCGCGCACGCTGCTCAATGGCGCACTGCGCGAGCGCACGTGGACCGACGCCGGCAATACCACCATCAACGAATACGCGACCAGCACCGGCCTGATCGTCGCCTACGCATGGCAAGGCCCGACGATGCCGGATCTGCACGCGCTGCTCGGCAAATACGGCGACTCGTACAAGACCGGCGCCGCGGCGGCGGCCGGCAGCGGCAATCTGCATTCGTCGCGGGTCGCGCGCTCCGACGTGATCGTCGAGTCCGGCGGACCGATGCGTGGCTACGTCGGCCGCGCGTGGCTGCCGGCGGCTTTGCCCGCCGGCGTCACCTCGGACGACATCCAGTGACGCGCGCGCCCCGCACGCGTCGGTCGCGCCCCCTTTCACGCCTGAGTTCCACCAGACGGACCGCCACGCCATGAAATCCGCCTTGCGTTTCCATGCCCTGCTTATGATCGTCTGCGCGGCCCTGGTCGGCTGCGGCGGCGGAGGCGGCAGTTCGTCCGGCTCGTCCGGCTCCGGCTCGACGCCGTCCGCGAGCGCGCCGACCAGTTCCGCGAGCGCGCCGACTCCCAGCGCGAACGTGCCGCAATCGACCACGCCCAACGTGCAGCCGGTCACGGTCGGCGTATCGCCCGGCAATACGCGCAACATGCTGATGACGAGCGTCACCGTCTGCCAGGCCGGCACCGGCAACTGTGCGACGATCGACGACATCCAGGTGGACACCGGCTCGAACGGCCTGCGCATCCTCGCATCGGCGCTGCCGACCACCCTGTCGCTGCCGACCATCGCCGCGGGCAGCGGCGTAAGCGCCGAATGTGCGGTATTCGGCAGCGGCTACGCGTGGGGCTCGATTCACACCGCGGACGTACGCATGGCTGGCCAACAGGCGTCATCGATTCCGATCCAACTGATCGCCGACAGCGCGCTGCCCGGCGCACCCGCCGACTGCGCGAACTCCGGCGGCGCGTCGCTGCTGACCGTATCGAGCCTGCACGCGAATGGCATCCTCGGCGTGGGCCTGTTCCCGGTCGACTGCGGCAACGGCTGCGCGAACTCCGCGTTGCCGCGCTGGTACTACAGCTGCACGACGAGCGGCTGCAGCCCGACCGCGCAGCCGCTCGCGCAGCAGGTGACCAATCCGGTCAGCAGCTTCCCGCTCGATAACAACGGCGTCGTGATCGACCTGCCAGCCGTCGCCGATGCGGGCGCGGCGAGCGTGTCAGGCTCGCTGATCTTCGGCATCGGCACCCAGTCGAACAATATGCTCACGGGCACGAACGTTCTGAGGGCGAACTCGGCGACCGGTTACGTGACGACGAACACGGGCGGCCTGACCTATGCGGTGA
Organism: Paraburkholderia sp. BR10923; assembly: GCF_040948765.1. NCBI lineage: Bacteria > Pseudomonadati > Pseudomonadota > Betaproteobacteria > Burkholderiales > Burkholderiaceae > Paraburkholderia > Paraburkholderia sp. BR10923. Next base: position 303,232 of record NZ_JBFPKO010000001.1, on the reverse strand, counting down.
GCTATCTCGACAGCGGCTCGAACGGCCTCTTCTTCCACTCGACGCAGTTCCCGTTGTGCGGCTTCTGGTACTGCCCGACTTCGACGCAGTCGGCAAGCGCGTCGATCAGCGGCATCGATGGCGTGTCGAGCACGGTTTCGTTCGACATCGCCAATTCGAACACGCTGTTCTCGTCGTCGAACAACGCGTTCGATAATCTCGCCGGCAATTCGAGTCTGGGTTTCGGCTGGGGCTTGCCGTTCTTTTACGGCAAACGCATTTACACGGCGATTGCGACGCGCAATACGTCGGCCGGCCAGGGACCGTATTACGCGTTCTGAGGGTTGCCTGGGTTGGATGCGCAGCGACGGTGCGGCACGCGGCTGCGAACTCAGCCCGCCGCGCTGGCCGGTTGTGCTGCCGGCGTGGCCAGCTGCGGCGGCGCGAGCCAGCGGAATACGTCGAGCTGTTCGCCGTGGAATGTGCACTCGGCGGCCGCCGGCGTGCGGACTCTCGACGGCTGGGCCGGCTTCGCGGCCACCTTGGCCTCGGAGGCCGCTTGCGACGCCGATGCCGTGAGCGGCGCGGAAGCCGCGGTCGCGGACGCGCTCACCGCATGCTCGATGGTCCCCTCCACCACGACCCGCGAGCCGCGAATCGCGGCCCCGCGATGCGTGACCCGCAGCCGATCCGACGACATCCCCGACGACGGCTCGGCCAGCTTGCTGCGCATCAATTGTTCACAGGCGCTCGAGTTGCGGGTGACGATGGTGCAGGCCGGCAGCAGCGCCGCGGCGCTCGCGAGACAGGCGACAGAGAGAAGGCGAATCTTCATCGATATTCCGTTGTTCGAGGTCCCGGCCATTGTAGCCGCTTGACCTTGACGCGGCGCATCGGCATCGTGTTGGCCGGCCGCCCGGTTGCCCACATGGCGCGGCGAATTCCAAGCGACTCCCTCCGGTAACGACTCCGGCTTCTTCATGCTCAGCCTCGTCCTGCTCGCAATCGTCGCCTATGCCGCGACCAATATCGACAACCTGTTCGTCCTGCTCGGCTTTCTGGCCGAAGCGGGCGCAAAACGGCGTCGCGTGGTCGCGGGACAGTACGCGGGATCATTGATCCTCGTCGCCGCGGCGCTCGTGCTCGCGGCCTTGCTCACGCGCCTGCCGGCCGGGTATGTCGGCCTGCTCGGCTTGCTGCCGATCGTCGTGGGACTACACAAGGCGTGGCAGCGCTTCGGTTCTGGCCACGCACTGAATAGGGATAGCGAGGACGGCCGTACAAGCGCTCCGCCATCCATTCGCGGCTCATCGAGCTGGACCGTCGCGAGCGTCGCCATCGCCAACGGCTCGGACAACCTCGCCGTCTACGTGCCGCTGTACGCCAGTCATACACCCGCCGAGAACGCGCTGGTTTCGCTCGTGTTCATCGTGATGATCGGGCTGTGGTGCGCGGGCGCGGCATGGCTCGTCGATCATCCGTTGCTCGGCGGGCCGATCCGGCGGTACGGCTCGGCGGTGCTGCCGCTGATCCTGTTCGCGATAGGCGTATCGGTGTTGTTGAACAGCGATACGCTGCGGCTTTTGTCCGGCGGGTGAGCAACGCGGGGCTCGGTCGAAACACTGTCCAGGCGTCGACGAAGTCAATTTGCCGGCCGCAGCGGTTGCACGTAAGTACGCACGCCGGCCAGCGGCGCGCCATAGCCGCCCGCGCTCGGGTTGTTCGGCAAGCCGTTGACCAGTTGCGCGCGAGGATCGGTCGGATTCAGATTCAACTCGCCCGCCTGCTGGTTGCCGTGCGTCGGATACTCGCTGCCGAGCGCCGCATGTGGCATCAGGCGCGTGCTGTTCTGCGGCGCGTGCATGTCGTTCTGCGCGCTGAGCCCCTGCGCGCCGGCCTGCCCGACGAACCCGCACGCCAACGCCGCGCACGCGCCGATCCTTGCGACAGCGGATATCCACGCTACTCGTTTCATGTTCGCCTCCTGCTCAGTGAATTGACGATGCCTCGTGAGCTCACCCGTGAATCGAACGCGGCACGAGCACACTGCGTGCCCTTGACGCAATCTCAATAATATGTTCCCATTGCGCACTATGTACCGCGCCCAGACCACCCTATCGCTACTACTAGCCCGCTCTACCGGGCTAGGTCTGCTGCTGCGCGCGTCCGCTTCTCTCTGATACACCGAAGCATCGCTTGAATCCCCAGTAACTGACCCAGCCCCGGTTTCCGACCGGCGGCCCAGTATCGCGTTTTCGTCGTCCGGTCGACACCCGTTCCACGGTCTCTCCCTCGGATGATGAAAATGTTGAAAAACCCCGCTACCAAGTACCGTTCGTTCAAGCCGATCAATTTGACGGATCGCCAGTGGCCGTCGCGCACCATCACGCGCGCGCCGATCTGGATGAGCACCGACCTGCGTGACGGCAACCAGGCGCTGTTCGAGCCGATGAACGCCGAGCGCAAGATGCGCATGTTCAAGACGCTGGTGCAGATCGGCTTCAAGGAAATCGAAGTCGGGTTTCCGTCAGCCTCGCAGACCGATTTCGACTTCGTGCGCGAGCTGATCGAGGGTAGCCATATTCCCGACGACGTGACGATCGAAGTGCTCACGCAGGCGCGCGACGATCTGATCGAGCGTACGTTCGAATCGTTGCGCGGCGCCCCGCGCGCGATCGTCCACCTGTACAACGCGACTGCGCCGGACTTCCGCAAGATTGTGTTCGGCCTCGAAAAGAGCGGCGTGATCGAACTCGCGCAGAAGGCCGCGCGCACGGTGAAGCGCCTCGCCGACACGCAGCCGGAAACGCACTTCACGCTGCAATACAGCCCGGAAGTGTTCAGCGGCACCGAACTCGAATTCGCGAAGGAAGTTTGCGACGCGGTGTTCGACATCTGGCAACCGACGCCCGAGCATAAGGCGATCGTCAATCTGCCGGCCACCGTCGAAATGGCCACGCCGAACGTCTACGCGGACCAGATCGAATGGATGCACCGCAATCTCGCACGCCGCGATTCGCTGATCGTCTCCGTCCATCCGCATAACGACCGTGGTACGGCCGTCGCCGCCGCGGAGCTCGCCGTGATGGCGGGCGCGGATCGCGTCGAAGGCTGCCTGTTCGGCAACGGCGAGCGCACCGGCAACGTCGATCTCGTCACGCTCGCGTTGAATTTGTACACGCAAGGCGTCGATCCCGAGCTCGATTTCTCGAACATCAACGAAGTCGCGCGCACGGCCGAGGAATGCACGCAGTTGCCGATCCATCCGCGTCACCCGTATGTCGGCGATCTCGTCTTCACCGCGTTCTCGGGCTCGCACCAGGACGCGATCAAGAAGGGCTTCGCCGCGCAGAAGCCGGACGCGATCTGGGAAGTGCCGTACATGCCGATCGATCCGAGCGACCTCGGCCGCACCTACGACTCCGTGATTCGCGTGAACAGCCAGTCGGGCAAGGGCGGCATCGCATATCTGCTCGAGCAGAGCTACGGCGTTGTGTTGCCGCGCCGCCTGCAGGTGGACTTCAGCTCGGCCGTGCAGCGCTTCACCGACACCAGCGGCCAGGAAGTCACGCCCGCGCAGATCTGGGAACTGTTCCAGCAGGAATACGTGCGCACGGCCGAGCCGGTCCGCTACATCGGCCACAGCCTGTCCGAGCATGACGGCCGCGAGCACATCAAGCTCAACGTCGAAATCGACGGCACGCCGCGCGTGCTGACGGGCGCAGGCAACGGCCCGCTCGACGCGCTGATGCACGCGTTCGACGTGCCCGTGCGCATCCAGCACTACGAGGAACGCGCGCTCACGCAGGGCGCCGATGCGCGCGCGATCGCGATCGCCGAAATGGCGGGCGCCGATGTGGCCGGCAGCGCGTTCGGCGTCGGTGTCGATGCGAACCTGATCACCGCGTCGATTCGCGCGGTGATCAGCGGCGTGAACCGCGCGTATGCACGCGTGAACGCGGATGCACAGGAGCGTTTCTTCGACGCCGCGCTGAGCGACGCGACGGTGTGAGTCCTGAGTCTGCCGCGTTGAACGCGCGTCCCGCCACATGTTCAACGGGCTGATGGCAATGAAGAAGGGGTGTCTCGACGACACCCCTTTTTTTTCGTGAATTTGTCCGCGTCACCGCAGGCCGAGATTCAATGAAACACGTCGCGGCCGAAGTACTTCAGCGAAATCCGCTGATAGGTACCGTCTTTTCTCATGCGGGCGAGCGCGTCGTCGATCGCGACGCGCAGCTTCGGATTGCCCTTGCGGATCAGTACCGCCGACTTGTCGCTGCTATCGGGCGACGTATCGACCGCGACGACCTTGATTCTTGCGTCGGGCACGCGCTTCTTATAGTCGAGAAACGATAATGAATCGTTGACGGTCGCATCGACGCGGCCCGTGACGAGCAGATCGATCGATTCGTCGAAGCCCTGCGCCGGAATCACCTGCGCGCCGTGCGCTGCCGCGATCCTGCCGACGTTGCTGCTCAGCGTATTGGCCGACTTGCGGCCGTTCAGGTCATCGAAAGATTTGATCGTCGTATTGTCCGATGCGACGATCAGCACCGCGTGCGACGTGATGTACGGGTCCGAGTAATCGTATTTGAGCTTGCGCTCGTCGGTGATCGCGACCTCGTTGATCACCGCGTCGTAGCGGTTGACGTCGAGACCGGCGATCAACCCATCCCATCTGGCTTCGATGAATAGCGGCTTGACCCCGAGACGCTGCGCGATCGCGCGGGCGAGTTCGACGTCGAAGCCGGTCAGCTTGCCCGTGTCGTCGTGATAAGTGAACGGTGCGTACGTGCCTTCGGTGCCAATCCGGAACACGCCCGCTGCCTTGATCTGCGCGAGGTCGTCGGCGCTCGCCGGATGCGCCAGCACGGCCTGCAATAGCGCGAGCATCGCGAGTGAACGAATCGGCTTCATCGGACGGCTCCGTCTGAGTGGCTGCGCAGGTGGCGGCCGGCTGCGTGGGCCGACTGTAGCAAACCGTCCGCGATTTTCAAAGCGTCGCGCGCGCGATCAGTCCGTCAGTACGTCAGTACGTCTCCAGATGCAGCCGCCCTTCCCGCTTCAGCTTCGCCCACAACGCTTGCCAATCGAGCCGATGCTGCTCGCCGATGTCCTTGAGCGCCTGCAGCACGCCGTCCTCCATGCCTTTGAGGCCGCACACGTAGATATAGGTGTTGTCGTCCTTCAGCAGGTTCGCGACGTCGGCCGAACGTTCGCGCATCGCGTCTTGCACATAGCGCTTCGGCTGTCCCGGCGTGCGCGAAAACGCGAGCGTGGTGTCGATGAAGTCCTTTGGCAGATTCGTCAGCGGTCCAAAGTACGGCAGTTCCTCCTTGGTGCGCGCGCCGAAGAACAGCATCAGCTTGCCGGTCGCGCCTTTGAGGCGCTTGCGCCGACGGTACTCGGTCATTGCGCGCATCGGTGCGGAACCGGTGCCCGTGCAGATCATCAGCAGATGCGAGTTCGGATGATTCGGCATCAGGAAGGTGCTGCCGAACGGACCGATCACGTTGACCGCGTCGCCCTTCTTCAGATCGCACAGATAGTTCGAGCAGACGCCGTCGATCGCGTCGCCGTGCTGCTGCGACACGCGCTTCACCGTCAGCGACACGTTGTTATAGCCGGGCCGCTCGCCGTCGCGCGGACTCGCGATCGAGTACTGGCGCGCGTGGTGCACGCGGCCGTCGGCGGCGGTGCCCGGCGGCAGAATGCCGATCGACTGGCCTTCGAGCACCGGAAACGGCATCGAGCCGAAGTCGAGCACGATGTGATGGATGTCGCTCGACGTCGCGCTGTCGGTGAGCCGGTAGTTGCCGACCACCGTCGCGGTGGTCGGCGCCTTGTGCGTGTACAGATTCACGTACGGCTTCGCGGCCGACCACGGCGGCACGACCGCGCCGCGCACGGTATCGACTTCGAGGCCGTCCGCTTCGTCGGAACTGTCGCCCGCGGCGGACGCGGCCGCCGTTTCTTCAGCCGGCACCGCCATCGTGTTCTGCTCCGGCAGCACGTCCCATGTGAACTGCTCGTCGATCGAATACGCGTCGGCCTTCAGCACCGTGCGCCAGTTGTCGATCGCACCGGTCGGGCAAGGCGGCACGCAGGCCATGCAGCCGTTGCAGACGTCCGCCTTCACGACGTAGTTGTTGTCGTCGTGCGTGATCGCATCGATCGGACAGGTCTCTTCGCAGGTGTTGCAGCGAATGCAGATCTCCGGATCGATCAGATGTTGCCGCAGCACTTCGACCGATACTGGGCCGTTCATGACTTCCTCCACCTGGCAATACGGCGCGCGCGTGGCGTGCCATTCGTGCTTCGCTTGCTTCAGTTGAAGCGCACGTATTCGAAATCGACCGGCTGACGGTTCACGCCCATCGCAGGCGGCGCGATCCAGTTCGCGAACTTGCCCGGTTCGGCAACGCGCCCCATCAGCGAAGCGACGAACGCGCGGTCTTCCGGCGTGGCGAGCCACTTCGCTTCGTTGGCGGCCCATTCGGCTTCGCTGATGACGCGCCCCTCGGGCGACACCCGAGTGCCCGCGAACGTGCCGATCTGCCGGTTGAACGCCTTGTGCGGCACCGTCATGCGAAAGTCGATGCCGGCCTTCTCGAGCACCTTGTTCCAGCGGCCAACGCCCGCGACCGAGTCCTTGATGTAATCGTCGCGCAGCACTTCGTTCATCGCGTTGAGCATCGGCACTTCGCGCTCGACGAGCTTGCCGTCCTGCACGTCGAGCAGCTTGTAGCTATGCTCGTTCAGGCGATGATCGTCGTCGCGCTTGCCTTCCTCGTAGCGCCCCTTCAGGCCGGAGCTATAGAACGTCGCCGCGTTCGACGAATGATCGGCGCCGAACAGGTCGATCGTGACCGAGTAATGGAAGTTCAGATAGCGCTGGATGGTCGGCAGATCGATCACGCCGGCCGCGCGGATCCTGGCGACGTCGTCGGTGCCGAGTTCGTTCATCACCTGCGCGGTGCGCTGGATCACGCGCGACACGCCCGATTCGCCGACGAACATATGATGCGCTTCCTCGGTCAGCATGAACTTCGTGGTGCGCGCGAGCGGATCGAAGCCCGACTCCGCGAGCGCCGACAGCTGGAACTTGCCGTCGCGGTCGGTGAAGTACGTGAACATGTAGAACGCGAGCCAGTCCGGCGTTTTCTCGTTGAACGCGCCGAGAATGCGCGGATTGTCTTCGTCGCCCGAGCGGCGGCCAAGCAAGGCTTCGGCTTCCTCGCGACCGTCGCGGCCGAAGTAGCGATGCAGCAGATACACCATCGCCCACAGATGACGGCCTTCCTCGACGTTGACCTGGAACAGGTTGCGCAGATCGTACAGCGACGGCGCGGTCAAGCCGAGGTGACGCTGCTGCTCGACCGAAGCCGGCTCCGTATCACCCTGCGTGACGATGATGCGGCGCAGGTTCGCGCGATGCTCGCCGGGCACGTCCTGCCACGCGGCCTCGCCCTTGTGCTCGCCGAAGTGGATCTTGCGATCCTGTTCGCCCGGCGTGAGGAAAATGCCCCAGCGGTACTCCGGCATCTTCACGTAGTCGAAGTGCGCCCAGCCGCCCGCGTCCACGCTGACCGCGGTGCGCAGATACACGTCGTAGCTGTGCGAGCCTTCCGGGCCCATATCGCACCACCACGACAGAAAGTTCGGCTGCCACTGTTCGAGCGCGCGTTGCAGCGCGCGGTCGTCGGCGAGGTTGACGTTGTTCGGAATCTTTTCGCTGTAGTTGATCGAGGACATGGTCGGTTCCCTGGGTCAATTCCCTGTTCGGAAGCTGCAGTGCGAAAGGCGCGTATCGGCAGGCGGCGTCGTTTAGTCGGTGTGAGCGCGATGCCGATTACACGCGCGACACATCGAATTGCGCCTTGCTGCCCTTGCCGTACACCTTGAGCGCACCCTTGTCGCCCACTGCGTTCGGCCGGTTGAAGATCCAGTTCTGCCAGGCGGTGAGACGGCCGAAGATGCGCGTCTCCATCGTCTCCGGCCCATTGAAGCGCAGATTCGCTTCGAGGCCGGTCAATGCATCGGGCGACATCGCCGCGCGCTCTTCGAGCGCGATGCGGATTTCGTCGGCCCAATCGATATCGTCCGGCGACGCGGTGACGAGACCGAGGCGCTCGGCGTCGAGCGCCTTGACCGGCTGGCCGATCAGCGCGCGCACCGCGTCGAGGGGCCCGGCTTCCTCGTAGAAGCGCCGCGCGAGCCGCGATTGATGCGTGACCATCGGATACAGACCGAAGTTGACTTCCGACAGCGTGATCGACGGCTCCTCGTCCTCGTTGTCGGGCAGCGCCGCCATGTAGGTGCGATCGGCAGCGAACGCGAGTTCGGCGAACGTGCCGGCGAAGCACGAACCCGGCTCGATCAGCGTGAAGATGGAACGCGACGACACGTCGAGGCGCGCGAACGTGCGGCGCAGCATGCCGATCGTTTCGCGCACGAACCAGTGATCCTTGTGCCGCAGCAGCGTCGCATCGACGGCGAGCAGGTGGCGGGCGTCGCCTTCGGTCTTGAACACCCAGGTGCCGATGTCGAGCGCGTTGGTGCGCATCGACAGGATCGCGTCGTCGAGTTCACGGGCGAATTGCAGCGGCCACCAGTTGGCGCCGGCCGCGACGATCGCGGCCAGGTCGGTCGGTTGCTCGGTGCGCGGCGCGCGCGCGGTGAAGGTCGCCACACGTTTCGCGCGATCGATGGTCACGTCCACGGTTTGATAGCCGAGGCCGTCTTCGCGATCCGTGCGTTCTATGCGCGTGAGCGCGACGCCCTTGGCATCGGCCGGACGATCGCTGTGCGCGCCGAGTTCGAGCGCGCGCGCCTGAATCGCCTGCTCGAACTGGTTCGGCTTCACGACTTCGTCGACGAGACGCCATGCCTTCGCACGCTCGCCACGCACACCCTCGACCACCGTGCAGAAAATATCCGCGCGATCGTGGCGCACCTTGCGTTTATCGGTCACGCGCGTGAGGCCGCCGGTGCCGGGCAGCACGCCGAGCAGCGGCACTTCCGGCAGTGACACCGAAGAGGAACGATCGTCGATCAGATAGATTTCGTCGCAGGCGAGCGCGAGTTCATAACCGCCGCCCGCGCACGCGCCGTTCACCGCGGCGAGAAACTTCAGCCCCGAATGGCGCGACGAATCTTCGAGCCCGTTGCGCGTTTCGTTCGTGAACTTGCAGAAGTTGACCTTCCAAGCGTGCGACGACAGTCCCAGCATGAAGATATTCGCGCCCGAGCAGAACACCCGGTCCTTCAGACTCGTCACCACCACCGTGCGGACTTCCGGATGCTCGAAGCGAATCCGCTGGATCGCATCATGCAGCTCGATGTCGACGCCGAGGTCGTACGAATTGAGCTTCAGCTTGTAGCCGCCGCGAATGCCGCCGTCCTCGGCGATGTCGATGCCGAGCGTCGCAACCGGGCCGTTGAAGCTCAGCTTCCAGTGCTTGTACTGCGACGGCTCGGTGCGGTAGTCGACCGGCGCGGCCTCGGCAACGACGGTAGGTGCTGTGGACATGGGGCGTCTCCTGACTGGACGATGCAATCTGTTTTGTTGAACAATAGTGCATCAGCATACCAGCGTAAAGCACTTTAGTGCATTTTTACGGGGAAACCCTGGCGCTCCCGATCGGTCAGTTCACGCGCGCTTCGTCGGGCGCTTCCGCCGCGAGACGCGCGGCGAGACGGTCGCGCAACTGCAGGTACGCATCGGCGAGCGTCTTTTCGCTGGTGTCGAACGTCATGTCGGCCCGCCCGTACAGCTCCGCGCGCCCGGCAAGGATGCGTTTCAGGTCGTCCATCGCCTCGCGGTTGCCGGACATCGGCCGCAGATCGCCTTGCGCGACGACGCGGCGCATATGTTCTTCGGGCGTCGCCTGCAACCACACGGTAAAGCAGTGCGACAGCAGCACGTTGAACGTGCCCGATTCCGACACGAGCCCGCCCGGGGACGCGATCACCGCGCGCGAATGTTCGTGGATCACCGCCTCTAGCGCGCGCTGCTCGTAGCGTCGATACGCGCTCGCGCCGTATAGCGAATGAATCTCCGACGGCGGACAACCCGCGAGCTGTTCGATCACGCGCGTGAGTTCGATGAACGGCACCTTGCGCTCCTGCGCGAGCATGCGTCCGAGCGTCGACTTGCCCGCGCCGCGCAGACCGATCAGCGCAATACGGTCCTTGCGATGTGGGTCACGCGGCGCCTGCGCGAACATCTCCGCGAGCGCGATGCGCGCGCGCTGCAGCGCGGCCTGGTCGCGCCCCTGCAGCAGTTCGCGAATCAGCAGCCATTCGGCCGACGCAGTGGTTTCGTCGCCGATCACCTCGGCGAGCGGGCAGTTCAGCGCGGCCGCGAGCTGCCGCAGCACCAGCACCGACGCATTGCCGACGCCGGATTCGAGATTCGCCAGATGCCGCTCCGACAAACCGGTTTCGGCCGCCAGCGTCTTGCGTGTCATGCCGCGGCGAGCGCGCAGCAAACGCACGCGCTCGCCCATCGCGGTCAGGAACGGGTCGCGTTCTTCGCGATCACCGCCGCGTTCGGCCGCGCGGTCACCCGCGCGCTCGGTGCGTTCGGCGCGGGCCGCGTCGCCGTCGGTTGCGTCCAACGATGCGGGAGGGTACTTTTGGTTCATGTTTTCCGAGCTCGTGACTACGATATATGTACTATAGTGCTTGACACGCACCAGATGAACGGTTTAATTTTCGCCAAAAGCTGATCCAATCACAAACAGTCGCGCGCCGCCCTGGCATTCCGGCCGCGTCACGGAGACGGCGCCGCACCACGCATGCACCAAAGTTCAGGGGGCCGGCCAACCGGCCTGCGTGAGCGCGCTTCTGGAGGCTCGCATGTCCGCACAGGAATTCCAGCGCCTGATCGCAGGCGTCACTGGGCAACTCGCCGGGCGGCCGCTCGACGCCGCGCTCGCCGACTGGCTGAACGACACCTGGCCCGCCGACAGTCCCACCTTTCACGAACTCGCGAACGCATGCCGCACAGGCGTCGCCGAAGGCTGGCTGTGCAACCGCGAGGCCGGCGGCATCCGCTACGGCCGCATCTTCAAGGCGTTGCCCGACACGCACGGCTTTTCCGTCGACGTCGTCGACATGCAGGACATTGCCGGTCCGCACCACGTCCATCCGCACGGCGAGATCGATCTGATCATGCCGCTCACCGAAGGCGCGACGTTCGACGGCCATCCGGCCGGCTGGTGCGTGTACGGCCCCGGCTCCGCGCATCGGCCGACCGTCGCGAACGGCCAGGCGCTGGTGCTGTATCTGCTGCCGCAAGGGGCGATCGAATTCACGCGCGCTTGAGCCGCGAGCGGCCAGCATCGAGCGGATCACGCGCACACAAAAGCCGGACCGCGTCCACGGACGGAGGAGACATATGGAAGCCCTGCTGGAAACGAGCGCGCGCGAGCCGGTTGCGCCGCCGCCCCCACTGTTCAACTTCGCGAGGCATCTGTTCCAATTGAACGAAGCTCGCGCGAGCAAAGTCGCTTATATCGATGACCACGGCGCGACGACTTACGGCGAACTCGAACAGCGCGCTCGGCGCTGCGCCAGCGCACTGCGTGCGCTCGGCGTGCATCCCGAGGAGCGCGTGCTGCTCGTGATGCTCGACACCGTATCGTTGCCGGTCGCGTTTCTCGGCGCGCTGTACGCGGGCATCGTGCCGGTCGTCGCGAACACCTTGCTGACCGCCGCCGACTATACGTACATGCTGACGCACAGCCATGCGCGCGCGGTGATCGTGTCGGAACCGTTGCTATCCAACGTGACGCAGGCGCTGAGCAGCATCGACGACGACGGCTGCCACCTGATCGTCTCGCAGCCAGACGCTTCCACCGGAAAGCCGCTCGGGGCGCCCCACTTCGAAACGCTGGTCGATACCGCCACACCGGCCGTTAAAGGCTGTGCGAGCAACGCGGACGACATCGCCTTCTGGCTCTATTCGTCGGGCTCGACCGGCAAGCCGAAAGGCACCGTCCACACGCACGCGAATCTGTACTGGACCGCCGAGCTGTATGCGAAGCCGGTGCTCGGCATCGTCGAGAGCGACGTGGTTTTTTCGGCGGCGAAGCTGTTCTTTGCGTATGGGCTCGGCAACGCGCTGACGTTTCCGCTGTCGGTCGGCGCGACCGCGATCCTGATGGCCGTGCGCCCGACCGCCGACGCGATTTTCACGCGCCTCGTCAAGCAGCGCCCGACCGTGTTCTGCGGCGTGCCGACCTTGTACGCGAACATGCTGGTGTCGCCCAATCTGCCCGCACGCGCCGACGTCGCGATCCGCGTGTGCGCGTCGGCCGGCGAGGCGTTGCCGCGCGATGTCGGCGAACGCTTCACCGCGCACTTCGGTGCCGAGATTCTCGATGGCATCGGCTCGACGGAAATGCTGCACATCTTCCTGTCGAATCGCCCGGGCGAAGTCGAATACGGCACGACCGGGCGCCCCGTGCCGGGCTACGAAGTCGAGTTGCGCGACGAAGCTGGGCGGCCAGTGCCCGATGGCGAAGTCGGCGATCTGTTCATCAAAGGGCCGAGCGCGGCGCTGATGTACTGGAGCAATCGCGAGAAAACGCGCGCGACGTTTCTCGGCGAATGGATCAGAAGCGGCGACAAGTATCGGCGTCTCACGAACGGCTGTTACGTCTACGCGGGCCGCAGCGACGACATGCTGAAAGTAAGCGGCCAGTATGTGTCGCCAATCGAGGTCGAGATGGTGCTCGTCGCGCATCCGGCGGTGCTCGAAGCGGCGGTGGTCGGCGTCGATCATGGCGGACTCGTTAAAACGCGCGCATTCGTCGTACTCAAGCGCGACTTCATGCCGTCCGATCTGCTCGCAGATGAACTGAAGGCCTTCGTCAAGGAACGGCTCGCGCCGCACAAGTACCCGCGCGATATCGTATTCACCGACGATCTTCCGAAAACCGCCACCGGCAAGATTCAACGCTTCAAGCTGCGCGAACTGTCATAGGTGTTTCATTGATGCAGAACCGAGGTACCGCTCCTGCCACTTCCTCCGCGGGGGCCGCGGGAGGCTTCGCCGAACTGCAGGCGACTGCGTCGCATGGCTCGCTGCACATCGAGTATTGCTGGGTCAACGAGCAGGCGAATGCTCAACAGGACGATGCGCCGATCGCGGTCTTCCTGCACGAAGGTCTCGGCTCGATCGCGATGTGGCGCGACTGGCCGCAGACGTTGTGCGAGCGGCTCGGCATGCGCGGGCTCGTCTATTCGCGGCCCGGTTACGGACTCTCGACCCCGCGTGCGCCTGACGAGAAATGGCCGGTCGATTTCATGACCGCGCAGGCGCGCGACATTCTCCCCGCCTTGCTCGACGCGCTCGATATCGACTTGCGGCAACGCCAGCGGATGTGGGTGATCGGCCATAGCGACGGCGGCTCGATCGCGCTGCTGTACGCGGCGCTGTATCCCGATGCGCTCGCGGGCGCGGTCGTGATCGCACCGCACGTATTCGTCGAAGACATCTCGGTGCAAAGCATCGCGCAGACGAAGCAGCTTTACGAAACCACCGATCTGCGGGCGAAGCTCGCCCGCTATCACGCGGACGTCGATTCCGCGTTCTACGGCTGGAACGATATCTGGCTCGATCCCGAGTTCAGGCAGTGGTCGATCGTCGAGGCGCTCGCGCCGATCCGCCGACCGCTGCTCGCGATCCAGGGCCACGACGACGACTACGGCACGATGGCGCAGATCGACACGATCGCCGCGCGCGTGCCACACGCGCAACTCGTGAAGCTCGACGCATGCGGACACTCGCCGCATCGCGATGCGCCCGCGGCGCTCAACGACGCGATCGCTGCGTTCGTTCGCGCGCAGCGATAAGCGGCGCCCTGGCTGTTACCGATACTTCATAAAAATTACACGGATCGGCGATTATGCTGCGGCATCGCTGACCTCGGCACATCGATGGCGAGGCATCCCTTCCCCGCCCGGAGACAGTGCCATGCCTTTCGTGTCGAAGCCGGTTCGTGCGCCGCGCCGCAAACGTTTGACCGGCGCCGTGACGGTCATCGCGCTGTGCGCGCTAGCGGGAGCATGCAGCAACGACGACCCGCCCGCGAGCACGAATACGATCAGTTCAACGGAACATTCCGCCGCTAACCCCGGCGCCCCGTCGATCGCCCAGCCGCCGGCCGACTTCGCGCCGCCGACACTGACGATCCAGACACCGGCGGCACCGGCATCCGAAGCCGGCACGGCGCTGTCCGCCGCCTCACCGCCGCTTGCCCGCCCCGTCATCCATACCGTCGATTGAGAATTGCGCCGCGCGCGGAGACTAGCCTGCCTTCGCGCGTCCGACGCAACATTGCCGTTTCAGTACCGCAACTCGTCTTCCCCGTGCCTTTTTCCTCCACCGAAGATTTGAGCCATAACCATGACTTCAACAGATCGCCGTGATTTTCTGCGCTCGGCCGCGCAAGCCGCCGCTTCCTTCACCGCGTTGAGCATGCTGCCGCCCGGCATCCGCAATGCGCTCGCGCTTCCGGCCAACAACCGCACCGGCACGATCCGCGACGTCGAGCATATCGTCGTGCTGATGCAGGAGAACCGCTCGTTCGACCACTACTTCGGCACGCTCAAGGGCGTGCGGGGCTTCGGCGACACGCGTGCGATCAACCTCGCGAACGGCCAGCCGGTGTGGTATCAGCCGCTCACCACCGATACCACCGGCGCCAGCTACGTGCTGCCGTTCCGTCCGAGCGCGCCGAACCTCGGCCTGCAATTCCTGCAGGATCTGGCGCACGACTGGGGCACCACACACGCCGCATGGAACGGCGGCCGCAACGATCAGTGGGTACCGTCGAAAGGCGCGACCACGATGGCCTACCTGACGCGCGACGACATCCCGTTCCACTATCAGCTCGCCGACGCATTCACGATCTGCGACGCGTACCACTGCTCGCTGATGGGTCCGACCGATCCGAACCGCTACTACATGTGGAGCGGCTGGGTCGGCAACGACGGCAGCGGCGGCGGTCCGGTGATCGACAATTCGGAGCTCGGCTACGGCTGGTCGACCTTCCCCGAAGTGCTGCAGAACGCGGGCATCACGTGGAAGATCTATCAGGACATCGGCACCGGGCTCGACGCGAACGGCTCCTGGGGCTGGACGCAGAACGCGTATATCGGCAACTACGGCGACAACTCGCTGCTCTGTTTCAACCAGTATCGCAACGCGCAGCCGGGCAACCCGCTGTATGACAACGCACGTACCGGCACCAACGCGGCGAACGGCGACGGCTACTTCGACATCCTGAAGCGCGACGTGCAAAACGGCACGCTGCCGCAGGTATCGTGGATCGTCGCGCCCGAAGCGTACAGCGAACACCCGAACTGGCCGACCAACTACGGCGCGTGGTACATCGACCAGGTGCTGCAGATCCTCACGTCGAACCCGGACGTGTGGAGCAAGACCGTGCTGCTGATCAACTACGACGAAAACGACGGCTTCTTCGATCACATCGCCGCGCCGTTCGCGGCCGCGTCGAGCGCGAACGGTCTGTCGACCGTCGAGATCGCGAATGAAATCTATCCGGGCGATCCGAAGAACGTCGCCGGGCCGTACGGGCTTGGACCGCGCGTGCCGATGCTGGTGGTGTCGCCGTGGTCCAAAGGCGGCTACGTGTGCTCCGAAGTGTTCGACCACTCGTCGGTGATTCGCTTCATCGAAAAGCGCTTCGGCCGCGAGCACAATCTCGGCGAATCGAACATCACGCCGTGGCGTCGCGCGGTGTGCGGCGATCTGACCTCTGCGTTCAATTTCGCGAATCCGAACGCGTCGGTGCCGTCGCTGCCGAGCACGAGCGGCTACGTGCCGCCCGACCAGAACCGTCACCCGGACTACGTGCCGCAAACGCCGACGGTGCAGACGGTACCGAAGCAGGAAGCGGGCGTGCGCCCGGCACGCGCGCTGCCATACGAACTGTTCGTGCGCGTCGACGAAGGCTCGAACGGCAAGCTGACGATGCGCTTCGTCAACACGGGCCGCGCGGGCGCGGTGTTCCTCGTGTACGCGGCCGATAGCGCCGACGCGCCGCGCAGCTATACCGTCGAAGCGGGCAAGCATCTGCAGGACACGCTGATGCTCAACGCCGATGGCAGCTACGACTTCAGCGTGCACGGACCGAACGGCTTCCTGCGCCGCTTCGCGGGCAAAGTGGTTGCGCGGAACTGGTGGATTGGTTCGGACACCGCACGGCCGGCCGTCGTCGAAGGCTACGACGTCGCGAACGGCAATCTGCAACTGCGGCTCGAGAACGTCGGCAGCGCGCGGTGCCAGTTCACGATCGTCAACGCGTACGACAAGGACCATGTCATCAAGCATTCGGTGCGCGGCGGCGACACCGACAATCTGTACCTCGATCTGCGCAAAGCATACGGCTGGTACGATCTCGCGATCACCGTCGATACGGACCCGACGTTTGCCCGCCGCATCGCCGGTCACGTCGAGACGGGCAATGACAGCATCAGCGATCCGGCGCTGGGCGCCTGAACATCGCGCTCACCCAACGCTGCAAAAGCAACGGCCGCTGGCTCTTCGAGCACAGCGGCCGCTTTTTATCCAGCTATCTCGAGCGCAAACCCGCAAACGCGCGCGAGCGTCTACGCTTCGAAATCGAGCCCGCCGATCAACGTAACCGGTTCACCCTGCGTGTGCGTGGAGAAATCGAGTTCGCGCGCCTGGGTCCACGCGTTGAGCTTGCGCGGCAACGCGGCCAGATATCTGGCGAAACGCGTCGCGCCTTGCTCGCCCATCAGTCTTTCTATTTCATCGCTGTCCCAGGTCAGATACAGATTCAATGGATGCGGGTAATGACCGAGTTCATCGAGCGGCGTTGCGTGAATCCGCACGCGGGTGGGCTGCCCCGGTTCACCATGCGGCAGCACGTCGGTGTGAACGGTCTTCCCGACACACGCGGCGATCGCCTCGGCAATGCGCGGCGCGAACTCCTGGTCGAAACGAATTGCACTCTCGGGGCGCATCCCATGTCTCCGCTGTGACTCTCATCGTGGGTGGGTCATCGTAGCAGACTCAGTTTTTCGCCGGTGGGATCGCGTCCGGGTCGTGCGCGCCGGTCTCCCCCAGCGCCTCGCGCAGCGCCTTGCGGATCACCTTGCCGGTGGCCGTCATTGGCAGACTTTCGACGAAGCGAATCTCGCGCGGATATTCGTGCGCAGCCAGACGCGTCTTTACGTGCTGCTGGATCTCGCGCACCAGCGCATCGTCGCCGACGAAGCCCGCTTTCAGCACGACGAACGCCATCACGATTTCGGTGCGGTCGCGATCGGGCGCGCCGACCACGGCGGCCATCGCGACGGCCGGATGACGCAGCAGCGAATCCTCGATCGACGCGGGCCCGATCCGGTAGCCGGCGCTCGTGATCACGTCGTCGCCGCGGCCCACGAAGCGAATGAAGCCGTCCGCGTCGCGCGTGCCGAGATCGCCGGTCAGCAGAAACTTGCCGCGAAATTTCTCGCGCGTCGCCGCCTCGTTGCGCCAGTAGCCGACAAACATCACCGGATCGGGCGCGGCCACCGCGATATCGCCGATCGCGCCGGGCGGCAGTTCGCTGCCGGCGGCATCGACGATCGCGACATGGTGCCCCGGCACCGCGCGCCCGATCGCGCCGAAGCGCGGCTCGAACAGCGCCGCGCACGACGACACCACGACGTTGCACTCGGTCTGCCCGTAGAACTCGTTGATCGTCACGCCGAGCGCATCGCGCCCCCAGCCGATCAGTTCCTCGCCAAGGGATTCGCCGCCGCTCGCGACCGATCGCAACGCGAGCCGCAGATGAGCGGGCCGCTCGACGCCGCGCATCATCTTCAGCGCGGTCGGCGGTAAAAACGCATGGGAGACCGCGTGACGCGCGAGCAGATCGAAAGCGGCGTGGCCGTCGAATTTTGCAAAACGGCGCGCGAGCACCGCGACGCCGTGATGCCACGACGGCAGCAGCACATCGAACAGACCGCCGATCCACGCCCAGTCCGCGGGCGTCCACATCAGCGTCGCGTGCGCGGGAAAGCCCTGCTGCGACATCTCGACGCCGGGCAGATGCCCGAGCAACACGCGATGCCCGTGCAGCGCGCCCTTCGGTTTTCCGGTCGTGCCCGACGTATAGATGATGATCGCCGGATCGTCCGCGGCGGTATCGGCCGGCGTGAACTCAGCGGAAGCGCTATGCAACGCCTGCCAGAACGACCTCACGGGCGCGTCCGATGCTTCGTCATCCTGCTGGATATCGACGCTGAACACGTGTCGCAACTCCGGCACCGCGCCGCGGATTTCGTCGATCTTTTGCACGCCGGCGTGATCAGTGATGAGTGCGACCGCACCGCTATCGCCGAGCCGATGCTCGATCGCGTCGACGCCGAGCAGCGCGAACAACGGCACCGCGACCATGCCGGCCTTGTAGGCCGCGAGATGCGCGATGGCCGTTTCGATCGATTGTGACAGGAAGATGCCGACGCGCTCGCCGCGCCGTGCGCCCGCCGCGAGCAGCGCATTGGCGAAGCGGTCGGACAGGGCTTTCAGTTCGTCGAACGTATAGCGGGTCGCGCGGCCGTCGGCATCTTCGTAGATCAGCGCGAGACGCCCCGAGCCATCGGCCCACTTGTCGCATGCATCGACGCCGATGTTGTAGCGCGGTGGAATGCGCCACGTGAAATTGGCCGTGAGCGAATCGTAAGTCTCGCCGTCGAGGTTCATCGCGTTCTCCTGAATATCGTCGCTATCGCTGCATGGAGTAATGCATGGCCCATTGCTTGCTTCTACTGCGCGCGCATGGCCGGTGTTCCGCAGTTTAAGCCCACGATCTTGCCTGTCCCGTTCGCCGCGTCGCCTTGCGCAATTGGATTTGCCAAATACGACATAGTCCCGCACATAATCGCCGACACGTCGCGCTGAACTCAACGTTTTGCGACAACTCCTGTGTGATTCAAGCCCTTTAGATCTGACCAGTGCCGTCCCCGTCTAGGATCGTTACACAGGTTCGGTGCCTATGTTGCGCCGCATGATCGCTACCCCGGATGACATATGCGCAAGGCAAGATTTGCATCGTTCTGGCACGGTCCGGAACTATCTCCCTATGAAGTCGCCTGTCTAAGTTCGTTCACGCAGTACGGCAGCGAGGTCGCGCTTTATAGCTACGAGCCGATCGCTGAATTGCCGCCCGGCGTGAGTGCGAAAGATGCGACCACGATACTGCCGCGCGATTCGCTGAACGACTTCCCGATTCGCGGGGTGCCGTCGATGCAGCATTTCACCGACTATTTCCGCTTCGTGATGTTCACGAAGACCGACGAGATCTGGGTCGACACGGACATGCTGCTGCTTCGTGATTTCGACCTCAACGCCAAGGGCGACCTGATCGGGCGGGAGACCCAGACGAGCATCTGCAATGCGATTCTGAGGCTCGATCCGGATCAGCCGCGCTTGCACGAGGCGATCGAACGGGTCGAAGCGATGAAAGGCACCGCACTGAAGTGGGGCGACACCGGCCCGCGTCTATTGACCGCCGTCTACGGCGTGAAGGCCGGTCTTCCCGAAAGCCTGTTCTATCCGGTGCACTTCAACGATTACTACAAGGTGTTCCTGCCGCGCTATTTCGAAGAATGCGCGGCGCTCTGTTCCGACGCGTACACGCTGCATCTGTGCAACAACCGGGTCGTCAAGATGGGGCTCTTCAAGCGCATCGGCCCGCCCGTTGGGTCGTTCCTGCATCACGTCTTCGAGCAAACCGGCGCCAACGAGCTGTTTCGCGAGTTTTATCCGGCCAGCGTGATGCAGGCGATGATCGACAACGCGGTGGAGAAAGTCGGCAGCGACGAAGGCGTGCGCAAGCTGCTGCGCGTCGGCGTGCCGATGGTCACGACGGCCATTGCGCGCAGACTCGGCGCCTGAGTTCGCCGCTTCAGTTCGCGCCGCCCCTGCCCGAGCCCTGCGCCTGCTCCAGCACGAAGTCGATGAACGTCGCGGCCGCGCGCGTGTGGTGCCGGTTCGGCATGTACAGCATGTACATGTGGGTGCCGAAGATGCTGAGCCGCCAGGCATCGAGCGCGCTCAGCACGGCGCCGCGCTTCAGATCGTCCTGCACCACGTAGTCCGGCACGAGTCCGACGCCCAGACCGGCCAGCACCGCCTGCCGCAAAAATAGAAAGTTTTCCGAAATAATCGTCGGTTCGAGCAGCACTTCATGACGCTCGTCGCGCAGATACGCGGCGAGCCGCAATTGCTTGCCGATCACGGCCGCGGTAATCAACGGCGCGCTGCGCAGGTCGTCGAGCGTCGCGGGCATGCCGTGCGTCCGCGCGAATTCGGGGGATGCGCAGGCCACGTACCGGACCGGCCCCATGTCCCGAGCGACGAGGTTTTGCGGCGGCTCCGACATCACGCGCACGGCGATGTCGATCTCGTCGCGCATCAGATCCTCGACGCGGTTCTCGAACATTACGTCGAGCACGATGCCCGGATACAGCCGCTTGAACGCGATCAGCCAGTCGGACATCACGAGCTGGCCATAGCCGCTCGGCACGCTCAGCCGCACTCGCCCTTGCAGGCTTTGGCCCAGCGTCGTCACCGACTCGCGCGCGGCCAGCAATGCGTTGCGAATAGTACGGCCGTGCTCGTAGAGCCGCAGACCGATCTCGGTCGGCTCGACGCGGCGCGTGGTGCGCCGCACCAATTGCAGGCCCACCGAACGCTCGAGCTGGTTCAGATGATAGCTAACGTTCGCGCGGCTCATCTTGAGCCGGCGCGCCGCTTCGCTCAGATTGCCGGCATCGAGGATGTCGACGAGCAGGGTCAGCGAGTTGACGTCCATTGGCATGCCGTTGTCAAAATGATTTTGACAGTCTGTCAATCAGCCATGTGATTGTCAATGAACGTTGACCACTCCAGAATGGGGCGATCCGGCGCACTTCGCCACCCTCATACGGAGACACCCACGATGAACCATTCCCCCACAGCAGACGTCGTCATGCGCGAATTGCGCGGCAAGGTCCTGCTCGTCACGATCGACCACGCGCCGGTCAACGCGCTCTCTGCCGACGTGCGGCGCGGCCTGCTGGCCGCGATCGAAGCCGCCGACGCCGATCGCGACGTCGAAGCCGTGCTGATCGTCGGCGCGGGGCGCAATTTCATCGCCGGTGCCGATATTCGCGAGTTCGGCAAGCCGCCGGTGCCGCCTTCGCTGCCGGACGTGTGCAATCGCATCGAGGCCTGCGGGAAACCCGTGATTGCCGCGTTGCATGGCGCCGCGCTCGGCGGCGGGCTCGAAGTGGCGCTCGCCGCGCATTACCGGATCGCCGTCGAGGGCGCGAAGCTCGGCCTGCCCGAAGTGCAGCTCGGCCTGCTGCCCGGCGCGGGCGGCACGCAACGCACGCCGCGCCTGATCGGCGCGCCGGCCGCGCTCGATCTGATCCTGAGCGGCCGTCATGCGAGCGCGAAGGAAGCGTTCGCGCTGGGCTTGATCGACCGTCTCGGCGACAGCGACGACATCCTCGCCGAAGGACTCGCCTACACGCACGAATTGCTCGCCGCGCATGCGCCGGTGCGCCGCACGCGCGACGCCGCCGCATTGAACGATCGCGCCGCGAGCCTCGCCGCCGTCGCGAAAGCGCGTGACGAAACCGCGAAGAAAGCGCGCGGCCTGTTCTCGCCGCTAAAAATCGTCGACGCCGTCGAAGCCGCGATCGAACAGCCCTTCGACGAAGGCCTGAAGTTCGAACGCACGCTGTTCCTGCAATGCCTCGACAGCCCGCAGCGAGCCGGTCTCGTGCACGCATTCTTCGCCGAGCGCGAAGTGCTGAAAGCGCCCGAAACGCGCGACGCGAAACCGCGCGCGCTCGAGGCGATAGGCGTGATCGGCGGCGGCACGATGGGCGCCGGCATTGCGGTCGCGCTGCTCGACGCTGGTCTGCCCGTCACGATGATCGAACGCGACGAAGCGTCGCTCGCGCGCGGCCGCGCGCACATCGACAAGGTCTACGACGGGCTGATCGCCAAAGGCCGCCTCACCGCGGAAAAGAAAGCCGCGACCATGGCGCGCTGGAGCGGCAGCACGTCGTACGATGCGCTTGCTCACGTCGACCTCGTGATCGAAGCCGTGTTCGAAGATCTCGACGTCAAAAAGGCCGTGTTCGCCGAGCTCGATCGCGTCTGCAAGCCCGGCGCGGTGCTCGCGACCAACACGTCGTATCTGGACATCGAAGCGATCGCGGCCAGCATCCCGCGCGCCGCCGATGTGATCGGCCTGCACTTCTTCTCGCCCGCCAACATCATGAAGCTGCTCGAAGTCGTGGTGCCGAAGCACGTCAGCGCCGACGTCGTCGCGACCGCGTTCGAGCTCGCGAAGAAGCTGCGCAAGACGCCGGTGCGCGCGGGAGTGTGCGACGGTTTCATCGGCAATCGCCTGCTCGCCGTTTATCGCGCCGCCGCGGACGCGCTGATGGAAGACGGTGCGTCGCCGTATCAGATCGACGCGGCCGTGCGCGCGTTCGGCTTGCCGATGGGCCCGTTCCAGGTGGTCGACCTCGCGGGCGGCGACATCGGCTGGGCGGCGCGCAAACGCCGTGCGGCCACGCGCGACCCGAACGCACGCTACGTGCAGATCGCCGACCGCCTGTGCGAGCGCGGCTGGTTCGGCCAGAAGACGGGCCGCGGATTCTATCTGTACCCCGAAGGATCGCGCGGCGGCATGCCCGATCCCGAAGTCGAGGCGATCATCGACGCCGAACGTAAGCGCGCGGGCGTCACGCCGCGCAGCTTCACCGACGAGCAGATCATTCGCCGCTATATGGCCGCGATGATCAACGAAGGCGCGAACGTCGTGCACGAAGGCATCGCGCTGCGCCCGCTCGACGTCGACGTGACGCTGCTGTACGGCTACGGTTTTCCGCGCTACCGCGGCGGTCCGATGAAATACGCGGACAGCGTCGGCCTCGCGACGATCCTCGCCGACATCCGCGAGTACGCGAAGGAAGACCCGCTGTTCTGGCGGCCGTCGCCGCTGCTCGTTGAACTGGTCGAGCGCGGAGCGGATTTCGCGAGCCTGAACACGACGGCCTGAGCCGCCACGAACCCGGACGGTACGACTGCGATGGATCTGAACTTCACCCCTGAAGAAGAAGCGTTTCGCGCCAGCGTGCTGGCGTTTCTGCGCGACAAGCTGCCGCAACGCCTCGCCGGCAAGGTGCACGCCGGCCGGCGTCTGACGCGCGACGACATGGCCGAGTGGCACGCGATTCTGAACGCGCAGGGCTGGCTCGCGAATCACTGGCCGAAGGAATACGGCGGCCCAGGCTGGAATGCGGTGCAGAAGTTCATCTTCGAGAACGAATGCGCGCTGGCCGGCGCGCCGCGCGTCGTACCGTTCGGCGTCAACATGCTCGGGCCCGTGCTGATCAGGTACGGCAGCGAAGCGCAGAAGCGTCACTGGCTGCCGCGCATTCTCGATGGTTCCGACTGGTGGTGCCAGGGCTATTCGGAGCCGGGCGCGGGCTCCGACCTCGCGTCAGTCAAAACGACGGCGGTGCGCGGCAAGGATGCGCAGGGCGAACACTACATCGTCACTGGCCAGAAGACGTGGACCACGCTCGCGCATTACGCGAACATGATCTTCTGTCTCGTGCGCACCGCGACCGACGTGCGCAAACAGGAAGGCATCAGCTTTCTGCTGATCGACATGAATACGCCGGGCGTCGAAGTGCGGCCGATCATCACGCTCGACGGCGAGCACGAAGTCAATGAAGTGTTTTTCACCGACGTGCGCGTGCCTGCCGCAAATCTCGTCGGCGAAGAGAACAAGGGCTGGACCTACGCGAAATATCTGCTCACGTACGAGCGCACCAATATCGCGGGCGTCGGCTTTTCGGTCGCCGCGTTCAACCGTCTGCGCAAGATCGCCGCGAAACAGCTGCGCAATGGCCGGCCGCTCGCCGAGGATCCCGCGTTCGCGGCACGCATGGCGCGCGTCGAGATCGATCTCGAGAACATGAAGACGACCAACCTGTGCGTGATCGCGGCAGTGGCGGGCGGCGGCGTGCCCGGTGCCGAGAGTTCGATGCTGAAGATTCGCGGTACCGAAATCCGTCAGGAAATCTCGTCGCTGACGCGGCGCGCGATGGGCGCTTTTGCGCAGCCATTCGTCGAGGAAGCGCTGTACGAAGGTTTCGACGGCGTGCCGGTCGGCCCCGACGAAGCCGCGAGTGCCGCGTCGCAGTACTTCAATAATCGCAAGCTGTCGATCTTCGGCGGCTCGAACGAAATCCAGAAGAACATCATTTCCAAAACGATCCTCGGACTGTAAGAGGCGCGCGTCATGAATTTCCAGCACACCGAAGACCGCCGCATGCTGGCGGATACGCTGAACCGGTTTATCAGCGAGCAGTACGGCTTCGCGACGCGCGACCAGATCGCGCGCTCGACGCAAGGCTTCAGCACCGAATTGTGGGCGCGCTTCGCGGAGCTTGGCGTGATCGGCGCACTGTTCGACGAAGCGAGCGGCGGTTTTGGCGGCGGCGCGTTCGATATTTCCGTGGTGTTCGAGAGTATCGGCCGGGGCCTCGTCGTCGAGCCGTTTCTCGATACGCTGATCGTCGGCCGGGCGATCGCTCGCAGCGGCAGTGACGCGCAAAAATCGGCACTGGATTCGTTGATCGACGGCTCGCGAATCGTTGCGCTCGCGCATGGCGAACCGGACAGTCATTACGAACTGGCTCGTGTCGCAGCGACGCGCGCGCGGCGCAGCGTTGAAGGCAACAGGGGCGCGTGGACTTTGTATGGCGCGAAGGCCGTCGTTCAGCATAGCGAGCATGCTCAGGTGTTCCTCGTCTCGGCACGCACGAGCGGCGAAGACGATGCCGAAGCCGGCATCACGCTGTTTCTGGTGCCGAGGGACGCGGCGGGCGTGAGCGTGCGCGGCTATCGGAAGATCGACGGGGGACGCGCGGCCGAAGTGACGTTCGACAATGTCACGCTCGACGACGACTCCGTGCTCGGCTCAGTCGGCCAGGGCTTTGCGACGCTCGAATATGCGATGAGCTGCGGCGTGCTCGCGCTGTGCGCGGAAGCGGTCGGCGCCATGGACGTCGCGAAAGACTACACGCTCGACTATCTGCGCACGCGCAGGCAGTTCGGCGTGCCGATCGGCAGCTTCCAGGCGTTGCAGCATCGCATGGCCGATTTGCTGCTCGAAATCGAGCAGGCGCGCTCGGCGGTGATCAATGCGGCGGCGGCTCTCGATGGTGAACGCAATGCGCGCGAGCGCGCGGTGTCGGCGGCGAAGTACAGCATCGGCCGGATCGGCACCCGGGTCGCAGAGGAATGCATCCAGATGCACGGCGCGATCGGCATGACATGGGAGTTGCCGCTTGCGCATTACGCGAAGCGGCTCGTGATGATCGATCATCAGCTTGGCGATGAGGATCATCATTTGGAGCGGTTTGTGGCGCTGGGAGCTGCGGCGTCGCTCGCGCAGGCCTGATCATCAGGCGCCCTGCTTGTCGGAGACGCGGAGCGTCGCAGTTATCCGCGACGGGCAAGAAAAAAGGACTTACAGCTTTCACCGTAAGTCCTTTTTGATCTTGGTCGGGGCGAGAGGATTTGAACCTCCGACCACCTGCACCCCATGCAGGTACGCTACCAGGCTGCGCTACGCCCCGAACAGAAGAAAAATTATAACAGACACTTCATTCGATTAGAACTGCCCGACACGAACAAAGCGAACGAGCCCATTAACTAGTGGCCCAGCAGATCGATTACGCTCTGCAGTTCCTCGCGCAACTTCTCGACATCGACAGCAACCGTTGCCGCCGATGCCTGGACCTGCCCCGCGGCTCCGGCGGCAGCCTCACCCTCTTCGATGACGGCATCCGGCCCACCGCTGCCATGCGAATCGAGCCGGTTGCGGGCGCCGTTGATTGTAAAACCCTGCTCGTACAGCAACTCTCGAATCCGCCTGATCAGCAGCACCTCGTGATGCTGATAATACCGACGATTGCCGCGCCGCTTGACCGGCCTCAACTGGGTGAACTCCTGCTCCCAGTAACGCAGCACGTGGGGCTTCACGCCGCAAAGTTCGCTGACCTCACCAATCGTGAAGTATCGCTTCGCCGGAATCGGAGGCAAGACGACTTTTTCGATCGTCGCTGTCATCGTCAGTTAGCCGTGATGGGTTGCCCGAAAGCGCGCCAGTCGATCAGCGCGCGAAGCTCGCTTCGGCGCCGTTTTCGACGAGCGCCTTCAGCTTTTGACTTGCATGAAACGTCACCACGCGACGCGCGGCGATCGGAATCGCCTCGCCCGTCTTCGGATTTCTGCCGGGACGCTGCGGCTTATCGCGCAACTGGAAGTTGCCGAAGCCCGACAGCTTGACGCTGTCGCCGCTCTCGAGCGCATCGCGGATCACCTCGAAGAACGCCTCGACCATGTCCTTCGCTTCCCGCTTGTTGAGCCCGACATTGTCGAACAGCAACTCGGCAAGTTCCGCCTTGGTGAGCGTCGGCGTTTCATTGGAAACGACGGCGGGTGATGTCGGAATTTCTCGAATCATGGCGCTGCGTTGCGCCGTAAGAAGGGCTTCGAAATCACTCGAGTTCATTTCATTCATATCTATCAAATGGCGCGCCAAGCATAAAACAATGGATGCGGAAACAGCCGTGCAAATGTTAAATGCGGGTTATCCGCGCAACCGTGCGCCATATACTCGAGCCAGACGTTCCACCAGAGTTTGAATAGCCAGATCGACCGTTTCATCCTGAAGGGTTCCGCCAGTATCTTGCAAGGTCACCCGGAACGCAAGGCTTTTCTCGTGCGCGGCCAGACCACCGGAAGTGTTTGATTTTGGACGAAATTCGTCGAAAAGCGCAACCTTCTGGACAGCCTTGCAGGCCGGTTCGGACTGGGCCTTCTGGAGCTCGTCGAGCAGCGCCTGAACCTCGATTTTCTGATCGACGACCACCGCAATATCACGTCGTACCGGCGGGAATTTTGAAACTTCCGACGGAACCGGCAATACCCGTTGCATTAATGCTTCCGCTTCGATTTCAAACAGAATCGGCGCATGCGGCAAATCATATTTTTGCATCCAGCGCGGATGCAATTCGCCAATCCAGCCCACTGCGCGACCATTCAATTCGATACGCGCGCTGCGTCCCGGATGCAGCGCCGGATGCTCGGCCTTTACGAACCGCGCGAGCGCCGGTGCGAGCAGCGCTTCGATGTCGCCCTTCATGTCGAAGAAGTCGACGGCACGCGTCGGTGCGCCCCATTGCTCGTCGAGCGCGGGACCATAGGCGAGCGCGCCGATCATCTTCGGCTGCGCGAAACCTTCGACCGTCAGCTCGCCGTCCTTGATCGACGGATCGTGCAGGAACACGCGGCCCGCTTCGAACACGCGCACGCGGTCCGCCGCGCGACGGTTCAGGTTCGTGCGCAGCACATGAATCAGGCTGCCGAACAGCGTCGTGCGCATCACCGACAGCTGGCTTGCGATCGGGTTAATCAGACGCACCGGATTGCTATTGCCCGCGAAGTCCTGCTCCCACTCGGCGTCGACGAAGCTGAAGTTCACCGTTTCCGCGTAGTCGCGCGCGGCGAGTGCATGCCGGAGCGCGTGGATCGAGCGTTGCGTCTCCTTGGTCGCGCGCATTTCGCTGGTCGCGACCGGCGGGCGCGCCGGAATCTTTTCGAAGCCGTAGATACGTGCGACTTCTTCGATCAGATCCTCTTCGATTTCGATATCGAAGCGGTACGACGGCGGCATCACCGAGAACGTATCGCCGTCACGCTCGAACGACAGGCCGAGGCGCGTGAAGATCTGCCCGATTTCATCGGCGCCGATCGCGACGCCGATGATGCGGTTCGCGCGCGAAACGCGCATCTTCACGGGCGCGCGCTTTGGCACGTTGACGATCTGATCGTCGACCGGACCCGCTTCGCCGCCGCAGATGTCGAGGATCAACTGCGTGATGTGCTCGATATGATCGACGGTCGTTGCGTAATCCACGCCGCGCTCGAAGCGATGGCCTGCATCGGTCGAAAAGTTGTACTTGCGCGAGCGGCCACGAATGCTATCGGGCCACCAGAACGCGGCTTCGAGATAGATGTTGGTGGTGTCGAGCGTGACCGCGGTGCTGTCGCCGCCCATGATGCCCGCGAGGCTTTCGATGTGCTGCTCGTCGGCGATCACGCCGACCGTTTCATCGAGCTCGACCGTGTTGCCGTTCAGAAGTTTCAGCGTTTCGCCCTTGCGTCCCCAGCGCACGTCCATGCCGCCGTGGATCTTGTCGAGATCGAACACGTGCGACGGACGCCCCAGCTCGAGCATCACATAGTTCGAGATGTCGACGAGCGCGGAGATGCTACGCTGGCCGGAGCGCTCGAGACGCTCGACCATCCATTGCGGCGACTTCGCGCGCGCATTGACGCCGCGGATCACGCGGCCCGAGAAACGGCCGCACAGATCGGGCGCCGAGATTTTCACGGGCAGCATTTCATTCAGCTTCACCGGAGCCGGCTTGATGTCGAGCGAGCGCAGCGGTGCCCCGGTAATCGCCGACGTTTCGCGCGCGACGCCGAATACCGACAAACAGTCGGCCTTGTTCGGCGTCAGCTTGATTTCAAAAACGGTGTCGTCGAGGTTGAGGGTCTCGCGGATGTCCTGGCCGATCGGGGTATCTTCCGGCAGGATCATCAGACCACTGTGATCTTCGGAGAGCTTCAGCTCGCGCGCCGAACACAGCATGCCCTGGCTTTCGACGCCGCGCAGCTTCGACAGCCTGATCGCGAACGGCGCGCCGCCTTCTTCGGCCGGCGGCAGTTGCGCGCCGACCAGCGCGACCGGCACCTTGATGCCGGGCGCGACATTCGGCGCGCCGCATACGATGTTCAGCGTCGCGCCGGTGCCGGCGTTGACCTGACACACGTTGAGCTTGTCCGCATCCGGGTGCTTGACGACTTCCAGCACCTGGCCGACAACGATCTTCGAGGTCGGCGGCGCGGCCGGCCGCAGGTCCTCGACTTCGAGACCCGCCATCGTCAACGCGTGCGACAGTTCGTCGGTGGTCAGTCGGGGATCGACAAAAGTTCTGAGCCAGGATTCCGGAAATTGCATGGTTCTGTGTACGTTCTGATCAGGTTAGGTCCACGTCCGGCAGGTGCTTCGTAAAGCCGGTGGTCTTGCGCCGGTTCAGCGAACTCTGCCGGGGACGCTCGCGGCGCGCACCGGGTGCGCTGCCGCGTTCTTTGCTTTGTAGCGCTCGCGCGCGCCGGTTCACGCGAATTGACGCAGGAAACGCAGGTCGTTTTCGAAGAACAGGCGCAGGTCCTGCACGCCGTAACGCAGCATCGTGAGACGCTCGAGGCCGCTGCCGAAAGCGAAGCCGATATAGCGCTCCGGGTCCAGACCCATGTTACGGATCACGGTCGGATGCACCTGGCCGGAGCCCGAAATTTCGAGCCACTTGCCCGCGTTCTTGCCCGTTTCGAACTGCATGTCGATCTCGGCCGACGGTTCGGTGAACGGGAAATACGACGGACGGAAGCGCACGAGAATGTCGTCGCGCTCGAAGAATTTTTTCAGGAAGTCGGTATAGACACCCTTCAGGTCCGCGAAGCTGATGTTCTCGTCGATCCACAGGCCTTCGACCTGGTTGAACATCGGCGAATGCGTGGCGTCGCTATCCACGCGATACGTGCGGCCGGGCACGATCACCTTGATCGGCGGCGTGTTGGTACGCGCGTAGCGTACCTGCATCGGACTCGTATGCGTACGCAGCAGCAGCGGGCGGCCGTCGGCGTCCTTGCCGTCGACGTAGAAGGTATCCTGCATCGAACGCGCCGGATGGTTTTCCGGGCTGTTCAGCGAAGTGAAGTTGTACCAGTCGGTTTCGATCTCGGGGCCGTCGGCCACGTCGAATCCGATCGTACGAAAAATTTGCTCGACGCGCTCCCAGGTGCGCATCACCGGGTGCAGGCTGCCAGCATTGGCGCCGCGGCCCGGCAGCGTGACGTCGATCGCTTCAGCGGCGAGGCGCTGGTTCAGAAGCGCGTCGGCGAGCGACTGACGACGTGCCGTCAACGCGGCTTCGACCTGTTGCTTGACGAGGTTGATCCGAGCGCCTTCTGTCTTGCGCGTTTCGGGATCGAGTTTGCCAAGGCCCTTCAACAGCTCGGTCAGCGCACCCGCCTTACCGAGAAAGCGCGCTTTCTCGTTCTCGAGGGTGGTGACGTCGGGGGCTTCTGCGAAGGCTTTTTGCGCGTCGGCGACAATCTGGTCCAGATCCATTGATCCCATCATTTCAACGTCAGTGTTCTATCGAAACAAAACTGGTTCTACCAACAAAAACGGGGCTCGGTGAGGAGCCCCGTTTTTGTTGCAGCGTCACCGAGACTACCGGATGTTCGCTGCAACGAACCACGCAGTTTTAATTGCCAGAAGCGCAATCAGGCTGCAACGGCGGCTTTCACCTGCTGAACGATCGCAGCAAAAGCAGCCTTGTCGAATACAGCCATGTCGGCCAGCACCTTGCGGTCCAGTTCGATCGACGCCTTCTTCAGGCCGTTGATGAACACGCTGTACGTCATGTCGTGCTGACGCACCGCCGCGTTGATACGCGTGATCCACAGTGCGCGGAACACCCGCTTCTTGTTGCGGCGATCGCGGTAGGCGTACTGGCCTGCGCGCATGACCGCCTGCTTGGCGATGCGATAGACGTTATTGCGACGGCCGCGGTAACCCTTGGCCAGCTTGATGATCTTCTTGTGACGGGCCCGTGCGGTAACCCCACGTTTTACTCGAGGCATGTTTCGCTCCTATGA
Organism: Paraburkholderia sp. BR10923; assembly: GCF_040948765.1. Lineage (NCBI taxonomy): Bacteria > Pseudomonadati > Pseudomonadota > Betaproteobacteria > Burkholderiales > Burkholderiaceae > Paraburkholderia > Paraburkholderia sp. BR10923. The sequence continues at coordinate 272,385 of NZ_JBFPKO010000001.1, read as the reverse complement.
GTGTCGGTTAAGGGTTAAGCGAACGGCAGCATTGCGCGAACGGAGTTCAGATCGGAATCATGAACTGCCGTGGAGCCGCGCAGATGGCGTTTGTTCTTGGTGGTCTTCTTGGTAAGAATGTGACGCTTGAAGGCCTGACCGCGCTTAACGGTACCGCCCGGACGCACCACGAAGCGCTTTGCAGCGCTCTTCTTGGTCTTCATCTTCGGCATGACAACTCCATTATTAGATGGACATGGGTGTGCGGTCGGCCAGATGGCCATTTCCCGCCCTTCGAAACCCATTCCACTTGGTATGCAGGCCGCCGATACCGCCAGCGGCCGCTTTTCGGGAACGACTGCGCGCTTGCATGCGCGACGTTCCGAAATTTTCCAACACCGCGCCAGACACCCAGCACAGCGTCAAACAACCTTGCGCTACCGGAGAGCGGGCCGCATGGCACGCCGCCGCTCCGGCCAACTGCTCCCCGCTTACTTCTTTTTCTTCGGAGCGAGCACCATGATCATCTGGCGCCCTTCCATTTTCGGCATCTGCTCGACCTGACCGACTTCGTCGAGGTCGGTGCGCAGGCGTTCGAGCATGCGCATGCCGATTTCCTGGTGAGCCATTTCGCGGCCACGGAAACGCAACGTGATTTTCGTCTTGTCGCCGTCTTCGAGGAAGCGGACGAGGTTGCGCAGTTTGACGTTGTAATCGCCGTCGTCGGTACCCGGGCGGAATTTGACTTCCTTGACCTGAATGACCTTCTGCTTGAGCTTGGCCTCGTGTTGCTTCTTCGCTTCCTGGTACTTGAACTTGCCGTAGTCCATCAAGCGGCAAACCGGCGGAACCGCTTGCGGGGCGATTTCGACCAGATCCACGTCCTGCTGTTCCGACAAGCGGAACGCATCAGCGAGTTTCACGATGCCGAGCGGTTCGTTCTCGACGCCGACCAGACGCACCTCGGGTGCTGTAATTTCACCGTTGATGCGGTGCGCAGACTTATCAGTAGCGATGTTACGTTTCCTCTAAAAATTAAAAAAAACGAGCCGGGTACCGAGTGGTTAGTTGAACGACTGCACATCCTGGCGCAGACGCTCAATGAAGGCGTCAACAGGCATCACACCCATATCGACACCACCACGGGCACGCACGGCTACCGTTTGCGCTTCACGCTCCTTGTCGCCGACCACCAGCAGGTACGGCACCTTTTCCAGCGTGTGCTCGCGTATTTTATAGCTAATCTTCTCGTTGCGCAAATCGGCCTCGACTCTAACCCCTTGTTTTTGCAACGATTGGGCTAGCGACTGCGCATATTCGGCCTGACTTTCCGCGATATTCATCACGACGACCTGGATCGGCGCGAGCCAGGCGGGCATTGCACCAGCATGGTGCTCGATGAGAATCCCGAGGAAGCGTTCCATCGATCCGACGATTGCCCGGTGGAGCATGATGGGGCGACGACGACTATTGTCTTCGGCGACGTATTCGGCACCCAGACGCTCCGGCAGCACCATGTCGAGTTGCAGCGTACCGCACTGCCACGAGCGGCCGAGCGCGTCCTTGATGTGATACTCGACCTTCGGGCCGTAGAACGCACCCTCGCCGGGCAGTTCTTCCCACGTGACGCCGCAGGCCGTCAGCGCCTCGCGCAGCCCCTGCTCCGCGCGATCCCACGTTTCGTCGGTGCCGGCGCGCGCATCCGGACGCAGCGACAGCTTGATCTCAACGTTGTCGAAGCCGAAGTCGCGGTAGACGCTCATCGCCAGCGTGTTGAACGCGATCGATTCGCTGATGAACTGGTCTTCGGTACAAAAAATATGGGCGTCGTCCTGCACGAAGCCGCGCACGCGCATCAGTCCATGCAGCGCGCCCGACGATTCGTTGCGATGGCACGAACCGAACTCAGCGTAACGCAGCGGCAGATCGCGATACGAGCGCAGACCGTGGTTGAACACCTGCACGTGACCGGGGCAGTTCATCGGCTTGATTGCGTAGTCGCGCTTTTCCGATTCGGTCGTGAACATATTTTCACGATAGTTCTGCCAGTGTCCCGACGCTTCCCACAGCGAGCGGTCCATGATCAACGGCGTCTTGATTTCAAGGTAGCCGGCGTCATTCACGCGACGGCGCATGTACTGCTCGACCTGCTGCCACAGCGTCCAGCCGCGCGGATGCCAGAACACCATGCCCGGCGACTCGTCCTGCATGTGGAACAGGTCGAGCTGCTTGCCCAGCTTCCGATGATCGCGCTTCTCGGCCTCTTCGAGCATGTGCAGGTATGCTTCCTGGTCTTCCTTCTTCGTCCAGGCCGTGCCGTAAATTCGCTGCAACTGCTCGTTCTTCGAGTCCCCGCGCCAGTAGGCTCCCGCGACTTTCATCAGCTTGAAGACCTTCAGCTTGCCGGTGGACGGCACGTGCGGGCCGCGGCACAGGTCCGTGAAGCCGCCATGGGAGTACAGTTTGATTTCGTCGCTGGCGGGAATCGATTCGATGATTTCGGCCTTGTACTTTTCGCCGATGCTCTTGAAGTACTCGACCGCTTCGTCGCGCGACACCACGCGACGTGACACCGGCTCGTCCTTCTTCGCGAGCTCCTGCATGCGCTTTTCGATCTTTTCGAGGTCTTCCGGCGTGAAAGGACGGTTGTACGAGAAGTCGTAATAAAAGCCGTTGTCAATGACGGGGCCGATCGTAACCTGCGCTTCGGGGTAAAGATCCTTCACCGCATACGCGAGCAGGTGTGCCGTCGAGTGGCGGATGATATCGAGTCCGTCTGCATCCTTCTCCGTGATGATGGCGAGCGCCACGTCGCGATCGATCAGCGCAGACGTATCGACCAACTCCCCGTCGATCTTCCCGCCGAGTGCGGCTTTCGCGAGGCCGGGGCCGATCGAGGCGGCCACTTCGGCGACGGTCACCGGATGCTCGTACTGTCGAACAGAACCGTCAGGCAAACGTATCGAAACCATTGCGTTCTCCGTGGTGCCGACCGGCGGCGGCACATACAACCAGGGTCAAAAAGACAAAAAAAATGCGGCCCCACTTTCGAGGGGCCGCATTCACATTTTACGCAAACATCACTGGCGAAAGAGGTCCTCGACTAGCGTCGCTCCGAAGTGGTTTCGGTCAACGTTCGCGGTGTCATAACCGTATTCGCCTTTTTGCGCTCAAAGCGCTTACTGCATCTTGCGAAACCCCGGCGAGACCGGAATTCCATTTCGTTGGTAGGCTCGATTGGACTCGAACCAACGACCCCCACCATGTCAAGGTGGTGCTCTAACCAGCTGAGCTACGAGCCTGAAGAAACGAGAGTATATGGGGTACAGCCCAGCTTGGCAAGTACTTTTATGCAGCGACTTTAATTCGTCTCGCCGTCGGCAGGCCCTTTTCCAATCGTCTGCGCCTCAGTTCTTGCGCGTCGCCCGCACCACGCCCGTGATTTCGCCCAGCAACGTGCACGCGCGCTGGATCTGCGCAGAGCTAGAAACCTCGACGGTAAATTGCATGAACGCGGCATTGCGGCGCGTTTGCGTCTTCACGCCAATCACGTTCATCTTTTCCCGCGCGAACACTTCGGAGATATCGCGCAGCAAGCCTTGTCGGTCCGTCGCCTCGATGCTGAGGTCGACCGGGTAGACGGACTGGCCGCGACCGCTCATCACGTCCGCCGACCACGCGGTCTGCAGCACGCGCTCCGGCGCGCGCTCTGCCATCCGGCGGAACGTCGCGCAGTCGCTGCGATGCACCGACATGCCCTTGCCGCGCGTGACGAAGCCGCAGATGTCGTCGGGCGGCGCGGGCCGGCAGCAGCGCGCGAGCTGGGTGAGCAATGCATCGACGCCGACCACCAGCACGCCGGTAGACGCGCCGCGCGCGACGCTCGCGCCACTGCTGCGTTTCTCGAATTTTTCCGGCGCCTCGAGCTCGGGCTCGGGCGGCGGCGCGTCCTGCAGCGCCTGCTCGACGAGCCGCAGGCTGAATTCCTCCTTGCCGATCACGGAGAACAGGTCGTCGGTGGTCTTGAAACCAAGCCGCGCGGCCAGCTGATCGAGATTGACCGAGGTCTTGCCTTCGCGCTGCAGGGTTTTTTCAACCATCGCGCGACCGTTCGCGATGTGCTCCTGCAACTCGACCGCGTTGAACCACGCGCGCACCTTCTGCCGCGCTCGCCCGCTTTGCAGATAGCCAAGCTGCGGATTGAGCCAGTCGCGCGACGGACCACCCTCCTTCACCGCCACGATCTCGACCGTCTGGCCATTCTGCAATGCGGTGTTGAGCGGCACCATCACGCCGTCGACGCGCGCGCCGCGGCAACGATGCCCAAGCTCGCTGTGCAGGTGATACGCGAAGTCGATCGGCGTCGCGCCGTGCGGCAACGGAATCACGCGCGCCTGCGGCGTCAGCACGTAGATGTGATCGTCGTCGAGCGTGGCCTGCCGCAACTGCTCCCATGGCTGCACCGCGCCCGCTTCGCCATGCTCGCCCTCGGACACCTCGTCCTTCCACGCGAGCAGCTGTCGCAACCAGGCGATCTTCTCGTCGTATTTCTCGCTCGCGGTGAACGTGCCGCCATAGCCGCGCGCACCCGCTTCCTTGTAGCGCCAGTGCGCGGCCACGCCGTATTCGGCGAAGCGATGCATTTCCTGCGTGCGGATCTGCACTTCGAACGCGCGGCCGTCGTCGCCGATCACGACCGTGTGCAGCGACTTGTAGCCGTTCGGCTTCGGCCGGGAAATGTAATCGTCGAACTCCTTCGGCACCGGCTGCCACAGGTTGTGCACGATGCCGAGCACGGTGTAGCAGTCCTTGATGTCCGGCACGATCACGCGAAACGCGCGCACGTCGTACAGCTCCGCGAAGTCGAGCTGCTTGCCGCGCATCTTGCGCCAGATGCTGTAGATATGCTTCGGCCGACCGCTCACTTCGGCGCGGATGTGCGCGGCGGCCAGCTCCTGCTGCAGGCGTTCGATCGCCTGTGCGACATAGCTCTCACGCTCGACGCGCTTCTCGTCGAGCAGCTTCGCGATGCGCTTGTAGGTGTCCGGCTCCTCGAAACGGAACGCGAGATCCTCGAGCTCCCACTTCAATTGCCAGATGCCGAGGCGGTTCGCGAGCGGTGCGTAGATATCGAGGGTTTCGCGCGCGACGTCGGGCGACGGCGTGATCTTCGCGGCCGCGTAGTAACGCAGCGATTGCAGCCGCGACGCGAGGCGGATCAGCACGACGCGAATGTCCTGCGCGAACGCGAGCAGCATCTTGCGCAGCGCCTCGACCTGCGCGCGGCGCGCAGCCTGCGCGTCACGCCCGGCCTCGGGCATCGCGTTTTGCGCCGCACGCAAACTGACCGTGCCGAGCCGCAGCAGTTTGCGCACGTCGCCGACCAGTTGCGCGACTTCTTCGCCGAAGTTGTCGGCGATCACGCGCTCCGGATCGTGCAGATGCGGTGTCAGCGCGAACAGGGCCGCGGCCAGCACCGCCGGCGGATCGACGTTGAGCTTGCGCATGATCGACGCGGTGCCCGCCGCGTGATCCGCGAGCAATTCGCCCGACGACAGCCGCACCTCGCCCGCATGTTCGCGCACGAACGCCATCGCTTCGTCGAAGGAACGATGGGGATGAGGCGCGTTCGGAACGGTTTCGGTATTCATGGTGCGACGGCCCGCCGGGCCAGACGATTCAACGGAAAATCAACAACGGTGCGGCCTCTCAATCGCAAATCAGCTGCGCTGCGCCGCGATCACGACTATTTCGACGAGGCACTTTGGATTCGCGAGCTTTGTTTCGACGGTGGCGCGCGGCGGCGTGTCACCCTGCGCGACCCACTCGTCCCACACTGCGTTCATGCCGGCGAAATGCGCCATGTCCGAGATATAGATCTGCACCGACAGCAGCAGCGACTTGTCGCTGTTCGCTTCAGCGAGCAGACGGTCGATGTGGCCGAGCACTTCGCGCGTCTGGCCGGTGATGTCCTGCTCGTCGTCCTCGGCGATCTGACCCGCGAGGTACACGGTGCCGTTGTGCACGGCCATTTCCGAGAGACGCTTGCCGACGTGATAACGAATGACTGCCATGAAATGTCCTGAGCTGAGGGTTGATCGAACTACACGCCGCACGACACTGTTAATAAAAGCTTCATGCGGAACTCAATATTATGACCCGTTCGCGGCCGAGCCGATGAAGAACTCCCTCGCGAGCGCGATCTGGTCCGCCGCGAGAAACGCCGGCGCATGACCGACGCCCGCGATCTCCACGCTCGATACCGCACGCCCGGCCGCCACCATCTTCGCGACCGTTTCACGCGACAGCAAATCCGACTGCTCGCCGCGCACCACGAGCACCGGCCCCTGGAACGACGCGAGCGAATGCCACAGCGCCGCTTCGCCGAGCTTCGCCGCTTCCTCGGTGACCGCCGCGAACGGCTGGGCGATGCGCGGGTCATAGCGCAGCACCCACGCGCCGTCTTCTTCGCGCAGCAACGGCGTATTGATTTCGCGCCATTCGTCAGGCGTCAGCGGGCCGAAGCCCTGCGCGAGTTGCGCCGCGTAGTCGACACCCTGCTGCAGCGTATCGAAGCGTGCGGGCTTGCCCAGATAATCGCCGATGCGCTTGACCGCGACCGGCTCCAGATGCGGCCCGACGTCGTTCAGCAGCAGCTTGCGGATCGGCGTGTCCGGCAGACCGGCGAGCCCCATGCCGATCAGGCCGCCCATCGAGGTGCCGAACCAGTCGACGGTATCGACGTCGAGCCGCGCGATCAGCGTGACCATGTCGGCGACGTACTGCGGTACCGCATATAAGTTGGGGTTCGCGAGCCACGACGACAAGCCCCGGCCAACCACGTCCGGGCACACCACGCGATAGGTGTCCGCGAAGTTGGCAGCGAGTCGGTCGAAATCGCGCCCCGATCGTGTCAGTCCGTGCACGCACAGCAGCACGCGCGGATTGTCCGGATCGCCCCACTCGGTATAGGAGACGCGATGCAGGCCGGCCGCGCTCGCGCACTGCACGTAACGTTGACGCGGCGCGGGCCGCCCGGTGGTGGAAGCATAAGTCGTTGCGGTCATCTGGTGTCCTTGCAAAGACGCTGCGGATTGGGCTGCGAACGATTGTAAACCGCTTCGTCGCGCGGCAAGCATCGGCCAGAAGGCTTAGGAAGATCGTGCAAACCGTCCGGCGCATCCGGCGCCGCGCGCCAAAAATAGAACGGGCGAGACTCGCGTCTCGCCCGTCCGGAAAGCATCGTTGCCGCCGCGCTCGCATCGACGCGCGCAGCGGCGTCTCAACCCGCGTCAGCTCACCGCGCTCACATCGAGCGGCGCGCCGGTCTTCGCCTTGATTTCGTCGACGCTCACGCCCGGCGCAAGTTCGGTCACTTTCAAGCCGTTTTCGGTCACTTCGATCACGCCGAGATCGGTGATGATCTCATCGACCACACCCACGCCCGTCAGCGGCAGCGTGCATTCTTCGAGGATCTTGTGCTGATCGCCCTTGGCGACGTGCTCCATCAGCACGACCACGCGCTTGACGCCCGCGACCAGGTCCATCGCGCCGCCCATGCCCTTGATCATCTTGCCCGGGATCATCCAGTTCGCGAGATCGCCCTTCTTGCTGATCTGCATCGCGCCGAGAATCGCCAGATTGATGTGGCCGCCGCGAATCATCGCGAACGAATCCGCCGAAGAGAAAATCGACGAACCGGGCAGCGTCGTCACCGTCTGCTTGCCGGCGTTGATCAGGTCGGCGTCGACTTCGTCTTCGGTCGGCGACGGGCCGATGCCGAGCAGACCGTTTTCCGACTGCAGCCACACTTCGACGCCCGCCGGCACGTGGTTCGCGACCAGCGTCGGCAAGCCGATGCCGAGGTTCACATAAAAGCCGTCCTGCAGTTCCTTCGCCGCGCGCGCGGCCATTTCGTCACGAGTCCATGCCATGATCAGTCTCCTTTCGCGCGGACGACGCGTTGTTCGATGCGTTTTTCCGGATGCGCATTCAGCACGATGCGCTGCACGAAGATGCCAGGCGTATGGATCGCGTCCGGATCGAGCTCGCCCACTTCGACGATCTCTTCAACCTCCGCGACGGTGATGCGGCCCGCCATCGCGCACATCGGATTGAAGTTGCGCGCGGTGCGGCGATAGATCAGGTTGCCGGCCTTGTCGGCCTTCCATGCCTTGACGAGCCCGATATCCGCGGTCAGCGAATGTTCGAGCACGTAGTGGTTCTCGCCGAACTGACGGGTTTCCTTGCCCTCGGCGATCTGCGTGCCGAAACCAGTGTTCGTGAAAAACGCCGGGATGCCCGCGCCGCCTGCGCGCAGCTTCTCGGCGAGCGTGCCTTGCGGCGTGAATTCGAGCTCGAGTTCGCCGGCCAGGTACTGGCGCTCGAACTCCTTGTTCTCACCGACGTACGACGAGATCATCTTCCTGATCTGACGCGTCTCGAGCAGCAGGCCAAGGCCGAAACCGTCGACGCCCGCGTTGTTGCTGATGCAGGTGATGCCCCGCACCTTCGAATCGCGCAGCGCCGCGATCAGCGCCTCGGGAATGCCGCACAAGCCGAAGCCGCCGACGGCGAACGTCTGCCCGTCCTTGATGATGTCCTTCAGCGCCTCGGCGGCGCCTGGATAGACCTTGTTCATCTGTATGTCCCTTCCTCTATGGAAACCCGAAACCTGAACGCAGGCCGCCGGATCATTGCGGCTGATATCGCAACTGGCGAACTTCACGTCGCCTCACGATACCGCTACGTCATTCTAGTAGTCATCCGCGGCATGCGCCGCGTTGTCATCTGCCCGAAAGAGTACGCTGGGCCCGCCATACGGCACAATACGCAAAAATACATAAGTACTTGCCGCCCCGCCCATGCCCTCCCTGGATTACCGCACTGCATTTCACCTCGCGCCGATCGGACTCGTGCTGTCGCGCGAGCGGACCATCGAAGACTGCAACGACGAGCTCGCGTCGATTTTCGGCTACGCGCGCGACGCGCTGATCGGTCAGTCATTCCAGGTGTTGTACCCATCGGCGGATGAGTTCGAGCGGATCGGCGCGCGCATTCCGCCGATCATGACCGCGCAAGGCAGCTACGCGGACGACCGCATCATGAAACGCGCGAACGGCGAGCTGTTCTGGTGTCACGTGACGGGCCGCGCGCAGCAGCGCACCGACCCGCACGCGGCGGGTGTCTGGACCTTCGAGGATCTGAGCGCGACCCGCCGGGTCGCGGTGGAACTGACGCCGCGCGAGCGCGAAATCGCCGCGCAACTGGTGACGGGCAAGACCAGCAAGCAGATCGGCCGCGTGCTCGACATCAGCCCGCGCACGGTCGACGTCTACCGTGCGCGGCTCATGCGTAAATACGATACGGGCAATGCGACCGAGCTGTTGCAGCGGCTGCTCGGAGATTGACAGAGAAAGAGAGTATGAGGCGCGCGACCGCGCGCTCAGGGCAGCGCCGTCAGGCCGCCTTGACGAGAGCCGCGCTCTCGATGGCCGCGCGCAGCACGTCGGGCACCGGCATCGACTTGCCCGCCGCGTAGTCGATCCACACGCATCGCGCGGCGCCCCGCGCATAGAGCGTATCCGGCTCATCGGCACGCAGAAGCTCGAAAGCCGTATCGAAGCTGCTGCGCCCCGGCGTGGCCACCGACATCCGGCCGATCACGTCACCCGGATAGTGGAGTTGCTTCAGAAACTCCATCGACGCATTGACGATCACTGGTCCCTGCCCGTCCGGGCGCTCGCCGAGAAAGTCCATCTGTTCGAACCAGGAAATCCGCACCTGCTCCATGTAGCGAAAATAAACCGTGTTGTTGACGTGACCGAAGGCGTCCATGTCGCCCCAGCGGATCGGCATCGTCATTTCGAAAACTGCGTGAAAATCGCTCATGCTTTACTTCCGTTCTTCCTTTGCTGCCTGACTGTTGAAACGTTTGACTGCGCGCTCACGCGAGCCCGAAACCGTCGTCGGCGGCGATCACCGAGCCGTTGATGAACTGCGATTCGTCCGCCGCGAGCAGCAGGAGCAGCCCGTCGAGATCCTCCGGTTTGCCGACCCGATGGCGCGGCAGCATCGCAATCAGTTTCTGCCCCTGATCGGTCGACCAGTGGTGGTGGTTGATCTCGGTGTCGATATAGCCGGGGCAGATCGCGTTCACATTGATGCCATGCTTGCCCCACTCGAGCGCCATCGCCTTCGTCATGTGGACGACCGCGGCCTTGCTCATCGAATACAGGCCGATTTGCGGCAGCACGCGCAAGCCCGCCATCGACGCGATGTTGATGATCCGGTACGACGGCTTCTGCGCGTTGTTGCCGCGCATGATCATGCGCTTGGCGACTTCCTGCGCGACGAAAAAAGCGCCGCGCGTATTGGTGTCGAACACGTATTCGAAGTCCGCCGGCGTGACCTCGGACAGCTTCTGCGTAGTCGACACGCCCGAGTTATTGACGAGGATATCGATGGTGCCGGCTTCGGTCTCCGCGTGCGCGACCGCCGACTTGATGCTCTGGTAGTCGGTCACGTCGAGCGACACCACGTGCGCGGCGCCGCCGGACGCCTCGATTTCCGCGCGCAGTTCCTTGAGCCGCTCGGTCCGTCGGCTCGCCAGCACGACCTTCGCGCCCGCCTGCGACAACACCTGCGCGAAGCGCTTGCCCAACCCGCTCGAGGCGCCAGTGATCAGCGCGACCTTGCCTTCCAGATTGATCGAACGGCCCATTGTCTTTCCTTGCTCGGTTGTAGTGACAACTGCGGTTGACGGGGTTTGGTACGACCGCGATAAGGGTCTATACCGTATCATGAAATAGTACGCTCGTGCTAATCTGTGGCTTTTGGGTTGCGGCGTAGGGATCGATCGCCCACAATACGAACCCGAAAAAAGCATTCTAACGGTAAGAGGAGCATCAATGACCCCCGCAAGTCTCATTGAGCAGTACGGCCCGCGCGAGTCGATGGAGTATGACGTCGTCATCGTCGGCGGCGGCCCTGCGGGCCTGTCGGCTGCCATTCGTCTGAAGCAGCGCGCCGCCGAACAAGGCGTCGAGCTTGGCGTCTGCGTACTCGAAAAAGGCTCTGAGATCGGGGCGCATATCCTGTCGGGCGCGGTGATGGACCCGCGCGCGCTGACCGAGCTGATCCCGGACTGGAAGGAGAAAGGCGCGCCGCTGACGGTCGAGGTGACCGAAGACCGCTTCCTGTTCCTGTCGGCGACGGGCGCGAAGAGCGTGCCGAACTGGGCGCTGCCGGACAATTTCAAGAACCACGGCAACTACGTGATCAGCCTCGCGAACGTGACGCGCTGGCTGGGTCAACAGGCCGAGGCGCTCGGCGTCGAGATTTTCCCGGGCTTTCCGGCGGCTGAAGTGTTGTACAACGACGACGGCTCGGTCAAGGGCGTCGCGACCGGCAACCTCGGCATCGGCAAGGACGGCGAGCCGACCGAGAACTTCCAGCTCGGCATGGAGCTGCACGCGAAGTACACGCTGTTCTGCGAAGGCGCGCGCGGCCACCTCGGCCGCCAGCTGAACGAGAAGTTCAAGCTGCGCGACGGCGTCGATCCGCAGGTGTACGGCATCGGTATCAAGGAGCTGTGGGAGATCGATCCCGCCAAGCACAAGCCGGGTCTGGTGATGCACACGGCCGGCTGGCCGCTCGAGAACGACACCTACGGCGGCTCGTTCCTCTACCACATGGACAACAACCAGGTCGTGGTCGGCTTCGTGGTCGGCCTCGGCTATTCGAATCCGTATCTGTCACCGTTCGAGGAATTCCAGCGCTACAAGACGCATCCGGCGATCCGCGCGATTCTGGAAGGCGGCAAGCGCGTGTCGTACGGTGCGCGCGCGATCACCGCGGGCGGTCTGATGTCGCTGCCGAAGCTGGTGTTCCCGGGCGGCGCACTTGTCGGCGACGACGCGGGCTTCCTGAACGCGTCGCGCATCAAGGGTTCGCACGCCGCGATCAAGACCGGCATGCTCGCCGCCGACGCCGCATTCGCCGCCGTACAGGCCGGCCGTCAGTCGGACGAACTGACCGCTTATCCGGAAACCTTCAAGACGTCGTGGCTGTACACCGAGCTGTATCGCGCGCGTAACTTCAAGCAGTGGATGAGCAAGGGTCTCTACCTCGGCACGCTGATGGTCGGCGTCGAGCAGAAGCTGCTCGGCGGTAACGTGCCCTGGACGCTGCATCACCAGCATTCCGATCATGAGATGCTGAAGCCGGCTTCGCAGTGCAAGCCGATCACGTATCCGAAGCCGGACGGCAAGCTGACGTTCGACCGGCTCTCTTCGGTGTTCATCTCGAACACGAACCACGAGGAAAATCAGCCGGCGCACCTGACGCTGAAAGATCCGAGCGTGCCGGTCAACGTGAACTGGCAGACTTACGCCGGACCGGAGTCGCGTTATTGCCCGGCTGGCGTGTACGAGTTCGTGAAGAACGACGAAGGCAACGAGCGGCTCGTCATCAATGCGCAGAACTGCGTGCACTGCAAGACCTGCGATATCAAGGACCCGACGCAGAATATCGTGTGGGTCACGCCGGAAGGCGGTGGCGGTCCGAACTATCCGAACATGTAATTGTTGTGCTGTTTGCTTTTGCGGCGCTGTGCGATAAGCGGCAGCGTCGCGAAGGCAAATTCCGATAGCGCGCTCGCGCCTTCGTCTGCGCGCATTCTCGCGCGTTTCGTCCGTCCCCTTCGCTATTCATTTTCATGGCGGCTCGTTCGCCGCCAATCTCGGGGCCGCGTCAGCGTTACGGCGCGCTCGCCGCGATCTTCGGCGTGCTCACGGCCACATCGCCGCATTGCGCGCGATGGCGCAGCGCGTGATCGATCAGCACGAGCGCAAGCATCGACTCGGCGATCGGCGTCGCGCGAATGCCGACGCACGGGTCGTGCCGCCCGAAGGTTTCGACGACCACCGGCTGTCCCGCCTTGTCGATCGAACGGCGCGGCGTGCGAATGCTCGAGGTCGGTTTGATCGCGATCGACACCGTGATGTCCTGTCCCGTCGAAATGCCGCCGAGCACCCCGCCCGCGTGATTGCCGACGAAGCCCTCCGGCGTCAGCTCGTCGCCATGCACCGAGCCGCGTTGCGCGACGCTCGCGAAGCCCGCACCGATCTCGACGCCCTTCACCGCGTTGATGCCCATCATCGCGTGCGCGATGTCGGCGTCGAGACGGTCGAACAGCGGCTCGCCGAGGCCGACCGGCACACCGGAGGCGACCACGTTGATGCGCGCGCCGATCGAATCACCGTCCTTGCGCAGCGCGTCCATATACGCCTCGAGCTGCGGAACGATCTGCGCATTCGGCACGAAGAACGGGTTTTCGCGCACCTGCGCCCAATCGACGAACGGCACGTCGATCTCGCCGAGCGCCGCCATATAGCCGCGAATCTCGGTGCCGAACTTCTCGCGCAGCCACTTCTTCGCCACCGCGCCCGCCGCGACCGTGGGCGCCGTCAGCCGTGCCGACGAGCGGCCGCCGCCGCGGTAATCGCGAATGCCGTACTTCTGCCAGTACGTGTAGTCGGCGTGGCCCGGACGGAACGTCTCGGCGATGTTGCCGTAGTCCTTGCTGCGCTGGTCGGTATTGCGGATCAGCAGCGCGATCGGCGCGCCGGTGGTTTGACCTTCGAACACGCCCGACAGGATCTCGACCTTGTCCTCTTCCTGGCGCTGCGTCACGTGGCGCGACGTGCCCGGCTTGCGGCGATCGAGTTCGAACTGGATATCGGCTTCGTTGAGCGCCATGCCCGGCGGGCAGCCGTCGATCACGCAGCCGATAGCGGGGCCGTGCGATTCGCCGAAGGTCGTGACAGTGAAAAGCGTACCGAGCGTGTTGCCGGACATGAGCGTCGTCCAAAGAAATTCGGGGAGAACGCTATTATGCCAGCCCGCTCGCCCCGAAGACGGGCGTGGCGACAGCGCTGCCGAATGCGGGTGATAGTGGACGAGCTAGCGACCTCGGCATCCGCGCGCCGGCCCAAGGCTATTTGCGCGCGCCGCGCAACTCGGTCACGATCTGCTGCAGTGTTTCCGGCGTCGCGAGCGCCGGGTCGATCGGCTCGCCGACCGCGAGGCTCAGCCGGCTCATCACGCCCTTTCTGAGCGGACGCGGCCAGTGGGCATCGACCGCGCGCGAAAACACGCTGCCCCACAGACCACGCAGCGCCATCGGAATAACCGGCGCCGGCGTGCGTCTGACGATCTCGGCGACGCCGTGGCGAAACGGGTTCAGCTCACCGGTGCGCGTCAGCTTGCCTTCGGGAAAGATGCAGACGAGTTCGCCGTCCGCGAGCGCCCGCGCGCACAGATCGTACGCACGCGAGAGCAGCGCCGCGTCCTGATGCGCGGGCGCGATCGGAATCGCCTTCGCATGCCGGAATAGCCAGCCGACGAACGGCGAGCGGAAGATTTGATGGTCCATCACGAAGCGGATCGGCCGCGGGCTTTCGGCCATGATGACGATCGCATCGACGAAACTGACGTGGTTGCACACGAGCACCGCCGCGCCGCGCTCCGGAATCCGCTCCGCGTGCACGAGCCGGATCCGGTAAAACGTATGCACGAGCAGCCACGCAACGAAGCGCAGCAGAAACTCGGGCACGAGCGAATAGATGTAGCCCGCGACCACCACGTTCAGCAGCGCGGTGACGAGAAAAATTGCCGGAATGGCGAAGCCCGCGGCGGTCAGGCCCATCGCCATCAGCGCCGACACGATCATGAACAGCGAGTTGAGGATATTGTTCGCGGCGATGATGCGCGCGCGATGACTCGGCTGACTACGGCTCTGAATCAGCGCATACAGCGGCACGCTGTAGAAGCCGCCAAACATCGCGAGCAGGAACAGATCGGCGAGCACGCGCCAATGCGCGAGCCGCGCGAGAAATTCCCCGACGCTGAGCAGATGCCCCGCCGGCGGCAGCGCATGGCTCGCAAAAAAAAGATCGATCGCGAACACGCTCATGCCGATCGAGCCGAGCGGCACGAGGCCGACTTCGATCCGCCGCTTCGACAGCCGTTCGCACAGCAGCGAGCCAATGCCGATGCCGATCGAAAACGTGGCGAGCAGCACGGTCACGACGTCCGGATCGGCGGACAGCACGTCCTTCGCAAAATTGAAGAACGACGCGAGGAACGTCGCACCGACGAACCACAGCCACGAGATGCCGAGCAGGCTCAGAAACACCGTGCGGTTTTCGTGCGCGAGCTTCAGATTGCGCCACGTTTCGCTGACCGGGTTCCAGTTGATGCGCAAGCCGGGCTGCGACGCAGGCGTAGCCGGCACGAAGCCGGACACGCCGCGCCCGATCAGCGCGATCGCGATACACGCGCCAGCGAGCACCACCGCGCCATGCTCGGCGAACCCCGCGCCCGCGCCGCCGACGATCGTGCCGACCAGGATCGCGACGAAGGTGCCCATCTCGATCATGCCGTTGCCGCCGACCAATTCGGCCTTCGACAGATGCTGCGGCAGATACGAGTACTTGACCGGCCCGAATACGGTCGAATGCACGCCCATCAGGAACGTGCACAGATACAGCAGCGGCGCGCTATGCAGCCAGAAGCCGGCGCCGCCGACCAGCATCACCGCGATCTCGAAAGTCTTGACGAGTCGCGTGAGCAACGCCTTGTCGTACTTGTCCGCGATCTGGCCGGAAGTGGCCGAGAACAGCACGAACGGCAGAATGAAAATCGCGGAGATCAGGAACGCCGCGGTTTTCGGATCGACGCCCGAAAACTGCGCCGCCTGATAGGTGACGAGCGACGTGAAGCCGATCTTGAACACGTTGTCGTTCATCGCGCCGAGAAACTGTGTCCAGAAGAACGGCGCGAAACGGCGCTGGCGGAGCAGGCGGAACTGGGATTCGTGCGCTTCGTGCGCGCGAGCGGCGCGGCGGGCGGCAGGCAACGGACGATCGTTCATGAAGTCAGAACAACGGCGCGGAAAATGGCGATGAAGCGCGCGGAGCGGCGGACAAACGGGCCGGTGCGACGCGCGCTCCAGATCCGGGCACCGGCCCGGACACAAAAAAAGCGCCCGCTTGCGCGCGCGCCCTGTCGGCGGATTCGCGCTCGCGGCGACGGCCGGAGCGCGACCTTCGAGCCACGCGCATCAACGCGCCGGCTGCTGATCCTGTCCTTCCTGCTCTTCCGGCCAGTCGCGGATATAGGCCTTCAGCATGCGATTCTCGAACCCCTGCTCCTCGACCACCGCCTTCGCAACGTCGTAAAACGAGATGACGCCCATCAGCGTGCGGCTTTCCATGACCGGCAGATAACGCACGTGATGCTCGAGCATCATGCGGCGCACTTCGTTGACGTCGGTTTCGGGCGTGCAGGTGAGCGGATGGTCGTCCATCACCTTGCGGATCGTCGAAGTACCGACGCTGCCGCCGTTTTCCCTCAAGGTCAGAATGATTTCGCGAAACGTCAGCATGCCGACGAGGTCGCCGTACTCCATCACGACGAGCGAGCCGATGTCGTGCTCGGCCATGGTAATGACGGCGTCATGCAGCGTGGTATCCGGCGTGACCGTAAAAAGGGTGTTGCCCTTGACTTTAAGAATGTCGCTGACTCGCATGATCTATCTCCTGGTACCGCCAATCTTGCAGTGCATTAAATGGTTGTTTCGATCCTATCGGAAAGGCCCATAAAAGGAAAGCGGCCCGCCAGCCAAGGCTCGGCGGGGTTTCGGGGGCTCCAATTCATCTGACTTCCAGATAGCGAGCATGCCCCGCTCCCGGCACGAGCCGCACAAATCCGCGGTCCATCCCACGGGAAAACCGCGCTTGAAGCGGCGCGCGCCAATGATAGGATGGCCGGCCTACCCTGATCATTCGCGTGGCCCCTCGCGGCCCGCCGCACACGATGTCCGCCAACCGTTTCGATACGCTTGCGCTGCACGCCGGCGCTGCCCCCGACCCCGCCACCGGCGCGCGCGCGACGCCGATCTACCAGACCACGTCGTTTTCATTCCGCGACTCGGACCACGCCGCCGCGCTGTTCAACATGGAGCGCGCCGGCCACGTCTACTCGCGCATCTCGAATCCGACCGTCGCCGTGTTCGAAGAGCGCGTCGCCGCGCTCGAAAACGGCGCCGGCGCGATCGGCACCGCAAGCGGCCAGGCCGCGCTGCATCTGGCGATCGCGACGCTGATGGGCGCCGGCTCCCACATCGTCGCGTCGAGCGCGCTGTACGGCGGCTCGCACAATCTGCTGCACTACACGCTGCGGCGCTTCGGTATCGAGACGACCTTCGTGAAGCCCGGCGACCTCGACGCGTGGCGCGCCGCGCTGCGCCCCAACACGCGCCTGCTATTCGGCGAAACGCTCGGCAATCCGGGCCTGGAGGTGCTCGACATCGCCGCGCTCGCGCAGATCGCACACGCGCACCGCGTGCCGCTGCTGGTCGATTCGACCTTCACGACGCCCTACCTGCTGCGCCCGTTCGAGCACGGCGCCGACTTCGTCTACCACTCGGCGACCAAGTTTCTCGGCGGCCACGGCACGACGATCGGCGGCGTGCTGGTCGACGGCGGCACGTTCGACTTCGAGGCTTCCCGCCTCTTTCCCGAGTTCACCGAGCCATACGACGGTTTCCACGGCATGGTGTTCGCCGAGGAAAGCACCGTCGCGCCGTTCCTACTGCGCGCGCGGCGCGAAGGCTTGCGCGATTTCGGCGCGTGCCTGCATCCGCAGGCCGCGTGGCAACTGCTGCAAGGCATCGAGACGCTGCCGTTGCGCATGGAGCGGCACGTCGCCAACACACGCCGCGTGGTCGAGTTTCTCGCCGCTCATGCGGTGGTCGAATCGGTTGCCTATCCCGAGCTGCCGACGCATCCCGACCACGCGCTCGCGAAGCGGCTGCTACCGCGCGGCGCCGGAGCGGTGTTCAGCTTCAACCTGCGCGGCGACCGCGCGGCCGGGCGCGCCTTCATCGAAGCGCTGACGCTGTTCTCGCACCTCGCGAACGTCGGCGACGCGCGCTCGCTGGTGATCCACCCGGCATCGACGACGCACTTCCGCATGGATGCCGCCGCGCTCGCCGCGGCCGGTATCACCGAAGGCACGATCCGTCTGTCGATCGGCCTCGAAGATCCGGATGACCTGATCGACGATCTCAAGCGCGCGCTGAAGGCCGCGCAAAGAACCGCCGCTGCGGCGCCCACCGCCACGAACGCCCCCGCCCGCCCGGAGTCCCCATGATCGTCACCGTCCAAGGCAAACCGGCCTACGCCTACACCGGCGGCAAACCCTTCGACGCGGGCCTGCCGACCGCGGTGTTCATCCACGGCGCCGAGCACGATCACAGCGTGTGGGCGCTCCAAAGCCGCTATTTCGCGCATCACGGCTTCGGCGTGCTCGCGCTCGACCTGCCGGGCCACCGACGCAGCGCCGGCCCCGCGCTCGCCAGCATCGTCGCGCTGGCCGACTGGCTCGCCGCGCTGCTCGATGCCGTGGGCGTCACGCGTGCGTTCGTCGCCGGTCACAGCATGGGCTCGCTGATCGCGCTCGACTTCGCCGGCCGCTATCCGCAGCGCGCCACGCATCTTGCGCTGCTCGCGACCGCGCTGCCGATGACGGTCTCCGACGCGCTGCTCGACGCGGCGCTCAATCGCGAGCCCGAGGCGATCGACATGGTCAACCAGTGGTCGCATTCGACGCTCGCCGCGAAGCCCTCGTGCCCCGGCCCCGGCTTCTGGCTGCACGGTATGAACCAGCGGCTGATGGAGCACGTGTCCGCCAGCGGCGAGCCGCATCTGTTCCACACCGATTTCACCGCCTGCCATACCTATGCGGACGGCCTCGCCCGCGCGGCGCAGGTGCGTTGCGCGACGCGCCTGATCGTCGGCCGCCGCGACGCGATGACGCCACCGCGCGCGGCGAAAGCGCTCGCCGATGCGCTCGCGCAGGCGGGCACGCCGGTCGACACCGTCACGCTCGATGCGGGCCACGCGTTGATGACCGAGCAACCCGACGCGACGCTCGATGCGCTGTACAGCTTCGCCACGCGGGCACCGCACGAAGGGCGCTGAATCACGACGATATCCACGCCGAACCCGCCGCGCCATCGGCCGAATGGCCAGGTTGCGTTAGGCAGGCGATCGCCGGAGAATGATTGAAGCTGTCTTTTTCAGCCTCCGGAGGCCGCTATGGCTCATACAGCACATACCGATCACTTCGCGAGCTTCGCGGAGTTTTATCCGTACTACCTGAGCGAGCATCGCAACATCGCATCGCGGCGGCTGCATTTCGTCGGCTCGCTCGGAGTCATTGGCTTTCTCGCGATGGCGCTCGCCACCGGCAACTGGGTATGGCTGCCGGCGGCCGTGGTGTGCGGCTATGGCTTCGCGTGGGTCGGCCATTTCTTCTTTGAAAAGAACAAGCCGGCCACCTTCCGTCATCCGCTTTACAGCCTGATGGGCGACTGGGTGATGTTCAAGGACATCTGCGTGGGGAAGATTTCGTTGTAGTTTTACCAACGCGGCTCGAAGTCGAGCCGCCCTGTCACGCCGCCTGGTGCGGCATCGAAGCCGCCGCGCGCTCGTTTCCGGGTCGCGCTGCCCTTGCCGCCGCGCGCGAGGCAAGGAGCGCGGCGAGCGTCACCTTCAGCTGGTCGTTGTCGAGCGCGGCGAGCAGCATTCCGCCGTCAACCCGCGTGGAGTCGAGTTCGAGCTGATACGTAAGCTCCGCGCGGTCGATCACGAACAGGTCGTACAGCCGCTGCACGGTCACCTGCGCCGGGTTCGCGAGCAGCACGTAGTGCGGGCCGGTATGGTCCTCCTCCAGCCGCGCGATCCATTCGATCTCCTCGAGACGCTGCAACAGCATCAGCGTCGTATCCTTGTCGCGGCGAAGCATGCGCGCAAGCTCGGGCATCGTGTAGCCACGTCTGCCGCCCTCACGCGCTTCGCACAGCCGCGCGAGCAATTCGAGCGAATCGAACAGATTGCTGCCATAGAACACCGGGCGGTGAAACTGACCGATGCGGATCGCCGGCAACGCCGATGCGATCATCGCTCCGGTCAGCGTGATGAACCAGCAGAGGTACATCCACACCAGGAACAGCGGCACCGCGGCGAACGCGCCGTACACCGCCGTATAGGTCGGAATACGGCGCACGTAGTAGCCGAAACCGCGCTTGGCGAGCTCGAACGCGACCGCGGCGATCACGCCGCCGACCACCGCGTCGCGCCATTCGACACGGCAGTTCGGCAAATAAACGTAAAGAATCGTGAACGCGAGCATCGTGAACGGCAGCGTGGCGCTCGCGAGCGCCCATTCGATCAGCGGCGTGATGCGCTGCGCGGCGCTAAACGACATCGATTGCGTGAACAGATACGACGAGATGGACAGGCTCACGCCGATCAGGATTGGACCGAGCGTGATGATCGCCCAGTACACGAGGATGCGCTGCGCGACGGGCCGCGCCTTGCGCACGCGCCAGATCACGTTGAACGCGGACTCGACGGTCATCATCGTCATCACCGCGGTGACGAACAGAATGATCATGCCGATCGTTGTCAGCCCTTTGGCCTTCGACGCGAACTGGTTCAGATACTTGAAGATCTGATCGTTCAGTTGCGCGGGCATCAGGTGATCGGCAAGAAAAAACTGCAGCGACGCCTGGAACGAGCTGAAGATCGGAAACGCGGTGAACAGCGCAAACGCGACGGTGGCGAGCGGCACGAGCGCGAGCATCGTGGTGAACGTCAGGCTGCCCGCGACCTGCGGAATCCGGTCTTCGCCGATGCGTTGCGCGGCGAATTGCGCGAGCCGTTTGAGCGTGTCGAGATCGAAACGCACCCTAACCAACAAACCTGCCTCCTTGCTTGCTGAACCGTCAGAACGGGACTGCGGGAACCCCTTGCGGCGTTTGGCCGAACCTCCTGGCCGAACGGCTATGAATGGCCTGTGCAACGGACCGAACCCCTATAATACCCGTTCAATGATGAGGCCTATGAAAGACATTCTCGTGCTTTATTACAGCCGTCACGGCGCCACGCGCGAGCTCGCGCTGGCGATCGCGCACGGCGTCGACAGCGTCCCCGGCATGCAGGCGCGCGTGCGCACCGTACCGGCGGTTTCCACGGTCTGCGAGGCGAGCGAGCCGGACATCCCCGCCGAAGGACCACCGTACGTCGAGCTGCGTGACCTCGAAGAATGCGCGGGCCTCGCGCTCGGCTCACCGACCCGCTTCGGCAACATGGCGGCCGCGCTCAAATACTTTCTCGACGGCACCACGCCGCAGTGGCTATCCGGCGCGCTGTCAGGCAAGCCGGCCTGTGTGTTCACGTCGACCGGCAGCCTGCACGGCGGCCAGGAATCCACGCTGCTGTCGATGATGCTGCCACTGCTCCATCACGGCATGCTGATCGTCGGCATTCCGTACACGGAGAGCACGCTGACCACCACGCAAACCGGTGGTACGCCGTATGGCGCGTCGCATTTCGCGCGCGCGGGCACGGCCGGCCATGGCATCTCCGCCGACGAACGGACGCTGGCCATTGCGCTGGGTGCGCGCGTTGCGCGCACGGCGGCGTCGATGTCCGAACGGCCCTGAGCGCAAAGCCGTGAACGACCCGCATCCGCAACCAACCGAACGCCACGACGCCCGTCGGGACGCCAGCGGCGCGGAATTCGCAAGCACGTCGGCAGCCGCAACCGTTGCACCCGTGCAGCCCAAAGCCGCCGCCGCGCTCGTCGCCGCTTTCACACTGGTCGCGATGATCGTGCTGGCGGTCGCATGGGAATGGTGGCTCGCGCCATTGCGGCCCGGCGGCTCGCTGCTCGTGCTGAAGGCGTTGCCGTTGCTCTCCGCGTTGCCTGGCGTGTGGCGACGTCGGCTCTATACGATGCAATGGGCGTCGATGCTGATCCTGCTGTATTTCGCCGAAGGCGTCGTGCGCGGCTGGAGCGATCATGGCTTGGGAGCGCGGCTCGGCGGGCTGCAAGCGGCGCTCGCCGTGGTCTTCTTCGCCTGCGCGCTCGCGTATGTCGGGCCGTTCAAGCGCGCGGCGAAACGAGCCGCGAAGCAAGCCGCAAAGCGGGCTGCAAAGCAAACCACCGGCGAACCAACCCCGCCCCGCTGACGTCCAAGCCTCAAAACCGTCAACCGATCCACATGAATCACACCGCTTTTCTCGCCGCCTGCCGCGACGCCATCGGCGCGGCTCACGTCCTGACCGATCCGCACGACACCGCTCCCTTTCTGACCGACTGGCGCCGCCGCTACACCGGCGCGGCCTGCGCGGTGCTGTGCCCGGCCACGTCCGCGCAAGCCGCCGCGCTCGTCAGGCTCGCGGTCGAACATCGCGTCGCGCTGGTGCCGCAGGGCGGCAACACCGGCCTCGCAGGCGGCGCGACACCTGACGCCAGCGGCGCGCAGGCGGTCATCAGCCTGCGTCGCCTGAATCGCGTGCGCGACATCGATCCGCACAACAACACGATCACCGTCGAAGCCGGCGTGATCCTCGCCGACGTGCAGAAGCACGCCGAAGCGGCCGGGCGTCTGTTTGCGCTGAGCCTCGCCGCCGAAGGCAGCTGCACGATCGGCGGCAATCTGTCGACCAACGCGGGCGGCACCGGCGTGCTGCGCTATGGCACCACGCGCGAGCTGTGCCTCGGCCTCGAACTGGTGACGCCGCAAGGCGACCTGTGGGACGGCCTGCGCGGGCTGCGCAAGGACAACACCGGCTACGATCTGCGCGACCTGTTCATCGGCGCGGAAGGCACGCTCGGCCTGATCACCGCGGCGGTGATGAAGCTGCATCCGCAGCCGGCCGCGCGCGTGACCGCGCTCGCCGCGCTCGCATCGCCGCATGCGGCGCTCGATTTTCTCGCGCTCACGCAACGCGTCGCCGGGCCGCTCCTGACCGGCTTCGAACTGATGTCGGATTTCTGCCTGCGCCTCGTTGGCCGGCATTTCGAACAGATGCGTTATCCGTTCGCCGAACCGCATGCGCAAATCGTGCTGCTCGAACTGTCGGACAGCGAAAGCGAAGAGCACGCGCGCAGGCTGTTCGAGGGGCTGATGGAAACCGCGCTCGAACAGGGTCTCGTCGAAGACGCCGTGGTCGCGGAAAACCTCGCGCAGTCGCGCGCGTTCTGGAATCTGCGCGAGCACATTCCGCTCGCGCAGGCCGAGGAAGGCCTGAACATCAAGCACGACATCGCGGTGCCGATCTCACGCATCGGCCACTTCATCGAAGCGACCGATGCCGCGATCGCGCAAGCCGCGCCGGGCGCGCGCATGGTCACGTTCGGCCATCTCGGCGACGGCAATCTGCACTACAACGTACAGGCGCCCGAGGGCGTCGATGCGAAGGCGTTTCTGCGCCAGTACCAGAGCCCGATCAACCGGATCGTCTACGACAGCGTGAATGCGCACCGCGGCAGCATCAGCGCGGAACACGGACTTGGCCAGCTGAAGATCGACGAAGCCGCGCACTACAAACAGGACGTCGAGGTGCGGATGATGCGCGCGATCAAGCAGGCGCTCGATCCGCTGAACCTGATGAATCCGGGCAAGGTGCTACGCTAATGTTTGAAGCCTCCGCGATCCGGCGCGGCGGCGTTTCGCAGGAGGCGCGTCCGTGAAGATTCGCGTGCTGTCCGATCTGCATCTGGAAAACGACGAGCCTGAACTGATCCCGCATGCGCAGGCGGATCTGGTCGTGCTGGCGGGCGACATTCACAACCACGCGGCCGGCCCGCGCTGGGCCGCGCAGGCGTTCGACGACACGGTGCCGGTCGTCTACGTACCGGGCAATCACGAGTATTACGACGGCGAGTTCGGCGCGCTGGAGAGCGCGACGCTCGACGCGGCCGCACAGGTCGATAACGTGCACGTGCTGAACAACGCCACGCTCGTCGATAGCCAGGGGCGCTGGCGCGTGCTCGGCACGACGTTGTGGACAGACTTTGCGCTGTACGGCGCGACGCCCGAAGCAATCGAGGAATCGATCGTCGCCGCGCGGCGCGTCATGCTCGATTATCGCGGGCTGATCCAGATGAACTGGCCGCACGACCCGCGCGATGCCGCGCGCGACTTCACGCCGGCCGATTCGCTCGCGCTGCACCAGCATGCGCGCGCGTGGCTCGAAAGCGAGCTGACCAAACCATTCGCCGGCCAAACGATCGTGGTCACGCACCATGCGCCGCATCGGCTGAGTCTCGCCGAGCGCTTTGCCGAGGACCGCGTGTCGGCGGGCTTCGTCAATCACCTGCCGGAGCTCGTGCGCGCGCCCGTCGCGTTGTGGATTCACGGCCACACGCATACGTCGTTCGACTATGTGGTGGACGGCACGCGTGTGGTGTGCAATCCGCGCGGCTATTTCGACCGGCGCACGCGCGAGTGGGAAAATCCGCTGTTTGCGTGGGACAAGGTCGTCGAGATCTAGCTGGTTCTAGCGGGCCCGCTCACCGCTCTGGCCGCGGCGCATCCTGTGACTCGACTTCGACCGGCACGAGCCGCGGCTGCTGTACACGCATGCGGCGCAGCAAATCGCGCGACGCGGCGACGCCGATCAATCCGAACATGACGGCCAAGCCGATCATCAGGTGCGTATCCATGGATGTGTCGTCCTTCAGTGGTTGCGAGGTGCCGAACGGCGGCGAATCCAGCGCGTCCGGCCAGAGCGGCGACGCGTGAACGACACGTTAACAAATCGACTGCGCGGCAGAAGTAAAGAAATGTTGCGACGCGGCGCGTGTGTAACAGGCTGTCACGTCGCGCGCGCCTCGAACGTCAACGCTTGACGAGCAGACCGTTCAGGTTCGCGCGAACTGCCGCAATTCTTCCTGATCCGCCGCCAGCGTCGAGGGCAACTCGTCGCGCAGGAATTCGACCCATGTGCGGATCTTCGCATCGAGATACTGCCGCGACGGATACAGCGCATACAGATTCATCTGCTGCGACGTGTACTCGGGCAGCAGCCACACCAGTTCACCGCTGCGCAAACCACTGATCGCCGAGTAGATCGGAATCAGCGCGATGCCCATGCCCTGGGCGACAGCCACGACCATCGCCTCGGCCACGTTCACCTGGAACGTCGCCGAACCGAGCGACACGACTTCCTCGCCGTTCGGGCCGTCGAAGGTCCATTTGTCGGGCGGGTACACCGGCGTCACCATCTGCAGGCAGGTGTGCTGCGCGAGGTCCGCGGGCGTTTGCGGCACGCCGCGCCGCTCGAGATACGCAGGCGACGCGCACGCAATGCTGAACGCGCTGCCAATGCGCTGCGACACGAGCCCCGAGTCCGGCAGGACGGTGGCGAGCGTCAGCGACACGTCGAAGCCTTCGTCGAGCAGATCCGGCATGCGCTGCGCGAGCGTCAGTTCGACATGCACGTCCGGGTAGCGCTGCTGGTAACGGCTCACGGCCGGCACCACGTAGTGCTGGCCGAAGCTCGTCATCGCGTGAACCTTCAGCTTGCCGGACGGGCGCGCGTGCGCGTCGCTCGCCTCGGCCTCCGCCTGATCCACGTACGCGAGGATCTGCTCGCAGCGCTGCAGATAGCGCTCGCCCGCCTCGGTCAGCGCGATGCGGCGCGTGGTCCGGTTCAACAGCCGCGTGCGCAGATGCGCTTCCAGATCGGAAACCGCGCGCGACGCGTAGGCCGTCGTCGTATTCAGATGTTGCGCGGCGCCCGTGAAGCTGCCCGCTTCGACGACGCGGACGAATACGCGCATGTTTTGAAGCGTGTCCATACCTATCCTCTGTCGACCGGAGTTTGCGCTCTAGCCCTTGCTCCGATCCCATGCAGCACAGTTGCGAAAAATCGGCAGCGATTGTTACACGATCAGCAATGGCCATTATCTCATGTCCCGTAAAAATGCCTTGCATCTTTACCGGTTATTCCGCAATTGATCGAAAAATATAATTGCGCACAAGGTTCTATAGTCAAATTTGGAGGAAATCGTGCAGTCTCCGGTACACAAAGGGATCGCCGCAGCCTCGGTTCTTACGATCCTATTAACAATCGCCGGATGCGCAAGTACCGGGGGCGTGGCGCCGCAAACGCGCACGATCAATCCTTCATCGCTCGACGCCGGCAACGCGATTCGCGCCGCCAACGCCGATGCGCAGTGGCCCGCCGCCGACTGGTGGCGCGCCTATGACGATCCGCAGCTGAACCGGTGGATCGCGGACGCACAGGCCGGCAATCCGAGTCTCGCGGTCGCCCAGGCGCGCGTGCGCGAGGCGGCGTCGATGGCCGGTGTCGCGCGCTCCGCGCTCGCGCCGCAAGTCCACGGCAGCCTGTCGATCCAGCGCGAGCAATGGCCCGACAATGTGTTCTACGGGCCGGGGCCGCTCGCCGGCGAGCAGTCGTGGAACAACACCGGTACCCTCGCCCTCGCCTATCACCTCGACTTCTGGGGCAAGGACAAGAACGCCGCCGAGCGCGCGCTCGACCTCGCACACGCGAGCGCCGCCGACGCGCGCGCCGCGCAGCTCGAACTGCAAGCGAACGTCGTGCGCACCTATATCGAAATGTCGCTGAACTACGCGCTGCTCGATATCGCGAAGGCCACGCTGCAACAACAGCAGCAAATCGTCGACCTCGCGAACCGGCGCCTGAGGGGCGGCATCGGCACGCAGCTCGAAGTGAGCCAGGCCGAAACGCCGATGCCCGAGTACGAGCGCCAGATCGACGCGATCGAGGAAAAGATCGCGCTCGGCCGCAATCAGTTGGCCGCGCTCGCGGGCAAGGGTCCAGGCGCCGGCGACGCGATCCAGCGCCCGACGTTGTCGCTCGCCGCGCCCGCCGGTTTGCCGGCCGCGCTGCCCGCGGATCTGATCGGCCACCGCCCCGACGTGGTCGCGGCGCGCTGGACGGTCGCCGCACAGGCGCGCGGCATCGACGTCGCCAAGGCCGGGTTCTATCCGGACATCAACCTGCTCGCGTCGATCGGCGGCTATGCGGCGATGGGGCCGCTGTTCCAGTTCCTGAAGAGTCCGTCACATAGCTGGAGCGTGGGCCCCGCGCTGACGCTGCCGATCTTCGACGGCGGCCGGCTGCGCTCGCAGCTCGGCGCCGCGTCGGCGGGCTACGACGAAGCGGTCGAGCGCTACAACCAGTCGATCGTCACCGCGCTGAAGGACATTTCCGACCAGGTGATCCGCATCCGTTCGCTGACCACCCAGGCCGACGACGCCGACCGCTCGGTCGCTGCCGCGCGCAGGAACTATGATCTGTCGCGCGAGGGTTTCCGGCGCGGCTTGACCGACTATCTGAACGTGCTGGTCGCGCAAAACCAGTTGCTGCGTGCGCAGGAAGGCGTCGCCAAGGTGCAGGCCGAGCGTCTTGGCGCGCATGCGTCGCTGATGACGGCGCTCGGCGGCGGTCTCGACGATCCGGCCAACGGTCCGCGGGATAACGAAACGTTGCCGGCGCATGGCAAGGGCAGCAACGAAGGCAAGAGCGGCTCGGCGGATTCCGGCACGGCGAAGGCAAAGGCGGATGCGAATGCCAACGCCAGGACGATCGCAGTCACCACCGCCACCACCGCCTCGCGCGCCCCGAACGCGCCCGCGTCCGAGTAAGAAAGGCCATGTCCTCGTCGCCCTCCCCGTCGACCGCGCGCCACGCGTCGTTCGCCGCACTCTACGAAGCCGCCGCCCACTGGGCGCGCACCGACGGCCTCGTGTGGATGTACCTGTTCAAATCGCTCGCCGCGTGTTTCCTCGCGCTCGGCATCGCGATGAAACTCGATCTGCCGCAGCCGCGCACCGCGATGACCACCGTGTTCATCGTGATGCAGCCGCAAAGCGGCGCCGTGTTCGCGAAGAGCTTCTACCGGATCTGCGGCACGCTGGTCGGTCTGGTCGTGATGCTCGCGCTGATCGGCCTGTTCGCGCAGCAGCCGGAGCTGTTTCTGATTACGACCGCGATCTGGGTCGGCATCTGCACTGCCGGCGCCGCGCGCAATCGCAACTTCCGTTCGTACGGCTTCGTGCTGGCCGGCTACACGGCCGCGCTGATCGGCATCCCGGCGTGGCAGCATCCGGACGGCGCGTTTCTCAGCGCGCTCACGCGGGTCGCCGAAGTCGTGATCGGCATCATCTGCGCGGGCGCGGTAAGCGGCCTCGTGTTTCCGCAATTCGCCGGCCAGCAGATGCGCAGCACTGTGCGCGCGCGCTTCTCGGCCTTCGTCGAATACGTGTCGGCGTCGCTGGCCGGCCGCAACGACCGCGCGCAGATCGAGGCGACCAATGCGCGCTTCGTCGCCGACATCGTCGGCTTCGAGGCCGCGCGCAGCATCGCCATGTTCGAAGGTCCCGATTCGCGGATGCGCGGCGGGCGCCTCGCGCGTCTGAACAGCGAGTTCATGACCGCGTCGACGCGCTTTCACGCGCTGCATCAGCTGATGAACCGTCTGCGCGAGAACGGCACCCACGGCGCGTCGATTGCGATCGACGCTCTCGAGCCGTACTTCAAGGAGATCGCGCCGTTGCTCGCGAAGTCGGGCGAGCCGGTGCTGAGCGCGGTCGACGCCGCGCACGCCGCGGCGCAGCTCGACACCTACAGGAGCGAATTGCCGAAACGCGTGCGCGCGACGCGCGACGAGCTCGAAACGCATCCCGACGCGCCGTTGCTCGATTTCGACACGGGCGCCGAACTGCTGTACCGCTTCATCGACGACCTGCACGCGTACGCGGCGACCTACGCGTCGCTCGCGGTCGACACGCACGCGCGCGAACGCTGGATCGAGCGCTACGAACCGAAAACCAACGCGATCGCGGCCGGCGTCGCGGGCCTGCGCGCAGCCATCGTGATGCTGGTGCTCGGCGCGTTCTGGATCGCGACCGCGTGGCCGAGCGGCTCGACGCTGACGCTGGACGCGGCGGCCGTGTGCGCGCTCGCGTCGTCGTCGCCGGACCCGAAGCGCACCGCGTTCCAGATGGCCGGCGGCACGGTGCTCGCAACGCTGATGGGCATGACCGCGGTGTTCGGCGTCTATCCGCACATCGACGGCTTCGTGATGCTGTGCGTCGCGCTCACGCCGTTCCTGCTGCTCGGCGTGTTCATGACCACGCGTGCGAAGCTCGCGGGCTACGGCGTCGGCTATTGCATCTTCTTCTGCTTCCTCGCCGGCCCCGACAACGTGATTCACTACGACCCGAGCTCGTTCATGAACGACGCGCTCGCGCTGGTGCTGTCGATGCTGGTGGCGTCGATCGCTTTCGCGGTGCTGCTGCCGCCCTCCACGCCGTGGCTGCGCAACCGCCTGCTCGTCGACCTGCGCCGCCAGGTGGTGCTGGCTGGCCGCGCGAGTCTTGCGCGCGTGCGCTCGCGCTTCGAGAGCGGCGCGCGCGATCTGATGTTCCAGATCAACTCGCTGTCGCAGAACGAGCCCGAAACGAAGCGCGACACGCTGCGCTGGCTGTTTTCGGTGTTGGAGGTCGGCAACGCGGTGATCGACCTGCGCCGCGAAATCGCGACGCTGCCCAACGAGCCGCGCTACCACAAGGCGGCACCGTGGCGCGTCGCACTGCGTGCGCTGCGCGATGCGCTCGCGGCGCTGTTCGAGCGGCCGCGGGAACAGCAATTCGCGCGCGCTCTCGCGGCGACCGCCGACGCGATCGCGCAAGTACAGCAGTTGATGGCCGGCTTCACGCCATCGCGCGAAGAACGCCATCAGCTGCTGCGCATCCTCAGTCAACTGCATTTCATTCGTACCGCGCTGCTCGATCCGCAGTCGCCGCTCGCCTCGGCGATCGGCGCGCGCGCGGACACCTCAGAAGAAGGAGCTCCTCATGCCGCGTGATATCGCCGTGCTAGATGCCTATGTGCCGGCCATTCTGCTGCTGTTCATCGCGGGCGCCGCGCTGACCTGGCTACTCGATCGCGTGATCGCCTATACGGGCCTCTATCGCGTGGTGTGGCATCCCTCCCTGTTCCGGGCGAGCTTGCTCGTGTCCGTGTGCGGCCTTCTCGGCCTCGCCGTTTATCGTTGATCAGAGTCGAAACATGACCATCCGAAATCTTGTGGGCTTCATCGCGACAGCCGTCATTTTCATCGTCGCGATCCTGATTGGCCGCGTGCTGTGGGTCCATTACATGGACGAACCGTGGACGCGCGACGGCCGCGTACGCGCCGAGATCGTCAACGTCGCGCCGGACGTGTCGGGCGCGATCGTCGATCTGCCGGTCAAGGACAACCAGTTCGTGAAGAAGGGCGAGCTGCTGATGCAGATCGATCCGTCGCATTATCAGATCGCGGTGGAGCAGGCGCAGGCCGCGGTGGCCGCGCGCAAGGCCGAATTGCAGATGAAGCGCGACGACGCGCAACGGCGTGCCGACATGGATTCGCAGGTGGTGTCGAAGGAGGCCCGCGAAAACGCGACGCATACCGCGTCCGCCGCCGATGCCGCCTATCAGCAGGCGCTCGCCGCGCTCGACGCCGCGAAGCTGAACCTCGAGCGCACGCGCGTCGTGTCGCCGGTCGATGGCTACGTGACCAACCTCTCGGTGTTCCGCGGCGACTATGCGACCGCCGGCGCCGCGAAGCTCGCGATCGTCGATAGTCGTTCGTTCTGGGTGTATGGCTATTTCGAGGAAACCAAGCTGCCGCACGTGCGCATCGGCGATCAGGCCGAAGTGCGGCTGATGAGCGGCGGCACGCTGCAAGGCCATGTGGAGAGCATCTCACGCGGCATTTACGACCGCGACAATCCGCAAAGCCACGAGCTGCTTGCGGACGTGAATCCGACCTTCAACTGGGTGCGCCTCGCGCAACGCGTGCCGGTGCGCGTGAAAATCGACTCGGTGCCGGCCGATGTGATGCTGGCGGCGGGCACGACCTGCACGGTGGTAGTGCGGCCGGGGACGGGTTCCAACTCCCACTTCGCGTCGGCCAACGCGAGCTGACGAGCGCATCGTTTTTTATAGCCGGAACTGTCTCATCTTCGCCTTCAGCCCTATCCGCCTTGTCGTATGCGAGGCGGTTAAGAACTTCTAACCTCTCGCCAGCGTGTAGCTGCGTCAAGGCAGCGGAAGCTTGCTGTCATCGAGCCGGCGCGGAGGATTGGCTCCCCAACGAGCCCGTATCTGCGCCGGAGTCTCCGGGGGCCATTTCACGCCCATCCTGATGATGCGGTCCCGGATTTCGACCAGTTTGACACCTGATTCGGAGGTGGGGCCTACATGTTCCATTTGCGATTCCAATTGTCTCGGAAACGAGATTCCATTGATGTTGTAAGTGTTCGGGTTTGCTCCGTGATCGAGAAGGTAATTGACTGCCCCGGTGTCATAGCCAGTTAGCGCTTCGTAGAGAGATGTGTTGCGCAACGAATCGCGCTGGTCCACATCCGCGCCACGCTCCACCAGCAACTGGAGTGAGCCCAATTTGCGATCGCTTGTAACAAAGAAAACGATGGGTCTGCGGCCCTCGATCATGGTGTTGGGATCAACACCGCCGTCCAGCATCGCACGCAGGAATTCCGGTTGCGCGCTGTTGAGCATGACCCCGAGCGGGTCACCAAAATCCGGCACTTCCTGCAAGGGATCGGCTCCGGCCTTCACCACCTCCGACATAACCGCAAGCCGATGCGGGTCGAGCTGCAATGCCTCCTGGAACGCAAAAAACAGCATCGTCATGTTCTTGCGTCCAGGCGTGTTCAGGTCCGCCTTTGGTGCCAGCCGCCTGACCTGCTCCATGTCACCTCGCTCGATGGCCTGCGCCAGTTCGAGTTGCGGGCCGCTAAAAAAATCAGTGGCGGGAAATTTTCTCATTGCATGAACCACTGGGGATAGCGCCAGTAACAGCACCAGCACGATCAGGATTCGGCTGAGTGTTTTCATCGCTTTCAGCCTCGTTATTCAAGGCAGCGGAAGCTTGCGGTCATCGAGCCACCGCGGTGCGTTTGCCCCCCAGCGCGCCCGTATCTGTGCCGGTGTCTCCGGGGGCCATTTCACGCCCATCCTGATGATGCGATCCCGAATCTCGATTAGCTTTATGTAGGTCGGGGAATTCGGCGCGGATGCGTTATCGGCAATGCGCGTTGATAGCGCCTGAGGAAACGACAGGCCTTTGATATCGTAGGTGTTGGGATTCGCCCCATGATCCAGCAAGTAGTCAATCTGATCTAGCGCGCGATTTGCCAGCGCCTCATACAGCACTGAATTACGCAACGAATCGCGCCGGTTCACATCTGCGCCACGCTCCACCAGCAGTTCGAGTGAGCCAGATGTCGACTCTCCTGCAACAAAGAAAATTAGTGGATCTCCCTTGTAGACCAGATTAGGATCAACGCCCCCGTCCAGCATCGCGCTCAGGAATTCCGGGTGGGAGCTGTTGAGCAGGACCCCGAGGGGGCTGCCAAAATCCGGTACAGCCTGCAAGGGATCAGCCCCGGCCCTCACCACCTGCGACGCAACCGCAAGCCGATGCGGGTCGCGCTGCAATGCTTCCTGAAACGCAAAAAACAGCATCGTCATGTTCTTGCGCCCAGGCGTGTTCAGATCCGTCTTCGGTGCCAGTCGCCGGACCTGCTCCATGTCGCCGCGTTCGATGGCCTGCGCCAGTTCGAGTTGCGGGCCGCTAAAGAAATCAGTGG
Organism: Paraburkholderia sp. BR10923; assembly: GCF_040948765.1. Taxonomy (NCBI): domain Bacteria; kingdom Pseudomonadati; phylum Pseudomonadota; class Betaproteobacteria; order Burkholderiales; family Burkholderiaceae; genus Paraburkholderia; species Paraburkholderia sp. BR10923. The sequence continues at coordinate 239,828 of NZ_JBFPKO010000001.1, read as the reverse complement.
CGGGAAATTTTTTCATTGCATGAACCACAGGGGATAGCGCCAGTAACAGCACCGGCAGGATAAGGATTCGGCTGAGTGTTTTCATCGCTTTCAGCCTCGCTATGACAGTGTTTCAAGTACGGAGATGTCCTCCGCCTTCTGCTGCTCGATGCCGTCAATTGCCTGCGTGATGAAGTGCCGCGACACGGGCGAGCCGCTGCCGGGAAGGAGATAGGGAGTTCCGACTGCACCGGGCAGGGGAGTCCACGTCTGTGCGACGGTCAGAATGTCGCCGTTCACATGGTAGGCATTGATGTTCGATGGCGTGACCTGGCCGCCGTAGTGTTCGACCGTCTCCGGGTGCAGACCGGCGGCATTGAAGCTCCAGCAGTCCTTGCCGCTGGCCAAAGAAGCGGCAGAACACAGACCGCCACCTAGCGAGTGTCCGGCAATATCAATTGGCGAGCGACTATCGCGCAGCTTTTCCCCAATATTTACGGCTCGCCTATAGTAAGGCGACTTCATATCCACGCTCTGGTTGAAGTTGTTCGACCAGTCGCTCAGGCTCGTCATTTCGGTTCCCTTGAAGGCGAGTGTCGGATTCATGTCGGCACCGAAGACCGCCGCATCCGGTTCGTATAGCTGCGCCCTGAAATTCGAGTCTTCGATTTCCAGGTCTTTTGGCTTCAAGCCGTACTGCCGTAGCAATCCCATATTCCCGCTGCGGTTCGCCCACCCTTCGGGCACTGGCCCGGACGGCTCGTAGACATGATCGGAGAGTCTGGCCTTCTCCACCGCGACATTGTTGCGTGCGAGCCGTTCAGCCGCCGTCCGCACGCGCCCGGACATGGCCGCATTTCCCGCCGCAATCAGCGCCTTGCGCGTCTGCCACCGCTGCGCCTTGGTCAGTGCCTGTGGTATCTCGATGTGTGGCGGTGTCGCCCTGGCTGCGCGCGCAGCGGCTAACTGGGCTTGCCAGGTGGCCGGATCATACTCGACGGACAGAATGGGTTCGCCGTCCGGATGACTGCCGGTCCTCGCTACGGGATTCCTTAACGGCGTGCTGCTGTAGGGTGACGGAAACAGGCTATTACGCGGACCTCTAATGGCAAGCAGTTTGCCCCGGCGAACCTCTTCGAGAAGAGCCACGATAACCCACCATCCATCGGTGTCAGGGTTACGGTCCCGCACGTTATGAAAAAACAGCCAGTGACTGTCAAGGAGATTCCTGACCAACTTCCGGTCCTGCTCCCACTTCCTGTGATTTAGTTCGGCAATCTCAAGAAATTCCCGGGTCTCCGCCCTGGCCTTCGGAAGGTCCGCGGCCTTGCCGAGGGACGCCTTATAGCGCCATTCGTCGCAGATGACGTAACAGGCACCCAGTGGCCGCTGGCAGAACAGCTCCACGGAGTGCATCTCAAATACGGACAGGGACATAGGTGTGTCGTTGGTCTATCTGAAGTCGCTGCCGGAGTTGACAGAGTCAGATAATTACCGTGCGACAGGCAGTCCGTACATGGGCGACCGCCCAAAATCGGCTTTCGATGAACCTCGCGGTGTTCAGCTGCGACTATGCGACCGCCGGCGCCGCGAAGCTCGCGATCTTCGATAGTCACTCGTTGGGGTGTATGGCTATTTCGAGGAAGCCAGGCTGCCGCACGTGCGCGTCAGCGATCCGGCCGAAGTGCCTCGCGCAACGCGTGCCTGTGCGCGTGAAGATCGACTCGGTGCCGGCCGATCTGATGCTGGCGGCGGGCACGACCTGCATGGTAGTCGTCGGGCCAGAAACGGCCCCCAGTTCCCACCGCGCCGCTTTTTACAGCCGGAACTGCCCCACCATCGCCTTCAGCCCGCGTGCCTGATCGTCGAGCGAGCGGGCGGCGGCGGTGGCCTCCTCCACCAGCGCCGCGTTCTGCTGCGTGCCCGCGTCCATCTGCGTGACCGCGAGATTGATCGCCTCGATACCGGCGCTCTGCTCGGACGACGCCGCCGAAATCTCGCCGATGATGTCGGTCACGCGCTTCACGGCCTTGACGACTTCGTCCATCGTCTGACCGGCGTCCGCGGCGAGCGTCGAGCCGTTGCCGACGCGCTCGACCGACGTCTGGATCAAGCCCTTGATCTCCTTCGCGGCCGCAGCACTCCGTTGGGCGAGATTGCGCACTTCCGCCGCCACCACCGAAAAGCCGCGCCCCTCCTCGCCCGCGCGCGCCGCCTCGACGGCCGCGTTCAGCGCGAGGATGTTGGTCTGGAATGCGATTCCCTCGATCACGCCGATGATGTCGCCGATGCTGTGCGCGCTGTCGTTGATGTCGTTCATCGTCGCGACCACGCGGCTCACGACCGCGCCGCCCTGCTCGGCGATCTCCGACGCGTTGTTCGCGAGCGTGCTCGCCTGCTTCGCGTTGTCGGCGTTCTGACGCACCGTCGACGTCAGCTGTTCCATGCTGCTCGCGGTGCGCTCGAGCGCGAGCGCCTGCTGTTCGGTGCGTTGCGACAGGTCCAGGTTGCCCATCGAAATCTGTCCGGACGCGGTTGCGATCGCATCGGCGCTCGACGCGATGTCGGCGACCGTCGTCGCGAGTCCGCTTTGCATGTCGGACAGCGCGAACAGCATGCTCGAACGGTCCTTGCCGCCGAGCGTAATGCGGTTCGACAGATCGCCCGCGGCAATGCGGCGCGCGATTTCCTTCGCGTACGCGGGCTCGCCGCCGAGCTGCGCGGTGAGCCGCCGCACGACCCACGCCGCGATGCCGAACGCGAGCACGATCAGTGCGAGCGTCATCACCGCGATCATCACGAACGACGACTGGTAGATGAAGCCGGACGCGTCGATCGTCGCCTTCGCGGCGGTGCCGCGCTGGGTGACGAGTTCGTCGACGAGCTTTTCGAGCTTGCCGGTTTCGACGAGCAGCGACACGTCCTGCGTGCCGACCTGCCAGTTCATCTGCGACAGATCGAGCGGCTGCGCTTTCACGAGCGTGACGAAGTCGCGCAGATGGGTGCTCCAGGTTCCAATCGCCGCGGCGAACGCCTTCTGCGCGGCGACCGCCTTCGCGTCGGACGGATCGACGTACTGTTGCAGCGTGCGCAGTTGCTCGTTCAGGCCGGCGAGGCCGCGCTCGATGTCGGCGCCGAGTTCATCGCGCTCCTTCGCGGTGGTCGCGGTCAGCAGCATTTTTTGCGCGCGGCTCGCGCGCAGCATGTGGCCGCGCGCTTCCTCGGCGGCGCGGCTCGCGACGTGGCCCTGGTCGTAGATCGATTGCGTGGACGCGTTCAGCCGGCCGATCTGCAGCAGCGAAAACACGCCGATCAGCAGTGTGCCGGCGAGCAGGATCGCGAACGCGATCCGCAGCGTCGCCTTTACCGACAGGCCGTTGAACTTCGTTGCCGCCGCGCTGTGTGCCACTGCTTCCATAGTCCCCAATCCCCACGTGTCGACGCGCCGGAAAGGTCGGTTCCGGCGTCCCCGCTTGTCTCTCCGGGTCTACGGCAGCCTGCCGCGCGATCTTGAATGTCGCGCGATCAGACGACGGCGGGTCGTGCCCCGCCGGCCGTTCCCGATCCCATGTTCGACGCGCCGCTTCGTGAGCCGCGCATTCGCGAGCGCTTTATACCGCAGACAAAAACCCGCCAAAAATGCCTCGACAGCGCAGAGCAGACGATTCGCCATTCGTCAGCGAAAGCGAAGTCATCCGGCCCCATGTCCGATTCGCGACAAAACTTGTCCTTACAATTCACTCCGGCCACATTAAACTTCGGCTGAATAGTCAAAACGCCGGGTGCCGCGACCAAATGACGCAGCGGTTTGCGGAACGCGCCTACGAAGCGCGCTGCCGCACCGGTTCCAGCGCCGATTTTTTCTCACATTTGCCTGATCTTCTTCTGCTCGCGTATGGAAACCAGCCTCGATAAAAGCGCCCTCGCCGGCGCATCCGCCACGGGGGCGAGCGCCTCCCCGGTCACCGCCGCGCCGGCGGCCGCCAAGGTGCAGCGCACCGTGTATTCCGTGCTTGGTGCAATCAGCTTTTCGCACCTGCTCAACGACATGATCCAGTCGCTGATCCTCGCCATCTACCCGATGTTCAAGGACAACTTTTCGTTGTCGTTCGGGCAGATCGGTCTGATCACGCTGACCTATCAGATCACCGCGTCGCTGCTGCAGCCGCTCGTCGGCAGCTATACCGACAAGCATCCGAAGCCGTACTCGCTGCCGGTCGGCATGGGCTTCACGCTTGCTGGTCTGCTGCTGATGTCGGTTGCGCCGAACTTCAGCGTGCTGCTGGTCGCCGCGGCGCTGGTCGGCTGCGGCTCGTCGGTGTTTCATCCGGAGTCGTCGCGGGTCGCGCGGATGGCGTCGGGCGGCCGTCACGGTCTCGCGCAGTCGCTGTTCCAGGTCGGCGGCAATGCGGGTTCGTCGCTCGGGCCGCTGCTGGCCGCGCTGATCGTGATTCCGCATGGCCAGCGCAGCATTGCGTGGTTCTCGGCGGCGGCGCTCGTGGCGATCGTCGTGCTCACGCAGATCGGCCGCTGGTACAAGCGGCATCCGTCGGTCAGGAAGGCACGCGGCCACGCGGCGCAGGCGGCGCTGCCGCGTAACAAGATCATCCTCGCGATGAGCGTGCTGGTGCTGCTGGTGTTCTCCAAGTACTTCTACCTCGCGAGCATCAACAGCTATTTCACGTTCTATCTGATCGACAAGTTCCATCTGTCGGTGCAGGCCGCGCAGATTCATCTGTTCGTGTTCCTCGCGGCGGTCGCGGCGGGGACGGTGATCGGCGGGCCGATTGGCGACAAGATCGGGCGTAAATATGTGATCTGGGTGTCGATTCTTGGCGTCGCGCCTTTCACGCTGCTGCTGCCGTATGCGAATCTGTTCTGGACCGGGTTGCTGACTGTTGTGATCGGGGTGGTGCTCGCTTCCGCGTTCTCGGCGATTCTTGTTTATGCGCAGGAATTGATTCCTGGGAAGGTGGGGATGGTTGCCGGGTTGTTCTTTGGTTTTGCCTTTGGGCTTGGCGGCGTTGGCGCCGCAGTGCTTGGGCAGTTGGCTGACGCTACCAGTATTGGGTTTGTTTATAAGGTTTGTTCGTTCTTGCCGTTGATTGGGGTGTTGACTGTTTTGCTGCCGGATGTTGAAGAGAAGCGGGTGAAGGGGTGATATCGCTGCGGGATGGGCCTTTCGTTCTTCCCAGAGTGTTGGCCTTTCCTTGCTTTGTTATCGGTCTATTAGCGTTGCCCCTGTGCGGGGCGGCACCTACTTTCTTTGCTGCTGCAAAGAAAGTAGGCAAAGAAGACAGCTCAAACCGCTAACTCTTAAGCGGGTCCCTCGGTCCACACAAGGTAGTGGTGCATCTGGAATCCGTGCTCCCGCACATTCCGCGTTCGTGGCAAGGCAGTCATTCTTCCGGCGGCGCTCCGCGCGCCGAATCCCCGCTCCAAAACCACTGGTCATTTCGGCGTGTCGCCGAGGCGGAGCCGAGGGCTCCCGCTGCGCGGGCAAGCCCGCCGGTTTCCCAGGCGGACCCGTCCGCGACGCACGTAGTGCGGAGTGGGAGGGATGATGGCTTTGTCACGAACGGGGAATGTGCGGGGGCACGGATTCCAGATGCACCACTGCCCCAACCAAGCCAGGGGACCCGCTTATGAGCTGACGGTTTTAGCTGTCTTCTTTGCCTACTTTCTTTGCAGCAGCAAAGAAAGTAGGTGCCGCCCCGCACAGGGGCATTATAAGAGTAAACCCGTATACCCTACAAGCCTTGTCCCATAAGGCTTCCAGCGATTTGGCCGGTCGCTGCGTCCGTCAAAACGCGTCCCGTGGGGAGCAGGTGGGGAAGTTGCGACGACTGCGCGGAAACGGCGCAGACGGTCTGTCAGAACTGCGCCGTCAACTGGAAGCCCAGCGTCACGCGTGCAGTTGGAAAGCCCGACGGTTTATAGACCGGCGTACCTGCAAAAAGGTCATAGGCGAGCGCACCGACCTTTGCCGATCCGCTGCCGCGCACACCGATCACCGCGCCCGCGAGTTGGGTACCGGCGAGAAATGCGGTGTTCGGCCCGAACACGCGGCCGTAGTCGATACCCGCATACAGAGACTGGCCCGTCGAGCCGATGGGTAACTGAAGCTCATTGCGCCAGAAGAAACCGCGCTCGGCGGCCAGCATCGTTTCGCCGTCGAAGCCGCGCACCGTGTAGCGGCTGCCGATGGTCAGGTCATCGATGTAGTTGAGCGTGTTGTTGGTGAACTGTCCGTGAACGCTTGTGACGTAGCGTAGCGGCTGGTTCGCAATCTGGAACGGCACCGACAGGTTCGCGTCGAGGACGGCCATGCGAAAGCGGTAGGTCGGGCCATTCTCGTAGAAGTCTGGTGTCGCTCCAAGTCCGCCCACACCCTGACGGTACGCGAGACTGCCGTCGAACTGCGATGCGCCGAAGTAGTGACGGTCGGTCAGTCCCGCCTCGATGAATGTGTTGTTGCGCCGCTGCTGCGGGATAGCGGTGTCTTCAATAAAGCTTTCACCGAAGCGCTTCGTGAGCCTGAACTGCGCGCCGAGTACGTTGTTCTGGCTGCGCATCAGGACCCGCGCCAGTTTCAAATCAACCGTCTGAGAATTGCCGCTCGACACGAAAGTCGTGTTGACGCCTGCGATCTGCTGATAGTACGTGTTCGTATAGGCCGACAGCGTGCCAGTCCAGTAACCCCACGGAATCGAGTAGAAACCGTTCCAGCCGTGCGAGCCGAGGCCTTTGTCGCCGAATTCGAGGTCCTGACTCACATCGGCGTTGAAAACGTCGTTCAGCCCGAGCGGATTGTCGATACCCAGGCTCAGGTTGCCCTGGAGCTTGCCGGTCGCGCGTGTGCCCGAGTTGTCCACCGAGGCGACCACTGTCCACGGCTTCACGCGCTTTACCGTGACGACAATGTCGCTTTCGCCAGGTACATCAGTTGGCTCGATTTTCATGTCCACGTCCTGGCTGCTGACGCGCTTCATCTGTTCGAGTCCCTGTTCGAGGTCGCGCAGGTTCAGCAGGTCACCCTCGCGGGCCGGGAAGGCGGTTTTCCATGTGCCGCGCGTAGCAGGTTCGGCGAAGCGGATCGCACGCACGACACCCGGCACCAGCGCGAACTTCAGTGCGCCGGTAGAGAGGTCCTGCTCGGGCAGCAGCACGCGCGTGGTGATGTAGCCCCGGCTCAGGATGACCTGTTGCAGTCCCTTCGTGAGCGTGTCGAGTCCTGCCTTGCCCACGCATTGCCCCGTGTAGTGGTCGAGCCATTCGCGGGCAAACGCGAAGCGGTCGAGCGGCAATGCGGATGCGCCTTGTGAGCGCACGGCATCAGGGAGCGTCACTGGCACGTCAAGCACGAACGAGTCAATGCGGAAGCACGGCGTTTCAGCCGGCAGATCAGACCAGCCAGAGGCGCGCTCAACCGCCGAGCGCACCGAGGGCGCATTAACCGTCGCTTCGCGTTCCTGTGCATTGCGTTGCTGCTCGACCTGCTGGTTCTGCTCAGCGTTGGCGCGCGCCGCTGCTGCTTTGTCCGCTGGTGTGGGCGTCGGCGTCTGCTGCGCATGGGCGAGCGTTATCAGGGCTGTGAGCGGCAGAGCCGCCAGCCTTTTTTGGAGTTTCATGTATAAGTGAGCAAGGAGAGTGTGACCGGAAGATCACACCCCGAATTTTCTACTTGGCGTGGACGTTAAATCACAATGACGGGACAAATGCCACCGTTATTCAAACTCAACAGCGAACGCCTGACCATCAACGTAACCAGACCGAAACTTCGTCAATACCGACTCCGCGAACTTCGCAGTCAGCGCTACCGCGAAAGCGGAATCCAAGCCATCAAGGTAAATTGTGAAAGTACATTGACCTTGAGCATTCTCCCATGCAACAAAAACGTCTTCACTCGCGCTTCTCCAGAATTGGACGTTACGCAGAGACCCCGAGAGCACTTCCGAGAGCACCTTCCCGGTAGCGATTTCTACTTGGTCCCCGTCATCGGTCCATGTAGTTATCTTTGAGCTGTCTGGATTCGTAAGCGTCAGACCTAGGCCGTCCAGCAAGGCAACGACAAAGAGGAATGCTTGCTCCAAAGTTTCGGGAATCAGTACTCGACATACAGGCTTCGCCATCATTTGCTCCCGGGAATAATCTTGACGTTACCTTCACCAAGTATTTTTGTTGCAAGGTTGATTGCCGACTGAGGTGTACCCTCGGCGAAGTAGGCTTGTGCGGATACCCCGCGTTGATCAGCGATCGTCTGGTAGATACGAAGCTCCTGCCCCAACTTTCCGAGATTATTCGCTTTCGCCGGACCACCCACAGCAATTAGATTACCGTTCGCCGCGACGACGTCAATATCCGTGGAGCCAAGCCCTGGGACAGCAACCTGCTCGCCTGATATTGAACCATTGACGATGTTGGCGACAGATGTTTCGCGACCTTGCCCCACGAGCCGTGCGGCATCGCCAGACGTGTTTGTGGCCTTCGCCCCCTTGCCGGCCGCTGCCGCCGCCGCAGCCAGCGGTGTCGAAGGCACGGTCGCGGCCTGGGTACCCGCTGGCACTTTGGCACCTGCCTGCCCCAGCATCGCGCGCTCCTTGTCGAGCGCCTGCTTCAGTTCCTGCGCCTCCTTCTTCGCCTCGGTGTCGTTCTTGTCGTTCGCGGCGTTGTACAGGTTCACGTTCGATGCCATCGCCGCGCCCGCCGTGCCACCAACCGCTGCGCCCGCAAGACCCGACGCAATATTCCCCGCCAGATTGCCGAGCAGCGACGAACCGGTCGCGCCCGATACCGAATCGCTGAGCCCCTTCATCTGGTCAGCCAGCTTCGAAGAAATCGCCGCGCCTGCTGCGCCGCCCACCGCACCGAACGCACCGCCACCCAGGCCGCCGATCAGCGCACCGCCCGCGAAGTGGAGGCCCGCTCTGGCATCGCCTCCCTCACTCCACGAATCGAAGTCGGCCAGCGCAGCCGCCATGCCGTCAAGGTCGCCGTTCTTGTAGGCGGTTTTTGCTGCGTCGAGCGCGTCGTCACGCTTCATGTCCGCATACGCGCCGATACCTTGCGACACCGTCTGACCCGCCGCCTGTGCAGCCTGCATCGTGTCGGCCTGCTGCGACAGGATCGCGTTCACGTCCGGCGTTTTTGCAACCGTGCCGTTCGTGTTTGTTGTATCGCGCGACAGGTTCGCCACGTCCTGCGTCTGGCCCGCGCCGTTCGTCACGTTGATCGTGCCCGCGCTGATCGCGCTGCGCGTCGTTGCGCTCTGGTCGCCGCTTTCGTTCTGCGAAATCATCGGCGACACGCCTGGATGGCCGCTCACCGAGCCGGGGCCAACCGCCTTGCCGGTGTTACCACCGAAGCCCACGCCCGCACTGATGCCGTTGCTGTTCGCGCTGTAGTGGGACTGGTTCTGGATATCGCTGAACGTGAGCGTGCCGGTCGTCAGGCTGTTGTTCGACGCGTCGGCCGTGCTTGAGATCACGCCGCCCGTCAGGTCCGTGTTGCCCTTGACGTTGATGTTGAACCCGCCATCGCCCGCATTGATGCCAGCCTGTTCGTTGACGCCCGCGTAGTTCGAATCGGCATGACCGTTCTGCGCGCTGAAGCTGGCGCTGCCGCCGCCCTGACTGATCGTGAACCCGCCGCCCGTGCTGCTCTGGTGCGCGGCGCTGTTCGTCACGTCCTGCACACTCACGATATTCAGGTTGCCGCCCACGTCAGCCGCGATCTGCCTGCCGTTGATCTGCGAGCCGATGATGTTCGTGTCGCCGCCCGATATCACCGTGACGCTGTTCGCGCCGTTCACATGCGACGCATTCTGGATCGACGCGTCGCTGTTCGCATCGCCATGCGCGTTCGACATCGCCGCCGAGACGCCAAAGCCGCCGCCCAGCGTGTACTGCACGCCGACGCTCGCGCTGCTGGAACTGTTCGAGCTGCGCGTCGAATCGGTGTCGGTCGTGTTGATGACGTTCACCTGGTTTTTCGCCGCCAGAATGACATCGTTCGCGCTGATGTTCGACCCGGCGATAGTCAGGTTGCCGTTCGTTGCCACGAATCCCGCCGTGCCGCCTGCCTGCACGCTGGAGCCGCGTTGCATTGTCTGATCTTCCGACGACTGGCTTTCGCTCTTGCTGGACCCGATGCTGACCTTGATGCCGATATCCGGCTTGCCACCTGCTGCCGCGTCAGCCGCCGCCATACCGGTCAGACCTACGTCACCAGCCGCCGCGATGCTGTGCAGAGCAGCCGCGCGGTCATTGCCCGTGCTGGCCGAATTCTTCGCTGCCTGACTTTCCGAATACGCGTTGTTGATCGCATCGCCGACCGAACCCGCCAGACCAATCGTGAGGCCGCTGCTGCTGGTCTTCTGCGTCTGCGCCTGGTGCGAGGTATCGGTGGCCGCGTCAATGATGACGTTGGCCGCCGTTCCGGCGAGGTTCCCGCCCGCGACAAGATCGCTGCCGGTGACGTGCAGGGTGTTACCCGCCTGGATCGACAGGTCGCCGTTCAGCGAGCCGACCGTGCTCGCGTTGTTCGTGACACCCGATGCCTCACTGGTCGTCGCGAGCTTGTTGGTGCCGACCGTCACGCTCAGGCCGCTCGTCCCCAGACCCGTTCGGGTCTCCTGATAGGTGCTGGACGACTGCATGGTGTCCTGCGTCGTCGTGATATTCACGTCATGCGCAGCACTGAGCGCGACATCGTTCGTGCCAACAATCGTGCTGCCCTTGACGTTGATGTCGTTACCGCTGGCGATAGTCACGGCGTCAGCCGACACGAGACTGCCCTGCGAGCGCGTGGCGGTGGTGTTGCTCGAACTCGCCACTTCCTTGCCGCTCACGATATTGCTGTGGCTGTGCTGTTCCTGCGAATTGTCGACATAGGTCGCGGTGGCCGCGCCGATGTTGACGTTGTTCGCTGCCGCCAGCGTCGCCGCCCCCTGGTCGAGACTGATCGTGCTGCCGATGAGGTTGAGATCGTGGCCCGATGCGACGGTCAGTGAATCTCCGGCATGGAGCGTCGTCCCTGTCAGGGTATCGGCTGAGGTATGCTGCGACGCTGAATAGCTGACGTGGCTATCGCTACCGGAACTGCTGCTGTCGACGGTCGAGGTCGCCTTCGCCGCCTGGAGCGTGACGTCGCCGTTCGCCGCAACCGTCCCGCCACCGCCCAGGTTGATATCAGCGCCCGTCGCGGTCAGGTTGCCACCCACGCCGATCTGCGAGACGCCGCCGACGTTAATCGAACTGCCTGTCGTCTGGTTGAAGTCGGTATTCGATACGCCGTTCGCGCCCGCGACCACCTTATGCTCGCCGGTCTGCACCGAGCCGAGATCGTAGTTGCCGCCCACGGCCATGCCGAGGTTGCCGCCCACGTTCAGGTTGCCGCCGTTCTGCTCAAGGTTGCCCCCCGTCACAATGGCCGCGTCGCCCTTGACGTTGAGGTTCGCAATGGGGCCGAGCGTGGTCGTGGTACGCGTCGCTCCCGTCGCGCTGACCTGATCGACGGTATTCACCGCCGTATTGAGGATCAGGTTGCCGCCTGCGTTCAGCGCGAGGCTGCCCGCATTCACCGTGGCCGAGGTCAGGTCCACATTGCCGGTGGTCGCCAGCGACATCAGGCCGCCGCTTTGCAGCTTGCCGAACGCATTGTCGATCTGCTGGCCCTGGATCGACATCGTATTGCCTGCCTGCATCGTGCCGCTATTCGTGAATGTCTGCGTGTTCTGCAGATCGATGTCGGTCGCCGCGATCAGCGGACCGTTCATGTCCTGCTGGCTGGCCTTCGCGAGATAGACGACCGGCACGAGTACCTGCTGCCCGTTGACGGTCTCGGTCTGCATGATGATGACGTTACTCGTGAGCGCTGCCACCTGTTCAGCCGACAGGCTCATGCCGAGCGGCAGATCGAGCGACTTCGACAGCGACGCGCCCGCGTCGAGCATCGCCTGATACATCGACTGAAGGGCGGTGTACGGGCCGAGTACCGCCTTGCCAGTGAGCGACGTAATCTGGTTCCGGACCAGTTGCTGTTCGTAGAATCCGTCGCCCAGGCGCTTTTCCGTCGTCTGTGGGTTCAGGCCAAGCTGTTGCAGGTAGTAGTCGCTCGATATGAATGACTTCTGGTTCGTGAACGCCGGGTTGGTCTCGATCAGGTAGGTTGCGCCCGGTGCGCTCGCGCGGCTGAACAGTCCGCCCTGGGGAATCGAGAGGTTTTGCAGCACGTTCTGCGCCGTCGCACTGGCGATGACCGAATTGACCAGGCCGCCGCCGCTGACTCCGCCAACAGTCACGCCGCCCAGCGACTGGCCGGGCACAAGACCGGGCGAAGGCATCCCGGCGTGACCCGTCGTGTTATCGATGTTCATGCCCGTGCCGGAAAGCGTGCTGCCCGCGACAAACGTCGATTCGTAGCTCGGCAGCGCGCAATAGCGGACATCCGAGGGTGCCGCCTGGTAGCCGCCCGGATTGGAACCAACAAACGGCGCATCGCCAAACGGTAGCGTCCAGTTGTGTTCGGTGTTGTCGTAGTTGTTGTAGTGGTAGTAGCCTGAGTACGTGACCTGCACTTCCGGCGCGCTCTGGCCCTGCCAGCTGTTCTGGTCGAGCGTGACAGGCGCGGCAATATTGCCCACTGCCGCGACCGCGCTCCAGTAGTTCTGGAACAGGCCAACCTTCGACGCGTCCAGATTGCCGCCCGCCATGATTTGCGCCTGCGGACTGATGCCCGCAATCAGGTTCGCGAGCGCCACGCCCGTATAGGTCGTGTACTGGTAGCCGCTATTCCACTGGCCGCCGTGCGGCGGGATCGTGTACACACCGCCAATCATGGTCAGGAATGCCGGGTTATCCGGCTGGGAGATGGCCCAGCCTATGTCCTGACCGGAGCAGGCGGCCATGTCGACCGCCGTGCAGCCCGACAGGATGATGCCGAGCTGCGCGAGCAGGGCCGGATCGACCGACTGGTTAAGACCCGTCGTGGTCATCGTCGTGCGCGTGTTCGTCACCTGAGCGGCGTGCAGTTCCATGTCGCCGGCCGACTCGATCAGCGCCGACTGGTTGCGGATCAGGTTCGCGCTGGTGTAACTGCCGTCCGCATTCTTTCCACCCGCCAGCACCACCTTGCCAAGACCGTATATCGCGGTCGTCGCCTGCGTATCGGTCGTCGTGGTGTCGTCGCGGTTCTCGATATCGGGCGCAAGCAGTTCGAGCGTGCCGTTACTGTCCGTCGCGCCGATCAGCGCGGTTGGTCCGACGTTCGTGATCGATTGCGTGGCGTTCAGCGAGACGCTACCGCCGACCATCACGCCCGTATTCTCCAGCGTGTTCGAATGCGTCGCGAGCGTACCGCCCGCCATCATGACGCCGCTGTTCTGAACATCGGCGGCGTTGACGTTCAGGTTGTTCGTCGCCTCAACCAGCGCGCGATTGCTGAACGTGCCCGGCAGGGTGAAGGACAGGTCATGACCGGCGTTGAACTGCACATCGGGCGTGGGCGCGAAATCGCCCTGAACGCTCACTGCCACGTCATGGGCCGCGCTGTAGGTACCACCGCCCGTCAGCGTCGCGGCATTCACGGACAGATCATGCGTCGCGCCAATCTGGCCGTTCGTGTTCGCGATTGCGCCGGTCGTCGTAATGGCAACGTCGCCGGTCGAACCCGAGAAGGTACCGATCCTGCCGCCGCTGTTGTCGACGGTATCGGCCTGAACCGCGACGCTCGCTCCGCTCAGTTGACCGCCCTGGGTATTGGAGAGCGATGACGTGTCGACGGCCACATTACCGTTACCCGTCATGACACCGCCACTGTTGACGATCTGGCTGCCACCCTGCACGGTCGCATCGCCCGTGCCGAGGTTGCTGATGAGACCGTTTGTATTGTCGATCGACGCAGCCTGAACGCCGAGCGTGCTCGCATCGCCCACCGCGCCCGTACCCGACTGGATCTGTCCGTTCGTATTCGTCAGCGCGCCGCCACTGGCGAGCGAGAGGGACGTGAGCGAGCGCATCGCGCCCTGCGTATTGTTGATATTGCCTGCGATGCTCGCCGCGATATTGCCCTGCGCGGCGAACACGCCCGTCGCGTTGTTCAGGCTCCCGGCCTGCGCCGCGATCTGACCGGCAGTGATGATCGTTCCGTGAACGTTCGAGATTGACCCGGTACCGTTACCCGGCGCAATCGTCAGCTTGCCGGTACCCGCATGCGTAATCGTGCCGCCGTCGTTGTCGAGCGCGGCCGGTGCAAGCGTCAGGTCCGTGCTGTTGGTCTGGAGTGTGCCGCCTGCCGAGTTGTCGAGCGTACCGGTCACGTCGAGCGTCGTCGCGCCGGTTCCAGTCTGCGTGATCGTGCCGCCGTGGTTGATGAGATTCGTTCCGTGCAGCGCAATCTGGTTCGCGCTGATCGCGCCCGCGCTATTGTCGATTGTCATGGCGCTTGCGCTCGCCAGCTGGCCGGCTGCGATCGTGCCGGAACTGGTCAGCACCGTGCCCGCCGAGACGGTCGTGTTGCCGTTGGCGGCCAGGATGCCGCCGTTGAATAGCGTCTGCACGGCGCGGGCAATCAGCGACTGCACTGCCGTGATCGAGCCCGCGTTGGCAAGCTGCCCGGCCTGCGCGGTCACGCTCCCGTTGCCGCCGATGGTGCCGCCCGCGCCGTTGTTCAGCAGGCCCGTCGTGAAGACGCTCAGGCCATCGCCATTGAGTGAGGCGATGTGTCCTGCCGTATTGTCGAGGCTGCCTGCGTTCGCCGTTAGCGCTCCCGCCGCCTGCATCGTGCCGCCTGCGTTCGACACAGCACCTGTCACGTTAGCCGTCAGCGGACCACCCGAAACGATCTGGCCGTTGCGGTTCGAGAGTGCGCCCGCCGTGATGGTCTGCGCGCCGCCCGATGACATTGCACCGTTGTCGTTCGTGAGTGTGCCTGCCGCGCGAGCGTCGAGCGCGCCGCCCGCCGTCGTGGTCGCGCCCGACAGGTTCAGGTCACCGCTGTTCGCAGCGAGTGAAAGCGCGCCATTCGCCGAACTGGTCGCGCCCGCGAGATTGACCGCCGCGCCACTTACGCTCGCATTGCCGCCTGCCACATTGCGGCCGGTTGAGGTGACAGCGCCGGATGCGCTCACGTTCAGGTCGCCGCTCTGCGCGAGCGAACCATCACCGTTCACGCCCGCCGCGAGCGTGCCGGTGGAACTCACCGAGCCAGCGCTCAGGGACGTATTCTGCTGTGCGGCCACCAGGCCGCTGTTCGTGACCGTACCGCTGGCCGAAAGCGTCGCGCTTTGCTGCGCGTAGGTCGTGCCGCTGTTCTGGATATCGGCAGCGGTGGCGGCAAGATTACCGCTCGCGCTGGTCTTGCCGGTGAGGGACAGCAGGCCGTTCGATTGCAGCGTCAGGTCGCCCGCCTGCGCGGCGATTACGCCCTGGTTCGAAACACCTACACCGTACTCGTTGCTCGCCAGAAAAATACGCCCGCTGTACATGCCGCCCAGCTGGCTCACGTCAATCGAGACGGCCGGTGCGGGTCCGTCGCCCGCGATCGGCGTGAACGCCAGTGAGTCGTGACCGATCTGGTTTGCACCGGTGATAACATTCAGGCTCTTTCCGGCGTATATCTCCGCATTGACCTGCACCGCTCGGGCCAGCAGGTCAACCTGATCCACCGTCGAGCCGTCGAGTCCCGCTCCCTGCACGGTGATGTTGCCACGCGTCACATTGAAACCGGTGAGCGAACCATCGGGTGCGAAGTTCGGCGTACCGGTCGTCAGAATGGCGCGCGAGGTATTCAGGAAGCCGCCGCCGTTCACCGAAATGCCGGAACCGTTGGCGATCACCACCTCTGCACGTTGCCCTGCAACTTCGAGCATGCCGTTGATCTGGCTCGCCGCGCTGCTGTTGACCTGGTTCACGATGATGCGCGCAGCCTGGTTCGCCCCGAAGTTCGGGTTGCCGTTGATCTGCCCGGCCTGCTGCGTGCCCGTTATCACGGGTGAATTGTTCAGAATCGCGCCTGAACGCGAGACGTCAAATTGCGAATAGGTATTCAGCGATACGCCACCACTCCCCGAGGGTCGGTTCACGTTCACCTGTGGTAATCCGTTCGCCGTACTGATCACGTTCGGCGCGTTCGCGCCAGAGGGGACGATCTGTGCATCCGACAGAGTGGGAGCGAATCCGGCGAGTACCAGCACGGCAAAGGCCACGTGGCGCATCGCGAACTGCGTGATAAAAACAGGAGTGCGAGGCGTGCGGGTTCCGCCGTCACCGGCCCGGCCGTGGGCAATGGCGGTTTCTGCAACGGCAACGAGCATGCCCCGGGAGCGGCTGAATAACAGCCTGAACATGTTCTTATTCATTTTGCGTGACGCTTTTTTAGCAATCTTCCGAAGGTATGCCAAAACGCCTTTCAGGTCTGTCAGACAATGTCAATTAATCGCGATGACAACAGATTTTTCGAAAATCGGATATGTCTGATGGACGCTTTTCTTGATGTATGACAGTGCGAATATCCGTCAGGATCACTACCGGTTTTACTGTGCCGCAGGCGGAGAGGCGGCATCGAGCCGCCTTTGCCGTCAGGGATCAACCCGTTAGTGCTTCGTCGGGAAAGCGCTCAAAACCGCCAGACTGTCGCCTGCATTCTGTGCCGCGTCATCGAGAAGGTCTGCCGCATCACGGCGCGTGAGTCGCCGGTTCGGCAGGCCCTTCGCGTCGAGCGCCAGAGCGGTGAACAGTTCGTGATCACAGTCATTGATGCGCCGGTAGTCTTCGCCGATATGGACCAGGACTTCCAGCAGCCTGCGCTGTTCGTGTCTCTCCTGTGTGGTTACGGAAGGATTCCTGATTATTGAAGTCGCAAGTGTGACGAGGTATTCAAGTTGCTGCCCTTGCCGTTCGCAAAGATGGAAAGCGGCCAGTGCGAGACGTTCATACAGCAGCGCATCGACAGGTGGGCGGGAAGAGGAAGGCTGGGGTTTGATTGATTTGGACATACGCGGTCCCGGTACGGTGAAGTATCACCCGGACCCACGCATCAAGGTGGGTGGGCGGGCACATTGGCAGGGGTGGAAAACCGGCTCCGAAGACCAGCAACCGGCAGGCGCGAACGCCTCCCTGCCAAGGCCCACCCATTGACAATGGACGTGCAGAGGCAAGGGTACGGCCTGCAGGAGCAGGCGTACCGGTCTTCAGATTTTTCAGGTTTCCACGCCTGAGCCGTCGCTGTCTTGACGGCGATCCAATTATAAACGCGTGCTGAACTATGGTGTTATCGGGATACTGTGTCGTCGAACGGCAAGGCACGACGCATCGACCGCGCCAGCGCTACCTTCATCGCCGCTCACTTCCCGGAACACAGACGGCTTCCCGACATCGCCCCCGGGCTGCAAACAGGGGTTTGCAGCGTGCTTTGCAGTTGACACAGTTTCCATTGAAGAGTGCCCGACCAATACTGCGTCATGGTGCAAAGACTTTTCGAAAGCCGTAGCTACAGAAAGAACGTGCCGCGCAAGTACCCTCGGTTTTCGAGGGGGGAGAAGTACCTTTTGACTGCGGCCAGATCCCATTGAATGGCGTCACAGAAAAGTCAGCCTTGAAAATGTGCCAGAATCCGAGCGGTCCACTGACACTCGATGAAAACTACGCGAGCGAGGCCTGAGTTGGGAAAAAGTCACAAGAAGCAGCACTACGTGCCTGCCTCGTACATGAAGGCTTGGTGCGATCCTGACCGCCCACCAAATCACGAACCATTCGTATGGGTATTCGAGCGCGATGGCTCCAGCCGTGTTCGCCGTGCTCCGCATAAGTTGTTCACGGAGACAGACCTATACACAATCGAAGACGCTGATGGCAATCGTGATCTACGTATCGAGGCAACGTTATCGACCATCGAAGACCGCTTCGTGCGGATGCGCAACAGTAAATTCAACTTTCGCCGCGAGCTAACTCCCGAAGAGCACATCTACCTGTGCATGTTTGTCGCAGCTGCGCAGATACGAACGACTGCTTCCCGTGACCATCATGCGGCGCAATGGGGACATGTCCTGAAGGTCACCGATGATCTTGCAGAAAGCATGGCGAGAGCGAGCCCGGAAGAACAAGCGCGAATCGCCCAGGCACTAGAACCGCCTTCCGCACCTTATTCTTCGCTGACGCACGAGCAAGTGAGACAACTTGCCACCAAGCCGCTACAACACATGATCGGTCCCACATTGCGTATCACGGTACCTGTGCTTCAGAAAATGGACGCAGCGATATTTTGCACTGACGACCCTATGGGGTTTATAACGTCTGATGCTCCCTGCACATGGTTTGACCCCGAGGCCTATAAGCTCCCTCCCTTCTATCGCAGCCCGGGCCTTGGGATCAAGACGATAGAAGTGACCATGCCAATATCACCGCAGCAATGCCTCTGTCTCAACTGGCAGGGATGGACAGGCTACATAGATACGCCAATGGAACTGGTCGATGACTTCAACCGGCGGCATCGGTATCACTGCAAGGAGCACTTCGTAGTGTGCCGCGACTCACAGAATGCGTACTGGTTTCAGGAAGGAACGATGCCAGACGATGCGTGGGAGAAGTTGCACCCGCCCACAATGCAAGAGCGCACCAAAGGTTCGTCCGCCGTCTGAGAGCGTCATCACTTGCTCCCGATGGCCCGAGCGAGTTCGCCCCCGAAAACGCGGTTCACATTCGCCAGATCAACTACCTCCGCCCGATTTCAGGCCGGACAGGAAATACTGGATATGGGCGGGGACACGGGGCTCCTCAACGGAATGCGCGAGCAATTTCGGCCCTGTATTCCGCCCGTGACCACGACTTCCGGGATGCACGACGCCCCGAACCTCCTGTTGGTGTCCTTTGCTGGCCTGGCTGATCGACGGGCCGGTCGAGCCTGTCGAGCAGACGCGCAAACGCCGCATCCGGTGACATGACAGCATCGGCAAAGCCGACCACCTTCCCCGCGCCGCCGAGATACGTTGCGCCTTGCGTCGCGTGTACCTTCGACACAGCCAGACCGCGATTGCGCGCGACGGTACGGATGAACAGTTCGCCCAGCGTGTCTATGTCGGCCTTGATGCGCCGGTACGCCTCCCGCGACAGTGGCTTGAATTCATTGCCGTCAGCCTTGCGCGCGCCGGATGCGATCAGTGTCACGGCAACCCCAGACCGGTCGAGCGCTTTCGAGAAATCCGTGTGCGCGACGATCACTCCGATTCCGCCCGTGTCGCCTGTGCGCGGAACGATAACGCGATCACACGCCGACGCGAGAGCATATGCGGCCGAGCATGCCGACTCGCCGAGAATCGCCCATAACGGCTTTCGTCCGCGCGCTCTGTATATCGCGTCCGAGAGGTCCAGCATTCCGGCTAGCTGGCCGCCGTCGCTATTTGCGTCCAGCACAATGGCGCGTACCGCTCTATCCGCCAGTGCCGCGCCGATACATGCGCGCAAACCATCGTATCCGGTCACATAGCCGACCGTGTCCAGATAAGGCCAGAGCGAGCCCGACTTCTGCACGAGCAGACCGTAGACCGGAATGATCGCAACGCCCGCAATGACGGTGTACGGTCGCGTATCGTCCAGGATGCCAGTTTCGGTGTTGGCGCGATTGCCCCCCACAGGCGTGCAATCTGACTGTACGGTCCCGCAGTCCGTCCGGGCAGCAAAAAGCGTCGCGGCGATCCCTTCGATCCGCCGCGGCGCAACGGCAAGCGGGGTGTTGAACAGCCCCGTTGCGAGAACAAAAGTCGATGCGTTCATCACCGGTAGTACCTTTCGGAAGCATCCTGCGGCGGTCTGCTCTCATACACCACCTCGCCCTTGCGGACATAGGGCTTGGGCCGCTCGCTCACCGGCACGTAGCGCTTGTGCGTTGCCGCCAGCACGAGAGCGTCACGTATTCCTTTTACTGCCGGGGCGACCTCTGCACGCGCCGCCGCCTTCGTCGCGTTGTCAAGTTGCAGCCGGTTGGGTGCAACGCTCGTTTCGCCGAAACCAAGATAACGAGGCGTATGATGCGTGACTGGGATGTAGCAGGTGGAGAGATGACCAATCCCGCTGTCAGGGCAGACCTCGGCGAGTGCTGCGAAACGCGCCATCACAGGCCGCAGCAGAAGAGCAACCCTGTCGAGCTCAGGCAGGTACTTCTCGCCGACCTTCCAGGTCATCACGGCGGCGTCCTGCTTGACCCGCTGGATTCCGGCCTCGATTTCGTTATCGATTTGCAGGATCGCTGGTTCCAGCGCAGCAAGGCGGGCTTCGAGACGTCTCGCTTCCTCGTCGCATTCCAGCGCGCGACGCGCCAGTTCAGCGCTTGAGGTCGCGTGCTGCTGCTCGTCGTCCTGCGACGGTTTGTCGGCACGGCCGATAAACGCCACGTCGGCGGCTGTGACTGCCTCGCGAGCGGCAACGGCCGCGTCGCGCGCTTCCTTGACCTGTCCGGGCAACGCATCAATTGCCTCAACCATGCGTGCCTTGCGCTCCACCAGGACACGCAGCTGGCTGAATGATTCGAGGTTGCCGCTCTCCAGCGTCGCGGGGATGTTGCTGCTATCGGTGATGGTGCTCATGGTGCGCTCTCCTTGTGGATCGCAGTTCCAGTTTATGGCAGATGCCAGGGATAACGAAGTGATACTCAGACCGGTCTTACTGGCAGAGCGCTTCGCTCGATGAGTCAGATAACGGTTCAAGGCATGCATACCTTGCAGTCAAAAAATCCCGTTGTTCGTGTGACACCGATGCCGCCGGTGACACCCATTTCTATATATTTTCCTTACGCGCGCGCGTAGCGCTGATATATGGAAAAGGCCGTCACCGGCGGCATCGGTGTCACGGATTCAGTCATGTATCCTGGCTGCATGACGTCGCAGCCCGACGCCGCGATAGAAACGTCCGCTCCGCGTATGCTCGTAACGCGCTCCGTATCCGAGGGTCAGCCGGGCCTTGAAGTCGCTCTGCGACACAGGGCGTCCGTCCTGCCCGTTGTCCTCGAACCAGCGGCGATAGTCCGCGTAGAGCTCACTGGACTGTGCCGACAGGGCGGCGTCGAATACCAGCCGTTCTACGGACCATGCAGCCATCGTGTCGGATTCCGCGAAGTAATCGTTGCTCGCTTCCGTCACCGCGCCCGGCATCGCGCCGAATCCGTGCGCATGAAGCCGCATTGCGCCGTCGATCATCCACGCGCAGATCGCCGGATATTCAGCTCGAAGCTTTCCCTCAAGGTCAACGTCGCGCGCATGTTCAGGCACGCAATGCACGAAGGGAATAAGCCGGAACCGCCGCCGTTCGGCTTCATCGACCTGCCTCAGGCGCGGCTTGTGGTTACCCACAAACAGCAGCTTGCATACTGGACGGAACTCGAAAAAATTCTGGTGCATGTAGCGTGCGGCGATCAGTTCACCGGACGCAATGTCCTTCACGCGTTGGGAGTTCCACGCGCGGTTATCCGGCAGTTCCGAGCATGCGGCAAGCCGTGCACCCTCCAGCCGCGCCAGTCCGGCCGGATGCTGGTCGGTCGTCGATTGCAGAAAGGTTTCAACGGGCAGCGCGATGAAGTAATCACCTAGGACTTCACGCAGAACGCGTAGGAATGTTGACTTGCCGTTCGCGCCAGGTCCATACAGCATGAACACCAGTTCGTGGCGCGTCGAGCCGGTAAGTGCATATCCACACAGCAGCTGCAGGAACGCCACCATATCCGTGTCGCCCTGCGTGCAGACATCGAGAAAGGCGAGCCAGTGCGGACAGGTCGTGTCGAATGCCGGAACGGTCGCGACAAGCCGGCTGATCATGTCGCCCGGTTGTGCCTTCCTCTTCGCGCCATCACGCAGATCGACCACCCCCGCAGGCGTACCTATGATCCACGGATTACAGTCGAATGGCCCAGCGGGACACAGGCGCGGATCAGTGCGGGCCAGCTTCTCTATCGCATCCACCACGCGCACAGACAGCCAGCGCGGCGGTGCGTCACGGCACAGCTTGCGCAGTTGCCTGCGAATCATCTGC
This sequence comes from Paraburkholderia sp. BR10923, assembly GCF_040948765.1. Taxonomy (NCBI): domain Bacteria; kingdom Pseudomonadati; phylum Pseudomonadota; class Betaproteobacteria; order Burkholderiales; family Burkholderiaceae; genus Paraburkholderia; species Paraburkholderia sp. BR10923. The sequence goes on along the minus strand of NZ_JBFPKO010000001.1, from coordinate 217,836 downwards.
CGTGTCACGCGTGCCCCCTCATCCTGCCGCCAGTGCGTGTCCTCCCACGAGTACCATGCCCCGTGCCGGACGTCATAGAGCAGGCGGTTCTCATAGGCACTCGCAAAGACAACAGCAAGGGCGTCCTCGTTCAGGTCAACTGACGCGGCGATCTCGCCAGCCAGATGCGGGGGCATCGAGTCGAACGGCGCCGCGATCCGTGCATCCTTCGCACGCCTAATGGCACGTGGTGCGCGGTCATTGCCGAGAAAATGAGCGGCTGCAGCGTCAAGCCGGGCCGCTTCAGCTTCAAGTGCAGAGAGTGCTTGCAGCCTTGCGCCCCGCGACATATTCTGTGGACACGCGCCGTCTGGTGCGTTCGGCTTTCCACCCGATGCAGTATCCGCGCCCGGTGCCACCCGAGCGCTTTCATTTGCGACGTTCATCCCATGCCTCCTACCCGGTCCAGACCGTGATCGCCGGGATAGGACAGGTAGTGGCACGGCAGCAGATCCGTGAACGTCTTTCGCGAGTCGGGAAACTTCATCTCGACCTCCGCGAAACCATGTTCGCCGTGACTGGGCAACAGGCGAACGATCTTGCCGACAGCTCCCGCATACCGGCCAGCGGTGACTCGCACGCTCATCTCCTGACAGGGATGACGGATCATGATCTGCCTCCCTGCGGCGGAACGGATGCGCTTGCGGCGTGACTATCACCGCCCGCGCATGCGTCTGAGGCAATCACAGGCGACAGGGCAATCCTGAGTGTCCCGACGTGCCAGCGCGTCGAGCCGTAGAACTTGCGGGGTCTGGGGATCGCGCCGAGCCTCGAACGCCGCCAGGCGGTTGGGACCGAACAGCCGTATAGCGCGGCCACCACATTGACATCGACCCATGCGGCATCGGGCAAGGCATCGAAGTTTCGCAGCACGTCGCGGAAAGTGGCTTCTGGCATGGTGTATCGCTCCCGAACGGCGCGATACGATCGACCCTGACAGGTATCGCGCCGCACTGACTGGAAAAAGCACTGGGCGATACAAATCGTATTGCTGGATGCCGCTGTGATTGGCCAGCTAGCCAATCCCGTTGCCAGCTAGCCAGTTTCCCCACGTTCGAGCAGCGAAACGCCCTCGCTGATGTTCTTGCGGATATTGGCGGAACTTAGCCCATGTCTGTCAGCGTCGGGCAGCGCGTCGGCCATGTCGGCAACGGCGGCAGCGATCTGTCTGGCGTTCGGCCTGTCGCCGCGCCTGTAGAGACTGGCTTTTGCCGACAGGAGCAAGGCGAGCGCGCCGAGTTGCCTGAGCAGCGTCTCCCGCTCCCGCGTACCGGTCTGCTCAGCGGGTTGAGGCGAACTGATGATCGCGAGAAGGTCTTCAGCGGCAATTCGCAGATCGGCGCTCGACGCGGGTGTCTTGATGTCCGCGAAAAAATCGCAAGCGTTCCGGGAATCGGGCCTGGCGGCCGGCAGCCGTCGCACGATCTTGAGGGTTGTTTTGCCGTCGTCCGCACGGACAAGAAAGCCGTGAGCGAAATGGATTGACGCCTTCTCCGGGCCGTCAAAGTACAGCACGTCGTCCCTTGGCAGGTCTGCGAGCCGGTAGTGACCGGTCAGCACCTCGACGGTGTCCTTGACCTCAAACAGATCCTCGCTCCCGCGTCGCAGTGCTGCGAGCTGTTCGCCCTGAGGGTTTTGCACGCACGGAAAGAGCGGATTGCGCGCCGGGTCCGGATAGTAGACGCATCCGGGGGCAACCTCCACCGCATAGCAGCCGGTGGCATCCAGCCATGCGCCCAGCTCGCCCGCGTTGATCCGGTCCAGCACGTCCCGCTCGGTGACCGCCTCTTCGAAGACCTGACGCAGCAATGCGGCGGCCTCGCTCACTGAGTACCACTTCTTGAACCTGTTCATCGGTTGATCCGCGACATGGCCCTGTGTGCCTCGCGGCCGCGACGGACAGGGCAACCGTCATGCCGCATCAGTACGCATCGGCGTAGCCAGATCGCGGCGGGACGGAAAAAACCGGCAACGATTGGTCAATCGCACTCGTCTGATCTGGGACCGTTCGCCTGTACGACCGCAATACAACAGGGGCACGGCTACGCGATGATCTGGAATGATACTTCGAGGCTGCATCCGCCCTCAGTCAGGCCGGGTTCGCGACGAGGCGGGCGAGCAGGTCAGCTGCGACCTACCCTGGCGACAGGTTCGCGCAAGCCCGCTAGGCGGTCATATCGTGAGCCGCAACCGCATCGGCGGCAGCTTTCCGCTCGTCAAACGAGTTTTCCCACTCGCGGGCCGACCTGACGGTAATCAGCACGCGACGGCGCGACAGCCGCAGTTCGCGCGGCCCCAGGCCCTTGCGGCGCAGGACACGATAGAAGGTCTCGCTGATCGAGTAACGCGAACAGAACTCGGGAATCGACATTGCATCGAGTTCCGGCGTGCGGGCAGTGGTGCGAATCGAGGTGGACATGAGAGCGCTCCTGCGACGTATGGCCGTGTCGATGCGCGTAGCGTAGCCGTCAGGCGCGCAACGCGCCTGAACGAGCGAGGAACGTCCTTCCTGTTTGTTGCGCCATTCCCCAGGGACATGGATGCTTCAGATGAACTCAACCCGATGCAATCCGTTTCAATCAGAATCGGGGCGAAAAAAATGCCCCTGCATTGCAGGGGCCGGTTTGAGGAAAATTCGTGCTATCTGCTTACGCGGCTACCTGTACGGAAAGCGTCGCAGCCGCACTCGCGCGGTCCAGCGCGCGGATGTGGTCGCGCTGCTGGTCCGGGCAATGGTGCGCGTAGCGCATCGTCTGCTGGATGTTCCTGTGTCCCAGCCATTTGCTGATGCGCTCAATCGGCACGCCGTGCTGCGCGAGTCGCGTCGCGAAGCTGTGCCGCAGATCGTGCCAGGTGAAACCGTCGATCTTCGCCTCGGCAAGCACATGCCGGTACGGTTTGACTTCGCGACGCACTTCGCCGAGCGCGTTACCGAAGACCAGAATCGGCTGCACAGGGCCGCAGCAGGTCTGCGCCTTCCACGCCTTCAGTGCCTCGATGATCTCATCACACATCGGCACGTAACGCGTGCGGTCGCCCTTGCTGGTCGCCTTGCGGACCCGGATGCGCTCGTTGTCGAAGTCGATGTCGGGCCATTGAAGCTGCATCTGTTCGGCGCGACGCAGGCCGGTACCGAGCGCGACCAGTACCGCAGGCTTGACGTGGTCCACATAGACCGCATCGGGACCATACACCACGTCGTAGCGCGGGTCCGCGTCGATCTGTGGGTGACTTGCGCGCATCCGCGCCTCACGCGCATCGAGCGCCGCGCGAAGTCGGACTTCCATGTCGGCCCGCAGCCACTGGTCGCGACCTTCGCCTTCATCGAACAGCGCCGGGTGGTCGTTCATCACCTGGGCAACCGGGTTCGCCCCGATGAACTCCAGCCTGACGGCGTGCGTGAACAAGCCGCGCAGCGCGGTCAGCCTGCGCCTGACGGTAGCCGGGCGAATGGTGCGATCCTCGCCGACCTCCCTCTCCAGTTCCCCGTAGACCCAGTCCAGGATTTGCCCGACGCTGATCCGGTTCATCACGCCGGGGAAGGTTTCGCCGAGCTTGCGCAGTTCGACGATGGTCCGCTCTGCGGTCCTGACGGTCGCGCGCAGCCGCCTGGCATAATGGTCGTCGATGAATTCGCCGATCGTCGGGACGATCTTCGCGGCCTGTTCGGTGCGGTGCGCGCGTTCGCGCTTGCGCAGCAGCTCGGTCGCCGAATCGTTCGAATGTTCGACTTCCTGCGTCAGTTCCAGCGCGCGCCGGCGGGCATCGGAGACCGTCATGCCCGGATAGGCGCCGATGGTGTACCGACGGTGCTTGCCGTTTGCGCCGGTGTAGCGGTAGTAGAAGCTGATTGCGCCGTTCGGCGTGATCCGTACGCCGAACCCCTTCTGAAGGTCGGCGATTTCGCGATGCCTGCCGTCCGGGCCCGCCTTGCGGATCGAGTCGAGCAGTTCGCGGCTGAGGTTGGTCCTTTTCATCGTGTGCCCCTGTCAAGATGTCGCCCCACGACGGTCGTCGTGGGGAATCCGTGGGGAAAACGCGATACGCTGAACTACGCTGCATCGCGTTGCTATACATCGTTAAGTCATTGATTTATAACGATATGCGCTGTTATAGACCAGCTATACGATGCATGCAAATGCCCCGCACAGGGGCAACGCTAATAGACCGACAAGCCAGCAAGCAAAGGCCAACACCGCAAAGAACACCACCCGCGCCTTAGACCCGCATCCGTCTCCACGTAAAAAAGCCCACGGCAACTACGACAACCGCAACACCGTCGACGACGCTCAGCACTGGCAAAGGATCAGTCCACTTGTCCATGTTCGTCGTACGCGAATAGTAGGGCTCGCCGTTTCCATACGCTTCGTTAAGGTTGACCACGTTGAACGCGACGACAGCAACGCCAATGGCAATGGCAATGGCAATGGCAATGGCAATGGCAAGTAAAACTACGCCAGCGAAAACACGGACAAATCTGGTTTTCCGCATGTCAGTACCTGACCGTTAGTGGAATGTAGCAATCCGGCGACGGCGTCGCCGCCTCCTTCAGGTCGCGCACGAAAGTTTCCATCCCAGCATGCAGGTTGATACAACCCGCGCTCCCCGCATGCGTGCCACCGTGAATAAAGAACCCTCCGCGTCCAAATGTCTGACTTCCCGGATAGACATGAATCGTGATCCGATGATCGCCCCATGCGGCACGCGGAGCAAGGTTGTACCAATGGTTCTCCCACATCTGCGAAGGATCAATTCAGTATTGACCGGGCGGAATCGGACCCACACCCTCTTCGCGCTGACGCATCGACGAATAATCGAATTTGCCCCTGCTATCCGTTCTGCCGGACACTGCCGCATAGTTGCGGGAAACCTGACCACTCATGGTCAAAAAACGACCATCAAAGCGTAGAAACACCTGAGACCTCGCGCAGGCCGGAACGCGCGGACTACCACGCTCGGAAGCGTATCGATTGGGCAAGCAAACCTCCATGTTTGGGTAAAAGCGATGTGCCACGTTGGCCGTCTCCACCCTACCTGGCATCGAGAAACCTGGATATGGGCGACGGATGAATCTGAGGAACAACGATTTTTTCCTGTTGCTCTTCGCCCTTGCGGCGAACCAGCTTGCTCACCCTCCCGCCCGTAGCTATGCTTGTGCGGATAACCCGCGCCGCGCCGGGCGCGCAAATTGCACGGCCGTTTCATACCCCCGTCCACTCCCGCCGCACGAGGATCGCCGCCGATGACCCGCTACCGCGATTTCCACCGCCGCTCGATCGAACACCCCGAAGCCTTCTGGCGCGAAGAAGCCCAGCGCATTCACTGGCACACGCCATTCGGCACCGTGCTCGACCGCTCGAAGCCGCCATTTGCGCGCTGGTTCGTCGGCGGCCGCACGAACCTCTGTCATAACGCGGTCGACCGCCATCTGGCCGAGCGCGCACAGCAAAACGCGCTGGTCTACGTATCGACCGAAACCGGCATCGAGCGCCAGTACACTTACGCCGAGCTGTACGCCGAAATCAACCGCATGGCCGCGGTCATGCGTTCGCTCGGCGTGAAGCGCGGCGACGTCGTGCTGATCTATCTGCCGATGATCCCCGAGGCGCTGTTCGCAATGCTCGCATGCGCGCGGCTCGGCGCGATCCACTCGGTCGTGTTCGGCGGCTTCGCGGCGCCGAACCTCGCCGCGCGTATCGACGACGCCAAGCCGGTGCTGATCGTGACCGCCGACGCCGGCGCGCGCGGCGGCAAAGTGGTCGACTACACGCCGCTCGTCGACGAAGCGCTCTCGCGCGCGAAGCACAAGACGCCGCACGTGCTGCTGATCGACCGGCAGCTCGCGCCCGAGCGCCTCAATGCGCCCTACCTCGTCGCCTACGAGCCGCTGCGCGAACAGTTCTTCGACGCCCACGTCCCGTGCGAATGGCTCGAATCGAACGAGCCATCCTACGTGCTATACACGTCGGGCACGACCGGCAAGCCGAAGGGCGTGCAGCGTGATGTCGGCGGCTATGCGGTCGCGCTCGCGGCATCGATGGAATACATCTTCGAGGGAAAGGCCGGCGACACGATGTTCACCGCGTCCGACGTCGGCTGGGTGGTCGGCCACAGCTACATCGTGTACGCGCCGCTGATCGCGGGGCTCACCACGGTGATGTACGAAGGCACGCCGATTCGCCCGGACGGCGGCATCTGGTGGCGCCTCGTCGAACAGCACAAGATCAACCTGATGTTCACCGCGCCGACCGCGATACGCGTGCTGAAGAAGCAGGACCCGGCGCTGATGAAGGCAGCCGATCTGTCGAGCCTGCGCACGCTGTTTCTCGCCGGCGAACCGCTCGACGAACCGACCGCCGAATGGATCTCGACCGCGCTGAACAAGCCGGTGATAGACAACTACTGGCAGACCGAAACCGGCTGGCCGATGCTCGCGATTCCGCGTGGCATCGAGGTACTGCCGACCAAGCTCGGCTCGCCGGGCGTGCCGTCGGTCGGCTATAGCCTGACCGTGCGAGACGAGTTGACCGGCGAGCCCTGTGCGCCCGGCGAGAAAGGCGTGCTGACGCTCGACTATCCGCTGCCGCCGGGCTGCATGTCGACGGTGTGGGGCGACGACAAGCGCTTCGTCGGCACCTACTGGTCGAGCGTGCCGAACCAGCAGGTCTATTCGACGTTCGACTGGGGCGTGCAGGACGAGGACGGCTACGTGACGATCCTCGGCCGCACCGACGATGTGATCAACGTCGCGGGCCATCGGCTCGGCACGCGCGAGATCGAGGAGGCGCTGTCGAGCCACGCGGCCGTCGCGGAAGTCGCGGTGGTCGGCGTGACCGATCCGGTCAAGGGTCAAGCGGCGATGGCCTTCGTCGTGCTGCGCGGCGCGCAAAGTGAAGGCGACCCGAGTGAGCGCGCGCGGCTGGCGGCCGAGCTGACGATGACGGTCGACCGCCAGCTCGGTTCGATTGCGCGGCCCGCACGCGTGGTGATGGTATCGATGCTGCCGAAGACGCGTTCCGGCAAGCTGTTGCGCCGCGCTATCGCGGCGCTCGCCGAGGGACGCGAGCCGGGCGATCTGCCAACGATCGAAGATCCGGCCGCGCTACAGCAGGTGCGCGACGCGCTCGGCGACGGCGCGAAGAAATAAACCAGCGGGCGCTCAGCCCGCGGCGTGGCGCGTGCCCAGAAAGCGCGCGAGGATCGCGTTCGAATACGTGCCCGCGATGCCGGTCAGGAACGACATGAACGATCCGGGCGCGTGGTCGTCGGCGGTATCGGAGATCGTGCGCACGACCGCGCACAGCACGCCGTACTCGTAGCAGACTTGCGCGATCGCCGCGCCCTCCATCTCGACCGCGAGCGCGTCGGGCAGCGCGTGGCGCAAAGCAGCGACGGCCGCCGCGCTCGCGACGAACTGATCGCCGCTGACGATCAAGCCGCGATGCACGCGCGGCTCGCGCGTGCCGAACCGGGCCGCGCATGCCGCGCCCTCTTCGGCGACGAACTGTTCGCATGCGAGCGTGAGACGATCGGCGAGCGCCGCATCGGCGGCAAAGCGCGACATGCCGAGCAGCGGCACCTCGAAGCGCGGAAACAGCGGCGACGCGTCGACATCGTGCTGCATCAGCGTGCTCGCGACGACGATATCGCCGACATGCACATCGACGCCGACCCCACCCGCGACACCGGTAAACACAACGGCTTCGACATCGAACGCGTGAATCAGCGCGCTGACCGTCGCGGCCGCCGCGACCTTGCCGACGCGCGCGAGCGTGACGACACACGGCGTGCCGTGCACGGTGCCGACGTGGTAGTCACGCTGGCCGTACTTGACCGTGCGCACGCCGGACTCGGCGCGCATCGCTTCGATCAGGTCGCCGAGTTCCTGCGGCAACGCGGCCAGAATGCCGAGGGGACGCCGTGCACCGTGGCTGACGTTCAAGGGCTTGCTCATTCGACCGCCTGCAATTTAGCTACCGCCAGCGCCAGCCACTTTTCGCCATGCCGCTTGAAACGGACCTGCGCTTTCGCGTCGGTGCCGTTGCCTTCGAGCGCGGTGATCGTGCCTTCGCCGAACTTCGTGTGGAACACCTGCTGGCCGACGCGAAAGCCCGTTTCGGCCGCGCGCTGCTCGTTCGCGAAGGCGGGTGCCGGCGCCGAGGTCACCGCCGCCGCCGAACCGCCGCCATAGCCCGGCCGTGCAAACCAGTCGCGCCCGTAGCCGGCGTTGTCCGAGCGACCGCCCCAGCGCGAGCCCGCCTCGACCTTCGGCGTGAGCCACTTCAGCGTTTCCTGCGGCAATTCGTCGAAGAAACGCGAGCGGATGTTGTAGCGGGTCTGACCGTGCAGCATCCGGCTCTGCGCGAACGACAGATAGAGCCGCTCCTTCGCGCGCGTGATCGCGACATACATGAGACGCCGCTCTTCTTCGAGGCCGTCCGCCTCCATCGCGCTGTTCTCGTGCGGGAACAGCCCTTCTTCGAGACCGGTGATGAACACCGCGGTGAATTCGAGCCCCTTTGCCGCGTGCACCGTCATCAGCTGCACCGCTTCCTGGCCGGCCTGCGCCTGGTTGTCGCCCGCTTCGAGCGACGCGTGGGACAGGAAGCCCGCGAGCGGCGTCATCGTGTCGGGGTTTTGCGCCGGATCGGCGATGCCCGGGGCGTCGAGGACCACCGTGTTCGGATCGTCTGTCGCGACCGCGAGTTCGGGCGCGGCGCTGGCGCCTGGGCGCAGCGGGATTGAGCGCGCGGGCGTATCGAGCCCGTAGCCTTCCTCGCTGACGAATGCGGCGGCCGCGTTGACGAGTTCCTGCAAGTTCTCGAGCCGCTCCTGGCCTTCGCGCTCGTTCTGATAGAAGTCGGCGAGGCCGCTCGCGCGGACCACGTACTCGACGGTCTCCGGCAGGCTCATCTGCTGCGTGTCGGCGCGCATCTTGCCGACCAGGTTCGCGAACGCGGCGAGGCTCGAGCCCGCCTTGCCCGCGACGTACGGAATCGCCGCGGCCATCGAGCAGTTGTACAGACGCGCCGCGTCGGCGAGCTGTTCGATCGAACGCGCGCCGATGCCGCGGGTCGGGAAATTGACGACGCGGCCGAACGCGGTGTCATCGTTCGGGTTGTCGATCAGGCGAAGGTACGCGAGCGCGTGCTTGACTTCCTGACGCTCGAAAAAGCGCAGGCCGCCGTACACGCGGTACGCGATGCCCGCATTGACGAGCGTGTGCTCGATCGTGCGCGACTGCGCGTTGCTGCGGTAGAGCACGGCGATTTCGCTGCGCGACAGGCCGGTGTTGATCAGCGCGCGGATCTCTTCGACGATCCAGCCGGCCTCCTGCGAATCTGTCGCCGATTCGTAGACGCGCACCGGTTCGCCGTGGCCCGCGTCGGTGCGCAGATTCTTGCCGAGGCGGCGCGAGTTGTTCGCGATCAGCTGATTCGCGGCATCGAGAATATGGCCGTGCGAGCGGTAGTTCTGTTCGAGTTTAATCAGATTGCGCACGTTGAACTCGTGCTCGAAGTCGCGCATGTTGCCGACGTTCGCGCCGCGGAACGCGTAGATCGACTGGTCGTCGTCACCGACCGCGAAGATCGCGTTGTGCTGACCCGCGAGCAGCTTGAGCCACGCGTATTGCAGCTTGTTGGTGTCCTGAAACTCGTCCACCAGGATGTGCCTGAAGCGCGCCTGGTAATGCGCGCGCAGCGGCGGATTGTGCGCGAGCAACTCGTAGCAGCGCAGCAGCAGTTCGGGAAAGTCGACCACGCCTTCGCGCTGGCATTGCTGATCGTAGGCTTCGTAGAGCTCGACGAACTTGCGGTTGAAGTTGTCGGTGGCGTCGACGTCTTTGGGGCGCAGGCCCTGCTCTTTCGCGTTGTTGATGAAGTACTGGAGATTTTTCGCCGGGTACTTTTCGTCGTCGATGTTGAGGCCCTTCATCAGACGCTTGATCGCCGACAGCTGGTCCGCGGTGTCGAGAATCTGGAACGTGGCGGGCAGCCCGGCGTCGCGGTGATGCGCGCGCAGCATCCGGTTGCACAGGCCGTGGAACGTGCCGATCCACATGCCGCGCGTGTCGATCGGCAAGAGCGCCGAGAGGCGCGCCATCATTTCGCGGGCGGCTTTGTTGGTGAAGGTCACCGCGAGGACGGTCGCGGGGGACGCGAGGCCTTGCTGGATCAGCCACGCGATGCGGGTGATCAGGACGCGGGTTTTGCCGCTGCCGGCGCCCGCCAGGATCAGGGCGGGCTCATTCGGGAGCGTTACGGCGGCGTGTTGTTCGGGGTTTAGATTGGAGAGGAGGTCAGGCATTTTTTTCGCGGAGCGCAGTTCGGGGGACATTATATGCCCCGGCGGGGGCGGCGCTTTTTTGTCGTTGTTCTGGCTTCTTTGGCCTTTCCTTGCTGGCTTGTCGGTCTATTGGCGTTGCCCCTGTGCGGGGCGGCACCTACTTTCTTTGCTGCTGCGAAGCGATGCATCCCGCTGAACTCCTTGTCAGACGGGGTTTTCACGGAAATTCCCCCGGCCTGACCCCTGTCACTACCCCTGTCATAAATTACCCTGAGCCCCAGAACGGCCGAATTTTTTAAAATTCGTCTGCGCCGCTCGCAGCGTGCGCGAGCACGAACACACGGGCGAAGCGGCGCGAGCCCGTCAGCGGCCGTTCTCGCAGGTCTCACGGGTCAATCCGGGCGCTGCCTGATCGCTGGTTGCGCGCGCATCGAGATCGAGATCGTCGCGCGGGTGTGCTGGTCAGGGAGATGGCGCTGGACGGCACGCGCGAAACGCGCGGCGGTGATCGTCGATCAAAGTCGTCTGAATCGACTTTGAAATCCGCGACGCTCGCCAGTTACGGCATCAGCAAGGATCAGTCATCGCAGTGGGAGCGGGCGCGGGGGCACGACCGGTGGGGGTGGTCGGGAAAAGGAATCCGGGTTCCTGAAAATACCCGCAATACCTTTCTTCGTTGGAGCGCATATTCATGACCGGGGGTCGAGCCCGCACGCCAACGGCAACCGATGTTGACCGGGCAGGAATCGGCCATAAGCGAGCGTTGGTCGGTACACACGCTGGGACACCCCGATGTCGGCTGCGCAACCGATAAGAGTCATCGGGACCGTGCCGACCTCGATCGGGAGCGGGCCAGTTGCGCATTCTCGCGCCGTCGCTTGACAAGCGGACCTGGTTTGCAACATGATTAACCAATCGGCTAATTAACCAATTGGAAAAATAATTGGAAGCGGACTCCCTCAGCGTCACGTTTGCCGCGCTGGCTGACCCGACGCGACGCGCCATCCTCGCCCGGCTGGCGCAAGGCGAGGCGACGGTTGGCGATTTGGCGGGGCCCTTCGAGCTGAGTGCGCCGGCCATCAGCAAGCACCTCCGGGTTCTCGCACGGGCCGGCCTCATCACTCAAGGGCGCGACCGCCAGTTTCGTCCTTGTCGAATCGCGCCTGAGCCGCTCAAACAGGCGGCCGACTGGGCACTGCAGTACCGCGCCCTGTGGGAGCAGCGACTTGACCAGCTCGACAGCTATCTGCAGCAGCTGCAACAGAAACCTGCCAAGGACGGCCACGGAAAGGCTAAACCGAAAAACACGTCCAAAGTTTCCTCAACTCGAACCAGGAAGACTCGCAACCATGACTGACAAACTGTCCGCTCCCTTCGTCATCGAGCGTCGCTTCGCCGCGCCGCGCGAACTCGTATACGCCGCACTGACTGAAGCTGAGCATCTGAGCAAGTGGATGAGCCCGCCAGGGATGGAAATGCCCCACTGCACAGTGGATGCGCGTGTCGGTGGCGTCTTTCACTACGCGATGAAGCCGCGCAGCGCACCCGAGGCTCCGGCGATGTGGGGCAAATGGACGTTCCGCGAATTGACGCCCCCCGAGCGCATCGTCGTCGTCGTGCAGTTTAGTGATGCCGACGGCGGTGTGACACGACATCCTATGTCGGAGCAATGGCCACTCTATACGCTCTCGACAACCACGCTAAGTGAAATCGAGAACGGCACGTTGATGCGCCTTGAGTGGCGCGCGCTGGACGCCAGCGAAGCCGAGGAAGCCATCTTCGACGCGTCGCACGCCAGCATGTCTCAAGGTTGGGGCGGAACAATGGACGCGCTCGACAAATACCTCACGCAACAGCAGGCTGAACACTGAGTCGAGAGACAAAAAGAGAAGCGCACTTTACGTGCGCTTTTTCCGTTAGTCACTGCGGAACAGCAGTCGTGTCGTCCCGTAACTCTCGGTTTCCAAACTATTGCCCGCCCGCCTAGCTCTCCCCAGTAACGTCTGCCCGAACCAATGGCCGAGGTATATTCGAGACAAGCCGTTGGCATCAAGATACATCGAAGGACCGTTTCGGGTCGATTCGCGCCGGTCGGTGGTCATGTCGGCTTCCCGCTGCGACGGGCGCGCTGGCGACGCTTGCGTTCGGCGTCGTGCTGGCGGCGTGCCTCGGGCGTCATGGCGGGCAGCGGTGCGGGATTCAGTTCGCGCTCGACCGGTCGCGGCACCCAGTGCAGCCGACCGCTCAGCACGTCATCGACACAACGACCTATGACTACACTACTGACATCCATGATCGCCGCTCCGACAGGGTGCCCGCGCAACGATTCTGGACCCGTACCGGCCGATGGCGCAACAGAAAGCCGTGCAGCGCATAGGAACGCCGCACGGCAGTCAAGACACTCGCGGATGCACGTGGATATTTGAGATCCCGCCACGTGCCCCGGGATCATCCGGTCTTCGTTCAGCGTGGATGCCTGCGCGGGGGAAGGACGAACCCAAAGCCGCTGTCCGTTTCCACGATCATCCGTCGCTGGCCGTCCGCATCGAGAAATGCCATTCCCGTGACATGCACATCCGGCCCGCGCGTCGCGCGGTCGATCGCCCGGAGGATTTTCTGGAAGCCCGCGCTGTGCTGTTCGGCCCCGGTCAGTTCGATCCGCGGGTCAACGTCGATCAGCCTGCCCAGTACGAGGTCGGGATTCATCCATGTGAGTGTCGCGGGGGTGGTCTTCACGGTCATGGTGTGTCGTCCCCGTAGAAGACTGCTTCGAGTTCGGCCAGCGTGACAGGCGGCAGACCCGCCGCAGCACGTTCGCGGTCGATCTCGCAGACCAGCGGCCAGAGCGCATCCGCGATCTTTGACACCAGCGCATCGACCTCACGCTCGGACACGACACGGCGGCGCGGGTCGCCGTCGTCATCGCCGCCGGGGTCGCGCCGGAAAAACAGTCGCATGATCATGCTCCCGCGCGCGACTGCTTCGCCTTCCGCACGTCGCCCGTGCCTGCCCCCGCGTCGCTGATCCACCGCGCGCAACGCGGGTCCGCGAGCCGCCAGTAGCAGAACTTCTCGACACGCACGGCAGCGAGATTGGCTTGCCACAGCGACAGGACCGACGCCTCGCCCTGCTCATCCTCGACGGTGACGATGCCCTGCTGCGATGTCGCGGGCACCACGGGACCGTCATACATCAGCACACGTGCGAGATCGACGATGCCGAGCACGCCATCTGCAACGGCGTCACTGGTTGCGGTCGCGATGCCCGCGACATAGCCGCCCTGTGCGCCGACCTGATCGTGACCGGCCAGATTGAACCGTGCGGCAATTGCCGGCGTCGTGACGAGGCAGGAGGTGCCCAGATCGCCGGGAAAGTTGTCGATCAACAGTGCGATGTCGCCTTCGAGACTGCCGGTCGAAGCCAGTGGCTCGATGTGGTGGAAAATGCCACCGGGCTGATCGTCATCGGGCGCGGTGTTGCCCGCGAACGTGGCGGACAGGCGGTCGGCAACCGCCCGGCTCAGATCGCGTTGCAGGATCGCGTCGCTGGCCTCGTCGATCTTGCGCATGAATTCCTGCGTGGCGATCGTCATGCCCGTGATCTTGCGCACGGGGATGTAGTCGGCCCGGAACGCGGCGTCGGCGGACGTGATCTTGATCTTTGCTTCGGCGGTCCAGTGCGCCACGGCGCCATCGGTCTGGAGCAGCAGCGGCCGGTAGGGCACCACCGCCCTGAAGCCGCCGCCCACGGCGTCGGACATGCGCGAGATGATCGAGCGGCGATCGACCAGCGCGACGAAATCCCCTCCCCTGGCGAACGGTACGGGCTCTCCGTTGGCATCGGTGATGCTGCCCTGTGTGTCAAGCACGTCCTGCGCGCGTCGCAACCAGTCCGCGCTCGGCGCGCCGATGCCATAGTTGCCGATCGCAAGACCCCGCGCGCTCCGCACATCACCGGCGAGTGCAATCGCGCGGGCTGCGCGGGTCAGTTCGTAGGCCACGGTCACCTCCGATGTCAATCTCGATCTCGATCTCGATGTCGATGTCGATGTTGCCTGAAGCATCGCGCCGTGCGTGAGAAAAGGCGATACACGAAAGTGCCCGTTTTACATTTCGCCTTCGAGCCACGCCACGACATCGCGGATGCGGTATCGCCTGTGGTTGGTGCGCATGTAGAAGCGCGGCACCGGCAGACCCTGATCGACGCGGCGCGCGAGGCGGGAGACGGAGCGGTAGCCGAGCAGCCGCGTGGCATCACGCTCCGCGATCGAGTCGTCGGGCGCGATCGCGATGCCGTGATCGGCACACCAGCGGCGCAGCGTGATCTCGATCTCGTCGGCCGCGTCCACGATCACAGATCATCGAGCGCGTCGTCGGGCATCGGCGCTGCACTGCGCGATGTGGTTGCGGGTGCGCCGTTCGCGCGCTCCGTCCTGCGCCCGGCCGCGCCCTGCTGCGCACTGGCGACTTCGGCGCGGCGACGCTTCACGTGATAGGGGCTCACGATCGCATGCGCGATCACCGACAGCGACGGCCGCACCTCGCCGGTGTCGGTCTTCCACGTCCCGATTTCGAGCGCGCCGGTCACACTCACCGGGTCGCCCTTCGCGAGTGCTTGCAGTTCGTCCTTCACGTGCGAGAACGCCATGATCCGCGCGAAGATCACGGCGTCGCCTCCCATCGGAACCCGCAGCGTGGCGAGCACATACGTGCTGCCGTTCTTCGCGGCGCGGGTCTCCGGGTCTTTCACAAGTACCCCACCGAGCAGTCCGTCGATCATGCTGCCTGCCTCCCTGCGGCACGCTTCGCGGCCCGAGCCGCTTCACGTGCTGCCTTCGCCTCGCTGCGCTCGCGCGTCCTGCGCTCCCGCTGCGCGAGCCGCGCCGCCTTCGCTTCGAACTTCGCGCGCAGCTTCGCCCGCATCTCGCGCGACTTCACCGCTGCGGGCAGCGGATCGAGCCAGCCATGTCGCGCCGCACGCACCATCACGAAC
Source organism: Paraburkholderia sp. BR10923 (assembly GCF_040948765.1). Taxonomy (NCBI): domain Bacteria; kingdom Pseudomonadati; phylum Pseudomonadota; class Betaproteobacteria; order Burkholderiales; family Burkholderiaceae; genus Paraburkholderia; species Paraburkholderia sp. BR10923. The sequence goes on along the minus strand of NZ_JBFPKO010000001.1, from coordinate 202,518 downwards.
GCGATGCGCGCGTCGGGCGTCGCCCGGTAGGCGTCGGCGAACGTGACACCGGCCGCCGGACAGCCCGTGAACCACGCCCGTGCGTCACGTTCGCCAGCGCGGTCGAATTCGGCCGCCCACGATGCGAGGATCAGCCGCCAGTCCGGGTCATCGCCGGGGATCGCGGCGAGCGCCGACAGCGCGCGGGCGTAATCCATCGCCACCGGTCGGCCGCGATCGCACGGTGCGGGCTGCGCATTACGCGTGACCCAGTCGCCGGGGCCGGACTTCGCTTCGGCCATTTCCTTCTCCGCTGGCAGAAACCACTTCCGGTTGTGCCTCCCGTGAGTCGGACAAAAAACAAGACACAAAAACACCCCCTTCTATAGAAGGGGTGTTTTTGTCTTGTCTTTTTGTCCAACGGGAGACACAGACAACAAAACCGGACAAAACAAACAAAACACCGTTTTTGTCTCGCCCGCTAATCCCCGTCCGGCCTGCGCCACAGCCAGTTGCCATCGCATGCGTAATATTTTGTCTGCATGGCGCTGATGACCGTTTTCGCCACGCTGTAGCGCCGCCGCTCGTCGTACTGGAAAAACTTCGCGGCGACGGCGCGCGCTGCGGTATCGAGCAGTACGCAGGGTCGGTCGGGTGGGCATCCGTCGCCAGCCCCGGGACTCCCGCCAGCGGCGAGCAGTTTGCCGATCACGTCATAGGCGAGCGCCTGATTCGCGGCCTTCGGTTTGCCCAGCGGTTTCCTTGCCGGTTCGCGTCCGCGTTCTTCCACGTCGGCGCACTCGATCACGCCCGAGCAGAGTGCCTGTCCGTCCGGGTCGTTGCCAATCTCGACCGGCACAAGCCGGAACGCGTGGCGACCGGTATCGTCGGCCTCCTTCTGCTTGCCGATGATCCAGTGCCGCAGGCCGGTATCACGGTCGTAGGTCACTTCGATATGTGCATCGAGCAGGAATGGCAGGGTGCTGCTCCCGCGCATGCCGTTCGTCTGCACCTTGCCCGTATGGTGGATAACGCAGATCGTCCAGCCGGTGCGATCGCGCAGCGTGTGCAGTGCGGCCACGGCCCTGCCCATCTCGGCCGAACTGTTTTCCTCGAGTCCGACCGTACAGAGTGCAAGCGGGTCGATCACGAGCAGCCCGACCGGCTCGCCAGTCTGCCCGATCGCTTCGGTCAGGTCATCGAGGTCGTGCGGGTCGAGCAGGGAGAAGGACTGGTGCGTGATCGTGCGCCACGGCACCGGCCGACCGTGATGGTTCTCCCATGCGCGATAGCGGCGCGGCAGGCCGTTATTGCCTTCGAGTGACAGCACCACCACCGGCACACGGGTGAACACCGTATGCCCGAAAAACGGTCGGCACTCTTCCAGACACGCGGCCAGTTCCATCGTGAGAAAAGACTTGGCGACGCCTGACGTGCCCCAGATCGCGAGCAGCGCGCGGGCGGGAACGACGCCGCGCACGATGTCGGGAATGATCGGCTGGGACGATACGGTCGGGCCGTCGAGCAACTGGTAGTGCGGCACATATTCGTGCCGTCCGCCGTCTGCGATCCAGACCGCCAGCGCGTCAGGGCCGTATTCGGTCGCGTAGTCCCAGCCGTCGAAACCCTCGCGCTCGCTGGCGGGCATTTCGACCCATGCCGAGCGCGTCGTCTGTGCGGCATGGGCGGTCATGATCTCGATGTGATTCGCAGGATGCTTCGCATCGGCGTCGCACGCGTGCCGGCCACGGTCGGCGACGATCACGCGCGTGCTCGCCGGATACCGCTCGCGGATTTCCGTCATGACCTCGCGCTCGCGGCCCACCCCGATCGTCACCGCAATGACCGCATCCGGCACCGCCCAGTGAATTGCCTCACCCGTTGCCATGCCTTCGCAGGCGATCACGGTCACGCTGTCGCGCAGGTCGCCGATCATGTAGCAGCAACCCGGGAACGGCGTGAGCCTGCCGAGCGTGCGCTTCGAACCATCGGTGAAGATACGCTGCACCGCGACGACCGGAGCGGTATCGGACAGCGCGCGGATCGGCACGAGCAGGCAGCCGGGATCGTGCGCCGCGACACGCAGCCGGTCGGCGTCACACGCTTCGCGCAGACCCTTGGTGATGACATACGGGTGATCGTACGCGGGCTGGCCGTCGAGCCAGAGGTCGATAGCGCGCTCGCCAGTGTCGTCCTCTGTCGTGATCCTGTGCGCGTCGTCGTGAACTTCCCGGTGTGGGGTTCCGGCACCGTTCGTCCGTTGCGGGGGCGGGTCGGGGTCCGGGTCGTGCCAGTCGTTTTCCTGCCGCGCGAGGTAGAACAGCAGTCCCGGCCCAACGTCCAGCCCGTCATACGTTTTCCACTGGCTGCGGTTGTACTTCTCGCCCTTGTCATCGGGGTCCTGCCCGCGCCAGTCGGCGAGTTCGCCACCGGCATGCAGGAACGATGCGCCGAGCCGGATCGTTTCGTCGTGCGAACCGCCCGGTGGGAAGGAGAACAGCGCGCTCCTCGCGCGCTCGGCCGGACTCATGTCGCACCCGGAACGTCACGTTCGTCGCGCTCGTCGCGCAACTGCTGCAGTTCCCGGTCCCGGGCGTCGAGTTCATCGAGCCACGGTCCCGCGCGTAGCCAGTCGAGAGGGAGCGTGCCGTGCAGGTTCACCGCGTTCAGCCATGCCCTGAGTTCGTCGTTCATGGCGGCCTCCCGTCAGGCACGCGCCTTCTTCAGCACGTAGGCGTGAATGTCTGCGATCAGGTAATTGACCTCGTACGCACCCACCGAAAAAGGCTTCGGCCAATCGGGGTCGCTCTTTTCCAGCCGCTTGATGGTCGAGGGCGACTTGTGAACGATCTTCCCCGCGCCCGCGCGATCCGTGACGACTGGGGCGAGTGGGTCAGCCGGTGCCACGACCGGACTGGCAACGGGTGCAACTTCGGCGGGGCGCAGCTTGCGGGGACGGCCCGGGCCGCGCCGGGTTTGTTCGGTCTGCTCGCTCATGATCTGCTCCGGGTTGTGTTTAGAGCAATTTGAGCGCGTTAATGCGCGACTGTGAATAGAAAAACCGCCACGCTGTTTTTACAAGGTGGCGGCTAGAGGTGGTAAAACGACGGTGCGCAGTTTTACAGGTTGCGCGGATCTTCGAACAGGGCGAGAAATTCCCATCGGTAGGCGTAGTACGCTTTCTTGACCGATTCAAAGCCGCAGCCCTTATCGTCTACGTGGCGGCGCGCGATTTCTGACCATGCCTCTTCGCGCGCCATGCCGGTATCGCGTCGCAGTTCCTGCACTTCGCGGCACAGGCTACGGCGCTTCACGTCGGCGGCGGTCGTGGTGCTGCTGGGCATGAGTTCCGCCGCATCGACCTGCGCCGCAATGAAGTCGGCAATGTCGTCAATGGTCGGCGCAGGGTTGCGCGTGAATGCTTCGATCGTGCGCCATGCGAATAGCGATCGCGCAAGTTTCCGGGTGTCCTCGCTCAGGTCACGCGCATGCAACGGATTGCCTTCGGCTTCGAGCGCCCCGGCCAGTTGCGCGCGCAACGTTGCAAGGCGGTCGTCATACGCACCGCCGCTCATGCGGCGCTCCGCTTCGCGCGGGCGCGGTCCAGCGGCAGCACGGTCGTCTCGCCGCCTTCGAGGTAGCGCGACCATGCCTCCATGACCGGCTGACGCAGCGCGTAGAAAGTGCTGCGCTCATAACTGCGCCTGACCTGCGAGCGCTTCTCATGCTGGATCACGGCTTCGGCCACATGCACCGGCACTTCGGGCAGCGTATCGCCGATCCATGATCGCACTGCACTGCGCAAACCGTGCAGGCTCGCTTCACCCATTGCATACCCCGCATCGCGCAGCACATCATTGAGTTGCGAATTGCCGTAGGCGCGACCGCGCGGCGAGGCAAACACGAATGCGTCCGGGTCGGGGTTGCCACCGTGGTAGCCCGGCAGGGCACGCAGCAGATCGAGCACGGGGGTGCTCAGGGGCACATCGAAGTCCACGGGCAGCTTCATCCGTTCGGCCGGGATCAGCCAGCGGGCCGATTCGAGATCGAGTTCGCGCCACGTCACCAGCCGCGCGACCTGTTCACGCACGCCGGTATGCGCGAGGAATTCAACCGCGCGCGCCGCGACGCCGTCGAGCCCCTGAATCCGGCGCAGGGCGTCAGGCATGTGCTGCCACGCAATCGCGGCCCGGTTCGTGCGCGCGTGCTCCACCTTCGGCAGCAGTCGCGTCACGGCTTCGGTGCTGGCGGGACTGGCCGTGTCGGCACCGGTGTGCTGCGTCCACCAGTCGAAGACGGCGGCGACGCGGTCAAGCACGACACGCGCGGTCGGATATTTCGTTTGCCAGATCGGGCGCAGCAGGGTCGCGATATCCTCGGGGTGAACCTCGTGCATGTCGAGGCGACCGATGACGGGCGAGACGTAGCGCCCGAAGGTGCTGGCCCATTCCCTGCGCTGCTTCTCGGTTTTCAGCTTTCGATCCGCCAGCGCCTGTTCAGCGGCCACGTTGAAACTCATGCGGGTCTGACTGGCACGCTTCGCTTCGCGCCGGGCGGTGCGCTTCGCACTCAGGGGATCGGTGCCGCTGGCGAGCATCTGCCGCATCTCCAGTGCGCGGGTGCGGGCCATCGCGAGCGTGATCACGTCGGCACTTCCCAGCCCGGCGTCGCGCTCGCGGCCATTGCGGCTGTATCTAAAAATCCACGACTTGCTGCCGGACGGCGCGATCTGCAAATACAGGTTCTGGCCGTCGCCCAGATAGCGGGCGCGCGGCCTGCCTCCGGGTTGGGCGGGTGCGTTGGGTGTGGCCGCCTTGACAGCGGCGGCAGTGAGTTTTCGGGTTACGGGCATCGGGCGTTCTCCGGGTAGCCGGTCCTCACCCCTGTCCTTACCCCTGTGCATTTTTGCGCGGAGTTGAACTGGGTTGGACGAAGTTGAGCGGAGAAATTGTATCAAACCCTTGTGAAATCAGGACCTTAGCCGATTCATACCCGATCAACTCAACTCAGAGAATACGCCCATTACTTTGCTGCTGCAAAGAAAGTAGGCAAAGAAGACAGCTCAAACCGCCAGCTCATAAGCGGGTCCCCTGGCTTGGCAGGGGTAGTGGTGCATCTGGAATCCGTGCCCCCGCCCATTCGACGGCAGTGACAAAGCCGTCATTCATCCCACTCCGCACTTCGTGCATCGCGGACGGGTGTGCCTGGGGAACCGGCGGGCTTGCCCGCGCAGCGGGGAGCCCTCGGCTGCGCCTCGGCGATGCGCCGGAACAACCAGTGGTTTTGGAGCGGGGATTCGGCGCGCGCAGCGCCGCCGGAAGGATGACTGCCTTGTCACGAACGCGGAATGTGCGGGAGCACGGATTCCAGATGCACCACTACCTCACGCGGACCGAGGGACCCGCTTAAGAGTTAGCGGTTTGAGCTGTCTTCTTTGCCTACTTTCTTTGCAGCAGCAAAGAAAGTAGGTGCCGCCCCGCACAGGGGCAACGCTAATAGACCGATAACACAACAAGGAAAGGCCAAAGAAGCCAGAACAACGACAAACCAACCCGCCAGCAGGCAAAAAGTGCTCGCCAGCTATAATCAACCATTCTCCGCCTCCAAAATCCAGCCTTTTAACCAGAAACATGAGCGACACCCCGAGCGACCCGACCTCGACGCTTGCAAAAAGCTTCGAACCCCACACCATCGAAGCCCACTGGGGCCCTGAATGGGAAAAGCGCGCCTACGCCGCGCCCTCCTTCGACGCGAACCGCAAGGATTTCTCGATCCAGCTGCCGCCGCCGAACGTCACGGGCACGCTGCACATGGGCCACGCGTTCAACCAGACCATCATGGACGGTCTCACCCGCTATCACCGCATGCTCGGCGAAAACACGCTGTGGGTGCCGGGTACCGACCACGCGGGCATCGCCACGCAGATCGTCGTCGAACGTCAGCTCGACGCACAAGGCGTGTCGCGCCACGACCTCGGCCGTGAAAAATTCGTCGAACGCGTGTGGGAGTGGAAGCAGCAGTCCGGCTCGACCATCACGAATCAGGTGCGTCGTCTCGGTGCGTCGATCGACTGGTCGCGCGAATACTTCACGATGGACGACAAGATGTCGGCCGCCGTGCGCGACGTGTTCGTGCGTCTGTATGAACAGGGCCTGATTTATCGCGGCAAGCGCCTCGTGAACTGGGATCCTGTGCTGCTCACCGCCGTATCCGACCTCGAAGTGGTCAGCGAGGAAGAAAACGGCCACCTGTGGCACATCCACTATCCGCTGACCGACGGCTCGGGCCATCTGACCGTCGCCACCACCCGTCCGGAAACCATGCTCGGCGATACCGCCGTGATGGTGCACCCGGAAGACGAGCGCTACGCGCACCTCATCGGCAAGACCGTCACGCTGCCGCTGTCGAACCGCGAAGTGCCGATCATCGCCGACGATTACGTCGACCGCGAATTCGGCACCGGCGTCGTCAAGGTCACGCCCGCGCACGATTTCAACGACTACCAGGTCGGCCTTCGCCACAAGCTGCCGCAGATCGAAATCCTCACGCTCGACGCGAGAATCAACGACAACGCGCCCGAAAAATACCGCGGCCTCGACCGTTTCGAAGCCCGCAAGCTGGTGGTCACCGATCTCGAAGCGCTCGGCGCGCTCGAATCGGTCAAGCCGCACAAGCTGATGGTGCCGCGCGGCGACCGCACCGGCGTGGTGATCGAGCCGATGCTGACCGACCAGTGGTTCGTCGCGATGAGCAAGCCGGCGCCCGAAGGTACGTTCAATCCGGGCAAGTCGATCGCCGAGACCGCGCTCGACGTCGTGCGCAACGGCCAGATCAAATTCGTGCCGGAGAACTGGACCACCACGTACTACCAGTGGCTCGAAAACATCCAGGACTGGTGCATCTCGCGTCAGCTGTGGTGGGGGCATCAGATTCCGGCGTGGTACGGCGAGAACGGCGAAGTATTCGTCGCGAAGACCGAAGAAGATGCGCGCGCGAAGGCCACCGCTGCCGGTTACTCGGGCGCGTTGAAGCGCGACGAAGACGTGCTCGACACGTGGTTCTCGTCGGCTCTGGTGCCGTTCTCGTCGCTCGGCTGGCCGAACGAAACGGAAGAACTGAAGCACTTCATGCCATCGTCGGTGCTCGTCACCGGCTTCGACATCATCTTCTTCTGGGTCGCGCGCATGGTCATGATGACCACGCACTTCACGGGCAAAGTGCCGTTCGACACGGTCTACGTGCACGGCCTCGTGCGCGACGCCGAAGGCCAGAAGATGTCGAAGAGCAAGGGCAACACGCTCGACCCGATCGACATCGTCGATGGCATCGACCTCGACGCGCTCGTCGCTAAACGCACCACCGGCCTGATGAATCCGAAGCAGGCCGCGTCGATCGAGAAGAAGACCCGCAAGGAGTTTCCGGACGGCATTCCGGCGTTCGGCACCGACGCGCTGCGCTTCACGATGGCGTCGATGGCCACGCTCGGCCGCAACGTTAATTTCGACCTTGCGCGCTGCGAAGGCTATCGCAACTTCTGCAACAAGCTGTGGAACGCCACCCGCTTCGTGCTGATGAACTGCGAAGGCCATGACTGCGGTTTCGGCCAACCGGCGCAATGTGGCGAATGCGGGCCAGAAGGCCAGTTGCATTTCTCGCAGGCCGACCGCTGGATCGTGTCGCAGCTTCAGCGCGTCGAAGCGGAAGTCGCCAAGGGCTTTTCGGACTATCGTTTTGATAATGTGGCCAACGCCATATACAAGTTCGTCTGGGACGAATATTGTGACTGGTACGTCGAGCTCGCCAAGGTGCAGATCCAGACGGGGCAGCCGAACCAGCAGCGTGCCACGCGTCGCACGCTTTTGCGTGTGCTCGAAACGGTGCTGCGCCTCGCGCATCCGGTGATCCCGTTCATCACCGAAGCGCTGTGGCAGAAAGTGGCGCCGCTCGCGGGACGCTACCCGGAAGGCAAGGCCGAGGGCGAGGCGTCCATCATGGTGCAGCAGTACCCCATCGCGGAGCCTTCGAAGCTCGATGAAGACGCCGAGCAGTGGGCGAGCGACCTCAAAGCGGTGATCGATGCATGCCGGAATCTGCGCGGCGAAATGAATTTGTCGCCAGCGGTGAAGGTGCCGTTGCTCGCCACCGGCAACGCGGAGCGTCTTCGTACGTTCGCGCCTTATGCTCAGGCGCTTGCGCGTCTGTCCGAGGTGCAGATCATCGCCGACGAGGCCGCGCTCGATGCTCAGGCGGATGGCGCGCCAATTGCTATCGTAGGAACGGACAAGCTCGTTTTGAAGGTCGAAATCGATGCGGCGGTCGAACGCGAACGTCTGTCGAAGGAGATCACGCGGTTGAGCGCCGAAATCGTGAAATGCAACGGTAAGCTGCAAAATCAGGCGTTCGTCGCGAAGGCGCCGGCGGCGGTCGTGGAACAGGAGCAGAAGCGGCTGGCCGATTTCGAAGCCACCGTCGGCAAGCTGAAAGCCCAACTGGCTCGCTTGCCGGCCTGATCGACGCGCCCGCCGTCCTCAACGGCGGGCAAGGATTTAACCAGAGGACTCAGGGTATTCACATGCTAAAAGTTACGAAGGCGGTTTTTCCGGTAGCAGGTCTTGGCACCCGGTTCCTCCCCGCCACGAAGGCTAGCCCGAAGGAGATGTTGCCGATCGTCGACAAGCCGCTGATTCAGTACGCGGTCGAAGAGGCCATGGCGGCCGGCATCACCGAAATGATCTTCGTCACGGGCCGCAGCAAGCGCGCGATCGAAGACCATTTCGACAAGTCCTATGAGATAGAGGCCGAACTCGAAGCACGCGGCAAGGACAAGCTGCTCGAACTCGTGCGTAGCATCAAGCCGAGCCACGTCGACTGCTTCTACGTGCGCCAGGCCGAAGCGCTGGGCCTCGGCCACGCGGTGCTGTGCGCGGAGAAGCTGGTCGGCGACAACCCGTTTGCCGTGATTCTCGCGGACGACCTGTTGTACGGCACGCCGCCCGTGATGACGCAGATGATCGAGGTGTTCGATCACTATCACAGCTCGGTGATCGGCGTCGAAGAGATCCCGCCGCAAGACACGAAGTCGTACGGCATCGTCGATGGCAAAGAATGGGAAGATTCGATCATCAAGATGTCGGGCATCATCGAAAAGCCGGAGCCGAGCGTGGCACCGTCGAACCTCGGCGTGGTCGGCCGATATGTGCTGAAGCCGCGCATCTTCGATCACCTGCGCTCGATCAAACCGGGCGCGGGCGGTGAATTGCAACTGACGGACGCGATCCAGTCGCTGCTCGCCGATGAACAGGTGCTCGCGTACAAGTATCACGGCACGCGTTTCGACTGCGGCAGCAAGCTCGGCTACCTGAAGGCGACCGTCGAGTTCGCGCTGCGTCACCCGGAAGTGGCCTCGGATTTCGAAGAGTATCTGCGTACCCGCTCGCCGGTGCTCGAAGGCTGACGCCAAGGTCAGGCTGAAACGAAGAAGGCGCTGTACTCCGAATAATGGGGACGGCGCCTTTTTTCTTTTTTACATCGGACGGACTGTTTTACCGGATGCCGCTCAGCGGCGCCGCATCAGAAACGTAAATACCTTGTCGTGCGCCGAGCTTTCGACGATCTCGTTGCCGGTCTGCTTCGCGAACGCGGCGAAATCGCGCTGCGAGCCCGGATCGGTGGCGAGCACCTTGAGAATCTGGCCGCTTTCCATGTCGGCGAGCGCTTTTTTGGCGCGCAGGATGGGCAGCGGGCACATGAGCCCGCGCGCATCGACTTCCTTGTGAATCTGAATTTGCATCGACGATGACCTTCGGGACGAGGCGTCGCTGACGACGCCGGACAGAGGGTCAAATTCTACAGCAGGCGGCGCGGCGGCGCCGGGCAGCACACCGCTACAGCGTCACCGCCCCGCCGCTTTGCAGCGACTCGCGCAGCGCGACGCCGATACGCGTCGCTTCGAGCGCATCGGCGAGCGTCGCGCCACTCCGTGCCGCATCACCGTTCCCCGGCCCTTTTTGCACCGATGCGACGAACGCGCGTGCCTCGTGCAGAAACGCGTCCTCGAAGCGGTCGAAAAAGTTGGGCGTGCATTCGTTGCGGATGCCGGTCGCGTCATAGATCTCGACGCGGTTCGCGCGCGGATTGCGGCCGATCGTCAATGCGCCCGCGGTGCCGATCACTTCGCTATGCGTATCGTTGCCGTGCGCCTGCGTGCGCGACGCGTAGAACATCGCGAGCTTGCCGCCCTCGAATTCGCAGATCGCAACGCCGTTGTCGACGTCGCCGAATTCGCGCAGACCCTCGTGCAGCGCGATCGTGCCCGCCGCGAACACGCGCGTCGCCCGCGGCTTGCCGAGCAGCCAGCGGGCGACGTCGATGTCGTGCACCGTGCAGTCGAGAAAGATGCCGCCCGAGGTGGCCGCGAAGCGCACGAAGAAACCGTCGTTGTCGTTTTTATCGGTGGTCTGCGAACGCACGAGGAACGGCCGGCCGATCTGGCCGGCGGCGATTTTATCGAACGCGTCGCGGTAGCTCGGATCGAAGCGGCGCATGAAGCCGATCGTCGCTTGCAGATGCGGATAGCGCGCCGCTTCGGCCAGCACGCGCTCGCATTCGGCGACATCGAGCGACAGCGGCTTTTCGCAGAACACGTGCTTGCCGGCGCGCAATGCGTCGACGATCTGCTGCGCGTGCAGCGACGACGGTGTAACGAGCCATACCGCGTCGAGCTGCGGATCGGCGAGCAGGTCCGCGTAATCGGCGTAAAGACGCGGCTCGGGTAGCGCATCGCGCGCCCACGCGAGTTCCTCTTCGAGCGGACTGCACGCGGCCGCGAGCGTCGCACCCGGCACGCGATACGCGAGATTCTCCGCATGCCGCTTGCCAAGCCGCCCAAGGCCCACCACGCCGATCCGCAAGCGCTCCGTGGCGGGCTTCATCACGCGGCCTCGCCGAGTTTGACCGCGCGGCCCTCGCGCCATGAACGCGTCGCGGCTTCCGCGAGTTCGAGCGCTTTCAGGCCATCGGCGACGGTCGTGCGCACCGGCTTGCCGTGCGTGACCGCGTCGAAGAAATGCGCGATTTCGAGCGCGTACGCCGCGCGATAGCGTTCGAGAAAGAACGCCTCGGGCACGTCGGTGGATACCTTCGTTTCCGAGTACGCGGTGACTTCGGTCGGCCGTATGTTGCCCGCTTGCAGCATGCCGGTGCTGCCGAGCACTTCGAAGCGCTGGTCGTAGCCGTACGCGGCGCGCCGCGTGGTGTTGATCTGGCACAGGCGGCCGCGCTTCGTGCGGATCGTCACCGCGGTCGAATCGATGTCGCCCGCGTCGGCGATCGCGGGGTCGGTGAGGCAACTGCCGGTGGCGTGCAGCGTGTCGGCTTCGTCGTCGAGAATCCAGCGGCAGATGTCGAAGTCGTGAATCAGCATGTCCTTGAAGATGCCGCCGGAGCGCCGGATGTAGTCGACCGGCGGCGCGCCGGGATCGCGGCTCGTCACGACGAGCATCTCGGGTGTGCCGATCTCGCCCGCGTCGAGGCGCGCTTTCAATGCGGCAAACGTCGGATCGAAGCGCCGCTGAAACCCGATCATGCACACCACGCCCGCGCGCGCCACGGCTTCTGCGCACATCCGCGCGCGCTCCAGCGTGAGATCGACCGGCTTCTCGCAGAACACGTGCTTGTTCTGCGCGGCTGATTTGACGATCAGGTCCGCATGCGTGTCGGTGCTCGAACAGATCACGGTCGCGCCAATCGAAGCGTCGCCGATCGCGCCGTCGATATCCGCGACCTGCGCGCCATGCTGCGAGGCGAGCGCGGCGGCCGCTTCGCGATTCACGTCGACCACGTATTTGAGCCGCACGCCGGGCTGCCGCGCGAGATTCGCCGCATGGATCTTGCCGATGCGTCCCGCGCCGAATACCGCGACGTCGATCGTGCTTACCGCGTCAGTCATCGTAGCCTCCAGTGTCGTTGGATTCTTCAACGTTCAGTTCGAGCTTGTACGCGAGCGCGATGAAGAGCGCCTGGCACAGGCAGATCGTGCTGGTCAGCGAGCGGAACGCGAACGCGCTGCCCTCTTTCACGTAGAGTTGCGTGCTCGCGTAGCGCGCGAGCGGCGATAGCTGGCTATCCGTGATGACGAGCGTCTTCGCCTGATGATGATGCGCGACGCGCAGACAGTACTGCGTCTCCTTGCCGTACGGCGCAAAGCTGATCGCAATCACCACGTCGCCCTTCCTGACACTGCGAATCTGCTCGCGATACATGCCGCCGAAGCCGGACACCAGATGCACGCGCTTGTGCGTGTGCTGCAACGCATAGACGATATAACTCGCGACCGGAAACGAGCGCCGCACGCCGATCACGTAGATGTTGTCGGCCTGCTGCAGCATCTTCACGGCGGCGTCGAACTGCTTGTCGTCGAGACCCGCTTCGAGTTCTTCGAGGCCGCCGCGCGACGCGGCGATGAACTCGCGCGCGACCGCGCCGCCCGACAGCGTGCCGGGCTTCTCGTCGATCAGCTTGCGGATGCGCTGCTGATAGCTCGACGACGACACGCCCTGCCCCGTATACGCCTGACGAAACACCGCCTGCAGATCCGAAAACCCGGAAAAGCCGAACCGCTGCGCAAAGCGCACGACCGCCGACGGGTGCACGCCGCAACTCGCGGCGATATCGCTGGTGCGATCCATCATCACGCTCGAGCGATGCTGCTCGATATACGTCGCCACGCTCTTCAACTGCCGCGGCAGCGACTCGTAGATATCCGCGATGCGCTGCATCAATTCGTCGACGCTCGGCAACGCTTCTTCGGTGATCTGTTCCGCCATGACTGCCTCTCGGGGTTTCCTGCAATGCGACAGACGCGCCCGCGGCCCGCCGCAACATGCATCCGACGTTGCCGAGTATAGGCGGCCGCCCCGTCAAATGGAACGTATTTTCCATTTTTATTTGTCATGAAATTTTCTTTGCAAGGCCTCGGAAGATGACCTACTCTTGGTCGTGAGCGATGGCGCTTCGACCTCGTTGTGTGGGTCATCGGAATGGCAAGCCACCCGCCAGGCGCTCCCTCAATAACGAACGACAGACCGAGAAAGGTGGAGACAATGAGACTTTGCAGAGGCAAGGCAACGCTCAGGATTCTGGTGACGGCGTTGACGTTGGCGACGGGATTCGGCGCGGCCTCGGCCGCCCGCGCGGCGGACGCTCACTTCGTGCTGATCAGCCACGCGCCGGATTCGGACTCGTGGTGGAACACGATCAAGAACGCGATCAAGCAGGCCGACGAAGACTTCAACGTTCAGACCGACTACCGCAACCCGCCGAACGGCGACATCGCCGACATGGCGCGTCTCGTCGAACAGGCGGCCGCGCGCAATTACGACGGCGTGATCGTATCGATCGCCGATTTCGACGTGCTGAAAAGTTCGATCGGGAAGGTCACCGAGAAACACATTCCGCTCGTCACGATCAATTCGGGCACCGAGGAGCAAAGCGCGAAGCTCGGCGCGATCATGCACGTCGGCCAGCCCGAGTTCGCGGCCGGCAAAGCCGCCGGCGAAAAGGCCAAAGCCGCCGGCATCAAGTCGTTCCTGTGCGTGAACCACTACGCGACGAACCCGGCCTCGTTCGAACGCTGCCGCGGTTTCGCCGAAGCGATCGGTGCCAACTTCAAGACCTCGACGCTCGACGTGGGCCAGGACCCGACCGGCGTGCAGTCGAAAGTCAGCGCGTTCCTGCGCAATCATCCGGATACCCAGGCGGTGCTGACGCTCGGTCCGCTATCGGCCGACCCGACCTTGAAGGCGCTGCAGCAGATGGGCGTCGCCGGCAAGATCTGGTTCGCGACCTTCGACTTCGATAGCGACATCGCAAAGGGCATCCAGGACGGCACGATCCAGTTCGCGATCGACCAGCAACCGTACTTGCAGGGCTATATCCCGGTCGCCGTGCTGGCGATCGCGAAGAAGAACAACACCACCGATCCCGTGAAGATCCGCGAGGTCCTGCAGGCGAATCCGAAATTCAAGGAGCGTCTCGCAACCTATGGGCTCGCACCGTCGTACGGGCCGCGCAATATCGGCTCGGGTCCGGGCTTCATCACCAAAGAAAATGTCGACAAGGTGCTGAAGTACGCGGGTCAGTACCGCTGAACGCGCGAGCACGCATCGCATCGCGCGATCAAACCGCCGCGCCGGCGGCTAGGTTGAAAAAGCAGTGACCGGCGGGACGCATTGCGTCTTGCCGGCACTCGCCCGCTCAGCGGATATGCCGCCCAGCGGTTATTCCGCCCAGCGGTTACGCCGCCCGGCGGATTCGCAAACGCCCACGGCATTGCGCCGACTCGCCGGTCGCGGGCGTATCAAGGAGAGCTTCAATGGGTGTCGCCGACCTGTTTCATCCCCATCACCGCAAGCAACCGCCGTCCGATCCGCAGGACCCGCCACAGTCTGGCGCGACGACCGCCTCGCAAGCCACTGCCGTCGACGAACGTGTGCGCGAGGAATCCTGGTTCCGCCATCTGCTCGGCCGACCGGAATTCGCGGCGCTCGCCGGCACCGTGATGGTGTTCATCGTGTTCGGCCTGGCCGCCGGCAACTCGGGGATGTTCAACCTCGACGGCGTGATGAACTGGTCGCAGGTCGCCGCCTATCTCGGTCTGATCTCGGTCGGCGCATGCCTGCTGATGATCGCCGGCGAGTTCGATCTGTCGATCGGCTCGATGATCGGTTTTGCCGGCATGATGGTCGCGTTGCCGACCATGTACTTCCACTGGCCGATCTGGCTCGCGATCGTGTTCGCGTTCGTCGGCTCGATGTTGCTCGGCGCGCTCAACGGCTATCTGGTGATGCGTACGCGCCTGCCGTCGTTCATCGTCACGCTCGCGTTCCTGTTCATTCTGCGCGGTCTGACGCTCGCGCTGTCGGTGATGTTCGCCGATCGCACGATCATCTCCGGTGTCGGCGACGTCGCGCGTCAGGACTGGTTCGCGCACACGTTCTTCCAGGGCGTCGCGTTCCGAGGTCTGTTCGTATGGCTTGGCCACCTCGGTCTCGTGAAGATGCTCGACAACGGCGCGCCGCTCGTGCCGGGCATTCCCAAGGTGCTGCTGTGGTGGTTCGTGCTTGCCGTGGTCTGCGCGTTCACGCTCGCTAAAACGCGCTTCGGCAACTGGATTTTCGCGGTCGGCGGCGATGCCAACGCGGCCAAGAACGTCGGCGTGCCGGTGCGTCGCGTGAAGATCTCGCTGTTCGTACTGACCGCGTTCTGCTCGGCCCTGTATGCGGTGCTGCAGGTGTGCGATATCGGTTCGGCCGCGGCGGACCGTGGTTTGCAGGCGGAGTTCGAGGCGATCATCGCCGCGGTGATCGGCGGCACGCTGCTGACGGGCGGCTACGGCTCGGTGGTCGGCGCCTGCTTCGGCGCGCTGATCTTCGGCGTCGTGCAGATCGGCATCACCTATACCAACGTCGATTCCGACTGGTTCCGCGTGTTCCTCGGCGTGATGCTGCTGTTCGCCGTGCTGTTCAACCACTACGTGCGCGGCCGCGTCGCGGCATCGCGCTAGACGGAGGTTCACGATGAGCACCCCCGAACAGAACCCGGACGACATCATCCTGTCGCTCGAAAACGTCAGCCGTTATTTCGGCAACATCATCGCGCTGAACGACATCACGCTGCGGCTCAAACGCGGTGAAGTGCATTGCCTGCTCGGCGACAACGGCGCCGGCAAATCGACGCTGATCAAGACGCTCGCGGGCGTGTATCAGCCGAGCAAAGGCACCTACCGGGTGGACGGCAAACCGGTGCATTTCACGTCGCCGAAAGACGCGCTCGATCTCGGCATCGCAACCGTCTATCAGGATCTCGCGCTGGTGCCGCTGCTGTCGGTCGCGCGCAATTTCTTCATGGGCCGCGAACCGCAGAAAAAGCTGTTCGGCTTTCTGAACGTGATGGACCTCGAAACCTGCGCCACCACCGCGCGCGACAAGCTCGCCGAAATGGGCATCAACGTGCGCGACCCACATCAGCCGATCGGCACGATGTCGGGCGGCGAGCGTCAATGCCTGGCCATCGCGCGTGCGATTCACTTCGGCGCGCGCGTGCTGATTCTCGACGAACCGACGGCCGCGCTCGGCGTCAAGCAGAGCTTCAACGTGCTGAAGCTGATCCATAAGGCGCGCGCCAAAGGCATCTCGGTGATCTTCATCACCCACAACGTGCATCACGCGTACCCGATCGGCGATTCGTTCACGCTGCTCAATCGCGGCCGCTCGCTCGGCACGTTCACCAAACAGACGATCAGCAAGGACGAAGTGCTCGACATGATGGCCGGCGGCGCCGAGATGCAGAAGATGATCGGCGAACTCGAAGGCGCGACGATCTGACCGATTCGCGCGGTGCGACCGGCCTCGACGGGTTTCGCCAGGCCGGCTACCGCGCACTCACCGCGCACTGTTACTCAGGACTATTCATGGCTCACTCCAGCACCTCCAGCGCTAACGCAGCGGGCAGCCGGTTCGCGCCGGGGCGCGCCCGCGACATCGTGTGCCTCGGCCGGCTGGCCGTCGATCTGTACGCGCAGCAGGTCGGCGCGCGGCTCGAAGACGTGTCGAGCTTCGCGAAGTATCTCGGCGGCTCGTCGGCGAACATCGCGTTCGGCTGCGCGCGGCTCGGGCTTGACGCAGCCATGCTGGCGCGCGTCGGCAACGATCACATGGGACGCTTCCTGACCGAAACGCTCGCGAAGGAAGGCTGCGACGTGAGCCACGTGCGCATCGATCACGAACGGCTGACCGCGCTCGTGCTGCTCGGCCTGAAGGACCGCGACACGTTCCCGCTGATCTTCTACCGCGAGAACTGCGCGGACATGGCGGTCGACGAGGCCGATTTCGACGAGGCGTTCATTGCGTCGTCGAAAGCGCTGCTGATCACCGGCACGCACTTTTCCACCGCACAGGTCGATCGCACGAGCCGCCGCGCGCTCGAATACGCGCGCCGCAACGACGTGCGCACCGTGCTCGACATCGACTACCGCCCGGTGCTGTGGGGGCTCACGGGCAAGGCCGACGGCGAGACGCGTTTCGTCGCGAGCGAAGGCGTCAGCGCGCATTTGCAGCGGATTCTGCCGCTGTTCGATCTGGTGATCGGCACCGAGGAAGAGTTTCGCATCGCCGGCGGCAAGACCGACCTGCGCGATGCGCTCGCGATCGTGCGCGCCGTGACGCCGGCCACGCTGGTGCTGAAGCGCGGGCCGCTCGGCTGTCAGATCATCGACGGCGAGGTGCCTGCATCGCTCGACGCTGCGCCGATTCATGGCGGCGTCGAAGTCGAAGTGCTGAACGTGCTCGGCGCAGGCGACGCATTCGCTTCCGGCTTCCTCTCAGGCTGGCTGCGCGATCAGCCGCTCGAGGCCTGCGCGCGCGCCGCGAATGCGAGCGGCGCGCTGGTCGTATCACGCCACGGCTGCGCCCCCGCGATGCCGACCCCGGCCGAGCTCGACTACTTCCTGCGCGAAGCGAAGGCCGATCCGCAGCGCATGCGCCGGCCCGATCGCGATGCGAAGCTCGCCAGACTGCATCGCGTTTCGCCGGCGCGTAAAGCGTGGCGCGAAGTGCTCGGCTTCGCATTCGATCATCGCAACCCGTTCTTCGAACTCGCGCAGCAGACCGGCGCCGACGAAGTGCGGATTGCCTCGTTGAAGGGCTTGTTCGTCGAAGCGGTCGCGCAGACCGAGCGCGCATTGAACCTGCAGGGACGCATCGGCGTATTGATCGACGACCGCTATGGTCAGGACGCGCTGAATGCCGCAACCGGCCGCGGCTGGTGGATCGGCCGTCCGGTCGAGTTGCCCGGCTCCGTGCCGCTGGTGTTCGATCATGGCCGCTCGATCGGCACCACGCTGGTCGCGTGGCCGCAGGAGCACATCGTCAAATGCCTCGTGCAGTTTCATCCCGATGAGCCGATCGAGCAGCGGCTCGAACAGGAGGCGCAACTGCGCGCGCTGTATGACGCGACCCAGGCCAGCGGCCACGAACTGCTGCTCGAAGTGATTCCGCCGAAGCATGCGTCGCTGCCGCAGGGGCCGGACATCGTGTATCGCGCGTTGAAGCGCCTGTACAACCTCGGCATCTACCCCGAGTGGTGGAAGCTCGAACCGATGAACGCCGCGCAATGGCAGGCCATCGATGCGCTGATCGCCGAGCGCGATCCGTATTGCCGCGGCGTCGTGCTGCTCGGCTTGTCGGCGGCGGTCGAGCAGTTGAGCGAAGGCTTTCGTGCGGCCGCACAAGCGGCGACGTGCCGCGGCTTCACGGTCGGCCGCACGATCTTTCACGAACCGAGCCATGCGTGGCTCGCCGGCGAAATCGGCGATGACGAACTGATCGCGCGCGTGCGCCACACGTTCGAAACGCTGATCGCCGCGTGGCGCAGCGCGCGCGGCGAACCGACGGCGCATGGCACACCTCATCACGCTCATCAGGAGCAGGCCGCATGAACGAGCGCATCATGCATGACGACACTCCATCCACCAGCGGCGCGCCGCAAGCGCCCGTCCGCACCGGCGGCACGATTCGCCTGACGATGGCACAGGCGCTGGTGCGCTATCTGGCCGCGCAACGCGTCGCCAGCGAAGACGGCACCAGCGTCGAACCGCTGTTCGGCGGCGTGTTCGCGATCTTCGGCCACGGCAACGTCGCGGGCATCGGCGAGGCGCTGTATCAGCATCGCGACGCGCTGCCCACGTTCCGGGCGCACAACGAGCAGGCGATGGCGCACAGTGCGATCGCTTATGCGAAGGCGCACTTTCGCCGCCGCATGATGGCCGTGACGACGTCGATCGGCCCCGGTGCGACCAATCTGCTGACCGCGGCCGCGCTCGCGCACGTGAACCGTCTGCCGGTGCTGCTGCTGCCCGGCGACATCTTCGTGTCGCGTGCGCCCGATCCGGTACTGCAGCAACTCGAGGATTTCAACGACGGCGGCGTATCCGCGAACGACGCGTTCAAGCCGCTATCGCGCTACTTCGATCGCATCGTGCAGCCCGCGCAATTGCTGAGCGCGCTGCCGCGCGCGATCCGCGTGCTGACCGATGCCGCGTTATGCGGCCCCGTCACGCTAGCGTTGCCGCAGGACGTGCAGGCGCAGGCATGGGACTTTCCGGAGGACTTTTTCACGCCGCGCGTCGTGCGTATTCATGCACCCGCGCCGCGTAGCGACGATCTCGACGCCGCGTGCGCGCGCTTGCGGCACGCAAAGCGGCCACTGATCGTCGCGGGCGGCGGCGTGCTGTACAGCCGTGCGGCCGATACGCTGCACCGCTTCGCGAGCGCGCATGGCGCGCCCGTCGCGGAAACGCAGGCCGGCAAAAGCTCGCTCGCGTGGAACGATCCGCTGAATGCGGGCGCGCTCGGCGTGACCGGGTCGCCCGCCGCCAATGCGCTCGCGCATGACGCCGACTGCGTGCTCGCGCTCGGCACGCGGCTGCAGGACTTCACGACCGGCTCGAATACGCTGTTCACGCAAGCCGACGTGATCGCGATCAACGCGAATGGCTTCGACGCGCTCAAGCATCGCGGCTTCGTCGTCGAAGCCGATGTGAAGCTCGCGCTCGATGCGCTCGCCGGGCCGCTGCAAGGCTGGCACGCCGAGCGCGCGTGGACCGCGCGCGCGCACAAGCTCGCGGCCAGTTGGCGCGACACCGTGCAAACGCTCACGCATGCACCGCAACGCGACGCGGTGCTGCCCTACGAGGGCGACGTGATCGGCGCGGTGCAGCGTTCGAGCGCGCGCTCGCCGGCGGACGACATCGTCGTCTGCGCGGCCGGCACGCTGCCCGCCGAGCTGCACAAACTGTGGCGCGCGGGCCGGCCCGGCGCGTATCACGTCGAATATGGCTACTCGTGCATGGGCTATGAGATCGCGGGCGGCCTCGGGGTGAAGCTGGCGCGGCCCGAGCGCGAGGTGATCGTGATTCTCGGCGACGGCAGCTATCTGATGATGAACAGCGAGATCGCGAGCTCGGTGATGCTCGGCAAGAAGCTAATCGTCGTCGTGCTCGACAATCGCGGCTTCGGCTGCATCAACCGGCTGCAACAGGCTTGCGGCGGCGCACCGTTCAACAATCTGCTCGACGATTGCGCGCACGGCCCGGAAGGCGTGCCGCGCGTCGACTTCGCTGCGCATGCGCGCGCGCTCGGCGCGCAAGCCGAACATGCGCGCAATCTCGCCGAACTCGAAGCGGCGCTGCAACGCGCACGGGCGGCCAAGGGCACGTACGTGATCAGCATCGACACCGACCCGGCTCGCACCACCGAAGACGGCGGCTGGTGGTGGGAAGTCGCGGTGCCCGAAGTATCGACACGCACCGAAGTGCGCGACGCCCGCGCGAAGTACGACGCGCAACTCGCGGCGCGCGCGGCGCCATCCGCACCGCCTTCGCCGCCACAGGGCGCCGATCAAGACTGAGAACCATGGGGACTTCGGCATGACTGCTTTCGACGTACGCATCGGCATCAATCCGCTATCGTGGATGAACGACGACCTGCCGTCGCTCGGCGGCGAGACGCCGCTCGAAGTCGCGCTGACCGAGGGTCGCCAGATCGGCTATCAGGGCTTCGAGCTCGGCAACAAGTTTCCCCGCGAGCCGCAAGCGCTGAAAACGCTGCTCGCGCAATACGACCTCGCGCTCGTGTCCGGCTGGTACTCGGGACAATTGGCCAAACGCGGCGTCGCGGAAGAAATCGACGCGGTCGGCCCGCATCTGGAATTGCTCGCGCAAAACGGCGCGACCGTGATGGTGTATGGCGAAGTCGCCGATTCGATCCAGGGCGCGCCGCGCCCGCTGTATCAACGGCCGCGCTTTTTCAGCGACGCGCAATGGGCCGATTACGCGGCACGCGTCGATGAATTCGCACGCTATACGCTGAGCCGTGGCGTTCGGCTCGCCTATCATCATCACATGGGCGCGTATGTAGAAACGCCAGCCGACGTCGATCAGTTGATGGCGCGCACCAGCGACGCGGTCGGCCTGCTGTTCGACGCCGGGCACATCACGTTCGCGGGCGGCGATCCGGTGGCCGTGCTCGACAAGCACATCGCGCGCGTTTGTCACGTGCACTGCAAGGACGTGCGCCCCGCCGTGATGAAGCTCGCGCGCAATCGCAACTGGAGTTTTCTCGATGCGGTGATCGCCGGCGCGTTCACGGTGCCCGGCGACGGCGCGGTCAATTTTCCGGCGCTGATCGACCGGCTGAAGCGGCATGGTTATTGCGGCTGGCTCGTCGTCGAGGCGGAGCAGGACCCAGTGGTCGCGCCGTCGTTCGATTATGCGCAGAAGGGGTACGGAACTTTGCGGGCGCTCGTCGATGCGCCGCTCGGCAAGGAGGCAGCATGAGCTTATTGGTAAAGGCAGAGCGCGAAGGCCAGACGATCGCGCGCGTCACGCCGCAGTCGGCCTGCTGGCGCTATGTAGGATTCGCCGCGTACCGGGTCGGCGCGAAAGAGCTCGTGTACGTGTTCGAGCCGGCGCGCGAAACGTGCATCGTCGTGCTGAGCGGCGCGGTCGATATCGAAACGCCGGATACGACGTGGAGTTCGCTCGGTTCGCGCGACAGCGTGTTCGAAGACGCGGCGCCGTACGCGGTGTATCTGCCGCCGAACGTGCGCGCGACGGTGCGCGCGAACCGCGACGCGGAAATTGGTGTCGCGAGCGCGCCGGCCAAGGGCGAGTATCCGGCGCGGCTGATCGAGCCGGCGTCGATGAAGCGCTCGACGCGCGGCAAGTCGCTGAATACGCGCTACGTGTGCGACATTCTTCCGCAGACCGAACCGGCCGAGTCGTTGCTGGTGGTCGAAGTGAGAACGCCGGGCGGTCACGCGTCGAGCTATCCGCCGCACAAGCACGACACCGACAACATTCCGCACGAAAGCTCGCTCGAAGAAACCTATTACCACCGGCTCGATCCGCCGCAAGGCTTCGCATTTCAGCGCGTCTACACCGACTCGCGCGACATCGACGAATCGATGGCCGTCGAGGATCACGACGTCGTGATGGTGCCGCGCGGCTATCACCCGGTCATCGTGCCGTATGGCTACGACTCGTATTATCTGAACGTGATGGCGGGCAGCCAGCGGGTCTGGCATTTCCATAATGATCCGGCACACGAGTGGATCATCAATAAGGATGCTTGACCATTCGTGACTCGACGCGGTCGGCCTCGACGCGGCGGGCCCGTCAGGGCCCTGCCCGTCACACCGCCAGGTTGGCGGGTTCACCGCGCACGAAGCGTTCGATATTGCCCATCAGCTGATCCGCGAGGCTTCGCTGCGCCTCATCCGAAGCCCAGGCCACATGCGGCGTCACGATCACATTCGGCCGCCCGGCGATCCGCATCAATGGATTGTCGGCCGCGGGCGGCTCGCCTGACAGCACGTCGAAGCGTATCCCGCTGATCAGCGCATCATCGAGCGCGCGCACGAGCGGCCCGAGTCCGTCGCGGTCCTTGTGGCCGGCGAACAGCGGCCGCATGCCGAACGCTTTCGCGATCTCGGCCACCCGCTGCCTCTGTCTTGAGAGCCTGCTGCTCGCTCAACGCGATCTGTAAACCGGGACACTCGTCGCACCGTTGGGACTCGATGGGTTGAAGGTAAACGGCTACACGCTGAACCCTGCTCAGATCGCGCGCGGATCTGCCCCAAGCTGTAAAGCTTTCAGGAGTGGCTATTCGGGGGGCTTCGGGCGGGCTGAAGCGTCTGCCGGGATTCTTTGCTCAATCAAACGCAATGCCCCTTTTGGCCGTCGTGCCGACGGAATATCCGACGTCGCGCGCTTCCCCGCATTAACAAGCAGTTCTGTCGACATACCAACCCCTCATCTCAGACTCGGCTTATTTTGTTTCTATCTCAAAAATCTAAACTGAACTCAGTTTCAGAGATTTAGCAGAAGACGCGGAAGACGCTTCAGGTTGATCCGGGCATTGCAGGTTGTTTCTGTTGGCTCAAGCCTGCTAGCACGTTATTGCCCCTGTTTCCATAGCTGATATTAGAAGGCCAGATAAGGGCGACGACAATCTTCGATTACTTCGCAGACCTACCGTTATGTCGAACTCCGATAGGAATCACATCATGAACAAGTCCTACATCAGCATCTGGAATGAAGCGCTCGGATCGTGGGTGGCAGCTTCCGAGAATATGTCGGCGCGCGGTAAGCGAAGCAAGTCACGGACTGTGGCCGGAGCGATCGCCACTGCGGTTGTGCTTGCAGGAGTGTCGGGTACCGCCGCATCAGCCGTGATCGGCACACCGGTTGAGGCGACCAACGGGACCTACACCGGAACGGACACGGATTCCGCGTCTGCCACAGCCCCGGACTCCGTCGCGGTGGGTGCCGGGGCGACTGCATCGGCGCAGGGGACAACAGCGGTCGGCGGGGCTAGCCTTGCGGACGCGCTGAATGCAACTGCGATTGGCATTCAGGCGACCGCGTCCGGGGAGGCTTCGAATGCTATTGGCTGGCACTCGATGGCTTCCGGAAGTGGCAGCAATGCAATCGGCCAATACGCGAACGCCGCTGGCGACTGGAGCATGGCGCTTGGTTACGAAGCGGACGCGACGAATTACATGTCGACAGCCATCGGCACGTTGGCGGCCGCGAATGCGGATAATTCCGTGGCGTTGGGCGCGTACTCGGTCGCCGATCGCGCGGATGTGGTGTCGGTTGGCAACGCAGGGGCCATGCGGCAGATCACGAATGTGGCGGCCGGCACGCAAGACTCGGACGCGGTCGTCGTGTCGCAGCTCAGGAACGTGAGCACGGCGCTCGGTGGCGGTGCAGCGGTCAATGCAGATGGTTCCATCGCGGCGCCTGCCTACAACGTGGGTGGTACGGCGGTCGACAACGTCGGCGATGCGATCATCAACCTCGATGGCCGCACCACGCAGAACACGTCGCAGATCACGAGCCTGTTGAATGGCTCGGCCGGTCTGGTGCAGCAGGATGCGAGCACCCGTGCCATCACGGTGGCGAAGGACATGGACGGCACGGTGATGAACGTGGCGGGCACCGCGGGCAACCGTACGGTGACGGGGGTGGCTGCAGGCGCAGTGCGGGCATCGAGCGCGGACGCGGTGAACGGTGGCCAGCTGTACGGCACGGCGTGGAGCACGGCCAAAGCACTGGGTGGTGGTTCGATCGTGCTTGCGGATGGCTCGATCAGCGCGCCGAAGTTCAGCGTGGGTGGCTCGACGGTGTACAGCGTGGGCGAAGCCGTCACCAACCTCGACGTTCGCACGACGCAGAACACGGAGGACATCGCACAGAACACGACCAGCATCGCGAGCGTGCAGAATCAGTTGTCCGAAGGTACGGTGGGTCTGGTACAGCAGGACGCGAACACGCGCGACATCACGGTAGCGAAGGACATGGACGGCACGGTGGTGAACGTGGCGGGCGCGGCGGGTAACCGCACGGTGACGGGCGTGGCGAATGGCGCAGTGAACGCATCGAGCGTGGATGCGATCAATGGCAGCCAGCTGTACGGCGCGGCATCGAGCACGGCCCGGGCACTGGGCGGCGGCGCGACCGTGAACGCAGACGGTACGCTCAGCGCACCGAGCTACAGCGTAGGGGGCACGACGGTGCACAGCGTGGGCGATGCCGTCACGAACCTCGACGGTCGCACGACGCAGAACACGGAGGACATCACGAAGCTGCAGACTCAGGTGGGCGATGTCGGCACCCAGTTGTCGGCCGCGGTGCAGTACGACCGTCGCGCTGACGGCTCGGTGAACCTCGGTGCCGTGACGCTGGGTGGAGGCCAGAGCACGGGTCCGGTGATCCTGACCAACGTGGCCAACGGCACGAGCCAGTACGACGCGGTGAACTTCGGCCAGTTGTCGGCGTTGCAGGATCAGGTGACGGATCTTAACGGGCAGGTGTGGAATCTGGGCAGCCAGCTGTCCAACGTCCAGCCGGGCAGTTCGAATTCTGATGCCTCGAATGGTTCGTCTTCGGGCGGCGGCAACGACGCGGTGGTCAACGCAGCAGCGCCGGGTACCGGTGCGGGCAGCACGGTGGCTGGAGCGGGCGCGGCAGCCTCGGGCGACAACGCGACGGCAGTCGGCGCCAACGCAGCGGCAAGCGGCGTCAACTCGACGGCGATTGGCACGGGCTCGCAGGCCGCCAATGCGAACTCGGTGGCGTTGGGTCAGGGTTCGGTTACGGACCGCGACAACTCGGTGTCGGTGGGTTCGGCCACGCAGCAGCGTCAGATCACCAACGTTGCAGCGGGTACGGCGGACACGGACGCGGTCAATGTCGGTCAGATGAACAGCTCGGTTGCGCAGGGCGTGCAGCAGGCCAACAACTACACCGATCAGCGTATCAACGCCACCAACCAGGCAATCAACGACGTCGCGAAGAACGCTTATGCAGGCATCGCAGCGGCAATGGCAATGCCGAACATGACGCCGTCGGGTCCGGGCAAAACGATCGTCGCGGCGGGAGGCGCGACTTATAAGGGTGGTAGCGCAGCAGCGGTAGGCGCCACGTATCGCTCGAGAAATAATAAGTGGCTCGTCAACGCTGCGATGTCGGTCACTTCAGCTGGCGATGCGGGTGTACGTGCGCAGGTTGGCTACGAGTTCTGATAGCCATGTAACGCAAAAAGCAGCAGACCGGTCAGTCGAATAGTTGTTGAGCGAGTGTGTGGAAGGAGTCTTGCCGTTCCTGGCAAGACTCCTTTTTTATTTGGTGCGCCCAACATGGGCGCATTCCTGCGGATGCAAGTTCCGCCATCAGCTAGTCCGCGCTCGAAAAGTCCCGCATCAGCCCACTCCGAGCCACTCCCGCATCACATCGTCACGCGACAAAAACGACGCAAGCGCGCCGTCGAACACAATCTCGCCATGCCCCATCACCGCGACTCGGCTCGCGATGTCCTGCGCGATCACGAGCCGCTGCTCGATCAACAGGATCGCGACACTCCGTTCGCGCAACGCGCGCAGACAATCCGCGACCTGCCGCATCACGAGATTCGCGAGCCCTTCGCCGGGCTCGTCGATCAGCAGCAGATCGGGGTCTCCGAGCAGAGCCCGCGCGAGCGCGAGCATCTGTTGCTCGCCGCCCGACAGCGCGCCGGCACGCGTGCGCTTGCGCTCGGCGAGCACCGGGAACAGCGCATACGCGTCGTCGAGCGTGAAGCGCGGCGCGCGCCCGCGCGCACGCGATGCGGCAACTGGCGCAATGCCGAGCAGCAGGTTTTCATGGACACTCAACGCGGCGAACACATCGCGATGCTCGGCCACGTAGCCGAGCCCGAGCCGCGCGATCTCGAACGTTCGCAGACCCGCGAGCGAGCGCCCCGCGAAGCGCAGTTCGCCCTCGCAGCGCACGAGGCCCATGATCGCGCGTGCGAGCGTCGAGCGGCCCGAGCCGTTGCGGCCGACCAGTGCGACCACTTCGCCGGGCTCGATGCTCAGCGTGGCGCCGTGCAACGCCTCGCTCGCGCCGTACCACGCGTTCAGGTCCCGAATGTCGAGCAGCGCGCTCACCGGCCTGCCCCGTCGTCCGGTTCATCACCGGCCCGAGCGCCTGAGCCGGCATCGAAGCGCTCACCCAGATACGCGGCCCGCACCGCCGCGTCCGCGCGAATCGCGGGCGGCGACCCGCTCGCGATGATGCGCCCCTGCACCAGCACCGAAATCCGATCGGCGATCGCGAACACCGCGTCCATGTCGTGCTCGACCATCAGCAGCGTGCGGCCCGCGGTGGTGTCGCGGATCAGCTCGATCGCACGGGCCGCCTCGGCGCGGTTCATGCCCGCCGTCGGTTCGTCGAGCAGCAGCGTGTGCGCGCCGCCCGCGAGCGCGATGCCGAGGTCGAGCGCGCGCTGCTCCGCGTAGCTGAGCGTGCCGGCCGCGACGTCGCGGCGCGGGCCGAGGCCGACCGCGTCGAGCACCGCGGCAGCGCGCGCATCGATCGCGGCGGCGCCGCTCAGACGCTGCCACCAGCGCGTACGATCGCGCTCGGCAAGCTGCGCCGCGCAGCGCAGGTTGTCGAACACGGACAGCCGCGCGAACACGCTGGTGCTCTGGAAGCTGCGCGCGAGGCCGCGGCGCGCGATCGCGGCCGGCGCGAGCCGCGTGATGTCCGCGCCGAACAGATGGATACGCCCCGCGCTCGGCCGCGCGCCGCCGCCGATCAGGTTGAACAGCGTCGATTTGCCCGCGCCGTTCGGGCCGATCAGCGCGTGCCGCTCGCCGGGTTCGATGGCGAGATCGACGCCGCGCAGGATCGGTGTCGCGCCGAAACGCTTTTCGATGCCGTAGAGCGCGAGTGCGGGGATCATCGTGCCGCTCCGGAGGATCGTGCCGCGCGTGCGTGCGCGGTGACGCGTGCATGCGCGCGCAGCGCATGGCGTGTGGACAACGTAGCCAGGGCAGCGAGCGCAACGAGTGTCAGCGCCAGAGGAAGCGGCGACAGCGTCGGTGCGACGGTGACCTCAGTACCCGCACCGGCGCCGAACAATGCGCTAAACGCCGCGCCCTCGTCCGCCCCGAACTGCGCCGCATAGGCCCACTGCACCGCGATCACGATGGCCGCGAGCCACAGCAGCCCCGCCGCCGCACTCCACAGATAGGCGGCCCGGCAACCTCGCCAGCCATAGGCCGCAATCCGCGCCACCTGCCGCGACGCAAAGCCAGCAAGCCCGTCCGGCGCGGCCATCACGACGACGACAAAGAACAGCCCGAGATAGAACAACCACGCCCGCGTGACACTCGCGACCGCCACGCTGAAAAACGTCAGCACGATCGCTCCCGCGACCGGCCCGAAGAACGCCGCCGTGCCGCCGATCACAGTCGCGATCAGCACGGTGCCCGAGCGCATCATGCCGACGCTCTCGGTCGACACGAGTTCGATATTGATCAGCCCGAGCGTCCCCGCGATGCCCGCGAAAAACGCCGACAGCACGACCACGCGATAGCGAACCCGGCGCGGATAGCAGCCGATCGCCGCCGCGCGCGCCGGGTTGTCGCGCACCGCGTTCGCGAGCCGCATGAACGGCGTGCGCGAGAGCGCAAACATCGCGACACTCGCGACGACGCACCACAGCGCGATCAGCGCATAGGCCGCGCGCGCCGGACCGAAGCTCCAGCCGCCGAGGAGCGGCCCGCTCGCGCGATCGATCGCGACGCCCGCCTCGCCGCCGAACCAGCCCGGCAGCGTCCATGCGGCCGCGACGACGAGCTCGCCGAGACCGAGCGTGATCATCGCGAACGCAGTGCCGGCACGGCGCGTCGCGATTAAGCCGAACAGCACACCGCACAGCGCGCCGCCGATGCCGCCGACCAACGGCAGCAGCACGAGCGGCACGCCGGTCGCGTTGAACACGCGCGCGGCGACCAGCGCGCCGAGCCCCGCATAGGCGGCATGTCCGAACGACAGCAGCCCGGTCTCGCCGAGCAGCAGGTTGTACGACAGCGCGAACACGATCATCGTCGCGCTTTGCGCAAGGTAGGCGAGCAGCCAGCTGTGCGGCCAGATGAAAGGTGGCACGGCCAGAAAGGCGACGAGCCCGAGCCAAGGCGCGAGCGCGCGGCCGGGCCTGCGAGGCGGCACCCCCCCTTCCACCGCATCTGACGACCCACTCCGCTTACGCATGATCGTCACGCCGTCCGAACAGCCCGCGCGGCCTCGTCGCCAGTACCGCGACGAGCAGCAGGTACGGCAGCAGCGGCGCGACTTGCGCGAGCGTCAGCGCGTCCCACGCGGGCGGCAGCACCGCGCCGACGAGCGACACCGCGTCGCCCAACGACAGATCGCTCGCGACCGCCAGCGTCTGCAAGCACCCCACCAGCAGCGACGCGACCAGCGCCCCGCTCAGCGACCCGAGCCCGCCGATCACGACCACGACGAACACGATCGAGCCGAGCGACTCCGCCATCGCCGGCTCGATTACGAACAGCGGCGCGCCGATCACGCCAGCCAGCGCGGCGAGCGCGGTGCCGGCGGCGAACACGCCGGTGAACACGCGCGGCACGTTGTGGCCGAGCGCTTCGACGGCCTGCGCATGCGTGAGCGCCGCGCGCACGATCAAGCCCGTCTTCGACACCCGCAGCATGGCGACGAGCGCCGCGAGCATCGCGAGCGACACCGCCATCATGAACGCGCGATAGCGCGTGAAAACCGCGCCGTACAGCGAGAACAGCGGACCGTCGAGCGCAGCCGGAATCCTCGCCGACAACGGACTGAGTCCCCAGCCGAGCTTGACGAGTTCGCCGAGCAGATACGCGGCGCCGAACGTCAGCAGCAGCTCGGGCAGATGACCGTGCCCGCGCACGCGCCGCAGCAGCCAGCGCTCGAGCGCCGCGCCGAGCAGACCGACGACGAGCGGTGCGACTACCAGCGCGCTCCAGAAGCCGGCGCGTGCCGCCACCGAAAAGCCGACGTACGCGCCGAGCATGTAGAAGCTCGCATGCGCGAAGTTGAGCACGCCGAGCATGCTGAAGATCAGCGTGAGTCCGGCCGACAGCATGAACAGCAACAGCCCGTAGCTCAGGCCGTTGAGCAGAGTGATGATGAACGACTGCACGCGTCTAGTCCGCCGGCCCAGCGACGCACAAAGGTTCGAGCGCCGCGCGCAGTTCTGCGGGCAGGTTCACCGGCCGGCGCGTCGCGCGATCCACGTAGACGTGCACGAAATGCCCCTGCGCGGCGGGCGCGGCGTCGCCGTCGCGGAACAGTCCCACCTCGTAGCGCACGCTCGACGTGCCGAGCCGCGCGACGCGCAAGCCCGCGTCGACGCGATCGGGAAACACGAGCGGCGCGAAGTAGTTGCACTGCGTCTCGACGACGAGCCCGATCGTCGCGCCGTGCTCGAAATCGAGCACGCCCGCGCGGATCAGATACTCGTTCACGACGGTGTCGAAATAGCTGTAGTAGATGACGTTGTTCACGTGGCCGTAGACGTCGTTGTCCATCCAGCGCGTGGTGATCGGCAGGAAGTGCGGATACGCGGCGCGGCCGGCGGGGGCGGGTTTGTTCATCGGACGTGGCGGTTGGTGGATGCGAGGAGGCAGGGCTCGGTCACAAAGACTCGGTCAGCATGCGGCGATAGTCGTCGGCACTCGCCTCGCGCGGATTCGTGCGATGGCAATGATCGAGCAGCGCGCCCTGCACGACCTTGTCGAACATGCTTTCGTCGACGCCCATCTGCCTGAGGCCGGTCGGCAGGCCGAGTCGCGCGGTCATGTCGAACAGCGCCTGCGCGAGATCCGCATGCTCGGGCACCCCCATCACGCGACGCATGCGCGCATAGCGACGCTCGGCCACCACGCTCGGCGCGCGCTCGTTGAAGCGCAGCACCGCGGGCAGTACGACCGCGTTCAGCGTGCCGTGATGCAGCGACGTGCGGCCGTTCACCTTCAAACCGCCCAGCGGATGCGACAGCGAATGCACACAGCCGAGGCCCTTCTGGAACGCCATCGCGCCCTGCATCGACGCGCTCATCATGTTCAGGCGCGCTTCGCGATCGCTGCCGTCCGCGCACGCGCGCTCGATGCTGTGCCACGCGCGTTCGAGACCGTCGAGCGCGATGCCGTCGGCGGGCGGATTGAAGGCCGGCGCGAGGAAAGTCTCGATGCAATGCGCGATCGCGTCCATGCCGGTCGCCGCGGTGAGCCCCGGCGGCAGGCCGAGCGTGAGACCCGGATCGCACAGCGCCGATTTCGGCAGCAGACTCCACGAATGAAACCCGAGCTTGCGGCCGTCGTTCAGGATCACGATCGCGCCGCGCGCGACTTCGCTGCCGGTGCCGGCCGTGGTCGGAATCGCGATCAGCGGCGCGACGGCGTCAGTGATCTTCGCGCTGCCGCCTTCGATCGTCGCGTACTGCGTGAGCGGCCCCGGATGCGTGGCCGCGATCGCGACGCCCTTCGCGAGATCGATCGACGAACCGCCGCCCACCGCGATCAGCCCGTCGCAGCGCTCGTCGCGATACACCTGGGCGGCCGCGAGCACCTTTTCCTCGGTCGGATTCGACGGCGTGTCGTCGAACAGCGGCACATCGCCGAGCTTCAGCGCGTCGAGTGCCTGCCGCGCGATGCCGGCCGCGACGACGCCCTTGTCGCTGATCACCAGAGGCCGCTCGATGCCGATGCGCGCGCACTCGGACGACAGTTGCGACAGTGCGTCGTAGCCCAGATGAATATGGGTCAGGTAGTAGATGTAGGCCATGCCGTTGCTTCTCCCTGAGCGTGCGCTCGTTGACCGCTGATTGACGTGGATGAACGATTCGGTGATGCGTCGATGGCTGTGCTGTGGGCTGTCTCTATGTTCTCTGCGTTGTCTGTGTGCTGGCCAAAGTTGCGGCTCAGTGGGCGCAGCGCTTCACAGCCCCGGACGCTCGACGAATTCGAACGGCAAATTGCGCCGCCGCATCCATTCGCCGAGCGCTTGCCCCGTGCCCGCGCGCCAGGGTCGCAGCTTCGCGGGCTCGACGAGCCGGTATTCGAGCAGTTCGGGCGACAGCGCGATCGTCCCATGCGCCTTCACGTGATACGCGATGATCAGCTCGTTCTTGCGGATGAATTCGTACACGCCGATCAGCTCGACCGACTCCGTATGCAGCGAGGTCTCCTCCATCACTTCGCGCGCGATGCCCTGCTCCGGTGTCTCGCCGTTTTCAAGGAAGCCGGTGATCAGCGCGAACCTGCCCTCGGGCCACGCGGCATTGCGCGCAAGCAGAATCTTGCCCTCGTACTCGACGATCGCGGCGACGACCGGCAGCGGATTGTTCCAATGAACGTAGCCGCACTCGGTGTCGGGACAGATCTGACGGACGCGGCCACCGTCGTGCTCGGGGTCGGTGCGTTCGGTCAGAGGCTTCGCGCAGCGGGGACAGAATCGGTACTCGGTCATGGCGGGGGACGTCTCGTTGTTTCGTGTTTTGTGGCGGGTCGTAGTGGAGTGGCTTTGCGTGTGTGCCGACTGGTGCGTCGAGGCGCCGGTGCTCGCTCAGGTTCCGGCAACATCACGCGTCCGCGATCACGCGACGCACAAGTCGCGCACGTCGGCGGCGAAACGCTCGACCGTTTCGGGCTGCGTGTCCCACGCGCACATCAGCCGGCAACCGCCCGCGCCGATGAACTCGTAGAACTTCCAGCCACGCGCGCGCATCGTCTTCGCGGCATGCGGCGGCAACTGCGCGAACACCGCGTTCGATTCACTCGGAAACATGATGCTCACGCCCGGGATTTCCTGCAACCGCGTCTCCAGCAAACGCGCCATCGCGTTCGCGTGACGCGCATTGCGCAACCACACGTCGTTGTCGAGCAGGCCGAGCCACGGCGCGGAGATGAAGCCCATCTTCGATGCGAGCTGCCCCGCCTGCTTCAGGCGATAAGCGAAATCGTCGGCGAGCGCGCGGTCGAAGAACACCACCGCCTCGCCAACTGGAAGACCGTTCTTGGTGCCACCGAAGCACAGCACGTCGACGCCCGCGCGCCACGTGATTTCCGACGGATGCACGTCGAGCGCGGCGACCGCATTCGCGAAACGCGCGCCGTCCATGTGCACCTTCAGATGACGGCGCTTCGCGATCGCCGCGATCGCGCGCACTTCCTCGACGGTGTAGACGGTGCCGACCTCGGTCGACTGCGTCAGCGTGACGACCTTCGGCTTCGGATAGTGAATATCGGCGCGCCGCGTGACGATGGACTCGATCGCATCGGGCGTGAGCTTGCCGCCGATGCCCGGCGCCGTCAGCAGTTTCGAGCCACCTGAAAAGAACTCAGGACCGCCGCATTCGTCGGTCTCGATGTGTGCCAGGTCGTGGCAGATCACCGAGTGATACGACTGGCACAACGACGCGAGCGCGAGCGAATTGGCCGCCGTGCCGTTGAACACGAAGAAGACTTCGCAATCGGTCTGAAACAGGTCGCGCAGACGGTCGCAGACCTGGTTGGTCCAGGAGTCGTCGCCGTAGGCCGGTTCGTGCCCGCTGTTGTTGGCGGCGATCAGCGCGTCGAGCGCTTCGGGACAGATGCCGGCATAGTTGTCGGACGCGAAATGTTGCATGGTCGAGCGACGCGCCCGGCGACAGGCGCGAGGGAATGACGGAAAGCGGTCATTTTAGTGCGCTCGTGCGAGATTTGTTTTCGGTGCTAGTTGCAACCGCAATCCGGCATGCGACCCCGGCGCGGTCCGCGCGGCACGCGCATCACCGCGATCAGCCCTGCCGCCCCCGCCAGCAACGCGCCCGCGGCGAGCCACAGCGCCAGCGAAAACGATCCGGTGTGGGCGGCAATCGGCGCGGCCACCAACGGACCCGCGATCTGTCCGATGCCGTAGGCCGCCGTCGCATAACCCATCAGCCCGGCCGCGTCGTCGCCGCGCAGCCGCCGCGCCTCGCGCATCGCGAATAGCGTGATCGCGGTAAACGGCAGGCCGATCAGGATGCTGCCGAGCGAAAAACCGCCCGCCGTCGGCCACACGATGCCCAACGCGATGCCGATTGCCTGCAGCACATACGATCCCGCGAGCAGCGTGCGGTTGTCCCAATGCAAGGGCAAACGCGCGGCGAGCAACGCGCCGACGATCAGCGCGGCACCGCACATCGGCCAGAACAGGTCCGGCCATGCCGAGCCCGGCAACGCGTGGCGCGCGATGACCGGCAGAAAGGTCGCGGTGATGATGTAGCCGAAGCCCGGGATGCCGTAGAGCAGCACCAGCCAGAACGCGTCGGCGCGACTCGTCCGAACGCCGGCCGTACGGGGCGGCGGGTTTGCGCCAGCGCGTGATCCGGCGGCGGATTTTGCGGTGGAGGAGTTCGCAACGGCAGGCTTCGCCGCCCCCACGCGCCGCGTCTCCCCGAACACCGGCCACACCAGCACGGTCAGCACCGCGCCGATCAACGCAAAGCCGATCCATCCGACCACCGCGCCATAGCCGCCCGCGACGCTGACCAGCAGGCCGGTCCCGACGATGCCCACGCCCGGCCCGGTGTAGATGACCCCGCTCCACTCATTTGCGCCGAGTTCGGCGAGCCGCCGCAAGCCCCACTGCGACGCGAACACGAAGGTCCACGCGCTGACCGCGCCGGCGACGAAGCGCACCAGCGCCCACACCCAGAACTGGCCGGTGACGCCCATCGCGAGCGTCAGCAGCACGGTCGCGGCGAGTCCGACGCGTACCATGCGCGCGGGCTCGGCCCGCAGCGCCGCGCACGTCATTGCGCCGACGAAATAGCCGGCGTAATTGAACGACGCGAGCCAGCCGCCATGCTGGATATCGAGGTGCGGCTGGCCGAGCGCGGCGCCGTGCAGCATCAGCGGCAACAGCGGCGTAAAAGCAAAGCGCCCGATCCCGAGCGCGACGGCCAGCGCGGCCATGCAGGCGAGCGCCGCGCGCCGGCCCGCGTGCGGTTCGTTGAAGCGCGAGTACGCGTGGGAAACAAGGTCGTTCATGATCGGACGGTCGAGCAGCGATGGAGTGAATCCATATTAGCTTGACCTTTCAATCACCAAAAATGAATAATTAGGATGTCATTCATCGCCGGGAGAGAATCATGGATCTGGCCGCTCTGACCATTTTTCGCGCGGTCGTACGCGAAAACGGCGTGACGCGCGCCGCGGCAAAGCTCAATCGCGTGCAATCGAACGTGACCACGCGCATCAAGCAACTCGAGGAGCAGCTCGGCACCGAGCTGTTCATCCGCGACGGCCGCCGGCTCGTGCTGACGCCGGCCGGCGAGACCCTGCTGCCCTACGCCGAACGGCTGCTCGCGCTCGCCGACGAGGCGCGTCACGCGGTGCGCGAGGATCGCCCGAGCGGGCGTCTGCGCCTCGGCACGATGGAAAGCGTTGCGGCGACGCGTCTGCCGGCCCTGCTCGCGCAATATCACCAGCAATGGCCGGCCGTCGAACTGGAGCTGGAGACCGGCACGACCGGCAGGCTGATCGAGCGCGTGCGCGAATTCGAGGTCGATGCGGCGCTGGTCGCGACGCCGCTCGACCCCGCGACGCTCGGCGATGTGTTCGAGACCGTGCCGATCTTCCGCGAGGAACTCGTGATGCTGACGCCGCGCGGCCATCGGCCGATCCGCGAAGTGCGCGACATCGCGCTATCGACGCTGATCGCGTTCGAGCGCGGCTGCGCTTATCGCGCGTATATCGAGAAGTGGTATCTGGAGCACGGGGTGCGGCCGGAGCGCGTGCTGGAGCTCGGCTCGTATCACGCGATCGTCGCGTGCGTGGCGGCCGGCGCGGGCGTCGCGGTCGCACCGCGCTCGGTGCTCGATCTGCAGCCCGACACGAGCAATATCGCGGTGCACGAGTTGCCCGATATCGGCATCATTGACACGCTGCTGGTGTGGCGACGCGGGCATTTTTCGTCGGCGCTCAATGCGTTGCGGCGCGCGCTGGTCGCGTCGCAGGAAGGGACGGCCGACGGGGATGCGACGGCGCCCGTGGATACGAATGCGGTCTGATCGTTGAATCCGCCGCGCCGGCAAGCCGGTTCGACGCAAGCCGAACGGCTTCGGCAAAAAAGGGGCCACGCAACGCGCCGATCCTGCTGGCGCGCCGCGTGGCCCCTTTGTCGAACCCGGCTCGACTTCACGTCGAGCCGGACTCAACCGACCATCAGATTCAAAGCTGTCCTTCGACCCAGCTCTTGACGCCTGCGAGCGCCGCCGGCAGGTTGGCCGGTTCCGTACCGCCAGCCTGCGCCATATCCGGACGGCCACCGCCCTTGCCGCCCACCTGCTGGGCCACGAAGTTGACCAGTTCGCCCGCCTTGACCTTCCTGCTGGCGTCGGCGGTCACACCGGCGATCAGGCTGACCTTGCCGCCTTCGACCGACGCGAGCACGATCGCCGCGCTCTTCAGCTTGTCCTTGAGCTTGTCGACCGTTTCGCGCAGCGTCTTCACGTCCGCGCCTTCGAGCGTTGCCGCGAGCACATGCACGCCGCCCACTTCGATCGCCTGGCCGGCGAGTTCGTCGCCCTGGCTCGACGCCATCTTCGACTTCAGCGCGCTCAGTTCCTTCTCGAGCGCCTTTACCTGGTCCTGCACCTGGCCGATGCGCTGCGTGAGTTCCGCCGGTTGCGCCTTCAGCACGGCCGCTGCCGCGTTGACGCGCGCTTCGAGCTCCTGCACGTAGCGCACCGCGTTATCACCGGTGATCGCTTCGACGCGACGGATACCGGCCGCGACGCCGCCTTCCATCACGATCTTGAAGAAGCCGATGTCGCCCGAGCGATTCACGTGCGTACCGCCGCACAGCTCACGCGAGAAACCGAGGTCGAGCACGCGCACTTCGTCGCCGTACTTTTCGCCGAACAGTGCCATGGCGCCGCCCTTCACCGCATCGTCGTACGACATCAAACGCACGATACCGGGCGCGTTCGCCAGCACTTCCGCGTTGACGATTTCCTCGACGCGGCGGATCTGTTCGTCCGTCATCGGCGCGTTGTGCGCGAAGTCGAAGCGGGTCTTGTCGGCGTCGACGAGCGAGCCCTTCTGCTGCACGTGCGAACCGAGCACCTCGCGCAGCGCCTTGTGCATCAGGTGCGTGGCCGAGTGGTTGCGCGCCGTGCGAGCGCGGCGCACCGCGTCGATTTCCGCCTTGACGACGTCGCCAACCTTCAGCGTGCCCTGCTCGAGCGTGCCGTGATGGCCGACCACGTCGGCCTGCACCTTCAGCGTATCGGCAACGGCAAAGCGCGTGCTGGCATTCGCGAGCACGCCCTGGTCGCCGACCTGGCCGCCCGACTCCGCGTAGAACGGCGTGTGATCGAGTACGACGACCGCCGGCTGACCGGCTTGCACCTGCTGCACCGACGCGCCGTCCACATACAGCGCGACGACCTTCGCGTCGTCGAAGACGATTTCTTCGTAGCCGTGGAACGTGGTCTTCGCGCCCGAGTATTCGAGGCCCTGGGCCATCTTGAATTTGCCCGCCGCGCGCGCCTGCTCGCGCTGACGCGCCATCGCATCGTCGAATGCGGCTTCGTCGACCGTCACTTCGCGCTCGCGGCACACGTCCGCGGTCAGGTCGAGCGGGAAGCCGTAGGTGTCGTGCAGCTTGAACGCGAGTTCGCCGTCGAGCGTCTTGCCACCCTTGGCGTCGAGATCGGCCAAGGCGGCTTCGAGAATCGACATGCCGTGCTCGATCGTCTCGAAGAAGCGCTCTTCTTCCTGACGCAGCACGTCGGTCACGCGCTGCTCGGCCTGCGCCAGTTCCGGATAGGCTTCGCCCATCTGCGCGACCAAGTCGGCGACGAGGCGATGGAAGAACGAACCCTTCTTGCCGAGCTTGTAGCCGTGGCGGATCGCGCGGCGCACGATGCGGCGCAGCACGTAGCCGCGGCCTTCGTTGCCCGGAATCACGCCGTCGACGATCAGGAACGAGCACGCGCGGATGTGATCGGCGATCACCTTCAGCGAGTTGTTGGTCAGATCGGTCACGCCGGTTTCGCGGCCGGCGGCCTGGATGAGCGCCTGGAACAGGTCGATCTCGTAGTTGCTGTGCACGTGCTGCAGCACTGCGGCGATACGCTCGAGGCCCATGCCGGTGTCCACGCATTGCTTCGGCAGCGGCGTCATGTTGCCCTGCGCGTCGCGGTTGAACTGCATGAACACGAGGTTCCAGATTTCGATGTAGCGGTCGCCGTCTTCCTCGGGCGATCCCGGCGGGCCACCCCACACGTCCGGGCCGTGGTCGTAGAAGATTTCCGAGCACGGGCCGCACGGGCCGGTGTCGGCCATCTGCCAGAAGTTATCCGACGCGTAGCGCGCGCCCTTGTTGTCGCCGATGCGGATGATGCGCTCGACCGGCACGCCCACTTCCTTCGCCCAGATGTCGTGCGCTTCGTCGTCTTCCTGGTAGACGGTGACCCACAGCTTGTCTTTCGGCAGCTTGTAGACTTCGGTCAGCAGTTCCCACGCGTAGTGGATCGCGTCGCGCTTGAAGTAGTCGCCGAACGAGAAGTTGCCGAGCATCTCGAAGAACGTATGGTGACGGGCGGTGTAGCCGACGTTCTCGAGATCGTTGTGCTTGCCGCCGGCGCGCACGCTGCGCTGCGCGGTCGTGGCGCGCGAATACGGACGCGATTCCGCGCCGAGGAACACATCTTTGAACTGCACCATCCCCGAATTGGTGAAGAGCAGCGTCGGGTCGTTGCCGGGCACGAGGCTCGACGAACGGACGATCGTATGGCCCTTCGATTCGAAGAACTTGAGGAATTTCTCGCGGATATCAGCGGCTTTCATAGCGTGCGGGGGACGGTCCTGACGGTTCCTGACGAAGACTGGCGGTCGATGGGATGCGCCAACTGTCTGTTTCTTTAAACGACTGATTATACGGGATCGGCACGCGTGCGCGGCACTGCGCGCCGGCGTGCTGGCCATCCGGCCAGCACGGCATGCGCCCGCTGCGACACTCGCGTGTCCGATCGTCCGAACGGCGCTATGACGTTCGGCTGACTGCGCCCGCGAGCGGGAATCGCTTAAGATGACTTCCACGAAACTTCGCGCGAAATGGCGCATGGCGGCTCGCCGCGCGGCCGGCAACCATCAGGAGACATTCAGGAACATGGGCGCTCTCAGTCACATCCGCGTGCTGGATCTCACCCGCGTGCTCGCCGGTCCGTGGTGCGCGCAGACCCTCGCCGATTTCGGCGCCGACGTCATCAAGATCGAACGCCCCGAGGTCGGCGACGACACGCGCCACTGGGGGCCGCCGTATCTGCGGACGCCGGACGGCGCGGACACGCGCGAAGCCGCCTACTATCTCGCGGCGAACCGCAACAAGCGCTCGGTCACGCTCGACATCGCGTCGCCCGAGGGCCAGAGGATCGTGCGCGAACTGGCCGCGCAAAGCGACGTCGTGCTCGAAAACTACAAGGTCGGCCAGTTGAAGAAATACGGCCTCGACTACGAATCGCTCAAAGCGGTGAAGCCCGACCTGATCTACTGCTCGGTCACGGGCTTCGGGCAAACCGGGCCGTATGCGCAACGCGCCGGTTATGACTTCATTGTGCAGGGCATCGGCGGCTTCATGAGCATTACCGGTGAGCGCGACGGCCAGCCGGGCGGCGGCCCGCAGAAGGCCGGCGTCGCGATCGCCGACCTGATGACCGGCATGTACTCGACGATCGCCGTGCTGACCGCGCTCACGCACCGCGACCGCACGGGCGAAGGCCAGTACATCGACATGGCGCTACTCGACGTGCAGGTCGCGATGCTCGCCAACATGAACTCGAACTACCTCGCGAGCGGCCAGCCGCCGGTACGCTGGGGCAACGCGCATCCGAACATCGTGCCCTACCAGACCTTCCAGACGAGCGATGGCTGGATCATCGTCGCGGTCGGCAATGACGGACAGTTCCGCAAGTTCGTCGAGGTGGGCGGCCGCCCTGAACTCGCCGACGACGACCGTTTCGCGACCAACCCCGCGCGCGTGCGCAACCGCGAACTGCTCGTGCCGATGCTCGCGGACATGGTCCGCTTGCAGGGCAAGCAGCAATGGATCGCGGCGCTCGAAGCGGCCGGCGTGCCGTGCGGGCCGATCAATGACCTCGACGAAGTGTTCGACAACGAGCAGGTGGTCGCGCGCGGTCTGCAGGTGGCTCTGCCGCATCCGTCGGGCGGCACGGTCAAGCTCGTGCGCAATCCGATCAACATGACCGGCACGCCGCCGCAGGCGCTGAGCCATCCGCCGCTGCTCGGCGAGCATACCGAGCGCGTGCTGCGCGACCTGCTCGGATACGACGCGCAGACGATTGCGGAGTTGAAGCGAAAAGCGGTGATCTGATCGACGAGGCGGCGAGACTCAG
Organism: Paraburkholderia sp. BR10923; assembly: GCF_040948765.1. NCBI lineage: Bacteria > Pseudomonadati > Pseudomonadota > Betaproteobacteria > Burkholderiales > Burkholderiaceae > Paraburkholderia > Paraburkholderia sp. BR10923. The sequence continues at coordinate 162,706 of NZ_JBFPKO010000001.1, read as the reverse complement.
CGCACACGCGTTAGCGAAGCCAGCCAGCTCCGCCCCTCGTCCCAATCGCCGAGGCCGCTATCGGCGTTGATGTGGCCGCGCGCGCCGATGCCGATCCAGCGGCTGCCCCACGCGCTCGCGCAGGTTTGTGAAAACGGCACGCCGCCATACGGATCGTCGCTGCTCGCCACGACGATCGTCGCAAACGGCAGACGCTCGAGCGGCACCGGCGCAAAGCCGGTCGCGTCCCGCGGGAAATGCGCTTCGGCCGGATCGGGCACGGCGACCAGCAGCGCGCCGGCCACTTTCGCGAGTTGCGCCGCGCTCGCGTACTGCGAGGCCCAGAACGCCGTGGTCAGACAGCCGAGACTGTGAGCGGCGATCACGACCGGCGCGTCCAGGGAATCGAGCGTGGCGGCCAGCGTGCGGCACCAGGCGTCGCGCGAAGGGTTGTCCCAGTCCGGCATCCGCACGCGGACGAACGCGGGATCGAGCGCTTGCCAGCGCGTTTGCCAGTGGCCTGGGCCGGAGTCCAGATAGCCCGGCAGTACTAGTTTGGTTGGTTGTTGTTCGGTCATCGTGCTTCCCCGTGTTCGGCTTATGGCCCGCTCGCGGGATAGCGCGGCGGGGCGTCTACCGTATCACGCGTGCCACGCCGGCACCACGGGGATCGCTCGCTGGCTCGGGCGTCGCGCCGTTCACGCGGATCATCTGCACGTCGCCGTTGAACGGCTGCTGCTCGACCGTATAGCCGAGCTCCTTCAATTGCGTGGCGAGCTCATCCGGCGCGGCATGGTACGGCTCGAAGTAGATGGTCTTTTGCGGCAGCAGCTGATGATGGAAACGCATTGCGGCGAGCGCGTCCATCGGCGACATCTCGAAGTCGGACAGATTCGTCATCACCTGGAAGATCGTCGTCAGGATGCGCGAGCCGCCGGGCGTGCCGATCGCCAGCGCGATCTTGCCGTCCTTCAGCAGCAGCGTGGGCGTCATCGACGAAATCGGGCGGCGGCCCGGCGCGATCATGTTCGGCTCGGCATCGGCATCGGCGGCGCCGGATGCCGAGGCCGCGCCCGACGCGCCCGACGCGCCCGTCGCCCCGGCGCCGGCCGGCTTGATCAGGAAATCGTCCATCGCATCGTTCAGCAGGAACCCGCCGCCGTCCACCACGACGCCCGAGCCGAAATCGCCGTTCAGCGTGTAGCTGTTCGACACAGCGTTGCCCCACTTGTCGACCACCGAGAAATGCGTGGTTTGCGCCTTCTCCGTCGCCGCGGCGCCGTCGACGCCGGGCTTCTCCGGGGCCGCTCCGGGCGCTTCGCCGGTTTTGACTTCGGCCGCGCGCTGCGCGAGGTAGGCGTCGTCGATCAGCTTCGCGACCGGTACCGGCGATGCGTCCGGGTCGCCGATATAGCGTTGCCGGTCAGCGAATACCCGATCCTCGATCTGCGCGATCAGATGGATGTACGGCGCCGAATTCAACGCGAGACCGTCGAACGCCGGCTGCAGAGCGGCCCGCATTTTCAGCAACTGGATCAGCCCGACGCCGCCCGAGCTCGGCGGTGGCGCGGTGATCACGCGGTAGCCGTGCCAGTCGGCCGCGAGCGGCTCGCGCCAGAGTGCCTTGTACTGGCTCAGATCCTGGCTCGTGATCAGGCCGTGGCCGTACATCTGCGCGGCGATCATTTGAGCGGTGCGGCCCTCGTAAAACTCGCGGCCGCCGTCGCTCGCGATTCGCCCAAGCGTCTGCGCGAGTTCCGGCTGGCGCAGCGTCGCGCCCGCTTTCAGGTTGCCGAAATAGGCGTCGAAATTGGTCTTGCCGGCGAAACTTTTCGCGGCCGCGTCGCGTCGCTGCTGCAGGCGCGGGCCGACCTGGAAGCCGTCGGTCGCGTAATGGATCGCGGGCGCGACCACCTGCTTCCATTTGAGCTTGCCGAAGCGCCGCTGCGCTTGCCACATACCATCGACAGTGCCCGGCACGGCCGCCGCGCGATGACCGACCGTGCTCATGCCAGGCACCACGTTGCCCTTGTCGTCGAGGTACATGTCGCGGTTCGCCTGCTGCGGCGCGCGCTCGCGATAATCGAGAAAATACGGCTTGCCGTCGACCAGCAGCGTCATGAAACCGCCGCCGCCGAGGTTGCCCGCATCGGGCCTCGTGACGGCGAGCGTGAAGGCCATCGCGACCGCGGCATCGACCGCGTTGCCGCCTTCGGCGAAGATCTGCTGCGCGGTGTCGGCGCTGTAGCCGTCCGGCGCGGCGACGGCCGACCCATCGAGCGCCGGCTTCGGCGGCGGTGTTTTCGCGGCGGCGGACAGCGGCGCGGCCACGTTCACGGCCAGCGCGGCAAACCACGCCGAAGCGAGCACGCGACGAGTACGGCAAGAAAATCGGGCGCTAGCCAAAGCGCGGGCGAAAGGCGCGCGAAACGCGCCGTGCATCGGGATAGACATCCGAGAGAACTCCGGCAACGAGGCGAGCATGGCGCACGAGCAGAGGAGCCTCGTGCAAGCGACGAAGAACAGCGTGGACAGCTCAGGCAGCCTGCCCCGCGCGAAGGCCCAGCGCGGGTGCGCGGGCCGCGCGCAGCAGCGCATCCTAAGTCGGCGCGCCGCGCGTCGCCAACCCGTTTTACCTCCTGTTACAGCACCGCGTGCCTGCTCCGGTGACTGCGGCATCCGCGCCAGACCCGCCCCACCGTTGGCTGCACGCCGCAAGCGCCTGCCGCGAGCGGGCTCGTCAGGTAGAATTGACGGCTAAGCGGGTGCATCACGCGCCCCCACGGACTCTCACCTTCTCGCATGAATACCGAACGCAAAGACGCTGACCGCAACGACGCGCCCGCGGCATCCAATTTCATCCGCAACATCATCGACGACGACAACCGCACCGGCAAATGGAGCCAGCGCGTCGAAACGCGCTTCCCGCCGGAGCCGAACGGCTATCTGCACATCGGTCACGCGAAGAGCATCTGCCTGAACTTCGGCGTCGCGCGCAGCTACGGCGGCGTGTGCCATCTGCGCTTCGACGACACCAATCCGGAGAAGGAAAGCGTCGAGTACGTCGAGTCGATCATCGACTCGGTGCGCTGGCTCGGCTTCGAATGGGAAAAGGACCGCACCGAGCATCTGTACTACGCGAGCGACTACTACGACAAGCTGTACGAGTTCGCCGAGCTGCTGATCCAGCGCGGCAAGGCGTACGTGGATAGTCAGTCGGCCGAGGAAATGCGCGCGAACCGCGGCTCGGCCACCGAAGTCGGCACGCCGTCGCGTTTCCGCGAGCGTTCGGTCGAGGAAAACCTCGACCTGTTCCGCCGCATGAAGGCGGGCGAGTTCAAGGAAGGCGAGCACGTGCTGCGCGCGAAGATCGACATGTCGTCGCCGAACTTCAACATGCGCGACCCGGTCATCTATCGCATCCGCTTCGCGCATCACTACCGTACCGGCGACACCTGGTGCGTGTACCCGATGTACGACTACACGCACTGCATCTCGGACGCGCTCGAAAACATCACGCATTCGCTGTGCACGCTCGAATTCGAAGATCACCGCCCGCTGTACGACTGGATCCTGAACGAGCTCGCCGAAGCCGGCATCTTCAAGCGTCCGTTGCCGCAGCAAATCGAGTTTTCGCGCCTGAACCTGACCTATGCGATCACCAGCAAGCGCAAGCTGCTGCAACTCGTCAACGAAGGCCATGTGGAAGGCTGGGACGACCCGCGCATGCCGACCATCGTCGGCGTGCGCCGGCGCGGTTTCACGCCCGAATCGATCCAGCTGTTCTGCGAGCGCATCGGCGTGACCAAGGTCGACTCGTGGATCGACATGAGCGTCTTTGAAGGCGCGCTGCGCGACGATCTCGACGAGAAGGCGCCGCGCATCGCCGCCGTGCTCGATCCGGTCAAGCTGATCATCGACAATTTCCCCGAACGCCTCACCGAGCCGTGCCACGCACCGGTGCATCCGCATCATCCGGAACAGGGCGTGCGCGAGTTTCCGATTTCTCGCGAGCTGTGGATCGAGCGCGAGGATTTCACGGAAACGCCGCCGAAGGGCTACTTCCGCCTGTTCCCGGGCAACAAGGTGCGCCTCCGCTACGGCTACGTGATCGAATGCACGCACGCGGACAAGGACGAGAACGGCAATATCGTCGCGGTGCACTGCAACTACTTCCCGGACAGCAAATCGGGCACCGAAGGCGCGAACAATTACAAGGTCAAGGGCAACATCCACTGGGTCAGCGCGGCGGCCGCGTGCCCGGCCGAAGTGCGCATCTACGACCGGCTCTTCAAGGAACCGCAACCGGACGCCGGCGGGCGCGATTTCCTCGAAGCGCTGAATCCGGACTCGAAGCGCGTGGTCCAGGCCTACCTCGAAACCGGCGCGCGCCACGCGCTGCCGGAGCAGCGCTACCAGTTCGAGCGGCACGGCTACTTCGTTGCCGATCGCGTCGATTCGAAGCCGGGTAAGCCCGTATTCAACCGCATCGTCAGTCTGCGCGACAGTTGGGGCAAGCCGGCCTAAGCTCGCGTCAGCGACGGCCCGGCGCTGCCGGGCCATCCGGGTTGCAGGATGTTAGATCGATATCACAGCGCGCTCGCCTGGGCGCGCCGGTCCGGGAGGCCCGATGAAGGTTGCAGGCCGCTGCGGGGAAGGGTCTGAAGGTATGGTTCGGGGCGGACGGGCCCGGCGCGGCTCAGGCATGCCGCATCTCGTGCGCGGCATGCACCGCGTGCTGCTTGCGCTGGCCGCCTGCGGCGTGTTCGCGTTCGCCGGCCCCGCACGCGCGGATGAACTGACCGGCACGCTGAGAAAGATCCACGACGACGGCGTCGTCGTGCTCGGCGTGCGCGAGGCATCGATCCCGTTCTCGTACTTCGACGGCAAGCGCACGGTCGGCTACTCGCAGGCGATCGCGATGCAGATCGTCGATGAAATCAGGAAGACGCTCGGCATCGCGCAGTTGCGGGTTCACGAAATCACGGTGACTTCGTCGAACCGCACGCCGATGCTGCTGAACAATCAGATCGATCTCGAATGCGGCTCGACCACGCACACGGTCGAGCGCGAAAACGTCGCCGCGTTTTCGGACAGCTTTTTCCAGTACGCAGTGCGCATGATCACGCGCAAGAACAGCGGCATCACCGACTTCCCCGATCTGGCCGGCAAGCCGGTCGTGACGACCGCGGGCACGTCCGACGAGCGCCTGCTGCGCAGCCTCAACACCGAGAAGCAGCTGAACATGCGCATCATGAGCGTGCGCGACCATCAGGAAGCCTTCAACGCGATGAAGGACGGCCGCGCAGTGGCGTTCGTGATGGACGAGCCGATCGTCTACGGTTTCAAGGCGACCGACCCGCATCCCGACGATTTCATCGTGACGGGTACGCCGCTCGGCTACGAGGTGTATGCGTGCATGTTCCGCAAGGGCGACGAGCCGTTCCGCGCGCTCGTGAATCGCGTGATCGTGCGCTCGCAGACGTCCGGCGACGCGGAGCGTCTGTACCGGCAGTGGTTCACGCAGCCGATTCCGCCGCGCGGCATCAATGTCAATTTCCCGCTGTCGGAGCAGAATCGCGCGTTGTTCGCGCATCCTAACGACCACGCGCTCGATTGAACGCGGCGCGCGCCCTCTATAGCGACCGGTGCAGTTCCGCGAGCGACAGCGTCGTCTCGAAGAGCCGCGTCAGACTACGGCTCGCATAGTGCGGGACCTCTTCGATCGACGCCCAGCGGTAGTCGTCCATTTCCGGGATCAGCGTGCCGTCCGAGCGGCGCGGAAATAGCGACGTGCAGGTGCACGTGCTCAGATCGAGTTCGCCGGCACTCGCGCGCGCCGCGAACAGATGCAGGTCCTTGTCGCGCCGATAGACGAACAGGCCGAGATCCTTCAGGCGGCCAGCCTCGAGCGCGATGCCGGTCTCCTCGACCATCTCGCGCAGCGCGGTGACGTGCGGCGCCTCGCCGTCCTCGCCCTGCCCTTTCGGAATATCCCAGTGCGTCGTTTCGGTGGCGTGCGCGAGCAGCACGCGCCCGTCGGGATCGAGCAGCACGATCCCGCATGAGACGATTCGCGGGCTCATCGCTTCTGCAGTTGCCAGGCGCCGCCTACCTTGCAGAAGTTCGGACGCAGGTTCATCGATTGCCCTTTCGCATTGAGTACGACGCCGAGGATGCGGCAAGTGCGGCCGCCGTCGGTCGAGGTGCTATCCATCGTGATGGTCGCGTCGATCTTCACGCTATTGCCGGTGCCGTCGTTGACCCACGTAAAGCTGTCGCCGTCCTTTCTGTCATTGAGCGCGCTCATGACCGCGCGCTTGATCGAGTCGTTGTCGCGCTGCTTCATGTAGGTGATCGGCGTGTCGTTCAGAAAGGCCAGGTTCGCCCCTTGCGCGCCGATCGCCGCGCCGAGCAGCAGGCCTGCGGCACCAAGGCGGAACAGCACACGGGTTCGCGTCGACATGTGGGACTCTCCTTGAAGTGCGCACGGCGCGCACGGGCGCACGCGGTTTTTGGGCTTTTGATCCTGACCTCAAAAGCATAGCATGCGCACTTCTGCAGGCAGCGCGCCATCGACGCGGCCATCAACGCGCGGCGGCCGCCCCCTGCAGGCGGAACGTGCTGACGACGTCGCGCAGCATCTGCGCCTGCTCCTGCATCGACTGCGCGGCGGCCGCCGCCTGCTCGACCATCGCCGCGTTCTGCTGCGTGGTCTCGTCCATCTGCGCGATCGCGAGATTGACCTGCTCGATGCCGCGGCTCTGCTCGTCCGACGCGGCGGAAATCTCGCTGATGATGTCGGTCACGCGCTTCACCGCATCGACGAGCGAATCCATCGTGCCGCCCGCTTTCTCGACGAGCGCCTTGCCGCTGCCGACGCGCGCGACCGAATCCTCGATCAGCGTCTTGATCTCCTTGGCCGCGTCGGCGCTGCGGCGCGCGAGATTGCGCACCTCGCCCGCGACGACCGCGAAGCCGCGACCCTCCTCACCGGCGCGCGCGGCTTCGACGGCCGCGTTCAGCGCGAGGATGTTGGTCTGAAACGCGATGCTCTCGATCACGCCGATGATATCGACGACGCGCGCCGAACTCGCCGCGATGCTCTGCATATTCGCGACGACGTGCTGCACGGCCTCGCCGCCCTCGCCCGCGAGCTGCGACGCGGAGTGCGCCATGCGGTTGGCCTGCAGCGCGTTGTCGGCGTTCTGCTTGACGGTCGCCGTCAGTTGCTCCATGCTCGCGGCCGTTTCGCCGAGCGACGACGCCTGCTGTTCCGTGCGTGCCGACAGATCGAGATTGCCCGCGGCGATTTCTTCCGCCGCGACCGTGATCGTTTCGGTGCCGCCGCGAATACGCCTGATCGCGTCGGCGAGGCGGCTTTGCATGCGCTGCATCGCGAACAGCATGCTTTCCTGATCGTTGCCGGCCAGTGTGACGGGGCACGATAGATCGCCGTCGGCGATCGTCTCCGCGACGCTCGCCGCGTAGGCGGGCTCGCCGCCGAGACTGCGCTTGACGTTGCGGATGATCAGTACGAGCGCGATGGTGCTGACGCTGCCGATCATGAGGATCGGCAGCAGATAGCGCAGCAGGTCGGCGCGGAACGCCACGTCGATGTCGTTCACGTAGACGCCCGAAATCAGATACCAGTCCCACGCGGCAAAGCGCTTGACGAAGCTGATCTTCGGCACGTGCTCGTTGTGGCCGGCAAGGCGTCCCATGTAATCGACGAAGCCGTGCCCCTGCGCCTGCGCCACCTTGACCATCTCGACGAACAGCAGCTTGCCGTCGGTGTCCGCGTAGTGCGACACGTCCTTGTTGCGCAAATCGGCGAGCACTGGATGCATGATCACGACCGGCGTCGCGGTCGTCACGATCATGTAGCCGCTGCCGGGGTAGCGCATCGTGGACAGGCGGACGAGCGCCTGCTGGCGCGCCTCATCGGGCGTCAGCTCGTGTTGGTCGGCGCGCTGCGCGTAGTCGGCGACGATGCCGTACGCGCTCTCGACGACGTTCTGCACCGCCGACTTGCGCTCAGCGAGCATCGTCGCGCGCGACTGCCACGCGGCCCAGCCGCCGAGGCCGAGCAGGCCGAGCAGGCCGAGCCACGTGATCAGCAGCGCGAGCCAGAGTTTGGTGTCGAGGCTTAGTCGGTTCACGCTGATTCCTCCATCGCGGCGCGTCAAACGGTTCTGTCGAACTAACGGCGTCGCGCGCGATTTCCTGAGTCGGGAAACACCCGAAGCAGCTCGGCGTCGCGTTCAAGGATCCGCGCGAGGTGCGAAAAGACAGCAAAAAGACAAAAAGGGTTACAGGCGCGAGGCCTGTAACCCTTCGATGATTCTGGTACGGCAGGAGGGGCTCGAACCCCCGACCCTCGGCTTAGAAGGCCGATGCTCTATCCAGCTGAGCTACTGCCGTATGGATCGCTATTCGCATGAAACCGGCACTCGCCGCGAGCCGCCCCATTTCGCGCAAACTAAAATTTTAACTGACCTGCAAGCAACCGGGCCGGGATTATAACCGATCGCCCGCCGCCCTCAGACCGGCTGCGGATGCAGCATGAACCAGCCGAGGAACACGATTCCCGCGATCGCGCAGTACAAACCGAACGACGCGAGACGCCCGCGGCCCTCGAAGTAGCGCATCAGGAAACGCACGCTCAGGTACGCGGCGATCGCGGTCAGCACGCCGCCGAGCGCCGCGTCGGCGAGCTGACTGGGCGCGTGGAGCAGCTTTGGCAGTTCGAGTACGCCAGCCGCGAAAATGATCGGCGTGCCGAGCAAAAACGAAAACTCGGCGGCTTTCTCGGTGGTGAGGCCGGCCGCATTGCCGGCGATCATCGTCAGGCCGCTGCGCGAGAAGCCCGGAATCAGCGCGCCGATCTGCGCGAGGCCGACGAAGAACGCCTGGCGGAACGTCAGCTTTTCCGGCGCCCGATGCGCGCGCGCGCGTTGCAGGCGATCGCCGAACCACAGCAGCACGCCGTTTACGATCAACGCAAACGCGACGATTCGCAGATCGTGAAAAATCGCCTCGAGGCGCTTTTCCAGCACGAGACCGACGAGACCCGCCGGAATCGTACCGATGATCAGCGCCCACATCATGTGACCGTCGTCGTTGCGGCGGCCACCGAGCGACGCGAAGAAACCGCGCACCAGCGCGTACCAGCGCGCGCGGAAGTACCACAGCAGCGCGAACGCGGTGCCCAGATGCAGGGCGACGAGGAACGGCAGCAACTGCGGCGCATGCTTGTCGATGTGCATGTCGAACAGGGCGGGCACGAGCAGCGTGTGGCCAAGGCTGCTCACCGGAAACAGTTCGGTCACGCCTTGCAGCACGCTCAGAAAAATCAGAAACGACAGGTTCACGCGGCGGTCCTTGTAAGGAAAATGTCGGGGAACTGCGCCGCACAAAAGGAAAGCCGGCGCGTCAAAAAGCGCACCGATTATGCCTGGCTGCACAGTCAGCGCCAAGCGGTTAGGCTACATTCGGATAGATATTGACGCGCCGCGTCACAACTCGACACGGTTGTTACGCGAGGGCAAGGAAGCGAGCAGCGGATTCGTCGCGCGCGTACTGCGAACGCAGAGGAATGAACGGAGCGGGATCAGCGCTTGAGCGAGTGGAAGAAGTAGTACGTGCTAGCCGTGAATATGCCGAACAGAGAAACGGCCATTGCCATTGCGAGATCCATGATGCCTCCTGAGCCGATTCGCCCGGGAGTCGGATGGACCGGACGCTCAGACGGATTATCAATAGGATTCGCCCTTTTCCGACACCCGCAATTTCCCGGGAAGGGTTTCCCCGTAGCGCAAAGCAGCGCAAAATCGCGGTTTCACCACGGGTGACGCAGTCGCGGCGAGTGGCGCAAAACGCCGCTTCAATGCGGATCGCGTCGGCCGACGCGGCCGACCGCTTTGCACGACCCTCAACCTCTATCTGGCTACCTACTGACCATGCCCCTCTCCCCGGAACAGGACATTCTCGAGATCGCCCAGGACGCCTCCGTGCTCCGCTTTTCGCCGCAAGCCGGCGGCCGCCTGCTGTCGTGGACGATCGACGGCGAAGAGGTGATCCACTGGCCCGAGCACGCCGACTGGAGCGTGCCCGCGCGGATTCGCGGCGGCAATCCGCTGCTGTTTCCGTTTCTCGGCCGTCACTTCGTCGACGGCAAGATCGGCTATTGGCGTGACGCGCATGGCACCGTGCGCGAGATGCCGATGCACGGTTTCGCGCGCGACCTGCCGTTCGAGCCCCACGCCGACGTGCACGGCGCCGGCCTGCGCATGGTTCTGACCGACAGCAAAGCGACCCGCGCCGTCTATCCGTTCGGCTTTCGCTTCGAGGCCGCTTACGAGCTGATCGATCCGCGCACGCTCGACGTGACGCTGACCACCGCCAACACCGGCCACACGCGCCTGCCTTACTACGCCGGCCATCACTTCTACTTCACGCTGCCGCACACGCAGCGCGCGCAGACGACGATCGAGCTGCCGCGCACTGAACGCTGCCGCCAGCTCGGGGATGGCTCGATCAGCCCAGCCGAGCCTGGCGAAGCGAGCTACACGCTCGACGAAGACCGCATCTACGACCGCTTCCATTGCCTGAGCGGCACGCCCGATCGACCGGTGCGGGTCGAAGCGCCGGGCATCAATCGCGTGATTACGATCGATCTGCAGCGGCCTGGCTCGGTGCCCTGGTACTCGGTCACGACGTGGACTGAAACGCCGCAGTCGGACTTCTACTGCGTGGAGCCGTGGCTCGGGCTGCCGGATGCGATCCATAACGGCCGCGGTTTGCGCTGGCTCGAGCCGGGACAAACCGAGACGGCGGCCCTGCGCATTAGCGTCGAGAAGTCCGGCTGATACGCCGACGGCGGCGGCGAGCCGCTCGAAGCGGCCGCCCGCCCCCTCGCCCCCTCGCCGGGGGGCGCAACACAAAACCGTTAGAATCGAACGCTTTGTCTGTCTGTGCCGCGTGATCGGGATCGGCGCGCGGCAGCGCTTTGCGAGGTCCAATGCTGGAAACGACAAGAATCAAACGACTCGGTTGCGCGGCGTTGTTCGCGCTGCTCGCCGCGTGCGGGTCGGCGCCAGTGGCGCCCGGCTACTACCGGGTCGAACGGGGCGACACGCTGTCGAAAATCGCGCGCGGCAACCGGCAGTCGGTGCAAAACATCGCGCGCTGGAACAACCTGACCAATCCGGACAACATCGAGGTCGGCCAGGTGCTGCGTGTCGCGCCACCGAGCGGAACGGCGTCGACGAGCGGCGCAATCCGTAGCGGCGGCGGTGGTGGTAGCAGCAACAGCGGCAGCGCGAGCGCGTCGGCCGCGCCGCGGCCCGCGCCGGCGGACACTGCGCCGGCCACCGCGCCCGCGCCGATTTCGCTGGTCTGGCCGGCCGACGGCACCGTATTCCGCCGTTTCGACGGCGGCAACTCGAAGGGCATCGATATTTCCGCGGCGGCCGGCACACCGATCGTCGCGGCGGCGCCCGGCACCGTGGTCTATGCGGGCAACGGTCTGCGCGGCTACGGCAATCTTTTGATCCTCAAGCACAACGCCGACTACCTGACCGCTTACGCGCATAACCGCGCGCTGTTCGTGAAGGAAGGCGAATCGGTCAAGCGCGGCCAGAAAATCGCCGAAATGGGTGACACCGATACCGATCGCGTGATGCTGCATTTCGAGCTGCGCTACCAGGGTCGCTCGATCGATCCGTCCAAGGAACTGCCGCCGCGCTAGGCGGCGGCAGGCGCGGGAACCCGCCGTGCTATAAACGCTCAATTCGAAGCGGCGTGGCTGCGCGCCACGCCCTTCCGTTATTTGCAAGGAATCTGAAATGAAAAGCCCATTGGCGCGCGTCGCGACGGCCGCAACGATCAGTCTCGGCCTCCTGACGCTCGGCGGCCTCGGCGGCTGCTCGACCACGACCACGATGACCTATCTGCCGAGCGGCGACACGGGGTTCGCGATCAACTGCAGCGGCAGCGACGCGAGCACGAGCTGGGCCGAGTGCTACAAGCGCGCGGGCGAAACCTGCGGCAACTACGGGTACGACGTGGTGTCGAAAGACGTCGACAACGGCGCGACGTCCGGCGGCACGATCGGCGGGATTTTCGGCGCGAATGTGAAAAACCGTTCGATGGTCATTCGCTGCAAGCAGTAAAGGAGGCACACCGTGCGGTGCGCGCGGCCGCCCAGCGCGATAGCGTCACCGCTTAGCGGCGTCGCCGGTGTCCCGAGCGCGGATCGATGCGAGCGGCGAAACGCAGCAGCAACGCGAGCGCGATCATCCATACTCCGACAAAGATGATCACCCCGGTGATGAGCCTCGCGCCGCAAAAAATAATCGTCCATCATCGGCCGTGTGTGTGTATTCGCGGTGAAGATCGCCGCAGTGGTTAAACACCCGCGTAAATCCGTTCAAAAAAAAAGCCCGGCACGAAGCCGGGCTAACGGGGGTTCGGCGCATATCGGCAAAGGACCGGTTCACCATGCGCCAGAACGAAATCTAACAATCTGCATTTACAAGCGCAATCCAATAATTTTGCGGTCAATGTTACACGGCGTACGGATTACGCAATCCGTGAATCGGAAATGTCGAAATGCGACCGGCTAAATGCGCCGCAGCCCGGATACGCAACCCGCCAGGTCATTCAAACTAGATTCCCCGAGGCTCGCACCAGTCAATGCTCCTGGCCGATCAAAGAAAATCCCGACAAAACGGCAGAGGAAAGACATCTGTCCGAATAAGACTAACTCGTTCGCCAATAAACCGTTTTCGCTTGCGAATATAAACTTGGTGCGGAAACGCACGTAACGCATCGATTAGTCGCGCCAACACTTTCGAATAATCCTCGATATTTCCTCACAACAAATTCGCAATAGCGAAAGTTTTAACATCAACAATTCCACCCGCAATCCTGAAACCGCATTCAAACTCGCGTTTCAAGTTTTGAATATTCGGACGATTAATCGGACGCTGATTGGCGGCAAGGCTCGTGCGCCGTCGTCGTTGAATCCGCCGGCATCCAGGTTCAGAATCCGACTCAGTCCGGCGATGCATTAAAAGACCCGCTCGGCGCGTTGCGCAAGCCCGCCACGCGGCCCGGCGGTCTGCGCCAATGGTTTATAGTGACGGCCCCGTCCGACCCCGCCTACGATGACTTCCAACGACGCCCCCCAAAGCCCCCTGTACGCGAAGCTGCTCGGCGAAACCGCCAAGATCGGCTGGAGCGAACTCGAACGTTTCTTTGCGCGCGGCATCCTGCTGCACGTCGCGCGCGACCTTGATCTCGTGAGCGTCGCCGAAGCGATCGCCAACGACGACACCACCCAGGTCGCCCAATGGTTGTCTTCCGGCCTCGTCGAGCGCGTGCAGTCGGAGACGGCCGCCGATTTCGCCGCGCGCGACCCCGAGCTGTGGGCGGTCGTCGTCTCGCCGTGGGTGTGCGTACAGGAGCGCTCTTGAGCGACGCGAGGACGTCCGATGCCGGGACGCCCGACGCCGGGAGCCCCGACGCCGGCATGCCCCCCGCCCAGCCTTCCGAAACCGCCGCGCATTCGGCCAGCGCGCCTGCGCTGCCGGTGCGCTGGCATCGCCGGGTGCTCGCGCTCGCGTTCCCGATCGTCCTCGCGAATCTGACGCAGCCGATCCTCGGCGCGGTCGATACCGCCGTCGCTGGTCATCTGGACAGTGCCTCGTACCTCGGCGGCGTCGCGCTCGGCGGCCTCTTCTTCAACTTCGTGTTCTGGGGCTTCGGCTTCCTGCGCATGGGCACCACCGGCCTCGTCGCGCAGGCGCACGGCGCGGGCCACGGCGACGAGCTGCGCAACAGCGTCGTGCGCGCGCTGCTGATGGCGGCTGCGATCGGCGGGCTGGTGCTGCTCGTGCAGCAACCGCTGATCGACTACGCGCTGCGAGCGATCGGCGGCAGCGACGCCGTGCAGCGGCACGCGCAGGTTTATTGCCACGCGCGGATCTGGGCCGCGCCGCTCGCGCTCGGCAACTACGTGGTGCTGGGCTGGCTGCTCGGCACGCAGCGGGTGCGGCTCGCGTTGCTGTCGCAGGTGTTCATCAACAGCGTGAACATCGTCGCGGTGCTGCTGTACGTGTACGCGTTTCATTGGGGCGTCGCTGGCATCGGCGCGGCTACCGCGACTGCCGACGCGCTCGGCTTCGTGCTCGGCCTCGCGCTGCTATGGCACGGCAGGCCGCGCGGCCTGCCCGCGCTGAATCGCGCCGCCTTGTTCGACGCCGCCGCGCTGAAGCGGCTCGTCGTGCTGAATCGCGACATTTTCGTGCGCACGCTGTGCCTGCTGTCGTCGTTCGGCTGGTTTGCGCATCTCGGTGCGCGGCAAGGCGACGCGACGCTCGCCGCGAACGCATTGCTGCTCAATTTCCAGACCTTCATGGCGTACGGGCTCGACGGTTTCGCGCATGCGGCCGAGGCGCTGGTAGGCGCGGCGATCGGCGCGCGCGATCGTCACGCGTTCGCGCAGGCGGTCAAGGTCACCGCGCTATGGTCGGCGCTCGGCGCGATCGGCTTCTCGTTCGTGTACTGGGGCGCGGGCGCATGGATCATCGAGCGGCTCACCGATCAGGCCGCCGTGCGCGCCGCGGCCGAAACCTATCTGCCGTGGGCGGCGCTGTCGCCGGTCATTTCGGTGTGGGGCTTCCTGCTCGACGGCGTGTTCATCGGCGCGACGCGCACGCGCGAACTGATGATGGCGATGGTGGTGTCGCTCGTGGTGTTCGTGGCGGCATCGTGGGCATTGCTCGCGTGGCACGGCAATCACGGGCTGTGGATCGCGCTGCTGATCTTCATGGCCACGCGCGGCGCGACGCTCGCGCGTTACCTGCCGGGCGTGTCGCGAGGGATCGCGGCGGCGTAGTAGCGCGGTGCGCCGCGCTCCGTTGGCTGTTCGGCGGACGACGGAACGTTACGGCTTGAAACAAGCGCATACGTATCGCATAACGAGCGCGTCCTAGAATGTTTTCAGCCCGTGCTCTCCGCGCGAACAGTCGGCACGGGTCAGAAGTGCCGGCGTGCCCGCGCCGCCGCTTCGCTTTTCCCGCCCCGCCCTTTCCCGATCGTTTTCACTTCGACGAGCGCTCACTGTGCGACGGGCGCGGGCACCATCGCGGGCGGCCGATCGTCGGTGGGCACGCCGTGGTAGTCGGCGGGATCATGTGGCGGGCTGCCGCGATGCGCGGACGGATTGTCCGCACAGCCGGCGACGCCGGCGCACAACAGCAAGGCAACAGTCAGAACGCGGGTCATTTTGCAATCTTCTCCGGGACAAATAGGATGGCGGACGTCCGCCGGCGCGCCGAGAGTCTACCCGCAAAGCGCGTTCCGCGACGCCATCACGCCGGCTCGTGCCGCGGTCGTTCCATTTCGTGAGATTTCGCCAGACCTGCGCTACTATGGGTTCATGGCTGAACCTACCGGGAGACTGCCATGGACGGTGAATCGATCGCGGGCCTGGTCGGGCTCGCCATAGGCCTGATCGTGCTGGTGGCGTTGTCGATTTTCGAATCGCGGGCCTACCGGCGAGAACACGACGGCGAGGGCATGCTGCATCACTGGACGCATCAGCATCTGCATATGCCGCATTGGAGGCGTCCACGGCATTGACGCGGGTGATCTTCGAACTCGGATCGAGTCCCTCTAACCGGGGCACCGGCACATCGCAGTGCCTCAGTTGCGCGTCCGCTCGGTGATGCGATGACCGGCGTTGCGGCGCATGCATGCGCCGCGCGCGTCGTCGTCCGCTGCACGTGCGCAATCCCTTGTCAATTCCTTGGACATACCTACAGCAAACGGTGACGCTACGCGCGCCGCTCCCTCCTTTTTTCACCTTCGTCCAAGGCCTCGCCGCATTGATCTTCATCGGTGATTGGCACATGCCTTGCGGGTTCCGATCCAACAACAGGCGCGCGATACGCGCGTCGATTGTCGCGGCGCGCAATGCGCCAAACCAGCGTGACGATGCGGCCAGCGATTTCGCGGCCCTTCGAAAAGGAGAACGCCATGACCGTCGGAACCATCCTGCTAATCGTGCTCATCCTGCTGTTGATCGGCGCATTGCCAAGCTGGCCGTATAGCAGTGGCTGGGGCTATCGACCGACTGGGCTCGTCGGCGTCGTCCTGATCGTCGTGATCATTCTGCTGTTGATGGGGCGTATATAGCTCACCGCCGAGCAAGCGCAAGCCAAGGCATTGACGCTCCTGTCCGTACCCCCTATACTCTCGGATTCGTCGGAGCGTAGCGCAGCCTGGTAGCGCATCTGATTTGGGATCAGAGGGTCGAAGGTTCGAATCCTTTCGCTCCGACCATTGGAATCAAGCACTTAGCCCAGCCTTAACCGGCTGGGCTTTTTGCTTTCTGGGTCCGTCCAGGCGCTGTGTAGGCAAATTCGACCAACGCGAATCGGCCTTCGTCGCGATCCCTCGCCTAAAATCTGCTAGCGAGGCTCTATCGATATTCATCAATCTCAACGGTGCCGCCCATGGCTTCCATCATGGTGCGAATATCGTCGGGCACATCAGGCACGCGGTCGCCCCTCTCGTTGTCCCAATAACAGAAGAAACGCATCTGTGCGCCCTTGTCTGCGAGTAGCTGGCGCAGGTCATCTCGCGGCAAATTCAGGCGATCAATAAGGTAGCGGAGGTGCGGTTCCAGCGAGTCGCTATGAACGGCGGCTTTGCTTCTCACCCCCCATACGCCAGTACGCCCCGGCACGCTACTCAATCGCCCCGACGGCGTCAAAAACCGCTTCCCCTTGACTATCGCCGTGTCCGGCGAAACGCCGAAATATCTGGTCCAAACATCGGGATCCAAATCATCCCCGGCTATCGAAAATGATGCATGTGCGAGTTGATGTACGTTCATCGTATGAAGATCAGTTTGCATAGTCGTGCATATTGCGATGATGTTTTTTCTAAATTCAACGTCCCCACTATCGTGCCAAATGACATTGTCATCGCCTCGCAGCTTCAGATCATATTTCATCGCATGAATCATGTCGCCAAACGTGTCGCGGTCATATCCCAGCATTTTCGCCGCGTAGTTCGGATTGTTCGTGCTCGCCGCGAGTTCTTCTGTATCGTCGCTGAGGGCCTCTGGCTGATAGTCGACCGGCCGCGCATCGCCAAGCAGCGTTGATGCGACTCTATTGCCCGCTCTGGCTGCGCGCGCAGCGTTCAGCCGGGCTTGCCGGGTGGCCGGATCATACTGGACGGACAGAATGGGTTCGCCGTCCGGGTGACTGCCGGTCCTCGCTATGGGATCCCTTAACGGCGTACTGCTGTAGGGTGACGGAAACAGGCTATTACGCGGACCTCGAATGGCAAGCAGTTTGCCCCGGCGAACCTCTTCGAGAAGAGCAAGGATGACCCACCAGCCATCGGTGTCAGGGTTACGGTCCCGCACGTTATGAAAAAACAGCCAGTGACTGTCAAGGAGATTCCTGACAAGCTTCCGGTCCTGCTCCCACTTGCTGTGATTGAGTTCGGCAATCTCAAGAAATTCCCGGGTCTCCGCCCTGGCCTTCTGACGGTCTGCTGCCTTGCCAAGGCACGCTTTATAGTGCCACTCGTCACAGATGACATAACAGGCACCCGATGGCCGCTGGCAGAACAGCTCCACGGAGTGCATCTCAAATACGGACAGGGACATAGGTGTGTCGTTGGTCCATCTGAAGTCGCTGCCGGAGTTGACAGCAGTCAGATAATTACCGTGCGACAGGCAGTCCGTACATGGGCGACCGCCCAAAATCTCTTCAGCTTTCGATGAGACAGACAAAAGCGTTGTCCACCGGCACATGAGCCTGAACGGAGTGTCGAAGGACGCGTTTCCGCCCGATATCGAACCCGATACGATCTGAATCGTGCGCCGCTTAACAGCGAATGCCTGAGGGTGACGGATCATAACCGGATGATCATCAAGTTGGACGAAACAGAGCGAGTTCGCTCAGGCTCATTTCGGTCTTGGAAAGTGCCTTTTAGAACCTTCGTTCAGGTACCGCCTCGCGCTTCGCGTCGGCGGCGGCGCTTTGCCGGGCGTCCTGTTCGTGCGGGTCACCGACAGCCGATCCATCAGGCACTCGCCTTGCAAACCATCACCCGTGCATGCGACAGTGCTTGCGCACGCACCTCGTTGCCAAGCCGCGCAGACCCGCCGCAACGCCATCCCAAGCCGCTCAAAAGGAGACTCCCATGGACCTGATCCTCTGGCGTCATGCCGAAGCAGAAGATGTCGCCGCGAGCGATCTCGCGCGCGCGCTCACCACGCGCGGCCGCAAGCAGGCGCAAAACGCCGCGAAATGGCTGCGCGCCCGCCTACCCGAGGACGCGGTCGTCCTCGCGAGCCCCGCGGTGCGCACGATCCAGACCGCCGAGACGTTGAGCGACCAGTATCGCGTCGTGCGCGAACTCGCGCCGAACGCGAGCGCGAACGATGTCCTCGAAGCGGCCGGCTGGCCCGGCGGCATCGCGCAGACCGTGGTGATCGTCGGCCATCAACCGACGCTCGGCCACGTCGCCGCGCAACTGCTCGGCGACAGCCGCGCGAGCTGGCCGCTGAAAAAAGCGGGCATCTGGTGGATCGAGAGCCGCGAGCGCCACGGCGAAGAGGAGGCAGTGTTGCGCGCCGCCATCAGTCCCGATCTGATCTGAGCGCACGCGTCGCGCGACGCGTCCGACTTGACAGGCACACACGCGAGGGCTTACGGGCAGTCATCCAATCGTCACAGCTTTGCCATGCGAGCGTCACCGCGCGTTACTACATTGGCGAAAAAAGAAATCCTCCCTCTTTTCGACCAGGACAGCCAATGCGAGAACTGCCGACGCCCACCCTGCCCTTCGCCTCGCTTTTCGAACCGCGCCGTCTGCCGCGCGCCGAGGAAACGGTTACCGCGCAGCATCGCCTGCAAGTGTCGTGGGCGCGTACCGACGAAGAGCTGCGTGAAGCGCAGCGTCTACGCTATCGCGTCTTCGCCGACGAAATGGGCGCGCGCTTGAGCGGCCCCGCCGGCCTCGACGTCGATGCCTTCGATTCGTACTGCGATCATTTGCTGGTACGCGATCTCGACACGTTGAAAGTAGTCGGCACGTATCGCGCGTTGCCGCCGCATCAGGCCGCGCGCATCGGCCGTCTGTATGCGGAAAGCGAGTTCGACGTGTCGCGTCTCACGCATCTGCGCGCGAAGATGGTCGAGGTCGGCCGCTCGTGCGTGCATCCCGACTATCGCAGCGGCTCGGTGATCATGTCGCTGTGGGCAGGGCTCGGCGCGTACATGAAGCACAACGGCTACGAGACGATGCTCGGCTGCGCGAGCGTCGCGATGGCCGACGGCGGCCACTATGCGGCGAACCTGTATTGCTCGCTGCGCGAGAACGCGCTGACCGCGCCCGAATATCGCGCGTTCCCGCATACGCCGCTGCCGGTCGACGACCTGCAGACCGGCGCCGCCGTCGCGCCGCCGCCGCTCGTGAAGGGCTACTTGCGACTCGGCGCGAAGATTTGCGGCGCACCGGCGTGGGACCCCGACTTCAATACCGCGGACTTCCTGACGCTGTTCCGCCTGTCCGATATCAACGCCCGCTACGCGCGACACTTCCTCGGCGATGCGTTGCCGCGATAAGCTGCATCACCTGAGAAGCGAAAAAGCCCTGCATTTGCAGGGCTTTTTTGTGCACGCGCACGCTGCGAATCGAAGCGTGCGCCGATCGGCGCCGCGTCAATCGTCCGTATAAACCACGCGATACGGAATCCCGACTTTCTCCCACTCCGCTGCTTCCTGGATCAGGCTGTAGTCCGTCAACGGATTGTTGGCGACCCACTCGTTCGGCAAACGCACCTCGTAACCGCCGTTCGCCTGAGCAACCGTGATACCCGGCAGGCCGACGTCCGCGCGTCGACGGCACAGCAACGCTGCGAGCCGCAGGCAGAACAGCAGCGGCCATTCGACGTCGCGCGTCTGCGACAGCTTGCCGAGCTTGCCCGCGTGGCCGAGCACGAGCGCGGCGAGCCGCGCCTGATCGGTGCGCGAAAAGCCCGGCATGTCGGCGTTGCTTGCGATATACGCCGAATGCTTGTGATAAGCGCTATGCGAGATCGACAGCCCGATTTCGTGCAGCGACGCCGCCCAGCCGATGAACATGCGGTTTTCCGCGCGGCGTTCTTCGTCCGGTTCGATGAACTGGTCGTAGAGGCTCGTCGACAGATCGCTGATACGCCCGGCCTGCGCACGATCGACGCCATAGCGGCGCATGAAGCCCCCGACCGTCACCGTACGCATGTCCTCGTGCTGCGAACGGCCGAGCAGGTCGTACATGACGCCGAGACGCAGCGCGCCGTCGGTGGTGTCGACATAGTCGACGCCCAGTTCGTCGAACACCGCGATCATGATCGACAGGCCGCCCGCGAGCACCGGCACGCGGTCGCTCTTCAGTGCGATCAGTTTCAGCCGGTTGACGTTTTCGGCCTTGATCAGCGCGCGCTTGAGCCGCTCGAGGCCGCCGCGCGAAATGCCGTGCGTGACGCCGGCATCGTTGAAATTGTTCGCCTCGACCAGCTCGGCGAGCGCGCGGGCGGTGCCCGACGAGCCGATCGCCTGCTCCCAGCCGGTCTTCTTGTATTCGGCGGAAATGATCTGGATTTCGCGGCGCGCGGCGAGCTCGGCCTGACGCATCGTGTATTCGTCGACGTTGCCGGCCGGAAAAAACGTACGGCTATGGCTCACGCAGCCGATATACAGGCTCTCCATCTTGATCGGCGTGTAGTGCGAGCCGATGATGAATTCCGTCGAACCGCCGCCGATATCGACGACGAGCCGCTTGCCCGCGCTCGCCGGCACCGAGTGCGCGGCGCCTGCATAAATCAGGCGCGCTTCCTCCCGCCCCGCGATCACTTCGATCGGAAAACCGAGCGCCGCCTGCGCTTCGCCGAGAAACTCGCCCGCATTCTTCGCGATGCGCAGCGTATTGGTCGCGACCGCGCGCACGTGGTCGGGGTGAAAATCGCGCAGACGCTCGCCGAAGCGCTTCAGCGCATCCCAGCCACGCACCTGCGAGGCGCGATCGAGCATTTTGTCGCTCGATAGCCCGGCCGCGAGCCGCACCGGCTCGCGCAAGGCGTCGACCTGATAGATCTGGCTGCCCGCGTCGGTTTCCTCGACCCGGCCCACGATGAGCCGGAAGCTGTTCGAACCGAGATCCACGGCGGCGAGGAGATGAGGGATAGTGACCATCGGGTAAGCGTACTCCATGCGCGCGAGCGCGGCGGCTGCGGCCGCGGGCGTGGCGGCGGACGCTGGCAGCGCCACGCGCCTGCCCGGCCCCTTCGACGCATGGTGCGCGTCGCGGCCGGCCGCACTGTTCAAAGACGCCATTCTAAGCGTAGCAGCCTTCACGGTGTCACCTCGCGGCGCAGGGAGTTCGGTATCGTCGCATAGGTAACGCGTCATATTGACGACAGCCGACGATTGCGGCATAAAATGTTTAAAACATCGCCGATGTCATCAGGACGTCACCAAATCGTGAGAATTTCCGAGCGTCTTTCCGTCGCCATTTCAGACATTCCAATCTCGCCACCGATGTCCGTCCGCTATCCCTTATTGAATCGCGAGCTGGGCATTCTGGGTTTCAACGAGCGCGTGTTGGCGCAAGCCGCCGATCCCGCCGTCCCCCTGCTCGAACGTCTCCGGTTTATCTGCATCACCAGTAGCAATCTCGACGAATTCTTCGAAGTCCGCATGGCCGGCCTTCAGGAACAGATGCGCGACAATCCCGGCGCATTGTCGCCGGACGGCATGTCGCTGCAACACGTGTACGACCTCGTGGTCGAGCGTGCGCAGAAGCTCGTGCATCGCCAGTACACGATGCTGCACGACACGGTGCTCACCGCGCTCGAGGAGGAAGGTATTTATTTCCACGGCACCGAAGCATGGAGCGACGCGCAGACCGAATGGGCGCGCAACTACTTCGTCGACGAACTGCTGCCGGTGTTGACGCCGATCGGTCTCGATCCCGCCCATCCGTTTCCGCGCGTGCTGAACAAGAGCCTGAACTTCGTCGTCGAACTCGAAGGCAAGGATGCATTCGGCCGCCAGGCGATGATGGGCATCGTGCAGGCGCCGCGGGCGCTGCCGCGGCTCGTGCGCATGCCGCAGGAACTGTCGGGCTATCCGCACGGCTTCGTGCTGCTGAGCTCGCTGTTGCAACGCTTCGTCGGCGAACTGTTTCCAAACCTCGTCGTGCGCAGCTGCAATCAGTTTCGCATCACCCGCAATAGCGAACTGTTCGTCGACGAAGACGAAATCACCAATCTGCGCGTCGCGTTGCAGGGCGAACTGCCGGCGCGGCATCTGGGCAATGCGGTGCGGCTCGAAGTGTCGGCGGACACGCCCGCGCACGTGGTGCGGCGCCTGCTCGACGAAAGCGGTCTGTCGAACAAGGACTGCTACTACGTGAACGGCCCCGTCAATCTGGTGCGGCTGATGCAGCTGCCCGAGATGGTCGACCGGCCGGATCTGAAGTTCGTACCGCATATTCCGTCGACGCCGACGCAGATCGCCAACAGCACGAGCATGTTCGACGTGATCGATCAGGGCGACGTGCTGCTGCATCATCCGTACGAGAGCTTCCAGCCGGTGCTCGAGCTGCTGCTGCAGGCGGCCAAGGACCCGAACGTGGTCGCGATCAAGCAGACCATCTATCGCACCGGCACCGACTCGCCGCTGATGGACGCGCTGATGCAGGCCGCGCGCAACGGCAAGGAAGTCACGGTGGTCGTCGAGCTGCTCGCGCGCTTCGACGAAGAAACCAACATCAACTGGGCCTCGCAGCTCGAAGCGGTCGGCGCGCACGTGGTCTACGGCGTGGTCGGCCACAAGTGCCACGCGAAAATGATGCTGATCGTGCGACGCGTATTGGCGGGCGGCAAGTCGACCCTGAAGCGCTACGCGCACCTCGGCACCGGCAACTATCACCCGCGCACCGCGCGCCTCTATACCGACTTCGGTCTGATGACCGCCGATCAGAAGATCTGCGAGGACGTGCACCATGTATTCCAACAGCTGACCGGCATCGGCGGCGAGCTGAAGCTGCACGAATTGTGGCAGTCGCCGTTCACGCTGCACCCGAAGCTCGTCGAAGCGATCCGCAAGGAAGCCGAGCACGCACGGGCGGGCAGGAAGGCGCGCATCGTCGCGAAGATGAACGCACTGCTCGAGCCGACGGTGATCGCCGAGCTGTATGAAGCAGCGCAGGCCGGCGTGAAGATCGATCTGATCGTGCGCGGCGTGTGCTCGCTGCAGCCGGGCGTGCAAGGACTCTCCGAGAACATCACGGTGCGCTCGATCGTCGGGCGCTTTCTCGAACATCATCGCATCTACTACTTCTACGACGGCGGCAAGGAGCAGGTCTATCTGTCGAGCGCCGACTGGATGGATCGCAATCTGTTCCGGCGCGTCGAAGTCGCATTCCCGGTCAGCAACCGGCGGCTGAAACGGCGCGTGATCGCGGAAGGGCTATCGGCGTTTCTCGGCGACAACCAGTCGGCCTGGTTGATGCAAAGCGATGGTCACTATCGCCGGCGCCGGCCGGGCAAGGCGTCGCGCAATGCGCAGATGAGCCTGCTCGGCAAGTTCTGTTCGTAGTCGCCCGCGTCGCGGGTGCTCGCCGCGACGGCGGGCACCTGACAATCCGCGCGCATAAAAAAACCGCCTGTTTCAGGCGGTTTTTTGCTGGATCGACCAGTCGGACGGCTGCCGCACTCAAACCTGCGCGGTTTGGCAGCGCGCGGTCCGATACACCGGAAAACGCACCGTGAACGTGCTGCCGCGCCCTTCTTCGCTCTTCACTTCGAGTTGCGCATCGTGCCGTTGCAATACGTGCTTGACGATCGCGAGACCGAGCCCGGTGCCGCCCGTGTCGCGCGAACGGCTGCGATCGACGCGATAGAAGCGCTCGGTGAGTCGTGGAATATCGGCGGCCGGAATGCCGAGGCCGCTATCGATGACCGAGAACACCGCATGGCCACCCTGCGCACGCCAGGTGACTTTGATCGAGCCGCCGTCCGGCGTATAGCGGATCGCGTTCGTCACCAGGTTGCCGAACGCGCTGAGAATCTCGGTTTCGACGCCGGTTACCGTCAACGCTTCGTCGGCTTCGAAGACGATCTTGTGATGATCGCCGGACAGGCTCTGCGCGTCGTCGCGCAGATGCCGCAATACTGCCTGCATGTCGATCATCTGATCGCTCGGCGGCTTGTTGTCACCTTCGAGCGTCGCGAGCACCAGCAGATCGCTGACGATATGACGCATGCGCGACGCCTGCTGCTCCATCAGGTCGAGATAGCGCGCGCGCTCGGCCTCGCCCAACGGCAGCTCGCGCATCGTCTCGAGAAAACCGGACAGCACGGTAAGCGGCGTTTTCAGTTCGTGCGACACGTTGGCGACGAAGTCACGCCGCATCGCATCGGTGCGCTCGAGTTCGGTGATGTCCTGCGACAGCACCAGTTTGCGATTGTCGCCATACGGAAACACCTGCACCGACAGCACGTTCTGGCGCTTGTCGCCCATGCCGCGCATGATCAGCATTTCCTCGTACCGATGCGAATTCAGATAGCGCACGAAATCCGGATGGCGCACCAGATGCGTGATGTGCTGGCGCAGATCGCGCTTCGCATCGAGCCCGAAGTGGCTTTCGGAAATCGCGTTGCACCATTCGATCTGATCGTGATCGTCGAGCATCGCGACGCCATTCGGCGACGCCTGGATCGCCTGGATGAAACGCGAATGCTGCTGCTCGACCTGGCGCACCTGGGCGTGCCAGCGCTTCGCGAGCTTGTGCAGACGGTAGTAGATTTCGCCCCAGATGCCGGGGGCGCTCGGCACTTCGCCGTACACCGGCGCATCGAGCAGACGCCACAGACGCTGCTTATGGAAGGTACTGAAGACGCTCTGTGCGAGCAGCATGACGATGGCGAGAGCGAGCCCTGCCTTGACGTTCACCAGTGCGCCGACCACCGCGCACAGAACAGCAAGCAGCACGACGGACACGATGGAGCGCGCCCAGATGATGTTCATGGTCTAGCGATCGAAGAGAAAATACAGCGCAGGAAGGAGGTGCGGCGGCTCAACAGCTACGCAGTGCAGTGCGCCGCCGACGACGGCTGTCAGGCGCTCTTCGCCAGCCGGTAGCCGCTGCCGCGTACCGTTTCAATCATAGCATCGCACCCGGCCGGCTTGAGTGCCGCACGCAGACGCTTGATATGCACGTCGACGGTACGCTCTTCGACGAACACGTGATCGCCCCACACCTGGTCGAGCAGTTGCGTGCGGCTGTGCACGCGCTCCGGGTGAGTCATGAAGAAGTGCAGCAGACGGAATTCGGTCGGGCCGAGATCGAGCTTGATCTCGCTGCCTTCCGCATGCGCCGCGACGCGGTGCGTGGCCGGATCGAGCTTCAGGCCGTTGATCGCGACCACGTCTTCGGTTAGCTGCGGCGCGCGGCGGCGCAGCACCGCCTTGATGCGCGCCATCAGTTCCTTCGGCGAGAACGGCTTCGTCACGTAGTCGTCGGCGCCGATCTCGAGACCGAGCACCTTGTCCTGCTCGTCGCCGCGCGCGGTCAGCATGATGATCGGGATATGCTTCGTGCGCTCGTTGTTGCGCAGATCGCGCGCGAACGAAATGCCCGATTTGCCCGGCAACATCCAGTCGAGCAGCACGAGATCGGGCAGCACGTCGCTGATCAGGTTGTGCGCCTGCTCCGCGTTGTACGCGCGAATCGGGCAGTGTCCGGCGTGTTGAAGATTGACCGAAATCAATTCGGAAATGGCGGGCTCATCTTCAATGACGAGAATGCTGCTGGGCATCGGCACCTCTGTTCCTTATCTCTGGATTAGCTGAGCGCTTCGCGTTCGAGCGCGTCGCGCGACTGGTGCCGCACGTCGGTGCCCTTGACGATGTAGATGATGAATTCGGCGATGTTCTTCGCGTGGTCGCCGATCCGCTCGATCGCCTTGGCGATGAACAGGAAGTCGAGGCCCACCGAGATCGAACGCGGATCTTCGGTCATATACGAAATCAGCTTGCGCACGAACGCGCGGAATTCCTCATCGATCGCCTTGTCGTCGCGCACGATCTGCGCGGCCGCGACCGTGTCCAGACGCGCGAACGCGTCGAGCGCGCGGCGCAGGATCGACACGGCCATCTCGCCGGACAGCTTGATCTCGGCGATGTTGATGGTGCGCGAGGCGCCGTCTTCCATCAGACGCCTGGTGCGTTTCGCGATCTTCTCGGCCTCGTCGCCGGCGCGCTCGAGGTTCGTGATGGTCTTCGAGATCGCGATCAGCAGGCGCAGATCGCGCGCGGCCGGCTGACGGCGCGCGATGATGTTGCTGCACTCCTCGTCGATCTCGACTTCCATCTTGTTCAGACGGTCTTCGGCGGCGATGACCTGCTCGCACATACCGAGGTCGAATTCGTTGAGCGCCTGCATCGCGTTGACGATCTGCGATTCGACGAGGCCGCCCATTTCGAGCACTTTCGACGAAACGAGGTTCAGGTCGGCGTCGAACTGGCTGGACAGATGTTTATCGGACATGTCGTACTCCGTTGTATTGCCCGGCGGATCAGCCGAAGCGGCCGGTGATGTAGTCCTCGGTTTCCTTGCGGACCGGCTTGATGAAGATTTTTTCTGTGTCGCCGAATTCGATCAGTTCACCGAGGTACATATAGGCAGTGTAGTCCGAACAGCGGGCCGCCTGCTGCATGTTGTGCGTGACGATCACGACCGTGTAGTCGCTCTTCAGTTCGGCGATCAGTTCTTCGATACGGCCCGTCGAAATCGGGTCGAGCGCCGAGCACGGCTCGTCGAGCAGCAGCACTTCGGGGCGGATCGCGATACCGCGCGCGATACACAGACGCTGCTGCTGGCCGCCCGACAGACCGTAGCCGCTCTGGCCGAGCTTGTCCTTCACTTCGTTCCACAGCGCCGCCTTGGTCAGCGCCCATTCGACGCGGTCGTCCATTTCCGAGCGCGACAGCTTCTCGAACATCTTCACACCGAAAGCGATGTTGTCGTAGATCGACATCGGGAACGGCGTCGGCTTCTGGAACACCATGCCGATGCGCGCGCGCAGCAGCGAAATATCCTGGCGCGTAGTCAGCAGGTTTTCACCGTCCATCACGATCTCGCCTTCCGCGCGCTGCTCCGGATACAGCGCGTACATCTTGTTGAAGGTTCGCAGCAGCGTGGACTTGCCGCAGCCCGACGGGCCGATGAACGCGGTCACCTTGCCTTCGGGAATCTGCAGATTGATGTTCTTCAGCGCGTGGTACTTGCCGTAGAAGAAGTTGAGATCCTTGACTTCGATCTTCGGACGCGACGGCGTTTGCGCGTGAGCGCTGTGTTCGGGGTCGGAGCCCGCGGGCGCGGTTGCGTGCCCGACCGGATTGAGTTGGGTTTCTGCCATGTTCATCGGATTCACTCCGCCCTTACTTGTTCGAGAAGATCGTGCGCGCGAGGATATTCAGTCCCAGCACCGCGAGCGTGATCAGGAAGACGCCGGCCCACGCGAGCGATTGCCATTGCGCGAACGGGCTCATCGCAAACTTGTAGATCGTGACCGGCAGGTTCGCGACCGGCTGGCCCATATCGACCGAGAAGAACTGGTTCGACAGCGCGGTAAAAAGCAGCGGCGCGGTTTCGCCGGCAATCCGCGCGATGGCGAGCAGCACACCGGTAACGATGCCCGCGATCGACGCCTTCAGCGTGATCGACAGCACCATCTTCCACTTCGGAGTGCCGAGCGCGAACGCGGCTTCCCGCATCGCATTCGGCACGAGCTTCAGCATGTTTTCGGTCGTGCGGATCACGATCGGAATCTGCAGAAGCGCCAGCGCGAGCACGCCGGCCCAGCCGCTGAAGTGGCCCATCTTCGCGACGACGAGCGCGTAGACGAACAGACCGATGACGATCGACGGCGCCGACAGCAGGATGTCGTTGATGAAGCGCGTGAGGTTCGCAAGCCAGCCCTTCTGGCCGTATTCGGCGAGATAGACGCCCGCCATGATGCCGATCGGCGTGCCGACGAAGGTCGCGAGCGCGACCAGCAACAGGCTGCCGACGATCGCATTCGCAAGACCGCCGCCATCGGTGTTCGGCGGCGGCGTCGACTGCGTGAAGAGCTCGACCGACAAACCGCCGATCCCGAGATGCAGCGTCGTATAGAGAATCCACACGAGCCACAGCAGGCCGAACGCCATCGCCGCGAGCGACAGCGTCAGCGCGATCGCGTTGGTCATCCGACGGCGCCCTTGCAGACGCACGCGCATCGCTTCGAGCGTCGCGGGGTCCTTCAGACCCGGCATATTCAGGGACGGCCCGCTCATTTCGCGCCCTCCCCTTTCTCGAGACGCAGCAGCATGATTTTCGAAATCGCCAGCACGATGAATGTAATCACGAACAGGATCAGGCCGAGTTCCATCAGCGCCGACGTGTGCAGGCCCGGGTCCGCTTCCGCGAACTCGTTGGCGAGCGCCGACGTGATGCTGTTGCCCGGCGAAAACAGCGAAATATTGTCGAGCAGATTGGTGTTGCCGATCACGAAGGTGACCGCCATCGTCTCACCCAGCGCGCGGCCGAGGCCCAGCATGATGCCGCCGATCACACCGGTCTTGGTGTACGGCAGTACGATCTTCCAGATCACTTCCCACGTCGTGCAGCCGATACCGTAGGCCGATTCCTTCAGCAGCACCGGCGTCACTTCGAACACGTCGCGCATGACCGCCGCGATGTACGGGATGATCATGATCGCAAGGATCACGCCCGCGCACAGAATGCCGATGCCGATCGGCGGACCCGAGAACAGCGCACCGACGATCGGAATGCCGCCGAGCACCGCGCCGAGAGGCTTCTGGAACCACACCGCGAAGATCGGCGCGAACACGAGCAGGCCCCACATGCCGTACACGATCGACGGAATCGCGGCGAGCAGTTCGATCGCGATGCCGAGCGGCCGACGCAGCCACGCGGGCGACAGTTCGGTCAGAAACAGCGCGATGCCGAAGCTGACGGGCACCGCGATGATGAGAGCGATGATCGACGTCGCGAGAGTGCCGTAGATCGGCACGAGCGCGCCGAATTGCTTGCTGGGTGGATCCCACACCGCCGTCCACAGGAACGCGAGACCGAACTCGCGAATCGACGGCATCGAGGCGATGATCAGCGACACGATGATGCCGCCGAGCAGCAGCAGCGTGACGATCGCGGAAAGGCGTGCGAGGCCGCCGAAGATCACATCGCCGGAGCGGCCAGGCGCTTTTTGCTGCGACGCGCTGCCAGGCGGAGTGGCCCGGCTCGTGCCGGACGCTAAATGAATATCGGACATGAGAGCCTGAGGGACCTGTTTCCAGTTGCCGGACGACACTTGTCGGGCGGGCGGTGATGCATGCGGCGCGTGCCGCGTGAAAGTCACAGGCCGTCCTCGTACGAGGACGGCCGGGGTGCTACGAGGCGCGATTCAGACATACCGCGCCAGCTTACGCCTGTTACTCGGCGAGCGTCTTGCCTGCCGAATCCTTGACCTTCTGCTTCCACTGCGTGCGGATTTCCGACACGACCGATTCCGGCAGCGAGATGTAGTCCAGATCGTTCGCAGCCTGACCGCCGTTCTTGAACGCCCAGTCGAAGAACTTCAGCGTTTCCGCGCCTTGCGGTGCCTTTTCCTGCGTCGTGTGCAGCAGCACGAACGTCGCGCCGACGATCGGCCATGCGTTCTTGCCCGGCTCGTTCGTCAGGATCTGGTAGAACGACTTCGACCAGTCAGCGCCAGCAGCCGCTGCCTTGAACGTGTCCGTCTGCGGCTGAACCACTGCGCCAGCTTCGTTCTTCATCGCGACGTAGTTCATGTGGTTCTGCTTGGCGTAGGCCCATTCGACGTAGCCGATCGAACCCGGCAGACGCTGCACGAATGCCGCGACGCCGTCGTTACCCTTGCCGCCCGTGCCGGTCGGCCAGTTGACCGTCGCACCTTCACCGACCTTCGTCTTCCATTCCGGGTTGACCTTCGACAGGTAGTTCGTCCAGATGAAGCTGGTGCCCGAACCGTCGGCGCGGCGCACCACGGCGATGTCCAGATCCGGCAGCTTGACCTTCGCGTTCAGCGCGACGATTGCCGGGTCATTCCACTTTTTGATCTTGCCGAGATAGATGTCGCCGAGCACTTCACCCGACAGCACCAGTTCGCCCGGCTTCACGCCCGGCACGTTGACTGCCGGCACCACGCCGCCGACCACCGTCGGGAATTGGAACAGGCCTTGCTTCGCGAGTTCGTCGTCCTTCAGCGGAGCGTCCGAACCAGCGAAATCGACGGTCTTCGCCTCGATCTGCTTGATGCCGCCCGACGACCCGATGCCCTGGTAGTTAACCTTGCCGCCGCCGGTCTTCTGATAAGCGTCGGCCCACTTCGTGTAAATCGGTGCCGCGAACGTGCTGCCCGCGCCGGTGATGTCTGCGGCTTGCGCTGCGATTGCGAAAAGCGCGCCAGCGACGCCAGCGAACACGGTATGCATCAATTTCATGAGACCTCCAATGGAGTGTGAGCGTGTGGTGTGAGCGGGAAACTCGAACACCGCGAAGCTTAGGGTCTCTTTATGACAAAAACGTGACTGATCGTGAATCAGATGTGACAGTCACATTACCCAATGAAAGGTTCGGGAGCCGGCGAATTGCCGCGATTGCGATGCTCGTTGCATTGCATTTTTCAAGTTAGACGAAAAAGACGGGGCGCGAACGTTTGCGCTCGGTGCGGAGAGACATTTTGGTGCGGGATGCACCGACCTTTTGGCGGCTGGAGCGTGGGGATTTATTGGGGTGAAGCCGGCGACGAAGGTCATGGCACGCGGGTCGCCGAAGCTCTCAGAGCGACCGTCAGGCCGCAAGCGGTCGCCGCCGCCCGCCGCCTGTTGGGGAACAGATCAGGCCGTTGCTACCCGCACGGCTTGCGCAATCGCTTCCGAATGCTCGAGCGCGTCCGCGACGTTCTGCGCCTCTACCATCACGCGCAGTACCGGCTCGGTGCCCGACGCGCGGATCAGGACGCGACCGCGCCCGTCGAGCGCGCCTTCGGCCACCTTGATCGCGCTACGAATCGTATCGCTGCCCTTCCAGTCCGCGCCGGGCTTCATGCGCACGTTGATCAGCTTCTGCGGGAACAGCGTGACGCCGTCGAGCAGATCCGCGAGCGACTTGCCGCTGCGCTGCATCGCCGCCAGCACGAGCAGAGCGGACACGATGCCGTCGCCGGTCGAATGGCGATCGAGCGACAGAATGTGGCCCGAACCTTCGGCGCCGAGCTGCCAGCCGTGTTCGCGAAGCTGTTCGAGCACATAGCGGTCGCCGACCGCGGCGCGCACGAACTTGACGCCGGCTCTCTGCAGCGCGACCTCCACGGCCATGTTGGTCATCAGTGTGCCGACCGCGCCTTCCACGTGGCCGGCGGTCGCGATACGGTCTTTGACCAGCACGTACAGCAGCTCGTCGCCGTTGAACAGGCGGCCGGACTCGTCGACTACCTGCAAACGGTCGGCGTCGCCATCGAGCGCGATACCGAGGTCCGCGTGGTTCGCGCGCACCGCGCGCACCAGCGCATCCGGCGCGGTCGCGCCGACGCCGTCGTTGATATTGAAGCCGTTCGGCGAGACGCCGATCGGGATCACTTCCGCGCCGAGCTCATGGAACACGTGCGGCGCGACGTCGTACGCGGCGCCATGCGCGCAATCGACGACGAGCTTCATGCCGCGCAGGTCGTACGCGGCCGGGAAGGTGCTCTTGCAGAACTCGATGTAGCGGCCGGCCGCGTCGTCGAGACGACGCGCCTTGCCCAACTGCTCGGAAGCCGCGCAAGCGAGCGGCAGCTCGAGCTGCTCCTCGATCTGCGCCTCGACGTCGTCCGGCAACTTGTTGCCGTCGGCCGAGAAGAACTTGATACCGTTGTCGTAGTACGGGTTATGCGACGCGCTGATCACGACGCCCGCGGCAAGCCGCAGCGCGCGCGTCAGATAGGCGATGCCGGGAGTCGGCATCGGGCCGGCCAGCATCACGTCGACGCCGGCCGCCGAAAAGCCCGATTCGAGCGCGGCTTCGAGCATGTAGCCCGAGACGCGCGTGTCCTTGCCGATCAGCACGGTCGGGCGAGCGCCTGTCTTCGCCCATTGATCGGCGCCCGCGAGCACCTTGCCGGCCGCGTAGCCGAGCCGCAACACGAATTCCGGCGTGATCGGGCCTTCCCCGACCTTGCCTCGAATGCCGTCCGTTCCGAAGTAACGACGTGCCATATTTGTTCTCCCTGTATCTGGCTGCGGGCTCAACCGTGCGCGCGGCTCTGCTTGGCAGCGTCGCGCAGGGTTGCCCATACTTTCAATGCATCGACTGTTTGCGCGACGTCGTGTACGCGCAGAATCGCGGCGCCCCGCTCGGCCGCGCACACCGCTGCGGCGATGCTGCCGGCCACGCGCTCCGGCGCCGGCCGCCCTGTCACCGCGCCAACCATCGATTTGCGCGACATGCCCGCAAGGATCGGATATGGCGACGCGGCGCGCGGCGCCGTGTCGCGCAGATGCGCAAGCAACGCGTAGTTGTGCTCGACGACGATCTTGCCGAAGCCGAAACCCGGATCGACGCTGATTCGCTCGCGCGCAATCCCCGCCTGCTGCAAAGTCGCGACACGCTCCTCGAGGAACTGGCGCACTTCGCTGACAACGTCGGCATAGTGCGGCTCGCCGCGCTGCATGGTCTGCGGCTCACCTAACATATGCATTACACAAAGGCCGCAGTCGCTGTCGCGCACCGCGTCGATCGCGCCGGGCATGCGGAAGCCCCAGACGTCGTTGATCAGGTCGGCGCCCGCGTTCAACGCGTCGCGCATCACTTCCGGCTTGTATGTATCGACCGACAACGGCACATTCGCGCCACGCAGCTGCTCGACGAGGGGTATCACGCGCTCCAGTTCTTCGTCGAGCGGCACCGGCGGCGCGCCAGGACGCGTCGATTCCCCGCCGATATCGATAATGTCCGCGCCCTCGAGCATCATGCGCTCGGCATGGCGCAGCGCATCGCCGCGCATCGCGTACAAGCCGCCATCGGAGAAGGAATCGGGAGTGACGTTCAGAATGCCCATGACCAACGGGCGTTCAAACGTCAGCTTGAAGCGGCCGCACTGCAGCGGCTCTGGAAGGGGTACGGAAGAACAATCGACTTTCGACACGTAACAATGCTTCACTTTGAACGGATCAATGCAAAACGGGCCGGTGTGTAGCACACCGGCCCGCACTTTCTACTGGCTACCTATCAGGCCGGCGCGGTTGCGCTGCCCGGCTTGACTTCGGTGCCCGCGCTACCGCCCGACGAGGCGTCGCTTGCCGACGGCGGCGAACTCTTCGGCGAACGCGGCGGACGGCCGGCCATGATGTCGTTGATCTGATCGGCGTCGATCGTCTCCCACTCCATCAATGCGGCGGTCATCGCTTCGACCTTGTCGCGGTTCTCTTCCAGCAGGCGCCGCGCGAGATTGTACTGCTCGTCCAGCACACGACGGATTTCCGCATCGACCTTCTGCTGCGTCGCCTCCGAAATGGTCCGCGTGAAGCCGCGGCCGAACGGCGAAGCGTCGTTTTCGTCGTCGACATAGACCATCGGTCCGAGCGCATCTGTCATACCGAAGCGGGCAACCATTGCGCGAGCCGTCTGGGTCGCCTTGTTGAAGTCGTCCGAGGCGCCGGTGCTGATGAGGTTCAGGAACAGCTCTTCCGCGACGCGACCACCGAACAGAATGGCAAGACGGTCGAGCAGATAGTCCTTCGAGTACGTTTCGTTATCATGCTCCGGCAACTGCCACGTGACGCCCAGCGCACGGCCGCGCGGAATGATCGTGACCTTGTGCACCGGATCGGCCTTCGGCAACAGCTTCGCGATCACCGCGTGACCCGATTCGTGATACGCGGTCGCACGCTTCGATTCTTCGCGGATCACGGCCGACTTGCGCTCCGGACCCATGAAGATCTTGTCCTTCGCGTCCTCGAAATCGGTCATTTCGACGATGCGCTTGCCACGGCGCGCCGCGAACAGCGCTGCTTCGTTGACGAGGTTCGCGAGATCGGCGCCCGAGAAACCCGGCGTGCCGCGCGCGATCACTGCCGCATCGACGTCGTTCGAAATCGGTACCTTGCGCAGGTGCACCTTCATGATGTGCTCGCGGCCGCGGATATCGGGCAGACCGACGTACACCTGGCGGTCGAAACGGCCCGGACGCAACAGCGCCTTGTCGAGTACATCCGAACGGTTCGTCGCAGCGATCACGATGACACCCGAGTTCGCCTCGAAGCCGTCCATTTCGACGAGCATCTGGTTCAGCGTCTGTTCGCGCTCGTCGTTACCGCCGCCCATGCCGGCGCCGCGATGACGGCCGACCGCGTCGATTTCGTCGATGAACACGATACACGGCGCGTGCTTCTTGGCCTGCTCGAACATGTCGCGCACGCGAGCCGCGCCGACGCCGACGAACATTTCCACGAAATCCGAACCCGAAATGCTGAAGAACGGCACCTTCGCCTCGCCGGCGATCGCGCGTGCGAGCAGCGTCTTACCGGTTCCCGGCGGGCCAACGAGCAGCACGCCGCGCGGAATACGACCACCGAGCTTCTGGAATTTCTGCGGATCGCGCAAAAAGTCGACGAGCTCCGACACTTCTTCCTTGGCTTCGTCGCAACCGGCAACGTCGGTGAAATTGATTGCGTTGTTGTTCTCGTCGATCAGCCGCGCGCGCGACTTGCCAAACGAGAAGGCCCCGCCTTTGCCGCCCCCCTGCATCTGTCGCATCATGTAGAACCAGAAACCGATGATCAGGATCGTCGGCCCGAGGTAATACAACACGGACATCAGTGCATTGGGTTCGTCGTCAGCCTTGCCGCTCACCTGTACACCATACTTCATCAGATCGCCGACCATCCAGATGTCGCCGGGCGACACGATCTGGTACTTCTGGCCGTCTGCTGGAGTGACCGTGAGGTTCCGCCCCTGGACAATGACGTTCTTGACTTTGCCGTTCTTCGCGTCGTCCATGAACTGCGAATAGGAAACGCCTTCCTGGACACGGGGCTTGTCGAACTGCTTGAACACCGTAAACAGCACCAGTGCGATCACCAGCCACACTGCTGCTTTCGAAAACATATTGTTGTTCAAAGCACCACTCCTTCACTTAGACGGGCGCCTACATTTGCCTTGCGGCACCACGAAAGCATTCTAATCCAGTCCGCAGACCCCTGCCATAGCGTTTCACTACCACGGAAATAGGGTAGCGGGCCAGCTTGACGCCGGTCTCCGACGCATCGGGCTAGTTATTGGCAGAAATGGAACCGGCTCGCCGCATCCCTACGCGAGACGCTTCAAATGCTTACCCAAAATAAATGTTTCTGACGATTTATCCCGCGACGCCTTCGGCTTGCGGGCTGCCACCACCTTGAATTGGCGCTTGAACTTTTCGACAATCTGACTATATCCGCTGCCGTGAAAGCATTTGACTAAAAGGGCACCATCGGGCTTCAGGTGATTTTGTGCGAATTCGAGCGCGAGATCGCATAAATGCTCGATCCGCGCCGCGTCCGCGATCGCCACACCGGACAGGTTGGGTGCCATATCCGAAATTACAAGGTCTACCTGGCGCGCGCCGACCAACTCTTCCAGCTGGACCAGCACCGAGTCTTCGCGGAAATCCCCCTGGATGAAGTGCACGTCGGCTACCGGCTCCATCGGCAGAATGTCCAAAGCGATGATCGTGCCGTCGATGCCACCTTCGCGTTCCGCGTTGCGCTGCGAGCCGCCGGCCAGCTTGTTACGCGCGTACTGACTCCAGCTGCCCGGCGAGGAACCGAGATCGACGATCACCTGTCCGGGGCGGATCAGCTTGTCCTGTTCGTCGATTTCCTTGAGCTTGTAGGCCGCGCGGGCACGATAACCTTCCCGCTGCGCCATTTTGACGTACGGATCGTTGATGTGGTCGTGCAGCCACGCGGTATTGAACTTGTTTTTTGCCATTAAAGATTGAACTATTGCTGCGTCAAGTCGCGCTTTAGGGGATAATACGCGGTTAATTCGCGCGGCCACCGCCAGACTGGCGGCCATCCGCGATTCTGTTGTTCTGACGCGCATCCTGCTGAATCAACCCGCCCGAATCGCTCGGCGATCGGACGAAAGTGCAGGAGCCGCCATTTTAGTCGAGTCTTCCACTTTCCATGCCAGCCCTCAAAGTCTCTTCCGACCAACGCGCCGAGTTGCGCTCCCAGGCACATGCGCTCAAACCGGTCGTGCTCGTCGGGGCCGAAGGCTTGACCGATGCTGTACTCGCCGAAATCAGGGTGCACCTCGCAGCGCATCAACTGATCAAAATCCGCGTGTTCGGTGATGAGCGCGAGGAGCGCATCGCCATCTACGAAGAGATCTGCGACACGCTGAACGCGGCACCGATTCAGCATATCGGCAAGTTGCTCGTGATCTGGAAGCCAGAATCGGCACAACCGGCGGCAAAAGCGAAGCGCGGCGCGTTGCCGAGCGCCCGTGAAGCGGCAGCTGAAGAAGCCCGGCCGGCCAAGGGCCGCGCACCGCGCATCGTCAAAGTGGTGAAGCCGACCGACGTGCCGATGCGCAAGCCGCGAGCGAAAGCGGTGCTGGTGCGCGGCAATGAACGCGTGACGCAGGGCGGCAACATCAAGCGCGCGAAGAAGCGTCAAACCAGCGCGAAGCGTTCGCATCAGTCGAAGTAAGAGCACACGCGGCGAAGGTGCGGACCGGGTCCGCACCGCGCGTTGGCGGGCTTGGGCGCAAGGCCCGAAACGGCGCCAATGAACCGTAGCTGGCCGCCGGAATAGCGACGATTCGTCGCAACATGAAGTTCATCGCGGGCATCGGTTCGGCATCGACCGGGGAACATAGCGCCGCGTCACACCACCAGCCACCCGCGAGCCTCAGCCCGCCACCTTTCCCGCGACTCCGCGCGCGCCCTTTTCGTCGGCCGCGCTACCGACATGCACCGGCAGCAGCCACACGAGCGCAGCACCTAGCAGGCTCTCGATCAGATAGAACAGACTCGACACGCCATGCAGGATGCCGAAGCGCGTCGCATAAACGGAATGTCCGACGTCTGCGCCCGCCTCGAGCGCCGCGACGCGCATCGCGTTCATGAACGGCTGCAACGCGAAATAGCCAACTAGCACGCATACGAGCATACCGGCGAGCAGCCAGCGCAGGCGGCGATACACGCCACTACCGCGCCGCACGAGCAGATTGGCAAGACCGAGCAGCAAAATACCGCACACGACGCCAATCACTCCCTGAATCCGAAACAGCTGCGCGGCAATGGCACCCGCCGTCATGCGGTCGAGCGACGTGAACAGCACGGGCGCAACCGCGTAGCCGATAGTCAACAGGCTACCGACCCACACCACCGTCAACAGGCGGAATAAACGATGCGGCATCAGAGACAGCGGCGCCATCCTCAGATGTAGCTGACCGCGATGATTTCGTATTCGCGAATGCCGCCCGGTGCCTGCACCGACGCGACGTCGCCTTCCGATTTGCCGATCAGCGCACGCGCGATCGGCGAGCTGATCGAGATCAGGCCGTGGTCGATGTCCGCTTCGTCGTCACCGACGATCTGATATTTGACCGACGCGCCCGACTCGAGGTCTTCGAGCTCGAGCGTCGCGCCGAACACCACGCGGCCGTCCGCTTCCACTTGCGCCGGATCGATCACCTGCGCGCCCGCGAGCTTCGACTCGATTTCGGCGATGCGGCCTTCGATGAAGCCCTGCTTTTCCTTCGCAGCGTCGTATTCCGCGTTTTCCGACAGGTCGCCCTGGGCGCGCGCTTCCGCGATCGAGTTGATCACGGCCGGACGCTCGACCGATTTCAAGCGCTGCAATTCATCGCGCAGCATGTCTGCTCCGCGCTTCGTCAATGGAATAGTGCTCATAAACAACTCTGGAGGCAAAAAACGGCCATAAAAAAAATCACCGCGGTTAAGTGCATTCCGCGAAAGCCGCCGCCCATGGACAGACCCGGGCCACAGCACCTGCGGAACGCCGCTTAACCGCGGCACTTACATCTTGGACAGGTATCGAAGCCTTAGTTTAGGCGAGCGTGGAGTCCTTGTAAATCATAGACTTCCAGGTTCTTCAGATAACGAAGACCCTCCACCGCCGCGCGTGCGCCCGACATCGTCGTGTAGTAGGTGACCTTGTTCGCCTGCGCGCTCATGCGAATCGAACGCGAATCGGCGATCGCCGCGCGCGTTTCGTCGACGGTCGTGAAGACGAGAGCGATCTCGCCGTTCTTGATCATATCGACGATGTGCGGACGGCCGTCTTTTACCTTGTTGACGACCTTGACCGGCACGCCGGCCGCTTCGATCGCGGCAGCCGTGCCCTTGGTCGCGACGATCGGGTAGCCGAGCTCGTGCAGCATGCGCGCGACTTCGACCGCCTTCGGCTTGTCGGCGTCCATCACGGTCAGCAGCACCGTGCCCGACTCCGGCAGACGCGAACCCGCCGCGAGCTGCGACTTGAACAGCGCCTCGCCGAACGTCTGTCCGACACCCATCACTTCGCCGGTCGAACGCATTTCAGGTCCGAGCACCGGGTCGACCGTCGGGAACTTGACGAACGGGAACACCGCTTCCTTCACGCTGAAGTACGGCGGCTCGACTTCCTTCGTCACGCCTTGCGCGGCGAGCTTCTGGCCGACCATCGCGCGCGCCGCGATCTTCGCGAGCGGCAGGCTGGTCGCCTTCGACACGTACGGGACCGTGCGCGACGCGCGCGGGTTCACTTCGAGCACGTAGATGATGTCGTCCTTCGCGCCATCAGCCGCATTTGTTTTGGAAGGCACCTGCTGGATCGCGAACTGCACGTTCATCAGGCCGACCACATTCAGCGCCTTCGCCATCGCGGCCGTTTGGCGCTTCAATTCGGCAACCGTCTCCTTCGACAGCGAATACGGCGGCAGCGAGCAGGCCGAGTCGCCCGAGTGCACGCCCGCCTGTTCGATGTGCTCCATCACGCCGCCGATGAACACGGCGTCGCCATCGGAAATGCAATCCACGTCGCATTCGATCGCGTCGTTCAGGAAGCGGTCGAGCAGCACCGGCGAATCGTTCGATACCTTGACGGCCTCACGCATATAGCGTTCGAGGTCGCGCGGCTCGTGGACGATTTCCATCGCGCGGCCGCCCAGCACGTACGACGGACGCACGACGAGCGGATAGCCGATTTCGTCAGCGAGCTTCAGCGCTTCGTCTTCGGTGCGCGCGGTACGGTTCGGCGGCTGACGCAGGCCGAGGTCTTGCAGCAGCTTCTGGAAACGCTCGCGGTCTTCGGCCGCGTCGATCATGTCCGGCGACGTACCGATGATCGGCACGCCGTTCGCTTCGAGATCGAGCGCGAGCTTCAACGGCGTCTGGCCACCGTACTGCACGATCACGCCGACCGGCTTTTCCTTGTCGACGATTTCGAGCACGTCTTCGAGCGTCAGCGATTCGAAGTACAGACGGTCGGACGTGTCGTAGTCGGTCGACACGGTTTCCGGGTTGCAGTTGACCATGATCGTTTCATAGCCGTCCTCGCGCATCGCGAGCGCGGCATGCACGCAGCAGTAGTCGAACTCGATGCCCTGGCCGATCCGGTTCGGGCCGCCGCCCAGCACCATGATCTTCTTGTTGTTCGTCGGATTCGCTTCGCACTCTTCCTCGTAGGTCGAGTACATATACGCGGTTTTCGTTGCGAACTCGGCGGCGCACGTGTCGACGCGCTTGTACACCGGACGCACGTTCAACTCGATACGACGCGCGCGCACGTCCGCCGGCTTCGCGCCGAGCAGCTTGGCGAGACGCCGATCCGAGAAGCCGCTCTGCTTCAGATACTTCAACTCTTCCTTCGTGAGGCTCGCGAGC
Source organism: Paraburkholderia sp. BR10923 (assembly GCF_040948765.1). Lineage (NCBI taxonomy): Bacteria > Pseudomonadati > Pseudomonadota > Betaproteobacteria > Burkholderiales > Burkholderiaceae > Paraburkholderia > Paraburkholderia sp. BR10923. Next base: position 122,700 of record NZ_JBFPKO010000001.1, on the reverse strand, counting down.
GTACGGCCCGCCAGCGCCTTTTCCTTCAGCACGATCTGTTCGATCTGCGCGAGGAACCACGGATCGATCGCGGTCTCTTCGAAGATCTCTTGCGCGCTCATGCCGACGCGGAATGCATCGCCGACATACCAGATGCGATCCGGACCGGCTTCGCCGATCTGGCGGATGATCTCGTCGCGATCGGCGGTCTTTTCGTCGAGACCGTCGACGCCGACTTCGAGGCCGCGAAGCGCTTTCTGGAACGACTCCTGGAATGTGCGGCCGATCGCCATCACTTCGCCGACCGACTTCATCTGCGTGGTCAGGCGCGAATCGGCTTCGCGGAATTTTTCGAACGCGAAACGCGGGATCTTCGTGACGACGTAGTCGATCGTCGGTTCGAACGACGCCGGGGTCTGCCCGCCGGTGATTTCGTTCTTCAGTTCATCGAGCGTGTAGCCGACCGCGAGCTTGGCCGCGACCTTCGCGATCGGGAAGCCGGTTGCCTTCGACGCCAGTGCCGACGAACGCGACACGCGCGGATTCATTTCGATCACGATCATCCGGCCGTCTTTCGGATTGATCGAGAACTGCACGTTCGAGCCGCCCGTGTCGACGCCGATTTCGCGCAGCACCGCGAGCGACGCGTTACGCAGGATCTGATATTCCTTGTCCGTCAGCGTCTGCGCCGGCGCGACCGTGATCGAGTCGCCGGTATGGATGCCCATCGGGTCGAGGTTTTCGATCGAGCAGACGATGATGCAGTTATCCGCCTTGTCGCGGACCACTTCCATCTCATACTCTTTCCAGCCGAGCAACGACTCTTCGATCAGCAGCTCGCGCGTCGGCGACAGGTCGAGACCGCGCTTGCAGATCTCTTCGAACTCGTCGCGGTTGTACGCGATGCCGCCGCCCGAACCGCCCAGCGTGAACGACGGACGGATCACGACCGGGTAGCCGCCGCTGCCGGTTTCCGCGGCGATCTTCGCCTGCACTGCGAGTGCTTCTTCCATCGAGTGCGCGGTGCCCGACTTGGCCGAACCGAGGCCGATTTTGGTCATCGCGTCCTTGAACTTCTGGCGGTCTTCCGCCTTGTCGATCGCTTCCGGCGACGCGCCGATCAGCTCGACGTCGTACTTCGCCAGCACGCCGTGCGCGTGCAGATCGAGCGCGCAGTTCAGCGCGGTCTGGCCGCCCATCGTCGGCAGGATCGCGTCCGGGCGCTCCTTCGCGATGATGCGCTCGACCACTTCCCACGTGATCGGCTCGATGTAGGTCACGTCGGCCGTGTTCGGGTCGGTCATGATCGTCGCCGGATTGCTGTTGACGAGAATGACCTTGTAGCCTTCCTCACGCAGCGCCTTGCATGCCTGCGCGCCCGAGTAATCGAACTCGCACGCCTGGCCGATGATGATCGGACCCGCGCCGATGATGAGGATGCTCTTGATGTCTGTCCGCTTGGGCATAACGCTCTCGCTAATGTATTCCTGAATTCTTTCCGTCGGCGCGCGCCGTTTTCACGTTGCGCGCGCTGTTTGCGGCGCGCCCGCCGCATCGTGCCGCGGGGCGCCGCGGCCGCCGCGAGCCGCTTTCGTTTCCGTCTCGGGCTGGCTTTGCGGCCGGCCTTTAGTGCTTCAAGCCGCTGCGCTCTTGCCGCTCTTCTGCGCGTCCATCAACGCGGTGAAGCGATCGAACAGATACGCGATGTCGTTCGGACCGGGCGACGCTTCCGGGTGGCCCTGGAAGCAAAACGCCGGCTTGTCGGTCAGCGCAAAGCCCTGCAGCGTGCCGTCGAACAACGATACGTGGGTCACGCGCGCGTTGGCGGGCAGTGTGTCGGCATCGACCGCGAAGCCGTGGTTCTGCGACGTGATCACCACGCGGCCGTCTTCGAGATCCTTGACTGGGTGATTCGCGCCGTGGTGGCCAGTCTTCATCTTCATCGTCTTTGCGCCGACCGCGAGGCCCATGATCTGGTGGCCAAGGCAAATGCCAAAGGTCGGAATGCCGCGCTCGATGAACTCCTTCGTCGCCGCGATCGCGTAGTCGCACGGCTCCGGGTCGCCGGGGCCGTTCGACAGGAACACGCCGTCCGGGTTGAGCGCGAGCGCGTCGGCGGCGCTCGCTTGCGCCGGCAGCACGGTGACATGGCAGCCGCGCTCGGCCAGCATACGCAGGATGTTCTGCTTGACGCCGTAATCGAATGCGACCACGCGGTACTTCGGCGCCTTCTGCTCGCCGTAGCCCGTGCCCAAGCGCCATTCGGTTTTGGTCCACTCGTAGGTTTGCCCGGTCGACACGACCTTCGCGAGGTCCATGCCGGCGAGGCCCGGGAACGAGCGCGCGAGTTCGATGGCCTTGGCTTCGTCGTCGGACCCAGCGAGGATCGCACCGTTTTGCGCGCCCTTGTCGCGCAGCAGGCGGGTCAGCTTGCGGGTGTCGATGCCGGCGATGGCGACCACGCCTTCGTCCTGCAGATATTGCGGGAGCGTACGCTCCATGCGGAAGTTCGACGCGAGAACCGGCAGATCACGGATGATCAGGCCGGCGGCATGGACTTTCGTCGCTTCGACGTCTTCGGCGTTCACGCCGACGTTGCCGATATGCGGGTACGTGAGGGTCACGATCTGGCGCGCGTAGCTCGGGTCAGTCAGGATTTCCTGATAGCCGGTGATGGCGGTGTTGAACACGACTTCACCGATGGTGTGCCCGGGGGCCCCGATCGAATAACCACGAAAGACCGTGCCGTCGGCGAGCGCGAGAAGAGCGGGAGAAAATGACGGCAACACGGGAGACTCCTTGGGGGAACACCCTGTTGCCACCTGTCTATCCGATTTCGAGCCGCAGCGGAACACATTCTGGATGCGCGCGCAGACTCGCTCGCGAGCTGCCGGTAACGATGCAAGGGGCGCGATGAGTCCCATTGTGTGGACGACTTCGGCTGGGTGCGGGGCCCTTCTTGCTACGCCAATGGCGCGCGGCGGATGAACGGTATGGGGGAGGTAGGCGCTAGGGTGCGGGTTGATAAGCTCAAACCTTGAAATTATAGCCTGAAACCGCCCTTCCTTCCAAATCTGAGATAGGACGCGGACTTGGGGCGGCGTGCCGCGCGGCCGTTCAGGCTTCCTGCTCCGCGCGCATTTCGCCGGACCCGGCAAGCTGCCGTCCCGGCAATGCGTACCAGATTGCGCTCAGCACCTGCAGCGCGACAAGGATTTCCCACGCGCTCAGATGCGCGACCGCCGGATAGTGCCCGCCGCTCGCCGGCCAGTGAGAAAGCACCGCGCCAACGCCGATCTGAAAACCGAAGATCAGCAGAAAAATAATCAGCGTCAGCGTCGTGTTGACCCGGCCGATCATCTGCGGCGGGAAATGTCGCGCCATCACCGCGTAGCTCAGAATGCCAGTGCCACCGAAGATTCCGTACGCGGCCCACAACAGGCTCGCCGGCAATGGCGCATTGAACATGATCAGCATCTGCGTCAGCACGTATAACGCCATGCCGATGCCGCAGAACGCGTACAACGAGAGACCGCGCCGCTCGAGACTACGCGCCGCCGCGCCGAAACCGACGCACCCCGCCATCATCGCGAAGCCGAGAATCGACACGAGCGCCGCCGCCTCGTGCGGTTCGAAGCCTTGTACGTCGCGCAGCCATGCTCCGACCCACAACGACTGCATCGCGTAGAAAACGCCCTGCGTAACGACCGAGAACGACGCGATTTTCCAGAATGCCGCGCTGCGCAGGATATGCCACGTGCCCTTGAACTGCGCAACGAGGCTCGTCTGGCGATGCGTGTCGCGCGCGTCCGGCGCGAGCGTCCATTGCGCGAGCGCGACCACCACCGTCAGCACCCCGAGCCCGACGCAGACCGAGCGCCAACTGGAGAAGCCGAGCACCCACGTGAGCGGCGAACCGACCATCACGCCGCCGAAACCGCCGATCGCCATCACGAGCCCGTTCATCAATGGCAAACGCGAGACCGGAAAATGCTGCGCGAGCGCCTTGAACGCGGCGCCGAGGCATACCGAGACGCCGACGCCGATCAGCAGCCGCCCGACCATCATCATGCCGAGACTGTGCGCCGCGCCGAACACCCAGATGCCGAGCGCGGCGAAGAGCAGCGTGACGGCCGTCACGCGACGCGCGCCGAAGTGGTCGAGCAGCACGCCAGCGGGGATCTGCGCGCCCGCGAAGCCGAGGAAATACAGACTCGTCAGCACACCCAGATCGGCGGCTGACAGACCGAGATCGCGCGTGATGAACGGCGCGAAACCAAGATTGACGCCTCGAAACACGTAAGAGACGAAGTAGCCGGCGGAAAAAAGCAGAAAGACGCGCAGTTGGGTCGACGACATAAATCCGGAAGAAAACCTGGAAATGGACCTCAAGAACCTTGCCCGAGGTTCCGACGGATCGGGACAGAACGGCGTCCCGCGGCCAACGCGGCCGAAGCACGAACAATAAAGTAAATACGGCAAACCCGCAGGAACCGTCCGCGCAATGAAAAACGCCGTCACCCTGAGGTGACGGCGTTGGATGAACACGGTGCGTGATCGGAGCGCAATCCATGCGCTGCCCCCGCAACGCATGTGGTCACTACCGTGAGAGCCGCTATTGGTCTATTTACCCTTCTTCTTCGCGTTGGCCACGGTCTTCGGGCGGCTCTCAGCCGCGGCCTTCGACGCATTGCCGGGCACCGAGGCCGACACCTTCTCGACCTTGCCCTTGCTGGCAGGCGCCGCCGGTTTGTCACCCTTGCCGCCCGGCTGGGAGACCTTGACGATGGCAGAGTGGCCGCGCCCTTTCTTCTTATCGTAGCGCGAATCGCCGCGTGCGTCTGCGGCATGGACGCCAATCTTCTGCACACTGCCGCCTTGCACATCGGCGGCGATCTTTTCCGGCCCCGGCTCGCTCGGTACCGGCTTGCCGACCGGCACATGCAGCACGACCACCTGGCCGCGCGAAACCTGATCGCGATGTGTCTTGTTCCATGCCTTCAGCTGACCGACCGACACGCCGTAGCGCAGCGCGATGGCGGCCATCGACTGATTGCGGCGCACGCGGATCAGCATCTTCCGCGTGTCGGGCACGTCGGGTTCCATCGCGAGCACCGCGCTTTCGGCGATGTCGGCGCTGATGTCCTCGTCGTCGTCCGAGCCGCGCGGCACGACGATCGTCGAGCCTGGCTTCAGGCGCATGCCGACCGGAATCTTGTTCACTTCCATCAGCGTGTCTGCGTCGACGCCGATCTTCTGTGCGATCGCCGCAGGTGTCGCCCGTGCGTCGACGGTGTAGGTGGTCCAGGACGACAGCGAGCCCGAGTACGTTTTCAGATTGCGCTCGAACGCGGACGCGTTGTCGAAAGGCAACAGAATCTGCGGCTGCGTCGCGCCGAGAATCACCGGCTTCCTGAACGACGGGTTCAGCGAGCGGAACTCGTCGGTCGACATGTTGGCAAGCCGCGCGGCGACGTCGACGTCGATATCGTGCGAGGTCGTGACCGTCACGAAGTACGGGTGGTTCGGAATCGCCGGCAGCGCCAGCCCGTACACCTGCGGGTTCATCACGAGGTTCTTGACCGCCTGCAGCTTCGGCACGTAGTTGCGCGTTTCGTTCGGCATACGCAGGCTCAGGTAGTCGGTCGGCAGACCCGCCGCCTCGTTGCGCGCGATCGCGCGCTGCACGTTGCCCTCACCCCAGTTGTACGCGGCGAGCGCGAGCTGCCAGTCGCCGAACATATCGTGCAGCTTCGACAGGTAGTCGAGCGCGGCACTGGTCGACGCGAGCACGTCGCGGCGCTCGTCCTGCCACATGTTCTGCTTCAGGTTGTAGGTACGGCCCGTGCCCGGCATGAATTGCCACATGCCCGCCGCCTTGGCGACCGACAAAGCCTGCGGGCTATACGCGGACTCGATGAATGGCAGCAGCGCGAGCTCGGTCGGCATATGGCGCGACTCGAGTTCCTCAACGATGTGATAGAGATATTTCTGCGAGCGCTCGGTCATGCGCTGCACGTAATCGGGGCGTTGCAGATACCAGTTGAGCTGCATGTCGACGAGGTCGCTCTGCAGATCGGGCATCTGGAAGCCACGGCGAATGCGGCCCCACAGATCGGCGTCCTGGCTCGTCAACTGATTGACCGAGCCCTGGTCGACATTGATGGTTTCTTTAGCGGTGGCGTTCTTGCGAAGTGCGTCGGCTACGGCTTGCTGGCTGGCGGGGTTATTGGCGGTATTCGTCGTCGGTCCCTGACTCGCGCACGCGGCGAGTGTCAGGACCAATAACGCGCTTAAGATAAATCGCATGAACGTCTCGGTTTCCACAAGGGCTGGAATTTGCAGCCGATAGTACGAAACGTCAACGTTTCCGTCAATTGGAAAATCAAGAAAAAAATCAACCAAATCTGGGGCTTGGCGAATTTTTCCGATTCATCGCGTGAAGAACTGCCGAATGCGCTCCGGATCAACGGAAGCGGTTCTTCCATTCGCGCATCAAGGTGAAGGCCTTCAGCCTGTCAGAGACCGTTTCGTGCAATTGTGCTTCGAGGTTCGACTGGATCGCCGGCTCGTCTGCGCGCAGGAACGGATTGACCGCGCGCTCGTGCGCGATCGTGGTCGGCAGCGTCGGCTGGTGGCGGGAGCGCAGTTCGTTCGCCTTGTCGCGCCACGCCTGCAGTTCCGCGTTGTGCGGCTCGCAAGCGAGCGCGAAGCGGATGTTCGACAGCGTATATTCGTGCGCGCAATGCACTTCGGTTGCGCCGGGCAGCGCGGCGAGCGCATCGAGCGAATTCAGCATCTGCTGCGGCGTGCCTTCGAAAAGGCGCCCGCAACCGCACGCGAACAGTGTGTCGCCGCAAAACACGTGCGGCGTGCCGCGCGTATCGGCCGCCTGGAAATAGGCAATGTGTCCGCTGGTGTGACCGGGCACGTCGAGCACGCTGAATTCGAGTGCGGGTGCCGCGATCGTCACGGGATCACCGCTTTTGAGACGATGCGTAAGGTGCGCGATCGCTTCGCCGGCGGGGCCGTAGACAGGCACGTCCTGGCCGTTCAGCAGGTCGGCCACCCCGCCGACGTGGTCTTGATGATGGTGCGTGAGTAAAATAGCGCTCAGCCGCCAGCCTCGTTGGGCCAGACAGGCGCGCACAGGGGCGGCTTCGCCCGGATCGACGACGACCGCATGGTGTCCGTCGGCAATGACCCAAATGTAATTGTCTTCAAACGCCGGGACCGGCACGTACTCGAGCGCATTCATAGGCGACGCATTTTTAATATGACTGACCGAGCGATTATAGACTGGCCCGCCTGGACCGATTCGCCGCCAGGCCGCTACGTGCTCGACTGGGAGCAAACCCAGCTCGATCGCGTGGTGTCGGACGTGTTCGGCTATCATGCGCTGCAACTCGGCCTGCCGCAGCTCGACGCGCTGCGCGAAAACCGGATGCCGTGCCGCGGCCTCGTGCTCGACGCGGCGAGCGGCGCGAGCGCGCCGTACACGTATCCGCCGGCGGCACGTCGTGGCAGCGCCGGCGGCATCGGCGGCGCGGGCAACCCTGGCGGCGACAATCCCGTCAACGCCGCGCCAGGCGCGTCGGGGCTGCACGCGCCGGCCGGCCGCAGCGCGGTCTGGTGCGACCTGCTCGATCTGCCGTTCGAAGCGCAAAGCGTCGACCTGCTCGTAATGCCGCACACGCTCGAATTCACCAGCGACCCGCATCGGCTGCTGCGCGAAGCCGAACGCGTGCTGGTGCCCGAAGGCCAACTGATCATCCTCGGCTTCAACTCGTTGTCGCTGTGGGGCGTACGGCAATCGATCGGCAAGATGACAGGCCGCCCGTTCGTGCCTTCGGCCGTCGACCTGATCGCGTTCACGCGTCTGAAGGACTGGATCAAGCTGCTCGGCTTCGATCTTGAACGCGGGCGCTTCGGCTGCTATCGTCCGCCGCTCGCGAGTGATCAATGGCTCGCGCGCTACGGCTTCATGGAAGCCGCTGGCGACCGCTGGTGGCCGATTTTCGGCGCAACCTACATGATCAAGGCGATCAAGCGCGTGCGCGGCATGCGTCTCGTCGGGCCGCTCAAAGTGAAAAAGCCCGTGCTCGCGGCAGGCCTCGCGCCCGCCGCCACCCCGAACACACGTAACCACACCGAATGACACCGGACCACATCGACATCTATACCGACGGCGCCTGCAAGGGCAATCCCGGCCCTGGCGGCTGGGGCGCGTTGCTGCGCTTCGGCAACCAGGAAAAAGAACTGTTCGGCGGCGAGGCCAACACGACCAACAATCGCATGGAGCTGATGGGCGTGATTTCCGCGCTCGAGGCGTTGAAGCGCCCTTGCAAGGCGATCGTGCACACCGACTCGCAGTACGTGCAGAAAGGCATCAGCGAGTGGATTCACGGCTGGAAGAAGAAAGGCTGGGTCACCGCGGCGAAGCAGCCGGTCAAGAACGCCGATCTATGGAAGCGGCTCGATGCGCTCGTCGCGCAGCACGAAGTCGAATGGCGCTGGGTGCGCGGCCACAACGGCCACCCGGAGAACGAGCGCGCCGATCAGTTGGCCAATCGCGGCGTGGCGTCGCTCGCCGAGATGTAAGGAGCGTGCGCGCAGCGGCCAACGACGCGCGCCGCCCTCTTCGCTTTTTTACTGCACTTTTTTCGAAGCAGGCTAATCCGACATGCGTCAACTGATCCTCGACACCGAAACTACCGGCCTGAACGCCCGCGGCGGCGACCGGATTCTCGAACTCGGTTGCGTCGAGCTAGTGAACCGCCGACTGACCGGCAACAACCTGCACTTCTATATCAACCCAGAGCGCGACAGCGATCCGGGCGCGCTCGCGGTGCACGGCCTCACGACGGAATTTCTGAGCGACAAGCCGAAGTTCGCGGAGATCATCGACCAGTTCCGCGACTTCATCCAGGGTGCGGACCTGATCATCCACAACGCGCCATTCGACATCGGCTTTCTCGACGCCGAGTTCGCGCTGCTCGGTCTGCCGCCGGTGAGCACGCACTGCGGCGAGATCATCGACACGCTCGCGCAAGCCAAGCAGATGTTCCCCGGCAAGCGTAATTCGCTCGATGCGCTGTGCGACCGCTTCGGCATCAGCAATGCGCACCGTACGCTGCACGGCGCGCTGCTCGACTCGGAATTGCTCGCCGAGGTCTATCTGGCGATGACGCGGGGCCAGGAAAGCCTCGTCATCGACATGCTCGGCGAAGCGCAGACCGGCGACGCTACAGATACGCCGCGTGTAGCGCTCGAATCGCTGGAACTGGTCGTGATCGCCGCGAGCGACGACGAACGCGCCGCGCACGAAGCCGTGCTCGACGATCTCGACAAGGCGATCAAGGGTGCGAGCGTATGGCGCCTTGAACCCGCGCCAGCAACTGATGAGCAAACTGCTTAAAAAAGACTAGACGAACCCCAAGTTCCCTGACATAATCTCAATCTCTTCGGGTGGTTAGCTCAGCGGTAGAGCACTGCCTTCACACGGCAGGGGTCACTGGTTCGATCCCAGTACTACCCACCAGATTCTTGGTGTGTCGATCACCGAAGACAAAAGGGCTTACGCAGCAATGCGTAAGCCCTTTTTCTATTTGCCGGCTCGTGCGCAGCACGAGATTTCACTGGCTGCAGAACCACGTCGTTCCGTAGGTTGGCGAGCACCCCGCACTGTTGCTATATTCGGCAGACGGGCATTCGCCCGGTCCGGCTCTGTCCGGTTTCTCCATCTTGAACCATCTCAGGGAGGCGCCACATGTTCGCAGTGCATCGCGCGCTCCCTCGCATGGTCCCACGACCGTCAGCCCGTCCGCCACGACCGCTGCGACCTTAAACGCCGCAGCGTCGCAGCAGATGCGCAGCCGCCTCGACAGGCGGGCCGCGTTCACTCCAGACAGTCCGTTGTTCCGTTGCCGTTGTTTGCCGCCGTATTTTTTCGCGCGTTCCCGCGCGCATTCCGGCATCCGCTGGCTGTCTACCCTTTTTCGCTTCTGACTGGAACCTCGGCGCGCTCGTGCGTCGCCGGGTCGAAAGCAAATGGCCAACAAAAAACTCGACTTTCGCGGACAAGCCTTCAAGGATGTTCTCGGCTTCACTTTCCGTCACTGGGCCCAACAGCCGTGGCGCATCATCGTGATCGCGGCCCTCGCGCTGTTCACGGCGGGCGCGGACATCCTCACGCCGGTCTTCGCCGGACGTCTGGTGGACGCGATCGCGGCCGGTCCGGCGTCGTCGGCGCCCATCTGGCATCACGCGCTCGAGGCCTTCGGCGTGCTCGCCGCGCTCGGCCTGACCGCGACGCTGCTGCGTCAGGGCGTGTACTTCAACATCATCCGCTTCACGCTGAAGATGATGAGCGAGATCGCCGCACGCGCGTTTCATCGCGTGCAGCGCTTTTCGACCGACTGGCACGCGAACAGCTTCGCCGGCTCGACCGTGCGCAAGATCACGCGCGGCATGTGGGCGCTCGACCTGCTGAACGACACGCTGCTGATCGCGTTGCTGCCGTCGCTGGTGATGCTGGTCGGCGCGACGCTGCTGCTCGGTTCGCGCTGGCCGATGATGGGCGTCGTTGTCGGCATCGGCTCGCTGCTGTACATCGGCGTGACAGTGACGGTGTCGCTGGGCTTCGTCGCGCCGTCCGCGCGTCTCGCGAACGCGTGGGACACGCGCATGGGCGGCGCGCTCGCCGATGCGGTCAGCTGCAACGGCGTCGTCAAGGCATTCGGCGCGGAAGCGCGCGAGGAAGCGCGCCTCGGGTACGTGATCGGCAAATGGCGGCAGCGCACGCGCCGGACGTGGGTGCGCGGCACGCTCAACGGCGGCCTCCAGGGCGGCATGCTGGCCGCGATTCAGGCCGCGATTCTCGGCGTTGCGTTGCTGCTGTGGGCACGCGGCGAAGCGAGCGTCGGCGACATCACGTTCGCATTGACGATGTTCTTCATGCTGCAAGGCTACCTCCGCGACATCGGCATGCACATCCGCAACCTGCAGCGCTCGGTCAACGACATGGAGGAACTGGTGTCGCTCGAAAGCCAGCCGCTCGGCATCGAGGATCGTCCCGGTGCCGGTCCGATCGCGATCCGCAACGGCGAAATCCGCTTCGAGCATGTGTCGTTTCACTATGGCGCGCACAGCCGGCCGCTCTACGACGACTTCTCGATCCGCATCGCGCCGGGCGAGCGCGTCGGGCTGGTCGGTCATTCCGGCTCGGGCAAGACGACCTTCATCAAGCTGATCCAGCGCCTTCACGACATTTCGGGCGGGCGGATCACGATCGACGGCCAGGACATAGCGCAGGTCCAGCAAGCGTCGCTGCGCAGCCAGATCGCGATCGTCCAGCAGGAGCCGGTGCTTTTTCACCGCTCGCTTGCCGAGAACATCGCGTATGGACGGCCCGGCGCGAGCCGCGCCGACATCGAGCGCGCCGCGCGGCTCGCCAGCGCGCATGACTTCATCGCCGCGCTGCCGAACGGCTACGATACGCTGGTCGGCGAACGCGGCATCAAGCTATCGGGCGGCGAGCGTCAACGCGTCGCGATCGCGCGGGCGTTTCTCGCCGACGCGCCGATCCTGATTCTCGACGAAGCCACGTCGAGCCTCGACAGCGAAAGCGAAGTGCTGATCCAGCGCGCGATGGAGCGGCTGATGCAGGGGCGCACCACGCTGGTGGTCGCGCACCGGTTGTCGACGGTGCGCGCGCTCGACCGGTTGCTCGTGCTGGACAAGGGCAAGGTGATCGAGGAAGGCAGCCACGACGCGCTGATCAAACGCGACAACGGCTTGTACCGTCGCTTGTTCGAGCGTCAGGCGCTGGAGTTGATCAAGGGTCTCGGCGAGCCAGAACTCGTGCGCGAGTCGGCAGAGGTCAAGGCCGACCGGGTCGACGATTCTGGCTTGTTGGTCGGCTAGCGCGACGCAGGCCTGCACGAGGGCGCAACGCTTGGCGCGCGCCACCAGCCCGTCGCAATGGAAAGAAGGCCCGCCGCGCTACACCGCGCCGGCGGGCAGTCCGATGCCGCGCGCCATTCCAGTGGCCGCAAACACCATCAGAACCAGCAGCACGGTCTGGATTACGCTGAAATGCGCGTAGGACCGCGCCTTCTTCAGATTCGGCGCCGCGCCGCTGCGGATCGACGCGCGCCAGCGCATCAGGCCAAGCATCGTGGGCACTTCGAGGATCAGGATCAGCACCAGCAACGTCATCTTCACGTGAAAGAGCGGCTCGTGCAGGTAGTAGTCGGCGCCCTTCTCATAGCCGCCGAACACGCGCATCAGGCCGGTCACGATCAGCACCAGCGCGGCGATGCCCCAGCGTGAATCGGCACGAAACACCGAACGCAGCGCGGCGGGCACCGATGCGCGACGCAGCGACCACGTGCGTCTGAGAATCGACGCGAGCGCAAAGCCATAAGCGAGCAGATGAAGGGCGGCAAGCAACCAGCGAACCAGCATAGCGACTCCTGCGAAAGACGCGATACGATCGATGAGTGTCCCACTCGCCCGCCGGCAGGCCGGGCGCCTTGATTGCATTATCGACGAAGCTTCGCTTCGGGATGCGTGCAATGGCCACGCGATGTGACCGATAGCACAAAACGTGCAGCGTCAGACCTGGCGCAGCGTCGTGTCGAGCGCGCGGGCGGCGACGCGATCGCCTTCGGTCGTCAGCGCGGCGCGGAAAACGGTCTGCCGGTTGTGCCCCGCGGCGGCCGGCGAATCCCACAGCAACTCGACCTTCGGACGTACGCCGAACGTGCTGCGCGCCAGCGAGGGCGCCGCGACCGACGGCATCGGCGCCGCCGACGCACCGGCCTTGCCCGCCGCGCCGAACGCAACTGCGGGAGCGGGCGCCGGCGTCGCGCGCGCATCGGAACCGCTCGCCCAGCGCACCGACAATTCGCGCGCATCGTATTGCCCCACCTTGCGCCGCTCGGCCCACACGACGACGGTGCGCGTCACCGGATCGAGCGACACCGCATAGCGGCCGATCGCAAAGCGCCGCGCCGCCACATTGGTGCGCCACAACGGCAGCGGCCGGCAGATCCACAAGACGATCGCATACAGCACCGGCGCCGCGACGAGCCAGCCGTTGGTGGCCGCGACCGCCTGCATCGCGCGACGCCAGCCCGCGCTCGCGACGAACGCGCCGACCGACCACAGCGCAAACAGAAACCCGAGGAACGCGAACAGGCGCAGCGCCTGACGCAGCCATTGCGGCAACGGATGGAACGGACGCTCGGCGACGGCGCGCGCGCCGGGCAGGAAGATCAGCAGGAACAGAAAGACGAGGTTGATACACGCCCACGGTGAAGACGCCATCGCGGTCAGCGCGGTGCTCAGCCTCATCTCGGACATCGAGAAAAGCCAGCGGGCGGCGAGCACGAGACCGATGGCGCGCAACGTAAAAATCGTTCCGGCGCCGGGCGCGGCGTTCGCGCGCGTCTCTTTCGTTCTCGCCAAGGCATCCTCCTGTCGTCGGCGGCACCGCAGCCCAATTTGCGGCACGGCAATTATAGGGATATTACCGAGCCTGGCTCGTTCGCGCCGCGCGGAAACCGGTATTTTCATCGGTGCACCGACGAAAAACGCGGCGCGCATGCAACAACGCCCCGCCGGCAACATGCCGGCGGGGCGTTCAGAGCAGCGAAGGAAGCGTGATTCCTGCTGCCGGCGTCTCATCTACCGCGAAACAACCGCGGCGAATCAACCGCCAATCAGCCCGCGTTGACTTCGCGCAGCACCGTGCGATGCTTGCTGCGCAGCAGGTCTTCGTAGACGGCGACGTAGTTCTTCGCCATCACCTTCGACGTGAAGCGTGCTTCGAACGCCTTGCGCACGCCAGCGCGGGGCAGCGTGTGCAGACGCTTGAGCGCAGCGACCGCGCTGATTTCGTCTTCGACGACGAAACCCGACACGCCGTTTTCGATCACTTCCGGCACCGAACCGCGATTGAACGCGATCACCGGCGTACCGCAAGCCATCGCCTCGATCATCACCAGGCCGAACGGCTCCGGCCAGTCGATCGGGAAGACCAGCGCATGCGCGTTGCCGAGGAACTCACGCTTTTCGGCTTCGCCGATTTCGCCGATGTACTCGACATGCGGGAGCGCCATCAGCGGCTTGATCACTTCTTCGTAATAGGCACGGTCGGCCTTGTCGATCTTCGCGGCGACCTTGAGCTTCATGCCTGCCTGGCCGGCGATGCGGATCGCGCGGTCGAGACCCTTCTCCGGCGAAACGCGGCCGAGGAATGCGAGGTAGCCCGGTTCGACGTCGGGGATCGGCGTGAGCACGTTTTCCGGCAGACCGTGATAGACGGTTTGCAGCCAGTTCGCCTGTTGCAGCGGGATGCGCTGGTTGTCGGAAATCGACACGACCGGCACGTCCTTGAACGTATTGAAGATGGGCTGCAGTTCCGGCAGATCGAGACGGCCGTGCATCGTAGTCAGGAACGGCACCGGCTGACGCGCGAACAGCGAGAACGGGTAGTAGTCGATGTGGAAATGCAGCACGTCGAATTCGTCCGCGCGGCGGCGCACTTCTTCGAGCAGCAGCATATGCGGCGCCATCACGTCGCGGATCGTCGGGTCGAGGCGCAGCGCCTGCGGCCAGAATGCTTCGAGCTTCGCCGAGGTTTGCGAATCACCGCTTGCAAACAGCGTGACGTCGTGGCCCTGCTCGACCAGCGCCTCGGTCAGATTGGACACCACGCGTTCCGTACCACCGTACAGCTTGGGAGGAACCGCCTCGTGCAGCGGAGCGATTTGAGCGATTCGCATATTGACGAACTCCTAGTAAAAAATCAGGCAAAGGTACTGCATTTGGAAAAAGCGACTCGCTTGCTCGCCAGGGCAGTCTGGCCGGAGATACCGGCGCGGGCCTGATTCTTTTGAGAAATCCTGCGATGGATCGCTTGGGTCAAGAGCCCAGACAAGTGGATCAGCGTCTGCGCATGTGCGAGTAAACGCGCATGGGGCACCTACGTTGACAAACTGTCAGAAAATTTGCCGGGGCTAACGAGCACGCATTATCGATGCCCGAATTGTCGCCGCACCGCAACATTTCAAAGTCTTTACGTTGTTACAAACGCGAAACACTTTGCAAACCCTTGTTTTCAAAGACAGTTCTACAGTGTCCAGGAGGTTCGGCGAGGCACGACGTACCGAGCGGTGAACTCTCGCGCATCAAACGTTGCCGGTAGGAATTGCAAAATTGCCACGGCCCGGTTGAATGCAAACTGTAATTATATCTCGAAATTTTCCGCAATCTGCCGGAAGGGCCCGTCGGCTGGTGTGTCGAGACGACGCAGATCGCGGAGGTCTATCGCGAAATCAATCGCGTCAAAGCCCGGATACACAGGGCGCAATCGTCTTTGCATGTTTACAATGCGAAGCATCGGCTTCACGGAGAGCCATGCTTGTCCGTGTGGTCCGCGCATTGCATGCACAACCCGCAACACATCGATCTCAGCTCAATTGGAACACTTGACCATCGCCCAGCGAAACGCCCAGAACGCAAAGCTCGCGAGCTATGCGCACCGGCCGCTTGCGTTTCTCTTCCGCTTTATCCGCCGTCATCCGGTCGCGCACGCGATCGTGCTGTGCAGCGTGTTTGCGGCCGTGGGCTGTGCACTCGCTTCGCAATACGCGATCAAACATCTGATCGACGTGCTCGGCGGTGGCCGCCATCATCCGGGGCCGTTGTGGGGCGCGTTCGCGATCCTTGTCGGCCTGATCGCCGCCGATAACCTGTTATGGCGGCTCGGCGGCTGGTTCGCCGCGCACACGTTCGTCGCCGTGACGGGCGATTTGCGGCGCGACCTGTTCCAGTACCTGAGCGGCCATTCACCGACCTACTACGCCGAAAAGCAGCCCGGCATGCTGGCAAGCCGCATCACCGCGACCTCGAACGCCGTCTACACCGCCGAAAACACCACCGCGTGGAACGTGCTGCCGCCCTGTATAGCCGTGCTCGGCGCGATCGTGATGATCATCTCGGTGAACCCGCTGATGGCCGCCGGCCTGATGCTGTGCTCGGCGATCCTGGCGGTCGTGCTGTACAAGCTCGCGGGCCGCGGCTCCGCGCGTCACCATAATTTTGCGACCAAGGCGGCATCGGTCGACGGCG
Organism: Paraburkholderia sp. BR10923; assembly: GCF_040948765.1. NCBI lineage: Bacteria > Pseudomonadati > Pseudomonadota > Betaproteobacteria > Burkholderiales > Burkholderiaceae > Paraburkholderia > Paraburkholderia sp. BR10923. Next base: position 106,581 of record NZ_JBFPKO010000001.1, on the reverse strand, counting down.
AGCTCGTCGACGTGATCAGCAACATGGGCCTCGTGCGCGCGTTTGGCATGACGTTCCGCGAACAGCAACGTTTTGCGTCAACGGTCAAGTCGGAAATGGACGCGCGCCAGCAAAGCCTGCTGTACCTGGAAAAGCTGCGTCTGCTGCACGCCGTGATCACCGCGCTGCTGTCGGCCGGCCTACTCGGTTGGGCGCTGTGGCTGTGGGACCAGGGCCGCGCGACTTCGGGCGACATCGTGCTCGTCAGCTCGCTCGGTTTCACGATCCTGCACGGCACGCGCGATCTCGCGGTCGCGCTCGTCGACGTCACCCAGCACGTCGCGCGACTCGCGGAGGCGGTGCGCACGCTGCTCGAACCGCACGGCATGCCCGATCGCGACGACTCGACCGAACTCGTGCCCCAGGGCGGCCGCGTCACGTTCGACGGCGTCACGTTCGCCTATCCGCGCCGCCGGCCGATCCTCGATCACTTCGACCTCAATATCGAGCCGGGCCAGCGCGTCGGCCTGATCGGCAAGTCGGGCGCTGGCAAATCGACGGTGCTCGCGCTGTTGCAGCGCTTCTACGAAACCCAGGGTGGCGCGATCAAGATCGACGGCCAGGACATCGCGTCGATCACTCAGGACAGCCTGCGTCACGCGATCGCGCTGGTGCCCCAGGACATTTCCCTGTTCCATCGCACGGTGTACGAGAACATCGCGTACGGCCGCCCGGAAGCGAGCCGCGAGGAAGTGCTCGCCGCAGCGCGCGAGGCGCGTTGCGCGGACTTTATCGAAGCAATGCCAGAAGGCTACGACACGATCGTCGGCGACCGCGGCGTGAAGCTGTCGGGCGGCCAGCGCCAGCGCATCGCGATTGCGCGCGCGATTCTGAAAAACGCGCCGATCCTGCTGCTCGACGAAGCCACGTCAGCGCTCGACAGCGCGTCCGAGGAAGCGATCCAGAAGGCGCTCGACCGCCTGATGGTCGGTCGTACCGTGATCGCGATCGCACACCGTCTATCGACGCTGAACAACTTCGACCGGATCATCGTGATGAGCGCCGGAAAGGTCATCGACGACGGCTCGCCGGAAGAACTGCGTCAGCGTCCGGGCCTCTATCGCGACCTGCTCGCCAAGCAGTATGGCAAGGGCCAGACGCTGCATATCGGCGGCAAGAAAGTCGACGAACAGCACGTGGCCTGACGCCACGCAGGGTCCAGGCGCTGCGCGCCGCATGCAAAAAGCCGCTCCAGGGAGCGGCTTTTTCCTGTCTGGCTTCGCGGCTAGCTTAGCCGGTCACGCGCTCGCGCGCCGCCCTCTTCCGCCCGGCGTGACCCGCACCCGTGGCCGCGCGCGCCTTCCCGCTTCTAGCGCGCTTCGCGCCATCGACGCTCTGCAGATCGCGCATGAAGTTATCGCGCCACACCGACACGTTGTTCTCGCGCAGCTGCGCCATCATGTCGCGATAGCGCGCCTGGCGCTCGGCGAGCGGCATGTCGAGCGCCTGCGCCAGCGCCTCCGCCATGCCGTCGATATCGACCGGATTGACGATCAGCGCGCCGTCGAGCTCCTGCGCCGCGCCCGCGAAGCGCGACAGCACCAGCACGCCGGGATTCTCCGGATCCTGCGCCGACACGTATTCCTTCGCGACGAGGTTCATGCCGTCTCGCAAAGGCGTCACATAGCCGACGTGCGCGGTGCGGAACAGCGCCGCCAGCACCGAGCGCTCGTATTGCTTGTGGATGTACAGGATCGGCGTCCAGTCCAGCTCGGCGAAACGCCCGTTGATCCGTCCCGACTCGCCTTCGAGCTGCAGCCGGATGTCCTGATACGCGTGCAAGTCGGCGCGCGTCGGCGGCGCAATCTGCAGGAACGACACCTTGTTGCGCTGCGCGGCCGTATGCTCGAGCAGGCGCTCGAACGCGCGGAATCTCTCGACCAGCCCCTTCGAATAATCGAGCCGGTCGACGCTCATGATCAGCTTGCGCGAATGCAGCGTCGCCTTCATCGTGCGCACCGGCTTGCCGCGCTCGCCCGCCTTCGCGAGCTCGGCGATTTCGTCCGGATAGACGCCGATCGGATAGGCCGACGCGCGCAGCGTGCGGCCGAACGCATTCACGGTGAGCGGACCTTTCGGCGACGCGTCGATCGAGCCGCCCGCCTCGTTAATGACGTAGTCGCAGAACGCGCGCAGATCGGGGCCGGTCTGGAAGCCGAGCAGGTCGAACGAGCACAGCGCCTCGACGAGCTCGCGATGCGGCGGCACCGTCAGCAGCACCTGCGCGGCCGGAAACGGAATGTGCAGGAAAAAGCCGATGCGGTTCTTCACCCCTGCCGAGCGCAGCGCCTGCGCGAACGGGATCAGGTGATAGTCGTGCACCCAGATCACGTCGTCTTCGCGCAAGAGCGGCACGAGTTGCTGCGCGAGCCACGCGTTGACGCGGCAGTAGCCTTCGAAGTCGTGCCGGTCGTAGTGCAGCAGGTCGGAACGATAGTGGAACGCGGGCCACAGCGTCGCGTTCGAGAAACCGCGATAGTACTGATCGTAGTCGCGGCGCATCAACGGGACGGTCGCGAAAGTCACCGGACCGCGCTCCTCGAGCTTGATCTGCGGCTGGCCGGAGCTGAGCACGTCGCCGCTCCAGCCGAACCACATGCCGCCGGTCTCTTTCAGCGCGTCGTACACGCCGACCGCCAGACCGCCCGCCGCCGGGCCGCCCTCCGAAATGGGCGCCACCCGGTTCGAAACAATGATCAGTCGGCTCATGAAGCGCGATTCCCGATGCAGTATGTTGTTTTCGTTGAACGTCGCGCCGGCGTCATGCGCCGCGCGCCGCCGCGACAATCGCTTCGAGCCAGTCGAGCAGTGACGACACCGACTCGACGCGCGTGCGCGCCATCGTTTCGCCCGCGCCAACCTTGATCGACAGACCGCCACGTTCGTTGACGACCGCGAAGCCCTTCTCGTCGGTCAGATCGTCGCCGGCGAACACGGGCGTGCGGCCGGTGAACGGTAGCTCCTCCAGGAACGCGCGTGTCGCGCGGCCTTTGTCGACGTCCTTCGGCTTGATCTCGTAGACCATCTTGCCGGGCTGCAGCACGTACGACGCGGGGTAATCGGCGACGAGCCGCTCGGTTGCCTCGCGCGCGACCGGCTCGCGGTCCGGCGCATTGCGGTAGTGCAGCGCGAGCGCCGCGCCCTTGATCTCGAGCAGCATGCCCGGGTGCTCGTTGACGACTTGCGCGAGCACCTGCTCCATGCGCAACAGGCGCTGGTCGTGAAAGCCGATGCGCTGCGTGTCGCCGTTCGCATCGCGCCGCTCGGCGCCGTGCAGACCAGCGACCGGCAGATCGGGCATGCCGAGAAAACTGTCGATGCTGTCGATGCCGCGCCCGGACACCACCGCGACCGCGCCATTCGTCAGGCTGCGCAGTTCGCGCAGCAGGTCGATCACGCGCGGCTGCACGAGCACGCCGTCCGGCGTGGGGGCGAGTTCGACGAGCGTGCCATCGAAGTCGAAGAAAAATGCCGTCTCGCTCGGAGACAGAACAGCCGGAAGTGCTTGCATCGCGTGGGTTCGCCTTTCAGCCATCTGGGGCCGGAAAAGTGTGCGCATCTTACCGCGCATCGGTCAATTTTTCGAGAAAGTAAGCCGGGACTCAAGCCTGGCGCGACGTTTGCCCGCCCGCTCGCGGCGATTGCATTCAAAAGCGCAACGATCGGGCTTCGCCCGACTTTCAGCCTGCTGCGTCAAATTGACTCGCAAATCGTACGCCCGGCGCGCCGCGCGACGCTGGCGCCAATTTTGCGCTACAGTCGCTGCCACACAGACCGTCGGCGTAATGCGCATCGTTGCACCTGCCGCTCAATTGCGTGTCGCGCGCGAAACTTGCACGGCATGATCGGGCGACGGTGCGCCTCCCCGCTCCATCGATTCGTGTGGCCTGCTCCCCAATCGAGTCATTGAACCCCGCTTTGTTCCCGATCTTTCCACCCCAGCGCCCGCAGCCAACGCTGTCCCGCTCACGATCCAACCGGTCCATGCACCGGTTGACGCACGGGGTGGCACGCCGGTTTGCGGCGGCAGCGGCGCTGGGCACGCTGGTCGCGCTCGCCACACTGACCGGTTGCACGCAGCGCGCCGAGCCGTGGCGGTTGACCAACGTGACGGGGCACCTGCCGGATCTGGACTTTACGTTGACCGACGACACCGGCCGGCCCGTCAGCGCCGCTTCGTTCAAGGGCCGCACCTCACTGGTCTACTTCGGCTACACGCATTGCCCGGACGTCTGCCCCGAAACGATGGGCCGTCTGATGCAGGTGCTGGGCAAGCTCGGCCCCGAGGCGCAGAAAGTGCGCATCCTGTTCATCACCGTCGATCCCGCGCGCGACACGCCGCAGGCCTTGCACGACTACGTCGGCGCGTTCGACGCGCAGCACGCCGAAGGGCTGACCGGCACCGACTGGCAGATCGAGTCGCTGGCGCAGCGCTATCGTGTTGCGTATCAGATGGAAAAGCGCGACCCGAACGGCAACTACGAGGTCACGCACAGCTCCGCCGTCTATGTGTTCGACAGTCAGGGCCACGCGCGCCTGCTCGCCACCGATCACGACACACCCGATGCGATTGCGAAGGACTTGCGCCGCATCATCGATGACCAATCCTGATTCTTCTTTGATCCCACTCCATTCCATCATGACGATCAAGCTCAGACCATTCGCTTCCCTCGCCTGCACGCTCGTGCTGTCTTTCGGCGTCGCGTCCGCCGCGCACGCGGCTGATGCTCACGCGATCAGCATCAAGGACGCGTGGGTCCGCTGGCTGCCGAACAACCTGCCTGCGGCCGGCTATGCGACGCTCGTCAACGCGAGCGACAGGCCGATCGACCTCGTTGACGTATCGAGCGACGACTACGGCGACGCGATGCTGCATCAAACCGTATCGAACGGTTCGACCCAGAAGATGGTGATGGTCGACAAGCTGACGGTGCCCGCGCATGGCCAGGTCGCGATCACGCCGGGCGGCTATCACCTGATGCTCGAGGACGCGAAGCACAAGATCGCGCCGGGCGACACCGTGCATCTGACGCTGAAGTTTTCCGATGGCGAAACGTTGAGCGCGCCGTTCGCGGTCAAAGGGCCGGGCGAGACCAAGTAAGCGGCAACACGGGCCGCCGCCACCGCACACGCCATCGCCATGAACCTGCTCTACTGGCTCGATCCCTGGGAGTTTTCGCCGACCGTCGTGATCGCGTTGCTGATTCCTGCGATCCTGTTCGTGCGCGGCGCGCGCAAGGCGCGGCTGTCGTTCGCGCGGCGTCTGTCTTTCTGGTTCGGGCTGGTCGCGCTGTATGTCGTGCTGCATACACGGCTCGATTATTTCTTTGAGCATGAGTTCTTCATGCATCGATTGCAGCATCTGGTGCTGCATCACCTCGGGCCGTTCTTCATTGCGCTGTCGTATCCAGGCGCGGCGTTGCGCGCGGGCATTCCATTGCGCTGGCGACAGCGCTTCGTGCGGCCCGCGCTGCAAACTCCGCTCGTGCGCGGGGCGCTCGACGTGGTCATGCACCCGGTCGTGGCGGTCACGCTATTCGTCGGGCTGATCTATTTCTGGCTGCTGTCGCCGATCCATTTCATCGCGATGCTCGACTGGCGGATCTATCGCGTGATGAACTGGAGCATGGCGATCGACGGCCTGCTGTTCTGGTGGCTCGTGCTCGATCCGCGTCCGGCGCCGCCCGCGCGTCTGTCGCCGGGCAAGCGCGTGCTCGTCGTCATTGCGGCGATTCCGCCGCAGATCATCCTCGGCGCGTTCATCTTCTTTACGCCGCACGAGCTGTATCCGATCTATTCGATCTGCGGCCGCGCGTTCACATGGCTGAGCCCGATGCGCGATCAGCAGATCGGCGGGCTGCTGCTATGGATTCCGGGTTCGATGATGAGCGTGGTCGGCGCGCTGATCGCGCTGCGTCACTGGATGCGGCTGTCGGCGCGCGGACGCCTGCGTGCCGAGCGGCGTGCGAAAGCGGCGCGCGGGCTCACGCATGCGGTGTCGACGACCGCGAACGGGCCTCGCTGACCCGCTCGCGTTCAGGGCGAGCGCATCCACACATGCGGGATGCCGTCTTCGTCGTGAATCTCCGAGACCGGCTCGAAGCCGAACGCACCGTAAAAGCCTTGCAGATGCGCCTGCGCGTGCAGACGGATCGGCGTATCGGGCCACTGCGCACGAATATGCGCGAGCGAGCGTTCGAGCATCGTATTGCCGAGACCGATGCCGCGAAACGACGCGGTGGTCAACACCCGGCCGATGCGTACGTCGGCATCCGTCGCATCGGGCAACAACACGCGCAAATAGCCGGCCAACGGCGGCAGCGCCGCGTCGCCGCCGGTGCCATACGCGAGCAGATGCCAGGCTTCGACATCGAGCCCATCGATATCGCCATACACGCAGTTCTGTTCGACGACGAACACCGCGCTGCGGGCGGCCAGCATCTCATAGACTTCGACGCTCGTGAGGTCCGCGAACGGCTTCCAGCGCCATTCGAGTTGGGCGAGCCGCGCGGCGGCGGTGTGCTGCAAATCAGTCATCGGTAGCTTTCAGGTCAATGCGCGACAGCGCGGGCAACGATCCGCAATTATGCCGCGCGTGCCTGTGTCGGGCCATCGCGCGAGTCGGCTGGAGATTGGCCGCGGGCCGGGCGCCCGTCAGTGCCGTTGCGCCGAGCGCGCCTTCGACGCCTGCTTGTGGCTATACATCGCCGCATCGGCCGCGGCGAGCAGTTCGGCGACCGTGCCGTGGCGCGTCGGCTCGTACGTCACCTGGCCGACGCTGAAGTGGATCTGATAGCCGCGCAGCAACTCGGCATTGCGCTGGTCGAGCAGGTGCTCGAGACGCTGCGTCACTTCATGCGTCTCCGCGTTGCTGGCGCCGGTCAGCAGCGCGACGAACTCGTCGCCGCCGAGCCGCCCGATCACGTCGCTTTCGCGCAGCGCAGCGCGTAGCACCTCGGCGAAGGCTTGCAGCGCGCGGTCGCCCTCGGCGTGTCCGAGCGTGTCGTTGATCTGCTTGAAGTCGTTCAGATCGAAGAACAGCAGCGACGCCGGCTTATTCATGCGCCGACAGACGTTCAGCGCGTGTTGTGCGAGCACTTCGAAACCGCGTCGGTTCGACAGCAGCGTGAGGTCGTCGAGCGTGGCCAGCTGGATCGCGGCGAGTTCCTGTTCGGCCATGCGCGCGAGGTCGCGCAGCAACGCGCGATCTTCGTCATCGAGCATGCGCGGCTTCGTGTCGAGCAGGCACAGCGTGCCGACCTTGCCGCCGTTCGCAACCTGCAGCGGACAGCCTGCGTAGAAGCGGATGTGCGGTTCGTCGGTGACGAACGGATTGTCGTTGAAGCGCGGATCGGCGAGCGTGTCGGGCACCATGAAAATATCGTCGCCGAGAATGGCGTGCGCGCAAAACGACACGTCGCGCGAGGTCTCGCTCTCCTCCAGGCCGATGCACGATTTGAACCACTGCCGGTTCGCATCGACGAGACTGACGACGGCGATCGGCACACCGAATAGCCGCCGCGCGAGGCGGGTCAGGCGATCAAAGCGCTCTTCCGGCGCCGTGTCGAGAATATGCAGTGCGTGCAATCCGTCGAGACGGGCGCTTTCATTGCTGGGGATCGGAGGAACGAGCATGGAGTGAGGTCGGCGGGTGTCGGATGTTCTGAGGGGTAAGGATTAGTGTATAGCGGCATTCCGGCGCGTGGAATTGAGGAAACGGCCAGTCGTCCGGGCGGTCGACACGGCCGTGTGCAGTCGCGAAATCCGCGCACGCGCTCAGAACACTGCTTGCAGGGGTCGCGCGAGACAGTCGAGCAGATTGTCGGGACCGCACAGATGCAGCGCGCCGACGACCACCAGCGTGCGCTCGTGCACGTCCAGCAATTCGTTCAGCCGCGCGGCCCATGCGCGATTGCGCACGTCGAGAATCGCCTGACGGATGCCGGGCAGATTGAACATCGGCGATTCGACGGCGATTTGCTGTATCGCTTGCAGATCGCCGTCCAGCCACGCCGCGTGCATCCGTTCGAGCGTGCGCTGCGGCTCGCCACGATCGGCCATCAGCATGTCGAGCGCGGCGGCAATGGCTTCGAGCGGAATCGATTCGAGCGTGACGGCGACGTCCTGTGCGGACTCGAGATAGCGGTACGGCTTCGCCTGCGCGATCGCCGAGCGCAACATGCGCGGCTCGACACCCTCGACGACCTGCTGCAGCAGCGTAGGCGCGACGATCAGCGCGGCCCACGGACGCAGTGTTTCAAGCGGCGCGAGCAGACCATCGGTTGGCCATAGCACGTGCAGTTGGGTCCAGGCCTCGTCGCGCATCAAGGGTCGCAGTTGTGCGGCAGCGGGGTGTGCGTCGGCTTTGAGAAACGGCAGGATCGTCGCTGGATACGACTCGAATACGAGCGTCTCAGCCCAGTCATAGGCGTCGGCGATCCATGGCGGCGTTCGACGGCTCGTCGCGGGAAACAGATGCATCGAGCCGAGCAAGCGGACCTGTGTGCCGGTGAGGTGGAAATACATGCGGCTTCAATGAGAGCGGGCGATGACGGTGCTGTGATTCTATCGTCCGTTCCGGATGCGGCGCGCCGACGTGCTTTGTCCTTCTCCGCGAGCCGGACACGCCATTAATCAGAATGCGCTGCTCATGTGTGAGCCGGAGTCAAACCCGGCAATAGCGATACACCGAAAAATGCGGTCATGCTGGTTCCTGAACAACGCTGCCCTGCCGCCAATCAAATCCACTCTCCGTTTCTGATTGATTCGAAGCGACGTCTACAGCACGCGATGGGATCGACCGGTTCGCTCACATCGCTGACGACGGTCGGCAAAAGCTGGCAAAAGAGGAAATAGAAAAAAGAAAAGCCCCGACAAGTCGGGGCTTTCGCTTTACATCAAAGACTGGAGGCGCGAGCCGGAGTCGAACCGGCCTAAACGGCTTTGCAGGCCGCTGCATAACCGCTTTGCTATCGCGCCGCAAGCGGACTGGAACCTAGATACGGGTTCGCAGATTTATCTGGTGGTCACCAGAAGAACCGAAGCTCTGGAAAGTTCAGAACGACCGGCCTTCCAAACAAAAAGGGAAGCGTTGCTTCCCCTGATGTATGGAGCGGGAGACGAGGCTCGAACTCGCGACCTCAACCTTGGCAAGGTTGCGCTCTACCAACTGAGCTACTCCCGCATTGAACTGCTTCACACCGCGCTGCGTTTTTTACTTCGCCAAACAACGCGATGCTTCGAAAACTGGAGCGGGAAACGAGGCTCGAACTCGCGACCTCAACCTTGGCAAGGTTGCGCTCTACCAACTGAGCTATTCCCGCGTCGTACTGCATTTACTGCTACTGCCTTACTGCGTCTCCGGTGTTTCGCGTTGCGTGCATCGGAGAAACGAGATTATGGAGAAACGACTGAAACGTGTCAACCCCCTTTTGACCCATCTGTTTTAAAGAAATATTTCGCTCGTTAGCGAAGGGTTCGAACACACTTTTGCGTCCGCGCGCTCCTTTTGTTCACGCCGTCACGCGACACCACCGCGCTCACGAATCTGCGGCCACGCGAGCTTCATGTAGTACAGCATCGACCAGATCGTCAGGAACGCGGCCAGATAGATCAGCCACAGGCCCCACACCCGGGTGTCGACCGTCACGCCGCCGCCGAGCGGCAGCGGACCATAGAACAGCAGCATCGGAATCGCGACCATCTGGCAAGCTGTCTTGAACTTGCCGAGCGAGTTCACAGCAACGCTCTTCGATGCGCCGATCTGCGCCATCCATTCGCGCAGCGCCGAGATTGCAATTTCGCGTCCGACGATCACGAGCGCGATCGCCGAATCGATCCGCGCGAGCTGCACGAGCACGAGCAGCGCCGCAGTGACCATCAGCTTATCGGCGACTGGATCGAGAAACGCGCCGAATGCCGAGGTCTGATTCCATTTGCGGGCCAGAAAGCCGTCGAACCAGTCGGTGAGCGCCGCCAGGATGAAGATCGTCGCGGCTGCGAGATTGCGGTGCGCGGGGCTCATCATCATGTCAGGTAAATAGTACACACCGACGACGAGCGGAATCAGCACGATCCGCAGCCAGGTCAGGAATATCGGGAAATTAAACGGCATGGGGCAGGCGCAGCGTCTGACGAGTGAGTTGCAATTGTGCCGTGTCGCAAGGCCTGCCACAAGCAAGCGGGCCGGGCATGGCCGCGCGGAGGCGGCAAGCGGGCCGCGCGCCCGGCGCGTGGTTCGCGGACGCGCCAGCCGGCACATCCGCTGCGCGACGCGTCGGCTCCAGCGGGCCGTGGTACCGATAACAGCGCAACGCGGCTCGTCGATTCAATGCAGTTGCCGGTAGATCTGCTCGGCGAGCGCCTGCGAAATACCTTCAACGCTCGCGAGATCCTCGACGCTCGCCGCCACCACACCGCGCAAGCCGCCAAACCGCGCGAGCAGGCGCTGACGCCGCTTGGCCCCCACGCCTTCGAGTTCTTCGAGCCGCGAGGTCTGGCGCGTCTTGCCGCGTTTGGCGCGCATGCCGGTGATCGCGAAGCGGTGCGCTTCGTCGCGGATCTGCGCGACCAGCATCAGCGCGGCGCTTTCCTTGCCGAGTTCGAGGGGCGCACGGCCGTCGGCGAAAATTAGCGTCTCGAGACCGACCTTGCGCCCCTCGCCCTTCGCGACGCCGACCAGCATGCCGGTATCGAGCCCCAGCTCCGTGAACACCTGCCGAGCGATCTCCACCTGCCCCTTGCCGCCGTCGATCAGCACGATGGTCGGCAGCACGCCGCCGGCTGCGGCAGGCTCGGCGGCATCGGCGGCTAGCGACGGATCGGCGGCCGCGTCGCTTTGCGATTCGGCGGCTTCGTCGCTCGCATTCGCGGCGGCTTGCGCGACCATCTTTTCGTAGCGGCGCGTGAGCACCTGGCGCATCGCCGCGTAATCGTCACCGGGCGTGATGCCGGTGATGTTGTAGCGGCGATACTCGGACGACTGCATCTTGTGATGGTGATAGACGACGCACGACGCCTGCGTCGCCTCGCCCATCGTGTGACTGATGTCGAAGCATTCGATGCGCAGATGCGCGAGGTCGTCGCATTCCATGCCGAGCGTGTCGGTCAGCGCGCGAGTGCGCGCCTGCTGCGAGCCCTGCTCGGAGAGCAGCCGCGCGAGCGCGAGCCGCGCGTTCTGCTCGGCCATCGCGAGCCACGCGCGCCGCTGTCCCTGCGGTTGACGCAGCACGCTCACCTTGTGGCCCGCCTGCTCGATCAGCAAGTCGACGAGTTCGCGCGCCGGCGCGTGGCTGACCACCAGCACCGGCGGCACGCGATTGCCGAGGTAATGCTGCGCGATGAACGCTTCGAGCACTTCGGATTCGACGCCGCCGGGCGCGCGGCCTTTGCGCCCCTTCGCCGCCGGGCCGGATTCTGGGTTCCCGTCGGCGCCTTCGTCCGTGCCTTCGTCGCTGATGGCGTCCGCGGTCGCTTCGGTAGCCTCGTCGAGCGCTTCTTCGTCACTACCATCGGTGTCTTCGTCTTCCGATGGCATGTCCTGCGCGATCGCGAGCGCATCGGCCGTGGCCCTCGCCGCTGCGGCCGACGGCGCGACTGCTTGCCCACCCGCCGATGCATCGTCCTGATCGCCGTCTTCTTCCAGCCCGCCTTCTTCCGCCGTCAACGCGCTCTCCACGTGCGCGGGAAAGTACGCCTTGTCGCCGAGATGCCGCCCGCCGCGCACCATCGCGAGATTCACGCACACGCGGCCGCCCTGCGCGACCACCGCGAGAATGTCGACGTCGCTATCGCTGCCGACTTCGATCGCCTGTTGATGCAGCACCGTCGACAGCGAGCTCATCTGGTTGCGCACCGCCGCGGCCTGTTCGAACTTGAGCTCGCTCGCGAACGCGTGCATCTTCTGCTCGAGCTCTTTCATCACCTCGCCTTGGCGGCCGAGCAGAAAGCGCGACGCGTTGGCGACGTCGCGCGCGTAGTCCTCTTCGCTGATATTCGCAACGCACGGCGCCGTGCAGCGGCCGATCTGATGCAGCAGACACGGCCGCGTCCGGTTGTTGAACACCGAGTCCTCGCAGGTGCGCAACTGGAACACGCGCTGCAGGATCTGGATGCTCTCGCGCACCGCCCACGCGCTCGGGAACGGACCGAAGTACTGGTTCTTGCGATCGACCGAGCCGCGGTAATAGGCCATGCGCGGAAATTTGTGGCCGGTCAGCTTCAGATAGGGGTACGACTTGTCGTCGCGAAACAGGATGTTGTACCGCGGCGTGAGCGCCTTGATCAGGTTGTTTTCGAGCAGCAGCGCCTCGGCCTCGGAACGCGTGACCGTCGTCTCGATGCGCGCGATGCGCGTGACCATCATCGCGATACGCGGCGACAGCTGCGTCTTCGTGAAATAGCTCGATACGCGCTTCTTCAGATTGCGCGCCTTGCCGACGTAGAGCACCACGCCGCTCATGTCGTAATAGCGGTACACGCCGGGCAGATGCGGCAGTTGGGCGAGCACTTTTTTCGGCTCGAAGGTGTCGGGGGCGTCGGTTGCTTCGGGTTCGGTCATGCGGGATCGATTGGGGTGGGACTGTCTCGCGCTGCCTCGCCGATTGCACCGATTGCGCCGATTGCGCCGATTGCGCCGGCGGGTGCCCGGCACCATGCACCGGGGGTCGTGTCGCGCGTCGCGCCATGCGGCCCGCGTGGCGGACAAACGGCGCGCGCGATCGCGAGCGAGGCTTTAGAATCGCCAGTTTAGAACATTCCGCGTTCGTTCGAACCCGCTCCGCGTCGCCGGAGTCACCGAGCCAGCCGAGCCGCCATGTCCTCCGTCGCACCCGCTTCCGGATCACCCGCCGCCCCTGCCAACCCGATCGCCTGCGATATCTTCTGCGCGGTCATCGACAACTTCGGCGACATCGGCGTGTGCTGGCGTCTCGCGCGCCAACTCGCGCGCGAGCATGGCTGGCAGGTGCGCGTGTTCGTCGACGATCTGCATGCGTTCAAGAGGCTGTGCCCGTCGCTCGTGCTCGAGCGTGCGCGGCAAACGCTCGACGGCATTGTCATCGAGCATTGGCACGAGCCGTCCCATGCGGGCGACACGCTCGAAGTCGCCGACGTCGTGATCGAGGCGTTCGGCTGCGAACTGCCTCCCGTCTATATCACGGCGATGGCCGAGCGCGCGCGCACGCCGCTGTGGTTCAACCTCGAATATCTGAGCGCCGAGGACTGGATCGCCGATTTTCATTTGCGGCCGTCGCCGCATCCGCGCTACGCGCTCAGCAAGATCTTCTTTTTTCCCGGCCTCTGCCCCGGCACCGGTGGCGTCTTGAAGGAGCGCGATCTCGACGCGGCGCGCGCCGCGTTCGAAGGCTCGCCGGCCGCGCGCACCAACTGGTGGCGCAACGTCACGGGCCACGCGCCGCCGCCCGCCGACGCGACCGTCGTGTCGTTGTTCACATACGAAAACCCGGCCGTCGACAGTCTGCTCGAACAATGGCGCGACAGCGCAAGCCCAATCGTGCTGCTGGTGCCCGAAGGTCGCATTTCCGGCGCGCTCGCGCGTTTTTTCGGCCTACCGTCGTTTGCGGCGGGCACCCATGCGACGCGCGGCAACCTCAGCGCGCACGCACTCGCCTTCACCGAACAGCCGGGCTACGACGCACTGCTATGGGTGAGCGACATCAATTTCGTCCGCGGCGAGGACTCGTTCGTGCGCGCGCAGTGGGCCGCCAAGCCGTTCGTCTGGCACATCTATCCGCAGGCCGACGACGCCCATCTGCCAAAGCTCGACGCCGCGCTCGCGCACTACACGCGCACGCTGTCCAGGAACGCCCGCGCCGCGCTCGGGCGTTTCTGGCACGCGTGGAACGGCGCGGGTCAGCCGGACTGGGCGGAATTCCAGCGCCACTATCCGGCGCTTAAGCGGCGCGCCGCCGCCTGGGCGGTCGAACTCGCGCAAGTCGGCGATCTCGCCGGAAATCTGACCTCGTTCGCAAAAACTCAGTTAAAATAAGCGGTTATCCAACGGCCGACGACGCAAGCGCGGCCCGATTCGAGCAACAACCCCATGGTCAGCCCGTCTGACCGGTCCCCTCGAAAAACACAGCACGTGTCCCAATCTCCTGGTCGGGCACGCGAATGTCAAAAAAGGGACGTATGTTTGGGCGTGTTGCAGATCGGCGCCACTCGTGTACACGCCCGAACAGGGTAAAAACTCAGGTAACGGACAGGTGGAAACGCCGGGGCATCACGCCGCGATTTTCGCCGTGAGCCGGTCCCGTTTCACGCATCCGGGCTGCGGTCGCTTCGAGCGGCGCGCGGCAGGCGGTGGCGAAACGCCGAAGCCGCTTGGCACCTATGCCGTTGAGCAACAGTTAAGCTATTTATCTCGTACAGGACAGTTTTATGAAGACCGCACAGGAACTCCGCACCGGCAACGTCGTGATGATCGGCGCAGACGCAATGGTCGTGCAAAAGGCCGAATACAACAAATCGGGCCGTAACTCCGCCGTCGTCAAAATGAAGTTCAAGAACCTGCTGACCGGCGCAGGCATGGAAACCGTGTACAAGGCGGACGACAAGTTCGACGTCGTCGTGCTCGAGCGCAAGGAAGTGACGTACTCGTACTTCGCCGACCCGATGTACGTGTTCATGGACGCCGACTACAACCAGTACGAGGTCGAAGCCGAAATGATGGGCGACGCGATGAACTACCTCGAAGACGGCATGGCTTGCGAAGTCGTGTTCTACAACGAGAAGGCCATCTCGGTCGAACTGCCGACCACGCTGGTTCGCGAAATCATCTACACGGAACCGGCAGTCAAGGGCGACACGTCGTCGGGCAAGGTCCTGAAGAACGCCAAGCTGAACACCGGCTTCGAACTGCAAGTGCCGCTCTTCTGCAACATCGGCGACAAGATCGAAATCGACACCCGTACGCACGAGTACCGCAGCCGCGCCTAAACAGCGGCCTGCGTCACCCCGCCAGCGCCGGCGCCCTGCCGGCCTGCACCCAGAGCGCTCAATTTTTGGGCGCTTTTTCTTTTCTGTCGCGCCGTGTATGGTTTAGGAAAACTTTACCGGCAAATTTCTCAAAATTGCCATCGCGACATCCTGAATTCGCGTCGCGCGCGCGGCAGGCCCCTTGATCCATTTCATCCAAGCTTTTTGGCACGATCCCTGCTAGGTGGAGAGAGTTACGCGAGTACTGCTCAATTTCCACCGTGGGAGAGGCACCATGAACAACGACATTGCTGAAGGTAAATGGAAACAGATGGTCGGCAAGGCGAAGGCCGCATGGGGCGAACTGACCGACGACGAGCTGACCAAGGCCGAAGGCCGGGCCGACAAGCTCGCCGGTCTGATTCAGGAACGCTATGGCAAAACCCGTGAACAGGCGGAACTCGAAGTGCGCCGGTTTTTCGATAGCAACCGGGATTTCTGACAGGAGCAGTGAAGGAACTCCAGGCGCCGGCCCGCGCCGCTCAAGACGCAGTGCCGGCGGCTGTCGTTTTTTCACCGTACAAGGACCGTTCGTTTAGCCCTGTCATCGAGCCCCCAGGAGCCCGCGGTGCGCGCCATCAGCGTTGGCGGCGCGCCGGGCATTCAACCCATTCATAAAATTGCGCTCGCCATGCCACACGCCCTGATTGTTGAAGACGATCCCAATAGCCTGTCCGGGCTGTCGGCAATCCTCGCCGCCGACGGCTTTTCAGTCGACACCGCGACCACGCTCGCCGAGGCGCGCGGCGCATTGACGCGCTTCATTCCGGACGTCGTGCTCGTCGACCTGAATCTGCCGGATGGCAGCGGGCTCGATCTGTTGCAGCATCTGCCCGCGCATCCGCCAGGCGGCGCGCTTCCGGTGATCGTGATGACCGGCAATGCGACCGTCGAGAGTGCGATCGAGGGCTTGCGGCACGGTATCTGGGACTATCTGCTGAAGCCGGTCAACATCCCGCGTCTGCGCAGCCTGCTCGCGCGCATTCCGCGGCCTTATGAACTGACCGAGGAAGTCCAGGCGCTGCGCGCATCGCTGCGTCAACTGGGACGCTTCGGTTCGATGCTCGGCCGCAGCAGCACGATTCAGCACGTGTACGACACGATCGAGCGGCTTGCGCCGACCGAAGCGGCGGTGCTGATCTCCGGCGAAGCCGGCACCGGCAAGGAGATCGCCGCGCACACGCTGCACGACATGAGCCGCCGTCGCAAAGGCCCATTCGTCACCTTCGATTGCCGCGGCGCGGCGGCCGGCGGCCTCAATCGCTCGCTCGACAGCATGCTGTTCGGCCACGAACGCGGCGCGTTCGGCGGCGCCGAGCAGCGCGAGCCAGGCCTCTTCGAACAGGCGAGCGGCGGCACGCTGTTCATCAACGAAATCACCGAGTTGCCGCGCGCGCAGCAGGAAGCGCTGTTGCGCGCGCTCGATTCGCAGACCTTTATGCGCGTGGGCGGTAGCAACCAGATCGTGACCGACTTCCGACTGATCGCGTCGACGCGCAAACCGCCGCGCGCGGCGGTCGCGGACGGCTCGCTGCATCAGGACCTCGCGCTGCGTCTCGAGGCCGCCGCGGTCAACCTGCCGCCGCTGCGCGAGCGCGGCGAAGATCCGGTGCTGATCGCGCAGGCAGTCGTCGACGAACTGAATGTGGAAGCGACCGCGCGCGGCACGCCCGAGGTCGCGAAGCAGGCGGGGCCGAACTTCCTGCGCGAATGCCTCGCGTACGACTGGCCGGGCAACGTGCGCGAGCTGCAGGAACGCGTGCGGCGCGCCTATCAGGCATCGGGCGACGTGATCGAATCGTTGCGCGCCGACGAAGCCGGCACGGCCAACGGCCGCGAGCTGAACGGTAGCCGCGTGCAGGTGACGGTCGGCACGCCGCTCGCGGATGTCGAAGAAATGCTGATTCGAGCGACGCTCGATGCGGTCGGCGGCACGCGGCATCGCGCCGCGTCGTTGCTGGGAATCAGCCCGAAGACGCTGTATAACAAGCTGCAGCGCATGCGCTTGAACTGAGCGATTGCTCGACGACGGTTCGAGCCAGTCGAAGCTGATAAAGAAATGGCGCCTTGAATTGCTTCAAGGCGCCATTGCCATTTATGCAAAGGTACTGCGAAGCAGCTTCTGCGCTTCGGCGTACCGTGGCTCGGCCATCAGCTTGCTCCACGTGAGCGCCTTGCCGCGCGGCCGCATGCGCTTCAGCCGCCGCAGCGATTCCTTCGACGGCGTGACGCGCAGTGCGTCGAGCACCTTCTCCGCTTCGTCCGGCTGGTTGCAGACCAGCACCATGTCGCAGCCGGCCTCCAGCGCGGCTTGCGCGCCTTCGGTCAGCGTGCCGCCCTGGCGCGCGGCTTCCATCGATAGATCGTCGCTGAAGATCGCGCCTTCGAAGCCGAGCTTGCCGCGCAGGATGTCCTGCAGCCAGATGCGCGAGAAGCCGGCCGGTTTCGCGTCGACCGCCGGATAGACGACGTGCGCGGGCAGCACCGCGCCAAGCGACAGACCGAGCCAGTCGTACGGCGCGATGTCGTTGCCGAGGATCTCGTCGAGCGGGCGTTCGTCGACGGGCATCGCGACGTGCGAATCTGCCTGCGCGAATCCGTGCCCCGGAAAATGCTTGCCGCAGTTGCTCATGCCGGCGAGCGCGAGACCGTGATTGAGGCTCTTCGCGAGCAGCGCGACCACGCGCGGATCGCGATGGAACGCGCGATCGCCGATCACCTGCGAGTGCCCATAGTCCAGGTCGAGCACCGGCGTGAAGCTCATGTCGATACCGCATGCGCGCAATTCCGCGGCGAGGATGTAGCCGACCGCGGTCGTCACCTTCGTCGCGTGCAGCACGTCCTCGTCCCACAACGCGCCGAGCTTGCCCATCGACGGCAGCACCGTGAAGCCGTCGGTACGAAAGCGCTGCACGCGGCCGCCTTCGTGATCGACCGCGATCAGCAGATCCGGGCGAATCGCGCGGATCGCATCGGTCAGCGCGACCAGTTGCGCGCGGCTCTCATAGTGGCGCGCGAATAGGATCACGCCGCCGGTCATCGGGTGAGCGAGACGCCTTTTGTCATCGCGGTTCAGCGTTTTGCCGACCACGTCGAGCATCACCGGTCCGGGTGTGGTTTTCATCGAATTCCGCTGGAAAAGAGTCTGTCGCAAAGACAAACGCGACCGTCAGCGGCCGCGTTCAACGTTTTCATTCGGTGGCGGAGTGCGCGGACGAAGCCCGCGACGCCGACGCGGCAAACGAACCTTCCGTCTCGTCCGGCCGCTGCGTCTCGGCGATCACGAACGACACCGCGTAATCACGCTCGTCGCTGATCGTCACGCGCGCCGTGATGCCGCGCGCGTCGAGCCAGTCGGCCAGCTCGCCGGAGGCGACCACCATCGGCTCGCCGCTCGGCCGGTTCAGCGTCTGCAACGCGCGCCAGCTCATCGGCCAGTGCATGCCGAGGCCGATTGCCTTCGAGAACGCCTCTTTCGCCGAAAAACGTGTCGCGAGAAACGCGAGACCGCGCGCCGCCGAACGGGCCTGACGCGCGTGGTAGACGCGAAGTTCGTCGGGACCGAGCACCTTCTCAGCGAAACGGCCATTGGTGCGAGTCATCACCGCTGCGACACGGCTGACCTGAACGATGTCGGTGCCGATTCCGTAGATTGCCATGCGTGCGTCCGTCGCGAGATTGGGTTACGCGCGCGCGCCGAGACGCGCGGCGACCATGATCGCCTTCATCTCGCGCACCGCGTTGTCCCAGCCCGCGAAGATCGCGTGCGCGACGATCGCATGGCCGATGTTGAGTTCGACGATGCCGTCGATAGCCGCGATCTGCTGCACGTTCGTGTAGTGCAGGCCGTGGCCCGCGTTCACCTTGAGGCCGAGCGTCGTGCCGAATTCGACCGCGCGCACGATGCGCTCGTATTCGCGCTGCTGTTCGGCGGGATCGTGCGCTTCCGCGTAACGGCCGGTGTGCAGCTCGATCACCGGTGCGCCGGCTTCGTGCGCGGCGCGAATCTGCGTTTCGTCGGGATCGATGAACAGCGACACGCGCGAGTTGGCATCCGCCAGTTGCTTGCATGCGGCGCGCACCGCCTCGAACTGGCCGGCGACGTCGAGACCGCCTTCGGTCGTCAGCTCCGCGCGCTTTTCCGGCACGAGGCACACGTCGTGCGGCTGCACTTCGCACGCGATGTCGAGCATTTCGGCCGTGACCGCGCATTCGAGATTCATACGCGTTTTCAGCAGCGGACGCAGCTTGTGCACGTCGGCGTCGACGATATGCCGGCGATCTTCGCGCAGGTGCAGCGTGATCGCATCGGCGCCGGCTTCTTCGGCCATCAGCGCGGCGCGGATCGGATCGGGATAGGACGTGCCACGCGCGTTGCGCAGCGTGGCAACGTGGTCGATATTCACGCCGAGGTCGATCACGGTCGGCGAAGTCAGGAAGAAGCTCATAAGTTCTGCAGGTCGATCAGGATCTGGCGGGTAGCAAGCGGCGCGCCGCCGAGATAGGTGTTGAGCAGGAAGCGCATCAGCGTTTTGCTTTGCGCGACGGTCTGCGCTCGATGGTAATCGTCCTTTTCCATATCGAGCAAGGTTTGTCCCGATACCACCGGCCACTGCGCGGGCCATTCGTCCGATGCCTCGCGCACGCCGCGCTCGGGATCGAACACGTAGCGGCCGTCGGCGAGCACGGCCTTGCGCGCGACCGTGCGGTCGAGCGCCATCGCGTAGCCGGTCTCGCGCAGCAGCACGCGCTCGAACGAGCGCAGCACCTGCACCGGCGGCTCGTCGTGCGCAAGACGCGTCAGCGTGACGACGTAGTGATGGAACAACTGCGGATGCGGGTCTTCGCGCGCACAGAAGCGCACCAGCAGTTCGTTGACATAGAAACCGCACAGCAGCGCGTCGCCGGTCAGCGGCAGCATGCCGCCGACCCACTCGGCGCCGGTCAGCGTGCGCATTTCGGATTTGCCCGACCATGCGAGCGACAAAGGCTGGAACGTTTGCAGCACGCCGCGCAACGCGGAGTGCGGGCGCTTTGCGCCCTTCGCGACGAGCGCGAGACGACCGTGATCGCGCGACAGCACGTCGATGATCAGGCTGGTCTCGCGATACGGGTAGCTATGCAGCACGAACGCGGGCTGCTCGGTGATCCGGTATTCGGATGTGGAGGTGCGCGGCGCGCGACGCGCCGGCGCTTTGCGCGGCTCGCCATCGTCGGCGGGCGCGCTATTCGCGCTTTTCGCGCCTTTTGCCTGAGCCGACGACTTCCTCGCGCTACGCGCGGGCCGCGACGGCTCGTGCTCCGGTTGGTCCGGAGCCTCGTCTGAATGGAGCGTCATCCACGCGTCATTCGTACCCATACGCACGAAGCCCGGCTTCGTTGTCGGCCCAGCCGCTCTTCACCTTGACGAAGGTCTCGAGATACACCGGCCCGTCGAACAGCTTCGCCATGTCGAGGCGCGCCTCGGTGCTGATCTGCTTCAGCTTCGCGCCCTTCTGGCCGATGATCATCGCCTTGTGCGTGTCGCGATCGACGAGAATCGTCGCGAAGATACGGCGCAGCCGCCCTTCGGTTTCGAACTTGTCGATCAGCACGGTGCTGGTGTACGGCAGTTCGTCGCCGGTCCAGCGGAAGACTTTCTCGCGCAGGATTTCGGCCGCAAGGAAGCGCTCGCTGCGATCGGTCAGGTCGTCCTCGCCGTAGATCGGCTCGCCTTCCGGCAGGAACGGCTTGATGGTCGCCATCAGACGCTTGATGTCGTCGGTATTTTTCGCCGACAGCGGCACGATCTCGTTGAACTCGCGCAGCGTGCTCATCTGCTGCATGAACGGGAACAGCGAGTCTTTATCCGACACGCGATCGAGCTTGTTCGCGATCAGCAACGTCGGCACCTTCGCCGGAATCAGGTCGAGTACCTTCTGGTCGTCGGGGCCGAAGCGGCCTGCTTCGATGACGAACAGGATCGCATCGACCGAGGTCAGCGTCGACGTCACGGCGCGATTCAGCGAGCGGTTCAGCGCGCCGCTGTGCTTGGTCTGGAAACCGGGCGTGTCGACGAAGATGTACTGGGCGTCTTCGAGCGTGTTGATGCCGGTGATGCGATGGCGCGTGGTCTGCGCCTTGCGCGACGTGATGCTGACTTTCTGGCCGACCAGCGCGTTCATCAGCGTGGACTTGCCGACGTTCGGGCGGCCGACGATCGCGACCATGCCGCAACGAAAACCAGTGGGAGTGGGAGCGTTCATATTCGGACTACGGCAGGTTCAGGTCGGCGTGCGCGACGCGCACGCCGATGGCAATCAATGGCCCGCATCGGCGACGCGCGTTTGCACCGCGCCCGCGACGCCGGGTTCGTGTTCGGCAGGTGCGGCCGGGGCCGCCGAGACAACCGACGCGGGCGCGGCGGAAACGCTCGATGAGGTAGTGCCCGGCGCGGCTTCGCGGTTACGCTGACGCTCTGCGCTGCGCGCGTGTGACGGCGCGTCGGCTTTGAGGTCGGGGGTTTTGTCCGCTGTGTGTTTTTCGGCCGGCTTGTCGACAGGTTTCTCGCCTGAGTGCACCGAAACCTTGTCGGCTCTCTCCGCCTTTTCGGACTTCTCGGCGCGCTCCGGCTTGTCATGTCCGCTGTACTCCACATGCGCGGCACGGATGACAGCCAACGGCGCACCGGCGGCGCCCGGCGCTGCACGCTCGGCTGCAGGCCTTTCAACCGCTGACTTTTCCACGGCAGACTTGTCGGCGTGGGCTTCAACCGCAGCAGGCGCCCGCCCTTCACCGCGCGCGCTCTTGCGATCCGGTGTGCGTAAATCCAGTGCGGCCTGCACGCCGGTCACACCCGGCACGATGTCCTGCTCGGCGTTTTTCGCGGCGCGCGCGCTTTTCGAACGCTTCGGCTTCGCAACTACGGCAGGCGCCGCGGCCATTACTTCGTCGAGCGCTTTCTTTGCGGCCGCCTGCTCCGCCGCGCGACGGCTCGCGCCCGAGCCGGACACCTTGACGTCGAGCTTCGGCACCGTGCATTCGACTTCGAATTGCTGATTGTGCGCCGCACCATGGGTGGCGACGACCGTATAGGTAGGCAATGCAATCTTGTGGCCCTGCAGATACTCCTGCAGCAGCGTCTTAGCGTCCTTGCCGAGCGTACGCGGGTCGATATGATCGAGGATTGGCACGTAGAGGCGTTTGATGACCGTCTGCGCAGCGTCGAAGCCGCCGTCGAGAAATATCGCACCGAGCACCGCCTCGAGCGTATCCGCGAGGATGGACGGCCGGCGGAAGCCGCCGCTGCGCAATTCACCCTCGCCGAGGCGCAGGCCCTCGGAGATATTGAGTGCCTGAGCAATCTCGTAAAGGGACTGCTGTTTGACCAGATTGGCACGCACGCGCGACAGATCGCCTTCGTCGAGTTTGCCGAAACGTTGGAACAAAAGCGCAGCCACCGCGCAATTCAGAACGGAGTCGCCGAGAAATTCGAGCCGTTCGTTGTGCGTGGAGCTGTGACTGCGGTGTGTTAAAGCCTGGCGCAGCAATTCCGCATTGCGAAATTCATAGCGCAAACGGCTTTCCAACGGAGATAGAGGCATGGGCAGAGTATAACGCGGGCGCCTGACCCGGCGGAAAGGCGGGGCGCCAGAGGAAAAAGCGTGGCGAAGCGACGTTACCGCGAGTTCTTAAAGTAGCATGACAACACGCCGCGACCGAGATAACCGGTGCCGTTTATTCGCGCGGCGTGTGATCGCTCATGAAGTGATCACGAAGCGATCAATGCACACGACTCACTGGAAGGAGCCGATGCGTCGCAGATCGCTGAAGTTCATCCAGATGAAAAATGCGCGGCCGACGATATTGCGTTCAGGCGCAAAACCCCAGTACCGGCTATCCGCGCTGTTGTCACGGTTATCGCCCATCATGAAGAAGTTGCCCGGCGGCACTTTGCAGATGACGCCACGTGCGTTGTATTGGCAGTTGTCGCGATAGGGGAAGTCTTCCGCACCAACGATGAACGGCGGCACCGCCGGATTATTCAGAATCGCGTTCTTGCGGCCGTCGATATCTTCCTGGAACTGCTTCGCGTAGCCGAGCCGCTCTTCGTCGAGATAATCGGGCAGCGGCGTTTCTGGCACCGGCTTGCCGTTGACGGTCAACTTCTTGTCCTGATACTCGACCACATCGCCCGGCAGGCCAATCACACGCTTGATGTAGTCGACCGATTCGTCTTTCGGATAACGGAACACCACCACGTCGCCGCGCTGGACCGGACGGCCCTGCGTGATCCTCGTATTGGTGATCGGCAAACGAAGACCGTATTCGAATTTATTGACGAGGATGAAGTCGCCCACCAGCAGCGTCGGCACCATGGAGCCGGATGGGATCTTGAACGGCTCGACCACGAACGAGCGCACGACGAACACCACCAGAATCACCGGAAAAAAACTCGCCGTATATTCGAGCCACCACGGCTGACGCAGCTTGTCGTCACGCAAACGCGCGCGGGTTTGCGCGGCGTTTTCATCGGCGAAACGCTCGCCGATGCGCGCCTGCTGACGATCGAATTCGGCGACTGCGGCTTCTGCCTCGCGGCGCCGTTTCGGCAGGAAAACCAGTTTGTCCGCGACCCATGCGACACCCGTCAAAACGACGAGCACAAAAAGAATCAGCGCGAAATTCATAGGGTTCCGTTATTCAACTTATTTGTCTTCGACACGCAGAATAGCGAGGAAAGCCTCTTGCGGGATTTCAACCGAGCCCACCTGCTTCATTCGCTTCTTGCCTGCCTTCTGCTTTTCAAGCAGCTTCTTCTTACGCGTGATATCACCGCCGTAGCATTTTGCCAGCACGTTCTTACGCAACGCTTTAATGTTTTCGCGCGCGATAATGTTCGAACCGATCGTGGCTTGAACCGCTACGTCGTACATCTGACGCGGAATCAGCTCGCGCATTTTCGCTGCCACTTCGCGGCCGCGATACTGGCTTTGCGAGCGATGGACGATCACCGACAGCGCATCGACCTTGTCGCCGTTGATCAGCATGTCGACCTTCACGACGTCCGACGCGCGGTATTCCTTGAACTCGTAATCCATCGACGCGTAACCCCGCGAAATCGACTTCAGACGATCGAAGAAATCGAGCACGACTTCGCCCATCGGGATTTCGTACGTCAGCTGGACCTGACGACCGTGATACTGCATGTTGATCTGGTTGCCGCGCTTCTGCGTACACAACGTGATCACCGCGCCGACGTAGTCTTGCGGCATGTAGAGGTTCACGGTGACGATCGGCTCGCGCACTTCCTCGATCTTCGATGGCTCCGGCATCTTGGCCGGATTCTCGACCATCAGGGTTGTGCCGTCGCGCTGCAGAACTTCGTAGACCACGGTCGGCGCCGTCGTGATCAGGTCCATGTCGAACTCACGCTCGAGACGTTCCTGCACGATTTCCATGTGCAACAGACCGAGGAAGCCGCAGCGGAACCCGAAACCGAGCGCTTGCGACACTTCCGGCTCGTACTGCAGCGACGCGTCGTTCAGCTTCAGCTTTTCGAGCGAGTCGCGCAGCGCGTCGTACTGGTTCGCTTCGACCGGATAGAGACCCGCGAACACCTGCGGCTTCACCTCCTTGAAGCCCGGCAGCGGCTCGGCCGCCGGCTGGTTCACCAGCGTAACCGTGTCGCCGACCTTCGCCGCCGCGAGTTCCTTGATGCCGGCGATGATGAAGCCCACCTGCCCCGCCGACAGCGATTCGAGATTCTTCGACTTCGGCGTGAACACGCCGATATGTTCCACCGGATACTGCGCGCCGGTTGCCATCAGGCGGATCTTGTCCTTCGGGCGCAGCGTGCCGTTGACGATGCGCGCGAGCATCACGACACCGACGTAGTTGTCGAACCACGAGTCGATGATGAGCGCCTGCAGCGGCGCTTCCGGATCGCCCTTCGGCGGCGGTACTTTCGCGATCAGCGCTTCGAGCACGTCTTCGACGCCGAGGCCGGTCTTCGCGCTGCAATGTGTGGCGTCGGTCGCATCGATGCCGATCACGTCCTCGATCTCGGCGATCGCGTTTTCGGGGTTCGCCGCCGGCAGATCGATCTTGTTCAACACCGGCACCACTTCGACGCCGAGTTCGATGGCCGTGTAGCAGTTGGCGACGGTTTGCGCCTCCACGCCCTGGCTCGCGTCGACGACGAGCAGCGCACCTTCGCACGCGGACAGCGAGCGGCTGACTTCGTACGAGAAGTCGACGTGCCCGGGGGTGTCGATCATGTTCAGGTTGTAGACTCGGCCGTCGCGCGCGCGATACGACAACGCGGCGGTTTGCGCCTTGATGGTAATGCCGCGCTCGCGCTCGAGATCCATCGAGTCGAGCACCTGAGCTTCCATCTCGCGGTCGGACAGACCACCACAAATCTGGATGATGCGATCGGCGAGCGTCGACTTGCCATGGTCGATGTGCGCAATGATCGAGAAGTTACGAATATGATCCATTCAGTGCCGATCAAGCGAAAAGGCGCGCCCGGACAATAGCGGAGCACGCCTTGTAAGTAGGTGAAAAACCTATCTATTTTAGCCGAAAAGCCCCTCGGCCGGCGCATCTTGCATAGCGCGGGCCTCAAGACGGCGTAGAAGATGCGAGAAATTTACCCTGCGCATCGCGGCGAGTCGCGACAATCCGCGCATGGATCGCGCGAATCGCCATGCCGCGCGGATGTAAATCAGGACGCCGCGGCCACACGCGACGCATGCGCCGCCAATGCTGCGCGCACTCGCGCTTCGTCGAGATGGTAGTGGCACAACTCGACGCCATCGCATACCAGCACCGGCACCCACTCGTTGTAACGAGCTTCGAGCAACGGATCGCTGTCGACGTCGATCACCGCCAGTTGCGCACCGAACTCGGCCAGTAACGGCTCGAGCGCGGCGCGCATGTCCTCGCACAGATGGCACCACGCGCGCCCATAGAGCGTGAGCGAAGCCGTCTTTGTCATTTCTGCGCGCTGCGCGGACGGATCGGCACAAACTGCGTGTTGTCGCCGCGACGCACCAGCAACGCGACCATCTTCTGCGAATCGAGGTGTGAGGTCAGTTCGTCGAACTGTTTCGCGCTCGTCACATCCATGTCGCCAACCCGCAGGATGATGTCGCCCTTTTGGAGCCCGACACGGGCTGCCGGACCGTCGACCGCGTCGATCTGCACGCCATTCTGAATCTTCAGCGCTTTCTGCTGATCGGCGGGAATGTCGCTGACCGCGATGCCAAGCGCGTTGGTCGCGCGCTGCTTCGGCGCCTGTGGCTTCTTTTGATCCGCTTTCGCGACCTTGTCCGACTGCATTTCCGAGATCGTGATCGGCAGTTCGCGCGTCTGACCCTTGCGCCAGATCGAGATCGACGTCTTCGTGCCCGGCTTCGTATCGCCGACCATGCGCGGCAGGTCCGTGGCGGTGTCGACCGAATGACCGTTGAACTTCAGGATGATGTCGCCCGGCTGCACGCCGGCCTTGTCGGCCGGGCCGCCCGGCTCGACGCTGCTGACGAGCGCGCCCTGCGCCTTCGGCAAGCCGAGCGAATCGGCGACGTCTTTCGTCACTTCACCGATCGCCACCGCGATGCGGCCGCGCACCACCTTGCCCGAACTCTTCAGCTGATCGGCCACCCGCATCGCTTCGTCGATCGGAATCGCGAACGAAATGCCCATGAAACCGCCGGTGCGGCTGTAAATCTGCGAATTGATGCCGATCACTTCGCCTTGCATGTTGATTAGCGGGCCGCCCGAGTTGCCCGGATTGACGGCTACGTCGGTCTGGATGAACGGCAGGTAGTCGCCGGTGTCGCGTCCCTTCGCGCTGACGATACCGGCCGTCACCGTGTTTTCGAGACCGAACGGCGACCCGATCGCGACGACCCATTCGCCGACGCGCACCTTGTTTGAATCGCCGATCGTGATGGTCGGCAGATTCGACGCGTTGATCTTCACGACCGCGACGTCGGTACGGTCGTCGACCCCGATCAGCTTCGCCTTGAATTCGCGCTTGTCGGTCAGCGTCACGTAGATCGTATCCGCGTCGTCGACGACGTGAGCGTTGGTCATCACGTAGCCGTCCGCCGACAGGATGAAGCCCGAGCCCACCCCGCTGTTCTGTTCGGGGTCGGTGTTGTCCTGTGAATCCGGGCTGCCGCCGCTGCCGCCCCCCCCTCCACCGCCACCGCCGTTATCACCACCGCGCGGTGATTGCGGTGACTGCGGCAACGGAATCCCGAAGAAGCGCCGGAAGAACTCCGACATATCGCCGTCGTCCATACCCGGCGGCAGGCCGCCGCGGGAACTACCGTTCGACACGCGCGTTGTCGTGCGAATATTGACGACCGCCGGGCCTACCTTGTCGACGAGGTCAGTGAAGTCGGGCAGATTGGCAGCGGGAGCCGCTGATGCCATATGCGGCACAAGCGGCAAACACGCCGCCACCACTACGGCCGCGAGGAATTTGCGCACCGAGAAAGTCGTCATATCGTAGCAAGCCGAGGGATTTCAGGATTCGGAAGGGTTACTTCGGAGCTTTGTATTCTATGGCAGACGCGAATTGCTGCAATGTGGTTTGGGGCACCTCACCGAGCAGGGTAATCCAGAAGTCACCCTGACGCTTGACCAGGACGTGCGTCGCGCCGCTATCGCCCGTGCCCTCTTTGCGCGTGTTGTTCTCGACCGGCTCGACGAAAACCGAAATCGCCGCGAGGCCGTCGGAAAACACGGCCTGGTCGACCGGGATCGGCGGCTGCCCCGCCTCGCGCGACGCCATCGGACGGCGCAACTGACGGATGATATGAAAACCCCGCACCGACGGATTGATTAGCCAACCCTGCGCGGCCATGTCGACCGGCTCGACTGGCGGACGCACGACCGTCCAGCCCGTGAGATTGCGAATGCCGTTGACGATGCCCGCTTTGTCGACCGGCACGCCGATGCGGACCTGCGAAAACGACAGTTGCTCGAGCACCTGGCCGCTCGGGTCGAGCGTCTGCGCGCGCAGCAGCAGACCGGTCTTGTTGTCGGCCCAAAGCTTGTACGCGAACCGGTACGCGTCTTTCGGATCCAGTTCCATCACCAGACTGTCGACGCCCGCGACGCGGTCATCACCCAGCATCTTCGGCTCGTAGACGGACAGTACCTGCTCGCCGTTCACGGACAGCAGCGCGGGGAATGAATCCTTGTTCTGCCGCTTTTCGAAGACCACGATACGCCGTTCCGGCAGGAACGTGTACATGTCGTCGTTGTGGCGCAGCATTTTGCGCGGCTTGCCGTCGAGGCTTTCGAGCTGCTCGAACTCGCCGTCCGTATGCGTGGAGTAATGCGCAATGCGCGACGTCTGCACGAAATTGCCGCGCTGATAGACGAAGGCGCCCTCGTAGTTCTGCTGTTGGGCGGCCTGATGGATGCGGTCGAGCAGTTCGGCGGCCGTGCGACGGGCGACGACCGGATCGTCTTGAGCGAAGACCCGCGGTGTAGCGGACAACAACACGGCTGCACAGAACAGAAATGCTGGCAACCGCCCCCAGATAGTCGTTTTATTGAACCGCGGAGTCTGCATCAAACTATTGGCCCTGCGTGGAGACTGAGGCAGCGCGAATCACCGGCATCGAGCCTGCCAGCGCCGGTTGCTGCGCGAATTGCTGATGAGCTTCGAGGTATTGATCGAGGCTCGCGTCGCGAATGATGTTGGAGTCTTGCGCGGGCACCGAGGCCATGGCGACACGCTGCACCGGGTCGGCGTGCGATTGTAGCGAAGCGAGCTGGGCACCCGGACCACCCGGCGCGCCCTGCAGCTGCGGCACGACGATCCAGGTCAAGGTAGCGGCCGCGGCAGCGACGGCAAAAGCCGGCACGACTCGCCGGCGCAGCCCGAGCAGGCGGCGCGTGACCGACGCGGACGCGGCGGCTGGCGCCAGCACATGCGGCTCGCTTTCGAGGCGCGCGGCAAAACCGCTGAGAAAGGCGCTGCTCCGTGCGGGGCTGACTGCCAGATCGTCGGAACGTAGCGCGTCGCCGATCAGGTGGTAGCTCGACCAGGCAGCGCGATCATCGCCGTCCAGTTCCGCAAGAAACTTGTCCAGATTCAGATGCTCTTCGCCAAACAATTCACCGTCGACGAAAGCGGACAGACGCTCGCCGCGCGAGCCCGCTTGCGATTGCATCGAGACCGACCCCATGATGCTCCCCATCTTCCAAATACCCCGTAGTGACACCACTAAACCAGATATTGCGCCGCTGCCCCGCCAAGCCTGCTGGACGTTCAAAAGCCTCTACCAGCGCTTGCCTTCGGGTGTGTCAAGCAACGGTCGCAATTTTGCCGCAATGGCTTCGCGAGCGCGGAAAATTCGTGATCTGACTGTGCCAATCGGGCAACCCATCATCTCAGCGATTTCCTCGTAGCTCAAACCCTCAATTTCTCGAAGAGTAATGGCGGTGCGCAATTCTTCCGGTAAAACCGCCATCGCAGCATTGACCGTCTCGGCGATCTGCTTGCTCATCAACATCGACTCAGGCGTGTTGATATCCCTTAGTTGGTCAGCGTCGGAGAAAGTTTCAGCTTCTTCAGCATCCGCTTCGGTCGAGGTCGGCGCGCGCCGGCCCTGGGTGGCAAGGTAGTTCTTCGCGGTATTGACCGCAATCCGGTACAACCACGTATAAAACGCCGACTCGCCGCGAAACTGCGGCAACGCGCGATACGCCTTGATAAATGCGTCCTGTGCGACGTCTTCGACTTCGGCGGGGTCCCGCACGAGACGCGAGATCAGCCGGAGAATCTTGCGGTGGTATTTGGAGACCAGAAGCTCGAACGCGGCCTTGTCGCCCTTCTGGACGCGTTCGACCAGCACCTGATCAATTTCTTTTTCGCTCACCTGATAAATCCGTTAACTATAGGGCGCATGGCGGGGGACCATTGTAGCGTCCCCCTCGTGAGGGCACGTTACTACGGTAACAGCGGTTACAGTCGTTACAGTCAGGCGCCGGCCGCACGCCGGCCCAGCACGGAAAGTTCGCGGAAAACATTGGGCGGCAGCGCGTCGGCGGCGAGCAGCAGGGAGCGCGTACGGCCCAGCGGCGCACGCATGAGGCCACGCCTTCGACCACTCTCGGGCGCGAGCGCGAGCACCAACAAACGGCTGCTCCACTGCGCGCAACCGACGACGCGACCTCGCGCGAGCAATTCACCTGCGCGGTTCCAGGCGGAAATCTCGCCCATCGCGATATGCAGCGCGGTTGGCTGCGCCGCGTCATGCCTAGCCGCGCACAGTGCAAGGACCGCTGCGACGGCGAGCGTCAACGCAGCGGCCTGCCACGCGCCCAAGCGCGGCGCGAGGCAGGTATAAACGGCTAACGTCGCAATCAGCACGAACGCCCCCGCCGCGGCACGCATTGCGACAGAGCGACGCAACGCAATCCGCTGCGTCGTCCTGCTCAACGTTGCCGGTGCGGGGGAAAGCGCCGGCGAAGCCGGCGTCGCGAACTGATGCGTCACCCGTGATCAGGCGCGCTTGAACACCAGCGTGCCGTTCGTACCGCCGAACCCAAACGAGTTCTTCAGCGCGACGTCGATCTTCATGTCCCGCGCGGTGTTTGCGCAGTAATCGAGATCGCAGGCCGGGTCCTGGTTGAAGATGTTGATGGTCGGAGGCGAGACCTGGTGATGCACGGCGAGCACCGTGAACACCGACTCCAGACCGCCGGCGCCGCCCAGCAGGTGGCCCGTCATCGACTTGGTCGAATTGACGACCATGTCCTTCGAGTGGTCGCCGAACGCCCGCTTGATGCCGGTCGTTTCCGCCAGATCGCCGAGCGGCGTGGACGTGCCGTGCGCGTTCAGGTAGTTCACCTGATCGCCGTTGATGCCCGCGTTCTTCAGCGCTGCGAGCATGCAGCGGCGTGCGCCGTCGCCGTCTTCGAGCGGCGCGGTCATGTGGTACGCATCGCCGCTCATGCCGTAGCCGCCGATTTCCGCGTAGATCTTCGCGCCACGCGCCTTCGCGTGCTCGTATTCTTCGAGCACCATCACGCCCGCGCCTTCGCCGAGCACGAAGCCGTCGCGGTCCTTGTCCCACGGACGGCTAGCGGTTGCCGGATCGTCATTGCGTTGCGACAGCGCGCGCGCCGCCGCAAAGCCGCCGATACCGAGCGGGGACACGGTCGATTCCGCGCCGCCGGCAATCATCACGTCGGCGTCGCCGTATTCGATCAGGCGCGAAGCCTCGCCGATGCAGTGCAGACCGGTCGTGCACGCGGTGACGATCGACAGATTCGGACCCTTGATGCCGAACTTGATCGACAGGTGGCCGGAGATCATGTTGATGATCGAAGCCGGCACGAAGAACGGCGAAATGCGGCGCGGGCCGCGATTGAGCAATTCGGTTTGGGTGATTTCGATCATCGGCAGACCGCCGATGCCCGAACCGACCACCACGCCAATGCGCTCCGAATTCTCGTCGGTGACTTCGAGCCCGCTGTCCTGCATGGCCTGGATGCCCGCGGCCACGCCGTAGTGGATGAACGTATCCATGTGGCGCGCTTCCTTACCGGGGATGTAGTCCTCGATATTGAAGCCCTTCACCTCGCCGGCGAAACGAGTCGAGAAGTTCGACGCATCGAACTTCGTGATATTGGCAATCCCAGACTTGCCGGCGACCAGATTGGCCCAGCCATCGGCAACATTATTGCCAACAGGCGAAATCAGCCCCAGGCCTGTAACAACAACACGACGGCGGCTCACGGTAACCCCTTTTTCATAGATGACAAAAGCAAAAGCCACAGCGCCCACAGGAATCGCCCTGTGTGCCCTGTGGCTGTTTAAGTCGGCAATCGCGCGGAAAGTTGCGCTGTCAACATCGCTGGCTCCTGCGTGGCAAGCGGCGTGGCGTATGGCGTGTCAATGGACACACCCCATAGCGCCGACCCTGCTGGCGCCGGCAAGCGGCACGGCAGGGCGTCATGCGCGACCCGTGCAGAAACGCAGGCGCGAATGACCTTAGGCCTTGACGTTCGCGCGAGCGTAGTCGATCGCTTGCTGAACGGTGGTGATCTTCTCGGCTTCTTCATCCGGAATTTCCATGCCGAATTCGTCTTCGAGGGCCATCACGAGCTCAACGGTGTCGAGCGAGTCGGCGCCCAGATCGTTCACGAACGACGCTTCGTTCTTGATTTCCGCTTCCGCAACGCCCAGTTGTTCCGCGACGATCTTCTTGACGCGCTGTTCGATATTGTCCATTACCCCTCCAAGGGAAAAGAAGTTCAAAAATACAGGTGCGCGCATTTTATCAGGTTTGACCCGGCAAAAAAGCGGCGCTTCGGGTTCCTGTCAACGCATGCGCCTCGTGCTTCTGCGAACGCATCAAGGCGCGGATAGTAACCGAATTTGGTTACTGCATGTACATGCCGCCGTTCACGTGCAGCGTCGTGCCGGTGATGTAGCCCGCTTGCGGCGACGCGAGGAAAGCGACCGCGTGCGCGATGTCTTCCGGGCTGCCGAGACGGCCGAGCGGAATCTGCGTTTTCAGCACGGTCTGCTGCTCTTCGGGCAGCGCCTTGGTCATGTCGGTATCGATGAAGCCAGGCGCCACGCAATTGACCGTGATGCCACGGCTGCCGATCTCGCGCGCGAGCGCGCGCGTCATGCCCGCGACGCCCGCCTTCGCGGCGGCGTAGTTGATCTGGCCAGGGTTGCCGGCCGAGCCGACCACCGACGTGATATTGATGATCCGACCGCCCTTCGCTTTCATCATCGGGCGCAGCACCGCACGCGACAGACGGAACACCGACTTCAGGTTGGTGTCGACCACCGCGTCCCAGTCGTCGTCCTTCATGCGCATCGCCAGTTGATCCTGCGTGATGCCGGCGTTGTTCACCAGCACGTTCAGCGCGCCGAATTCCTTGACCGTGCCGTCGATAAGCGCTTCGGCCGCGGCCGCGTCGTTGACGTCGAGCACCGCGCCGCGGCCGCTCACCCCGGCCGCCTTGAACGCCTCGGTGATCGCCGTCGCGCCGCTTTCGCTGGTCGCGGTGCCGATGACCGTCGCGCCCTGACGCGCGAGTTCCATCGCGATCGCACGGCCGATGCCGCGCGATGCGCCCGTTACGATTGCGATCTGCTTGTCGAGAGTCTTTTCCATCTGTCAGTCCGGATGCCCTTCAAATAGGGCTCATTGATTCTTGTTGATTCGTCTGTCGAGGGAGGCCGCGCCAGCGCGGCACGGCTCTGCCGATACCCGCTCGCGAAAGCGCTCAGCCTGCCGTCACGAGCTTCAGCGTTTCTTCGAGCGATGCCGGATCGAACACCGATGCGCCGCCGAGATTGCCGTCGATGCGCCTGGTCAAACCCGCAAGGACCTTGGCCGGGCCGCATTCGATCACGTGCGTGACGCCCTGCGCGGCCATTGCCTGCACGCATTCGACCCAGCGCACCGCACCAGCCGCCTGGCGCACCAGCGCGTCCTTGATTTTGGCCGGCTCGTTGACCACGGCGACGTCGACGTTGTTGATGACGGGAATCGACGGCACCTGCACGTCGATGCTCGCGAGGTATTCGCGCAATTGATCCGACGCCGGCTTGAGCAGCGACGAGTGGAACGGCGCCGACACCGGCAGCGGCAGCGCGCGCTTCGCACCTTTGGCCTTCGCGAATTCGCAGGCTTTCTCGACCGCGGCCTTGTGGCCCGCGATCACGACTTGCGCCGGCGCATTGAAATTGACCGCTTCGACGACGCCCGCGACCGACGCTTCCGCGCAGACCGCGCGCACCGTGTCGTCGTCGAGGCCGAGAATCGCGGCCATGCCGCCTTCGCCCACCGGCACCGCGGTTTGCATCGCCTGCGCGCGGAAACGCACGAGCGGCACCGCGTCGCGGAAAGCTAGCGCGCCGGCCGCGACGAGCGCCGTGTATTCGCCGAGGCTATGGCCGGCGACGATCGCCGGCGCCGGGCCGCCCGCCTGCTGCCACGCGCGATAGGTAGCGTAGGCCGCGGTCAGCATGACCGGCTGGGTGTTGGTGGTGAGATTGAGATCTTCGGCGGGGCCTTCGGCGATCAGCTTGCCGAGGTCCTGGTTGAGTGCGTCGGAGGCTTCCTGAACCGTCTCACGCACGACTGCGTGACCGGCGAATGCATTGAGCATGCCGACCGCCTGCGAGCCCTGCCCAGGAAAAACGAACGCGAATTTCATATCGTCCCCAAAATCTGTTTAATCGGATGTGGCTGCCGGCCGCGGCTGCCCGATGGCGCGCGGTATTACTCCGGCCGCGCAGGCGCCCCCAGCTACGCCCTGCGATGCGTCGTCGCGCTCAGTAGCGAATGACCGACGCGCCCCACGTGAAGCCGCCGCCGACGCCCTCGATCAGCACGTTCTGGCCGCGCTTGATGCGGCCGTCGCGCACCGCGACGTCGAGTGCAAGCGGAATGGACGCCGCCGACGTATTGCCGTGCTCGCCCACCGTGACGACCATGCGCTCCTGCGGCAGGCCGAGCTTGCGGCAGGTGCTTTGCATGATGCGGATATTGGCCTGATGCGGAATCAGCCAGTCGATCTGCTCGGGCTTCAGATCGGCTTTTTCCAATGCTTCGATGGCGACTTTCTCCAGCACGTTGACGGCAAGCTTGAACACCGCCTGACCGTCCATGTGCAGGAACGCGCTGCCAGCGACCACGCCGCCGTTCACGTTGCCCGGCGTGCATAGAATGTTCGAATGGCTGCCGTCCGCGTGCAGCGCGCTCGAGAGCACGCCCGGTTCGTCGGAGGCTTGCAGGATCACCGCGCCGGCGCCGTCGCCGAACAGCACGCAGGTGGTGCGGTCGTTGAAATCGAGGATGCGCGAGAATGTTTCCGCGCCGACCACGAGAGCCGTGCGATGCTGACCGGTGCGAATCAGACTGTCCACTGTCGCGACCGCGTAAGCGAAGCCTGAGCAGACCGCCTGCACGTCGAACGCGGCGCCCTGATTCTTGATGCCGAGCTTGTTCTGCAGCAGGCAGGCGGTGCTCGGGAACACAAAGTCCGGCGTGGAAGTGGCGACGACGATCAGATCGATGGACTGGGGATCGATGTCCGCCGCTTCGATCGCGCGCTGCGAGGCGATCAACGCGAGGTCGCTGGTCGTGACGTCGGGATCGGCGAAGTGGCGGGCATGGATGCCCGTGCGCGCGACGATCCATTCGTCGCTCGTTTCGACACCTTGCCTGCCGAGACGCTCAGCCAGATCCTGATTGGTGACGCGGTTGGACGGCAGATAGCTGCCGGTGCCCAGCACGCGGGAGTAGATTGTGGATTGAGCCATTATGCCTTCGAGGATTGCGCAGCGTAGGGCTCGGCCGGCTGGCCTGCGATCGGGCTTGCGTGACCCGCACCGCTTGCGTCGCGCGCCGCCTGTTCGAGAGAACCTGCGTTCTCTTCCATCGCTCGCGCAAGGCGCTCCAGCACGCCGTTTTTGACGGCATCATACCCGCGTTTGATAGCCCACTCAAACGCGTAGGCATCGGCGGAACCGTGGCTTTTGATCACGAGACCGCGCAAGCCGAGCAGCGCGGCGCCATTGTATTGCCGATGGTCGACGCGTTTCTTGAAGCGCATCAATACCGGCAGCGCGAGCACCGCCATCACCTTGGTCAGCCACGAACGGCCAAACTCTTCCTTGATGATGTTGGACAGCATCTGCGCGAGACCTTCCGACGTCTTCAGCGCGACATTGCCGACAAAGCCATCGCAGACGATTACGTCGACGGTGCCCTTGTAGATGTCGTCGCCTTCGACATTGCCATGAAAGTTCAGTGTACTCGCACGCAGCAGTTCGCCGGCGCGCTTGATGATGTCATTGCCCTTGATGACTTCTTCGCCGATGTTGAGCAGGCCGATGGTGGGCCGCTCTTTGCCTTCGAGCGCGGACACGAGCGCGTGCCCCATCTCGGCGAACTGCAGCAGGTGCTGCGGCTCGCAGTCGACGTTGGCGCCCAGGTCGAGCATCATCGTATAGCCGGTGGGATTGGGCAGGGCGAACGCGATGGCCGGGCGTTCGATACCCGACAGCGTTTTCAGCACATAACGCGAGACCGCCATCAGTGCGCCGGTGTTGCCGGCGGAAATACAGGCTTGCGCCTCGCCTTCCTTGACGCGGTTCAGCGCCACGCGCATCGACGAATCTTTTTTCTTGCGCAGCGCGACCTCGACCGGATCGTCCATCGCGACGACCTCGGTAGCAGGCACGACGGTCAGCGCCGGCAGATCCTGAGCCTTGAGCTTCTTCAGCTGCGCACGAATCGCACTTTCAATGCCGACGAGCAGCAACTGCGCATCGGGATGCGAACGAACGAAGTTGACGGCAGCGGGAACGGTCACGGACGGGCCGTGGTCGCCTCCCATGCAATCTATCGTGAGCTTTACTGTCATGGAGTGCGACGAATTTCAGACACAAAAAAGCGGCAGTTGAATGCCGCCTTTTTGCCGAACCGGGAAAATGTCAAGCGAGCCGATCGCTACGCGAAACGCCACAGGGCGCATCGCAGTCAACGATTAGTCGTTCTTCGTCTTGACGACTTTCTTGCCGCGATAGTAGCCGTTCGGGCTGATGTGGTGACGCAGATGCACTTCGCCCGTGCTCGGCTCAACGGCCAGCGGCGCTGCCGTCAGGAAATCGTGCGAACGGTGCATGCCGCGCTTCGACGGCGACTTCTTGTTTTGTTGAACTGCCATGACTAAAACTCCAAAAAATTTTCCGAATTCTAACACAGCCCGATACGGACTTAACCACTGGCCGAATGGCCAATGCGCCAGCATCGCGCCCCCTGCAACTATTCAGTGCTTCTTGCCGCCCGGTTCGTCGCGTTTCAGACTCTCGAGCGCCGCGAACGGATTGCGCCGCTCGCTGGATTGATCCGGCTCGCCGACATCGCCAGCTTCGTGCTGCGCGGCTTCGTCACCCTCCCCTTCGCTGCCGTCCGCACCAGAGACAAGGCTCTCGTGCACTTCAGGACAGACCTCGTGTTTCGGCACGAGCGGCAAGGAAAGCAGCAACTCTTCTTCGATCAAGTCGATGAGATCGAACTGGCGCGAGCCCACGATCACCTCGACTTCATCCTCGTCGAGCGGAAACTCTTCGGCTTCCGCCTCCGTACTGACGATCCGGTAAGTTGCATCGACGTTGAACGCCTGCGAATACGGCGTCAAGCACCGCTGGCATTCGAGCCACGCGGCACCATGAATCGCCAGCCGCAGATAAGGCTGGGGACCTTCGGTGCCGTCGTCCTGCAATTCCGGTTGCGTCGTCCCTTCGGCCTGCCATGTGAACGCGGTGTCGCGATCTGGCGCTTCCGCCGGGACTTCGTTTAACATGCGCGGCAGTTGCGAGACGCGCACGACACCCGCAGCCTGACGCCCACTTCGCGCAAATTCGAACAGATCGAGTTCATGCGGGTCGGACGGACCTGCAGGTTTGCCAGGATGTTGAGTCATGTGCGCTCCTGCGTCGGCAAGCAAGTTGCCGGGGTGATTCGCGAAGGACGATCAGATCCGCCGCGAAGATAATCCGGTGTGCGAGGCAGCCAGTGGCCATTGCGTTCAACCTGCCGAGCTTTCTTCGACCTTCCGGCTGCCGAAAGCCGCTGAACGCGCCGAGACCCTTCAGGCGCAAGCATACCGTGAAAAGCCCAAAATCATATCCGTTTTGTCTTTTCGAGTCAAACACTTAAGCCCGTACGCACACGAGCCTCGCGCGACCCCGTACGACCCGCCTCTTCCGTTGCCCGCAAACCATGTCTGATTCCTCCAAATGCCCGCCACGCCTGATTCTGGCATCGAGTTCGCAGTATCGCCGCGAGTTGCTCGAACGCCTGCGCGTGCCGTTCGACATCGTCGTGCCCGCGATCGACGAAACCCCACTCGCCGGTGAAACACCCGATACCACCGCGCTGCGCCTCGCCGAAGCCAAAGCGCGCGCGGTCGCCAAATGCCTCGCCGCCGCCGAACGCGCGCTCGTGATCGGCTCCGACCAGGTCGCCACCTATGACGGCCTGCAGATCGGCAAACCCGGCACGCACGACAGGGCGCTCGCGCAGTTGCAGGCGATGCGTGGTCGCGAGGTGCTGTTCCATAGCGCACTGTGTCTGTTCGACAGCGCGACGGACAGCGCGCAGACCGTCGATGTGATCACCCGCGTGCGCTTTCGCAACCTGCCGGACGCGGCCCTCGACGCGTATCTGCGCGCCGAAACGCCGTACGACGTGGCCGGCAGCGCCAAATCCGAAGGACTCGGCATCGCGCTGCTGGAGGCGATCCATTCCGACGACCCGACCGCGCTCGTCGGCCTGCCGCTCATCGCGTTGTCGCACATGCTGCTCGCGGCCGACTATCCGCTTCTGGGGGCATGATGACCGGTACGCTCTATCTGATTCCGAACACACTCGGCGAAGGCGACGCAAGCGCACTCGAGCTGGTGCTGCCCGCGCCCGTGCGCGCCCGTGCGGCGTCGCTGCACTATTACATTGGCGAAAACGCGAAAACCACGCGCGCGTTCCTGAAAAAAGTCGGCACCGAACGGCCCATTCAGGAGATCGAGATTCGCGAACTGAACGTCAATACGCCGGGCGGGGAAATTGACAAGCTGCTCGCGCCGCTACTCTCGGGGACCGACGCAGGCCTCGTCTCCGAGGCTGGCTGCCCGGCAGTCGCGGACCCGGGCGCACTACTCGTGCGACGCGCGCACGAGCGCGGCGTGAAAGTCGTGCCGCTGGTCGGACCGAGTTCGATTCTGCTCGCGCTTATGGCGTCGGGGCTGAACGGCCAGACTTTCGCGTTTCACGGCTACCTGCCCGTCGACGCCGCCGAGCGCGCCAAACGTCTGCGCGATCTCGAGCAACAGTCGCGCAAGAGCAAGCAAACGCAGATCTTCATCGAAACGCCGTACCGGAATCGCGCATTGCTCGATACGTTGCTCGCGACCTGCGCGCCGTCGACGCTCGTTTGTGTGGCGGTCGATCTGACGCTGCCGAGCGAAGTCATCGCAAGCCGGAGCGTTGCGGACTGGAAAAAGAAGTCTGAGATCGACCTGCATAAGCGGCCGGCGATTTTTCTGATTCTGGCGGCCTGAGCGCGAGTACCGGGCAGACAGCGAACACCAGGCCGCCCCGAAACGTGCCCGCAAAGACAAAGCCCTCGCAATCGGCCAAAGCCGACCGCGCGGGCTTCTTTTATTACTGCGCGTTCAATGCAGATTCATTTTTGCGCCGAGCGCCATCGCCCGAACCGCGCCGGCGCCGACCGCAGCGCCGAATTTGCGCGCAACGCGGTCCGTAATGCTCTCTTTTACCGTGTAATCGACGATATCCGGCGCTTTGAAGATCTCTCGCGCGACGTAATCCGCATCCCCAAAACCGTCCGCGAGGCCCAATTCGACGCTCTTCTGCCCCGTCCAGAACAGACCCGAGAACATGTCCGGTGTCTCATGCAGACGCTTGCCGCGCCCCTGACGCACCGCATCGATGAACTGCGAGTGGATCTGATCGAGCATAACCTGCGCATGTTCGTCCATCTTCGGCGTTTCAGGCGAGAACGGATCGAAAAACCCCTTGTTCTCACCCGAGGTGTGCAGCCGGCGCTGAATCCCCAGCTTGTCCATCAGACCGGTGAAACCGAAGCTGTCCATCAGGACGCCGATCGAACCGACGATGCTCGCCTTGTCTACATAGATCTTCTCTGCCGCGGCGGCCGCGTAGTAGCCGCCTGATGCGCACATATCGCCAACTACGACATACAGCGGAATAGAGGGATATTTCCCGCGCAATCGCCGAACTTCGCTATTGATAATGCCCGCTTGGACCGGACTGCCGCCCGGGCTGTTGCAATAGAGAATCACGCCGGCGGTATTGGAATCTTCGAATGCGGAGTCGAGGGCAGTATTGACATCTTGTGCGTTCGCGTTCGTATCCGTCGAGATCTCGCCGTCAAGCGACACCATCGCCGTATGTCGGCCAGTCGTGGCGACCCGCTCGCCCGAAAAACTCAGCACGCCCCACACTACTAGTGCAAGCACTCCGAGGAACAGGAAACGGAAAAAAATCCGCCAGCGCCGCGCGGCGCGTTGCTCATTGATCGCAGCGAGCGCGATGCGCTCGAGCGCGGCACGCTCCCAGCCGGGCTGGTCGGCAGGGGCACCGGAGCGGCCTCCCGAGGAGGGGTCCCTTCCGGGGGTCAAATTGTCGGACATGCGGACAGTGGAAAGATTGGAGAGGAAATCAGCGCGTGACCGGCAGCAATTCGCCGTCAGGCAACCAGAATACCGCACGACCCTCAGGCGTATCGCGTTCCTCGACCTGCACGGCGCGCAATCTGCCCCCGCGACACGGCCCACCGACGCATTTGCCGGTATCCGGCGCGTAAATCGCGCCATGTGTCGCGCACATCAAGTATAAGCCGGACGATTCGAAGAACTGCCCTTCCTGCCAGTCGAGTTCCATCGGCACGTGAGCGCAGCGGTTCAGATAGCCGTACGCGCAGCCATCATAGCGGACGAAAAACACCACGGCATCCTGCCCGCAGAGCCGCGCGTCGCGCCGGACGCCTTCCCCACCGTCGACCAGATCCTCGGCCGCGCAAATGCGCACCGCCTGCGCAGCCGCGGCCGTCGTGGCATTCACGCCGTCGGCGCTCATGCGTTCTCCCGCAGCCAGCTGGACAAATCGCTGATGCTCGACGCAACGAACTTAGGCGACATCGCATTCAGCGAATTCGCCGGATGCGCGCCGTAAGTCACGCCGATGCCCGCCACGCCGGCGTTGAGCGCCATCTGCAAGTCATGCGTCGTATCGCCGATCATGACCGTGCGCGCCGTATCCTGCCCCAACTCGCGCGTAAGCTCGTGCAGCATTGCCGGATGCGGCTTCGAGAAGGTTTCGTCAGCGCAGCGCGTGCCGTCGAACAGGCTCGTCAGACGTGCCTGATCGAGCGCGCGATTGAGCCCGACGCGGCTCTTGCCCGTCGCGACCGCGAGCAGATAGCCGACGTCGCGCAACTCCTGAAGCATTTCGCGCACGCCGGGGAACAGCTCGGTGGTCTGGTCCTTTACCAGAAAATGAAAGCGATAACGCTCTGAAAGCCGCGAATAGTCGGCAGGATCGAGCGTCGGCGCGGCGATCTGCAGTGCGTCGCGCAGGCCCAGGCCGATTACATAGCTCGCGGCTTCGGCGGCGGGAACCGGCAGGCCGAGATCGCGACACGCCGCCTGGATGCTGCGCGTGATATGCGCGGTCGAATCCATCAGCGTGCCATCCCAGTCGAACACGATCAGGTCAAATTGCTCTCTAGCCATGCAAGGTCGTCTCCGGGTTGGACCCAGTGCGTAGTTCGTTGAGTTGTTCTATAAAGCCGCGGCAGTCGGCCGGCAGCGGCGCCTCGAGTTGCAACGGCGCGCCGGTGGCCGGATGCGTGAGCTTGAGCCGGTAAGCGTGCAGAAACATACGCTTGATCCCGGGCTTCGCGTTCGCGCGCGCAAGAGCCTTGTTAAGCGCGAAATCACCGTATTTGGCGTCGCCGACGATCGGTAGCGCCAGATGCTGCAAATGCACGCGAATCTGGTGCGTGCGCCCAGTTTTCAGTTCCGCCTCCAACAGCGCGTATTCGGGCCAGAGGTCGACCAGATTGAAAATCGTGTGCGAAGCGAGGCCATCGGCCTGCACGCGCACGCGGCGCTCGCCGTCGGCGGTCAGGTATTTGTGCAGCGGCTCCTTCACCGCGCGACGGCGCCCCCAGTCGCTTGCCCATTCGCCGTGCACGCACGCGTAATAGCGCTTGTCCATCTGGTTGTCGCGAATCTGCTCGTGCAGATTGACGAGCGCCGCGCGCTTCTTCGCGAGCATCAGGATGCCCGAAGTCTCGCGATCCAGCCGGTGCACGAGTTCGAGGAATTTCGCCTGGGGCCGCGCCGCGCGCATCTGCTCGATCACGCCGAACGCGACTCCGCTGCCGCCGTGGACCGCGACGCCGGCTGGCTTGTCGATCACCAGCAAATGCTCGTCTTCGAACAGAATGTGAAAGCCCGCCGCGGGCACGGGCACGTGGGCTGCGGCCTGATTCGGCTGGGCGACGCGGATCGGCGGTACGCGCACGAGATCGCCCAGTTCGAGCCGGTATTGCGCATCGATCCGGCCCTTGTTCACGCGCACTTCGCCGCTGCGCAGAATGCGGTAAATATGGCTTTTCGGCACGCCCTTGCAGACGCGCAGCAGGAAATTATCGATGCGCTGACCAGCCGATCGGTCGTCGATTTCGATCAGCGAAACCTGGTCGCCCGAAATCGAGCCTTCGACCGCGCCTGCAACCGATCTCTGGGATGTTTTGCCTAACTCTTTCATTCTGAATATAATTTGCCCAGCAGTCCGCGACGGCCGGCGCGGTGTCCGCACAGCGTCCGGAATGCGGGTGGATTGCGCGAGCGCAAGCGATAAACCGTTATTTTACTTGCGCCGGGGTCTGGTTGCTCACCCTGAAAATGAGATGCAACAAGTTGCACGCACGAAGTCAGCACCCGGCAGGGACGGCGCCCGCAGGCGCGTTCGGTCAAGGTCGGCTTCGACGGTAACGGAATTTTGGTAAAAAAGAATTTAGCTTCCAGCTTCGTGATCCGGGTGGTATGACGCCCTGCTGGACGAAGCTGCAAGTCGCGAAAATACGGCGTGCGCCCGAGGCGTCTTGTAGAAAGTACAAGACATGGCGACGTCAAAAGAAAGGCGAGACACCCCCAGCAGGAAAAGACGCGCCGCCTGCGCGAACTTCCCGTTGCGGCATGACCGCGGACTTCGGCCCTTCGCTCGCGCGCCCAGTTGGCGCGCCCGCTTCACAGGACGAAGACTTATGAAGGTCTGCTGGCTAAACGCGGCGTGTCAGGCCATGATTTGAAGCCGTGTTCGCATGTGCCCTGCGGCACCGTGCCCATCTTTCCATCGGGCCGGGCCCTCTCAGGCAATTCTCCCGCCATCTTTCCCGCTCCAGCGTGCTTGTGAAAACACAATAAGACGCGGCACGCCTGCCCTTTACGCTCTCGCGACTGACAACCGCGCAGCTGGGCCGGCGAGGCCGCTCTGGAGCCGTTCAATGAAACGAATGTTGTTCAATGCGACGCAGCAGGAAGAACTGCGCGTCGCCATCGTCGATGGGCAAAAACTCATCGACATTGACATCGAAACCGCCGGGCGCGAACAGCGCAAAGGCAATATTTACAAGGGCATCATCACGCGCATCGAGCCGTCGCTCGAGGCCTGCTTCGTGAACTACGGCGAAGACCGCCACGGCTTCCTGCCGTTCAAGGAAGTCGCCCGGCAGTACTTCCGCGATGGCGTCGACATGCGTTCTGCACGCATCCAGGACGCGCTGAAGGAAGGTCAGGAACTGATCGTCCAGGTCGAAAAAGAAGAACGCGGCAACAAGGGCGCGGCCCTGACCACGTTCATCTCGCTCGCCGGCCGCTATCTGGTCCTGATGCCGAATAACCCGCGTGGCGGCGGCGTGTCGCGCCGGATCGAAGGCGACGACCGTCAGGAACTGCGCGAAACCATGGCGCAGCTGCAACTGCCGGAAGGCATGAGCATCATCGCGCGCACGGCCGGCATCGGCCGCAGCGCCGAAGAGCTGCAATGGGACCTGAACTACCTGATGCAGCTATGGCGCGCGATCGAAGCCGCGTCGCAAAGCGGCACGGCCGGCCAGCCGATGCTGATCTATCTCGAATCGAGCCTCGTGATCCGCGCGATTCGCGACTACTTCCAGCCCGATATCGGCGAAATCCTGATCGACACGACCGAAATCCATGACCAGGCACGCGCCTTCATGGACATCGTGATGCCGGATAATGTCAGCAAGGTGAAGCGGTATCACGACGACGTGCCGCTGTTCTCGCGTTTCCAGATCGAGCACCAGATCGAAACCGCGTACTCGCGCACCGTGCCGCTGCCGTCGGGCGGCGCGATCGTGATCGACCACACTGAAGCGCTCGTCGCGATCGACGTGAACTCGGCGCGCGCCACCAAGGGCGCCGACATCGAGGAAACCGCCGCGCGCACGAACCTCGAAGCCGCCGACGAAGTCGCCCGCCAGCTGCGTCTGCGCGACCTGGGCGGGCTGATCGTGATCGACTTCATCGACATGGAATCGGCCAAGAGCCAGCGCGAAGTCGAGCAGCGTCTTAAAGACGCGCTGAAGCACGACCGCGCCCGCGTCCAGATGGGCAAGATTTCGCGCTTCGGCCTGATGGAGCTGTCGCGCCAGCGTCTGCGTCCGGCGCTGTCGGAAGGCAGTCACGTCACGTGTCCGCGTTGTAACGGCACGGGTCACATCCGCGATACCGAATCGTCCGCGCTGCAGGTGCTGCGGATCATTCAGGAAGAAGCGATGAAGGAAAACACCGCGGCGATCCACTGCCAGGTGCCGGTCGAAGTGACCGCCTTCCTGTTGAACGAGAAGCGCGCCGAAATCAACAAGATCGAGTCGCGTTTCAAGGTCAACGTCGTGCTGATCCCCAACAAGCACCTCGATACGCCGCACTACAAGCTCGAGCGTCTGCGTCACGACGACGCGCGCCTCGACGATCCGCGCGCATCGTGGAAGATGGCCGAAGAAGCAGCCCGCGAGCTCGAATCGGAAACCGGCTACAGCAAGCGCACCGAGGAAGTGAAGCCGAAGCAGGAAGCGGCGGTCAAGGGCATCACGCCCGAGAAGCCGGCTCCGAGCGCGCCGGTCCGCCCGGCGGCTACCCCCGCTCCGGTCGCGGTGACGCCGGCCAGCGGCGGCTTCATCGGCTGGCTGAAGAATCTGTTCGGCATGCAGCCGGCCGCTCCGGCACCTGCCGCACCGGCCACGACCGACAAGCAGGCCCGTCCGCAACGCGGCGAACGCGCCGAGCGCGGTGAGCGCACCGGCGAGCG
Organism: Paraburkholderia sp. BR10923; assembly: GCF_040948765.1. Classification (NCBI taxonomy): domain Bacteria; kingdom Pseudomonadati; phylum Pseudomonadota; class Betaproteobacteria; order Burkholderiales; family Burkholderiaceae; genus Paraburkholderia; species Paraburkholderia sp. BR10923. The sequence continues at coordinate 61,615 of NZ_JBFPKO010000001.1, read as the reverse complement.
CGGCGGCGATCGCAACCGCAATCGCCGTGGCGGCGCAGGCGGCCGCGACGCGGCAGCGCGTGGCGAAGGCGTCACCGGCGGCCGTCAGCCGCAAGCTCAGCAGCCGTCGCAGCGTCGCGAGGAACGCGAAGGCCGCGAGGCACGCGAGGGCCGTGAGCCGCGCGCGCCGCGTGAGCAACGCGAACCGCGTGAGGCTCGTGAAGGCCGCGAACCGCGCGAGGCTCGCGAGCCGCGTGAAGCACGCGAACGCGACACCCGCGGCGCCGAGCGCGCGGAAGCAGTCGAAGGCACGGCACGCGCCGAACGTCAGGAACGCGGTGAGCGCCGCGAGCGTGGCGAACGCGCTGAACGCGTCGAGCGTGGCGAGCGTCGCAAGCCGCAGGCGGAAGCCGCCGCGGCACTCACGCAAACCGACACGCAAGCCGCCGACGAACTCGCCCGCAACCGCGCCGCAGCCGGTGAAAACGGCGTGCCGGTCGATCAGGAAGCGGTCGCACGGGACGGTGAAGAGCGTCGTCGTCGCCGTCGCGGCCGTCGTGGTGGTCGTCGCGAGCGTGAAGAGGACGTGAATGGCAACCTCGCGGCGGACGTCGCGGAAGCGGAAGGTGACAACGTTGCCGCCAGCGACGAAGCGCCGGTGCGTATCGAGCAGCCTGTCGAGCACACGCGTACGGTCAGCGAAGCGAAGGACGTGACCCCGGTCGAAGTGGTGGTCGCCGCTGTCGCAACGCAAAGCGCCGTCGTGACCGAACTGCATGCGGCAGCCGAAACGCCGGCTCTCGCCGCGGAAAATGCCGCGAAGACCGAAAAGGTCGTGCCAGTCGAGCAAGCTCCGGTGGCGGCGCAACCGGCTATCGAAACGCCGGTGCAAGCAGAGCAAGCCGCGCCGGCCGCGAGCGAACCGGTCGCGCCGGTTGCTCCGGTCGAACCTGCCGCGCATGCCGAATCGCCGGCAGTCGAGCCGGCGCTGGAAGTGCAGCCGACCGTCCCGACCGAACCGCAAGCCGCCCCGGCTGCGCTCGACACCGCGGCTCCGGCCACGATCGTCGAGGCACCGGCAGCCGTGCCGGCACCGCAGGCCGAGATCGTCGAGCCGCAACCGGTCGTCGCGCCGGAACCGGCCGTGTCCGAACCGGCGCCTGTCGCCGCGGCCGCGCAGCCGGCTCCCGTGCGCAGCGCAGCGCCCGCCGCCGCATCGGCCGATGCATTGCAGCCGATCCTCGAGCAAGCTGGCCTGATCTGGGTGAACACCGACGCCGACAAACTGCGTGCCGCGCAGGAAGCGGCGGCGCAGACGGTCAAGCCGCCGCGTGTGGTCCGTGAGCGCAAGGCGCTGCCGCCGGTCGACAACACGCCGATGCAACAGGTCGAAACGATCAAGCATCCGCAGTAAGCCGCGTCGTTGTACTAGAAAAAGCCCGCCCTTCCCGGCGGGCTTTTTTTTGGGGGGTGACCCATCCTGGCCGCGAGCCGCGTCACGTCGCTCCCCGTAAACCCCCACCACGTGCGCCGGCCGCCTGCCACCACGGGCATTTCCGATAGAATTAATCATCCGCCGTCCGATAAAGCCTCTGACGAAGCACTTCATGTCACGACGCATCATCCCTGTTGCCGATTTCAGCGCGGCGCCGGTCATCACCGGCCCAGAGCAGACGCCTAGCGGCGCGCTGCACGATGCGCTCGCGCGTCCGCTGCACGATCTGCGCATCTCGGTGACGGACCGCTGCAACTTCCGTTGCGTCTACTGCATGCCGCGCGCGGTGTTCGACAAGGACTATGCGTTCCTGCCGCACAGCGCGCTGTTGAGCTTCGAGGAGATCGAGCGGCTCGCGCAGCTGTTCGTCGCGCATGGCGTCGAGAAGATTCGCCTGACGGGCGGCGAGCCGCTGCTGCGCAAGAACCTCGAATTCCTGATCGACCGGCTCGCCCGCTTGACCACCCCCGCCGGCCGTCCGCTCGATCTCACGCTGACCACCAACGGCTCGCTGCTGGCGCGCAAGGCGCGCAGCCTGAAGGACGCCGGCCTCTCGCGCGTCACCGTCAGCCTCGACGCGCTCGACGACGCACTGTTTCGCCGCATGAACGACGCCGACTTCGCGGTCGCCGACGTGCTCGACGGCATCGCCGCCGCTCAGGCGGTCGGGCTCGCGCCGATCAAAGTGAACATGGTCGTCAAACGCGGTACCAACGACGGCGAAATCGTCCCGATGGCGCGTCATTTCAGAGGCACGGGCACGGTGCTGCGCTTCATCGAGTACATGGACGTCGGCACCTCGAACGGCTGGAACATGACCGAAGTGCTGCCTTCCGCCGACGTCGTCACGCGCATCGCCGAGCATTTCCCGCTCCTTCCGCTCGAAGCGCACAGCGCCGCCGAAACCGCGCAACGCTGGGGCTATGTCGACGGCGGCGGCGAGATCGGCGTCATTTCGAGCGTGACCCGCGCGTTCTGCGGCAATTGCACGCGCGCGCGTTTGTCGACCGAGGGCAAGCTGTACCTGTGCCTGTTCGCATCGAGCGGGCATGACCTGCGCGCGCTGTTGCGCGGCGGCGCGAGCGATGCCGAGATCGCCACCGCCATCGCCGAAATCTGGCAGGGCCGCAGTGACCGCTACTCGCTGCTGCGCGGCAGTCAGCCGGCCGATTCGAGCGAGGCGGCCGGGCATCGCGTCGAAATGTCCTACATCGGCGGCTGAGCGGCCGGCGCATGTCCATCCCCCGCGAACAGATCACCGGCCTCGTGCTTGCGGGCGGCCGCGGCACGCGCATGGGCGGCGTCGACAAGGGGCTGCAACCGCTGCACGGCGAAGCGCTCGCCGCTCACGTGCTCCGACGTCTCGTGCCGCAGACCGGCCCGCTGATGATCAGCGCGAACCGCCATCCCGACATCTATGCCGCGCTCGGCGCGCCGTATCGCGCGACGGTCGTCGCTGATACGCTCTCCGACTTTCCCGGCCCGCTCGCCGGCATGCTCGCCGGACTGCGTGCCGCCGGCACGGCCTACCTGCTGAGCGTGCCCTGCGATTCGCCATGGCTGCCGGCCGACCTCGCCGCGCGCCTCGCTGATGCGCTCGACGCAAACCACGCCGATATCGTGACCGTCACCACCATCGACATCCGTGGCGAGACGATGCTGCACCCGGTGTTCGCGCTGATGCGCACCGCCGTCGCGGACGACCTGGCCGCGTTTCTGGCCGCCGGGGAACGCAAGGTCCGCGCGTGGTACGCGCGCCACAAGACGGTCGAAGTCGTCTTTGCCGACGAGCGCGCGTTCTACAATGCCAACTCGTTACAAGAACTCGCCGACCTCGAACGGAATCGAGGCCCCGGCTGACATCCGCTCCGGCCGCACGGCAATAGCCGCGCCCGTCTCCGGTCGCGACGCCCAGCCATTCATGACCACGCTCAACGACTTTTCACGCTGCGTCGCGCAGTACGATCCTCATGCGCTACCCGTCCCGGCCGCTCAGGCGATCGTCCGGCAGTGGGCGACGCCCGTGGCGGCCGTCGAGCGCGTGGCATTGCGCGACGCGCTCGAGCGCGTGCTCGCCGCCGACATCGTGTCGCCGATCGACGTGCCCGCGCACGACAACTCCGCGATGGACGGCTACGCGTTCAATCACGCGGCGCTCGCGGCCGGTACGCGAGGCGGCGCGGACAGCGTCGAGCTGACGGTCGCCGGCAAGGCGCTCGCGGGCCATCCGTTCACGGGCCGCGTCGCGGCGAACCAGTGCGTGCGCGTGATGACGGGCGCCTGCATGCCCTCCGGCTGCGACACCGTCGTGCCGCAAGAGCGGGTCGAGCGCGATAGCGCGGATTCCCCTTCGATCCGCTTCGCGGCCAGCGCGCTCCCGGCGGGCGCGAACCGCCGTCGCGCCGGCGAAGATCTCGCGCGTGGCCACGTCGCGCTGCATGCCGGGCGCATCGTGCGCGCGTCGGACCTCGGTCTGCTCGCGTCGCTTGGCATCGGCGAAGTCAGCGTGCGGCGGCGTCTGCGGGTTGCGTTCTTTTCGACCGGCGACGAACTGCGCTCGCTCGGCGAACCGCTCGACGCCGGCTCGGTCTACGACAGCAACCGCTACACGCTGTTTGCGATGCTGCGGCGTCTGAACGTCGACGCCCTCGATCTCGGCGTCGTGCGTGACGAGCCGGCCGCGCTCGAAGCCGCGCTGCACAGCGCCGCGGCCAATGCCGACGTGGTGCTGACTTCGGGCGGCGTGTCGGTCGGCGAAGCGGACTTCACGAAGCAACTGCTGCAGACTTTCGGCGACGTCGCCTTCTGGAGTCTCGCGATGCGCCCCGGCCGGCCGCTCGCGTTCGGCCGCCTGTGGTCCGGTGCACAGCCGGGGCTCGGCAAACCTGCGCTATTCTTCGGCCTGCCCGGCAATCCGGTCGCCGTGATGGTGACGTTCTATCAGATCGTGCGCGAAGCGCTGCTGCTGATGGCCGGCGCGACGCCGCGGCCGTTGCCGGTGATTCACGCGGCGAGCCGCGTGGCGATGGACAAGCGCGCGGGCCGCACCGAATTCCAGCGCGGCATCGCCGAACAGGACGCGCACGGACACTGGCACGTGAGCCCGACCGGTTCGCAAAGCTCCGGCGTGCTGAGCTCGATGAGCGAAGCGAACTGCTTCATCGTGCTTGGCCACGACGAGGGCGAAATCGACGTCGGCGATCGCGTGTCGATCATGCTGTTCGACGGTCTCATCTGACGTTCCAGGCGACGCATCGATCGCACGACATCGGCACTACATCAGTACCTGATCCGCACTCCACCCACTACCACTACTAAGACACACTGGGGTTTGACTTACATGAAAAAACAGATCTCGTTCATCGCACCAGGACAGACGGCCAAAGCGCTGATCCTCGTGTATCTGACATTCTCGGTGCCGATCGTGCTGCTCGGCGTGGTGGTCGCGTTCGTGCGCTATGGCTCGGTGGAGCTGAGCACCGTGTTCAGCGCGCTGCTGTTGAACGCGATCCTCGGCTTCGTCCTGTTGTGGATCGCGTGCCACGCGTACAACTGGGTCGCGTCGCGCTTCGGTGGTATCGAAATCCATCTGGCCGACGCACCGGAAGAAGCGTGACGGGCGATGCGCAGGAGCGGCTAGCTGAAAGAGCCTGAATTCCAGCGCCTCGCCCCTCATTGCTCATCGGGTTCCACACCCGACAGCGCATCGCCGAGCAGCCCACTCGCCTCCTCGCCCGGCAACGCTTCGACGTCGCGCAGCTTGCGGTTCATCATGCGCGTGCGCGTTTCGGCGGCCTCGATCGAACGTGTGACGGTTTCGAGCTGCGCCTTGGTCCTCGCGAGCACGTCGCCGAATTTGCCGAACTCCGTTTTCACCGCGCCGAGCACCTGCCACACCTCGCTCGAACGTTTTTCGATCGCGAGCGTGCGGAAACCCATCTGCAGACTATTGAGCAACGCGGTCAGCGTGGTCGGCCCCGCAATCGTCACGCGATAGTCGCGCTGCAGCAGATCCGTGAGCCCCGGCCGGCGCAGCACTTCCGCGTACAGGCCTTCGGTCGGCAAAAACAGCAGCGCGAAGTCGGTCGTATGCGGCGGCGCCACGTACTTCTCCGCGATGGTGCGCGCCTCCGCGCGAATCCGCACTTCAAGCGCGCGCGATGCTTCCTCGACCGCGACCGGATCGGCGCGCTCCTGCGCCTCGATCAGCCGCTCGTAGTCCTCGCGCGGGAATTTGGCGTCGATCGGCAGCCATACCGGCGTATTCGCGCCGCCCGGTTCCGGGCGCCCCGGCAGCCGAATCGCGAACTCCACGCGATCGGCGCTCTTCGGCACCGTCGCGACGTTCTTCGCGTATTGATCGGCGGTCAGCAGTTGTTCGAGCAAGGCTTCGAGCTGCACTTCGCCCCACGTGCCGCGTGTCTTCACGTTGGTCAGCACGCGCTTCAGATCGCCGACGCCCGCCGCCAGCGTCTGCATTTCGCCGAGCCCGCGATGCACCTGTTCGAGCCGGTCGGACACGAGCTTGAACGATTCGCCGAGCCGCTGTTCGAGCGTCGCGTGCAGTTTTTCGTCGACGGTGCGGCGCATCTCCTCGAGCCGCGTCGCGTTGTTCGCCTCGATGTCCCTCAGACGTTGCTCGATCGTCGCGCGCACTTCGGCGAAGCGCCGGTCGTTCGCCTCGGTCAGTTGCCCGAGCTGCAGGCTCAGCGTGTCGCCGAACTGCTTGAGCGAGCGGCCCTGCTCGTCGCGCGCCTGCTGCGCCTGCGCCTGCAGGCTGTGACGCACGGCGTCCAGCTGCTGCGCAAAGCCGTCGATCTTGCCGCCCTGCACCGTCGTCATGCTGCCGAACTGCGCGGCGAGGGTTTGTTGAAACTGCGCGAAGCCGCCGCTTTGCTCGGTGCGCGATACACGGGCGGTCTCGGCGATGTCGTTGCGCAGTTGCCGCTCGAGCCGCTCGGCGGTATGCACCTGAGCATCGACGACGGCATCGACGCGTTCGTTGAGCATCGCGAACTGCTCGTGCTGCTCCGTGCGGTCATGACCGCGCACCAGTAAGGCCAATGCGATCACGAGGGCGACCGCCAGCACCGCGACGGCCGCCACCAGAATCATCGTCATGAACGCGCCTTGCCGATCACGTCGGGGTTGATCGGATTCGGCGGCTGACCGGCGCGCGGTCCTGCGCCGAGCCCGGCGATCAGATTGTCCGCGGCGAGGTTCGCCATCGCACGGCGCGTGGTTTCGGTCGCGCTCGCGATGTGCGGCGTCAGCACCACGTTCGGCACGCTGAGCAGCGCCGGATTCAGATTCGGTTCGCCCTCGAACACGTCGAGACCGGCCGCCGCGATGCGCCTGTCACGCAGCGCGTCGGCCAATGCCGCATCGTCGACGATGCCGCCGCGCGCGATGTTCGTCAGCGTCGCGCTCGGCTTCATCAGCGCGAGTTCGGCCGCGCCGATCGTGTGGTGGTTGTTTTTGGTGTACGGCAGCACCAGCACGACGTGGTCGGCGCGCCGCAGCAGATCCTCTTTCGACACGTATTCCGCGTTCAGCTCGGCCTCGATTTGCGGCGCGACGCGCGAGCGGTTGTGATAGATGACTCGCATTTTGAAGCCCTGCGCGCGACGCGCGAGCGCCTGGCCGATGCGGCCCATGCCGATCACGCCCAGCGTCGAGCCGTACAGGTCGCTGCCGAGAAAGCCGTCGTAGCTCCACTTCTGCCAGAGCCCCGCGCGCAGCCAGTGCTCCGACTCGACGATGCGGCGCGCGGCAGCCATCATCAGCGCCCAGCCGAAGTCGGCGGTCGATTCGTTCAGGACGTCTGGCGTGTTGGTGCCGAGCACGTTCGCCGCGTTGAACGCGGCCATGTCGAAGTTGTTGTAGCCGACTGCCATGTTCGACACGACGCGCAAACGCGGCGCCGCGGCGAGCACGGCCGCATCGATCATCTCGCCGGCCGTCAGCGCGCCGTCCTTGTCGGCGAGACGGCGCTTCAGCTCGTCGGCGGGCAACACGTCGCCCTCGTTCCAGTCGACGTCGAAGTATTGTTTGAGCCGGTCGATCACATCGGGAAAGATCGAACGGGCAACGAGGATTTTCTGCATTGCAAGTCTCCGTATCGCACGTCGAGGGAGTGCCTCGGCGTTGCAGAGTCAGCGTCGAAAAAAGAGCCAGCCGGTCAGCGCGAACAACGGCAGCAACATCGCGCCGGACCAGCCCATATATGCGAAAAAGCTCGGCATGCGCACGCCGCGCGATTGCGCCATCGCCTTCACCATGAAGTTCGGCGCGTTGCCAATATAGGTATTGGCACCCATGAACACGGCACCGGCCGAAATCGCCGCGAGCGTGGTTGCTCCGGTGGTCATCAACGTCTGCGCGTCGCCGCCGGCCAAATTGAAGAACACGAGATAGGTCGGCGCGTTGTCGAGAAACGAAGATAGCAGGCCGGTCGCCCAGAAGTACATGATGTCGCGCGGCTCGCCCGACGGATCGTTGACCAGATGGACGATGCCCGCGAACGCGCCGGCTTCCCCCGCGCGCAGGATCATGATGACCGGCACGATCGTCACGAAGATGCCGGCGAACAGTTTGGCGACTTCCTCGATCGGCGCCCAGTTGAAGTCATTGCCGGCACGGGCGGCGCGCGGAGTCCACGCGAGCGACAGCAGCGTGACGACGATCAGCGCGGCGTCGCGCACGATGTTTTGCAACGCGACGTGGGCACCCAGTACGTCGAATGTGATTTGCGGGCGCCACAGTCCGCTCATCAGCACGAGCGCGATCGCCGCGGCGAGCAGCACGAAATTGATCTTGCCGTCGATGCCGAGCGGCGCGCCGTCGGGCGTCGGATCGAGGAAGGCGGAACGCGCCTCCTCGCGCTGGTGAAAATAGTACGAGTCGAGTGCATAGAAAGCGGCGAGCAGCATGCCGCTCACGAACAGCATCGGAGCCGCGAGATGCGTGGTGGTCCAGAAAAAATTCACGCCTTCGAGAAAGCCGAGGAAGAGCGGCGGATCGCCGAGCGGCGACAGCGCGCCCCCAATGTTCGCGACGAGGAAGATAAAGAACACCACCACGTGGGTCACATGGCGGCGATTGTCGTTGGCGCGCAGCAGCGGGCGGATCAGCAGCATTGCCGCGCCGGTCGTCCCCATCACGCTCGCGAGCAACGTGCCGAGCGCGAGAATCGCGGTGTTCAGGCGCGGCGTGCCGTGCAGATTGCCGCGCACGCAGATGCCGCCCGCGACGGTGTAGAGCGCGGTCAGCAGAATGATGAACGGGATGTACTCGTCGAGCATGGCATGCGCGAGCGCGCCTAGCGCGGCGCTCGTGCCGAAGCTCACGGCGAACGGCACGATGAACGCGAGCGCCCACGCCGCGGCGATCTTGCCAAAATGGTGATGCCAGAAGGCTGGCGCGATCAGCGGAAAGATCGCGATCGACAGCAGCACACCCGCGAAGGGCAAGCCCCACAGCGCTGACAAGCGCGCACCGTCGAGCGTCGCAGCCTGCACGGACGGCGCACACAGCGCGAGCATGGAGGCAACGGCGAGCCACAGGCCCGCGCGACCAGACAGCGAACTCATGCCGATACAGGACGCGCGACGGTTTGCCAACGCACGAACGACGGATACCGCGTGTGTCGCATATGCGACAGCAAGCCGCCGCGCGACGCGTTCAAGCATCCTGCACGACGATCGCATGCACGCGGTAAGGGCCGTGCGCGCCCAGCACGATGGTCTGCTCGATATCGCCGGTGCGCGACGGCCCCGATATGAAATTGACCGCGCGCGGCAGTTCACCGCGCTCCTTGCGAATCAGACCGAACGCCTCCTCATGACCCGCGACGATGCGCGACGCCGGCACGATCGCGATATGCGTCTCCGGAAGCAGCCCGGCCGACGCATACGTCTCGGGTCCGGACAGCAACACGAGTGTGCCTGTCTCCGCGGTCGCGCAGAAGCAGCCGGTGAGACCGACCGCGTCGTGGTCTTGAGGTTTGCGAAATTCGACGGCGAGGCCGGCTTCGGCCCACGGCAGATCGCGCAGCGTTTGCCATGCGATGGCCTGCAACGGCAAGCCCTCTTGGGTCAGATAGCGATGCGCGGCGGCGGGCACATCGGCGAGGGTTTGAACGGTGTCGACGGTGGTCGCCATCTTCTGCGCTTCTTCAATGAACTGCGCGCGCAGATCGGCGGGGATGTCCGGACGCGGCCCGGCCGGATGACGCGCGAGATAGTCCGCCGCGGCTTCGCGCTCGGCGGCGCTCGGCTCGGGCTCGCGCCCTTGCGCGGCGCGGATGCGCGCCAGAATGTTGCGGCGGGCAATCGATGTGTCCATGGGCGAAATCCTCGTGTCGACAGCCGTGCGATATGGCGAGGATTATACCGGTGGCATTCCATGCAAACACCCTGGCCGAACGGCATATTGCCGGGCGCCGGGAGTGCGGCGACACTGTTCGCCGCACCACCCCGAACGCGAGCAGATCATGAACAGGCGACGAACCGAACGGCAGGCCGCGAAGCGCGCTATTTGGCCGCCTCTTCTTCCGGCTGCGCGATGCCGAACACCTGGCGCAGATACGCGAGATACGCCTTGTCCTCGCACATGTTCTTGCCCGGCGAATCGGACAATTTCGCGACCGGCTGACCGTTGCAGCGGACCATCTTGATCACGATTTGCAGCGGGTTGTAGCCGAGGTCGTTGGTCAGATTGGTGCCCACCCCGAACGCGAGCTTGCAGCGGCCGCGGAAGCGCTCGTAGAGCTGCAGCACCTTCGGGATGTCGAGCGCGTCGGAGAACACGAGGACCTTGGTGCGCGGGTCGCAGCGATTCGCCTCGTAGTGCTTGAGCAGGCGCTCGCCCCAGTCGAACGGATCGCCGGAATCGTGGCGAGCGCCGTCGAACAGCTTGCAGAAGTACATGTCGAAGTCGCGCAGGAACGCCTGCATGCCGTACACGTCGGAGAGCGCAATCCCGAGGTCGCCGCGATATTCCTTCGCCCACATCTCGAAGCCGAAGATCTGCGAGTCGCGCAGCCGCGGACCGAGCGCCTGGCAGGCCTGCAGGTACTCGTGCGCCATCGTGCCGAGCGGCGTCAGGCTGTGCTTCATCGCGTAGAAGACGTTGCTCGTGCCGGCGAACTGCTCGCCGAGGCCGTCCTTCAGCGTGAGGATCACCTCCTCGTGCCATTGCTTCGAGAAGCGGCGGCGCGTGCCGTAATCGGCGATCTTGCAGTCGGCGTATTCGGGACGCGCGCCGAGCAGTTGGATCTTGTCGAGCAGACGGCCGCGGCCTACGTGATAGTCGGGCGTTTGCTGCGTGTTGCGGAAATAGACTTCGTTGACGATCGCGAGCACCGGGATTTCGAAGAGGATCGTATGCAGCCACGGCCCCTTGATGTCGATGTCGATTTCGCCATTGCCCTTCGGCGACGGCGTGATCGAAATGTACTTCTCGTTCAGATGGAACAGCGCGAGGAACTCGATGAAGTCGCCCTTGATGAAGCGCATGCGGCGCAGGTAGTCGAGTTCATCGTCGGTGAAACGCAGTTCGCAGAGCTTGCGCACTTCGTCGCGAATCTCGCCGATGTAGGGCACCAGATCGACGTTCGGCGTGCGGCAGCGGAAGCGGTACTCCACGTTCGCGGCGGGGAAGTGATGCAACACCACCTGCATCATCGTGAACTTGTACAGATCGGTATCGAGCAGCGAAGTAATAATCATGATGGTACGAACTGGACCGCTGAAAAAACGAAACGGGCTCACGGCCCCGTTGCAACGGGCGCGCTGAACCGAGCGGCGCGCCAACCTGACGCATGTTACCCGAATGCGTCCGCATCCATCGTGCCACCGGCCTGCGCCGGCTGTCCGCGGCCATTTGCGGCACCTCATAAACTAATCACAAAAACATATAAGACGCACAGGCCGATGTTTCATCTGCCTGTTGACGTTAAGTTACAATAACTCTTTTGGCGTCCGCGCCTTCCCTGATTCCGCATGCAGGAGCTGCCTGAATGACTCACGTTGTGACCGAAAGCTGCATCAAGTGCCGCTATACCGACTGCGTCGATGTATGCCCGGTGGACTGCTTTCGCGAAGGTCCCAACTTCCTCGCGATCGACCCCGATGAATGCATCGACTGCGCCGTGTGCGTAGCCGAGTGCCCGGTGAACGCCATCTATGCCGAAGAAGACGTGCCGGGCGACCAGCAGGACTTCATCGCGCTGAACGCCGACCTGGCGAAAGCGTGGCCCAGCATCACGAAGACCAAGGCACCGCTGCCGGAAGCCGAGGAATTCAAGGACGTGAAGGAAAAGCTCGCGTTGCTCGCGCGCTGAGCAGGGCACGCCTGTCGCGTGCCCTGCCCGTTCAGAATTAATATGAAGACGAACGCAGAGGTATTGACAGGCGTTTAAGCCGCCTCTACAATTTCGCTTCTCTGCTGTTGTTGTTCTGTTCCTCGATAGCTCAGTCGGTAGAGCGCCGGACTGTTAATCCGTAGGTCCCTGGTTCGAGCCCAGGTCGAGGAGCCAAGAATTGCAAAAGCCCGTTAACCAAGACGGGTTTTTTTATGTAGATCAACTTGTACTGCTGTTCCTCGATAGCTCAGTCGGTAGAGCGCCGGACTGTTAATCCGTAGGTCCCTGGTTCGAGCCCAGGTCGAGGAGCCAAAAAATTGAAAGGCCCGCATCCGTGCGGGCCTTTTTATTTTTGCGCCCCGATCGCCCGCCTCACGCGCGCGGCACGCCGTTATACGATGTCGGCTTCACGGCGCACGTTTCACCCCTCTGGCGCCGGCTCACCCCAGACACTCAACCGGCACGCTCATGAAATCCACCTCGCTACACATCGCGCTCACGGCGATCGGCGCCCTGCTGCTTTCTTCGGCGCACGGCGAAGAAATCGCCAGCGTCAATACGAATTTTCACGTTACAGGCTCCGACCGCGTGGTCGTCGAAGCCTATGACGATCCCGTCGTGCAAGGCATCACCTGCTACGTGTCGCGGGCGCGGACCGGCGGCGTCAAAGGTACGCTCGGCATCGCCGAAGATCCGACCGAGGCGTCGATCGCGTGTCGCCAGGTCGGGGAGCTGCATTTTACCGGCCCCATCAAGCAGAAGGACGACGTGTTTTCGGTCAGCATGTCGCTGATCTTCAAGTCGCTGCACGTGGTGCGGGTGGTCGACACGAAGCGCAACGCGCTGGTCTATCTGACCTACAGCGACCGTGTGGTCAGCGGCAGCGCGAAAAACAGCGTGAGCGCCGTGCCGATGCCGACCGGCACGACGATTCCGCTCAAGTAACGCAAGTACCGTCAATTGACGGCGCGAGCGGCACGCGGCGCGCCTGCGCGCCTGCGCGCCCGCCGCCGTCCCCGCCCACGACGCGTTAAACTGACCGGTCCAGTTGGACTTTCGTCATGACCGCCACCTCTCGTTTCCGCGATTCCGCCCACTACTGGCGCACGCCGCTACTGCCCGGCGCGGATCTGCTCACCGCCGAATACCACGACCACGAGTTCGCGCCGCATTGGCACGACGCCTACACGATCCCGGTGATCGTCGCGGGTGCGGAGTGCTATCGGTATCGCGGCGAGAACCATGTCGCCGAAGCGGGCAGCGTGCCGATCATCAATCCGGGCGAGTTGCATACGGGGTCGAAGGCGGTCGAGGCGGGCTGGCGGTATCGCGTGATGTATGCGCCGGTCGAGTTCCTCCGCGCGCTTGCCGACGAGGTTGCCGGCAAGCCGCAGGCGTTGCCGTGGTTTGCGCCCGGCGTGATCCGCGATCCCGATCTCGCGATGCGGCTCGCGCACGCCCACCGTCTGCTCGAAGCCGGCGACGACGCGCTCGCCGCCGAAGCCGCGATGCTCGACGCACTGTCAACCGTGCTGGTCCGCTATGCGCAGACGCGCCCCGCCTCCGCGCGCGTCGCGACCGACGACACCCGCGTCGCACTGATGCAGGAGCGGCTGACCGGTGACCTCGTCGAACCGGTGACGCTCGCCGAGGTCGCCAAGGCCGCGGGTCTGTCGCCGTTCCACGCGGCGCGGCTATTCACGCAGTCGACCGGCCTACCGCCTCATGCGTGGCGCAATCAGGTGCGCCTGCAGCGCGCGCTCGCGCCGTTGCGCGCCGGCGTCCCGGTGACCGACGTCGCCGCCGCAAGTGGCTTCACCGATCAGAGCCATTTCACGCGGCATTTCCGGCGCATGTTCGGCGTGCCGCCGGGCCAATGGCAAGGAACGCAGCGCGGCCCGTAACGCGCGATGCGGCACCGCCGTCGCGTGCGCCGCACGCAGTGAGCATCGCGCCGCAATTCGCCTGTCTGCGCCAGCCCTTCATCAGCCATCCCCCGCTACGCCGTAGCCCCCGCCAGCAACCCGCCGCAAGAACGTACAAGTCCGAAGGCCCGTCAGTCGCTATGCTTCCGAAAATCAAGGAGGCTCAGATTGACCGATTCCACCCAAGGCCAGCCCACCCGCGGCAGTCATCTCAAAAAATGCGCCGCCGGCGCGCGCGACATCATCCCGATGATGGTCGGTGCCGCGCCGTTCGGCGTCATTTTCGGCACGCTCGTGACGTCCGGCCCGCTGCATCTGTGGCACGGCCAGTTGATGTCGCTCGTCGTCTTCGCGGGTTCCGCGCAGTTCATCGCGCTCGGGCTGATCGCCGGACATGCGAGCTTCGCCGTAATCTGGGCGACCACGCTCGTCGTCAATCTGCGTCACGTGCTGTATAGCGCCACGCTCGCGCCGCACGTCGCGCATCTGCCGAAGCGCTGGCGCTGGGCGCTCGGCGCGCTGCTCACCGACGAAGTCTTCGCGGTCGCGTGGGAGCACTACCGGCATCGCGAGCCGGGTACCGTCGGTCCGTACTACTTCTTTGGCGCCGGCGTCGCGATGTATCTGAACTGGCAACTGTGGACCGTCGCCGGCCTGCTGTTCGGCGCGGCCTTCCCGGGCCTGCAGTCGCTCGGCCTCGACTTCGCGATGGTCGCGACGTTCATCGCGATCGTCGTGCCGCAACTGGTCGCGCTGCGCTATATCGCGGCGGCCGTCACCGCCGGCACGCTGGCGTTTTTCTGGCAAGCGTGGCCGTATAAGCTCGGCCTGCTCGGCGCGGTGTTCGCGGGAGTCGCGGTCGGCGTGCTGCTGTCGATGTCGCGTCTGAACCTGCGTGGCGCGCGCCGTCCGGTGGAGGCCACGCGATGAACTACGTCGTTCTGATCGTCGGCATGGCCGCGATTACGTGGTTGATCCGCGCGGCCGTATTCGTGCTCGGCGAGCGCCTCGTGTTCCCGCCGCTGATGCGCACGGCGCTCAGCTTCGTGCCGGTCACCGTGCTGACCGCGATCATCGTCCCGATGGCCGTGTCGCCGCACGGCAACAACGCCGAGTTGACCTGGCGCAATCCGCAGCTGGTCGGCGCGCTCGCCGCGATCGTCGTGAGTGCCGTGACGCGCAGGCCGCTGCTGACGATCGCAGTCGGTCTCGTCGTGTTCTTCGTGTGGCAGTGCGTGGTGCTGAAGTAAGCGCGCCCTTTCTCCACGCTCATCGACTCGTCAGCGGTCCGTCGACGCATCGCGGACCGCGCCCCCCTCTCCCAGCGGCAGCGAGGCGCGCAAGCGCCCGAAGCCTCCCTCCAAAGCCCGCAACCGTCGCCGGGCCGCCCTCAAGTTTCCCGCCACCCCGCCGATATGCAGTCGAGGTCCGCTCATCGGGAGTCGTCCCGTTGGTTACGCGGCAACAGCTTGAAATCGAGCGCGTCGGCAGCCGGCGTCGCGTCGCCTCGGTCCGGGAGTGACCGGGCGATCGTGCGACGGCGCGCCGCGCGCGGCCGCATTAAACGGGATAACACATGGGTCAAATCACCCTGAAACTGAAGGACGAGACCGTCGCTTCGCTGCGCAAAGACTTCGAGGCCTTTTTGCGGGTCTCGCTGAAGCTCGATCCGCAGTTCGCGACGCCG
Organism: Paraburkholderia sp. BR10923; assembly: GCF_040948765.1. Classification (NCBI taxonomy): domain Bacteria; kingdom Pseudomonadati; phylum Pseudomonadota; class Betaproteobacteria; order Burkholderiales; family Burkholderiaceae; genus Paraburkholderia; species Paraburkholderia sp. BR10923. Next base: position 46,163 of record NZ_JBFPKO010000001.1, on the reverse strand, counting down.
TCGTTCGAAGATTTCTTGCGCGCGAAGCTGCTCGACAACATGGTGCCGCTCACCGAGCACGCGGTGCAGCGGATGCTGCAAGGCGGCCAGTACGCGTGGGCCAAACGCACGCTCGACAAGGAGTTTCCCGACGTCGTGTCGATCCTGATGCGCCAGGCGAGCGAGTTCGGCTTCGGTTTCGCGGCGCGCTCGGAATGGACGCCCGAGGAGCTCACCAAGCAATGCCGCGACTGGGCCGCCGCGATCGTCAAGGAAGCGGAAGGCGACGCGACGCTGGTCGATCCGCTCGCCTCGCAGATCAAGAGCACGGTGCAGGACATCCAGGCGCTCGAGGAAGTGATGCAGACGCCGGCATGGCGGCTGGTCGAATCGCTGCGCCAGCGCGTCTACGAGGCGAAGATCGCGTGCGAGACGAGCGTCGGCAGCACCGCGCGCGAGAAGCTCGGCGAACTGCGTGGGCTGTTGCGGCTCGGCATTTCGCACGGCACGTTCCAGAAGCAGGAAGCGCAGCAGATCATGGAGTATCTGCGGCTTTTGAAGCCGGAGATTTTCGTCGAGGAGCCGTACGACGTGTTCTCGCGGCTCGCGGCATGGCTGCGCAATTTCTTCGTGCCGCCGCCTCCGGTCGCGCAGCAACAGCAGCGGCAGCCGCGTTGAGCTTCCGCTGACCCGAGCGGCGCCGGCCGCTCAGTCCCACATCTTCCTGAGCTTCGCCGCGATCTCGATCCTGGCCTGCGCGGCCGCGGCGAGCCCGGCCGCGCTCGGCGCGCTAGCCGCCGGCACGCGCGGCCATGCGTACGCGTCGAACAGCGGCAGCATCGGCGTGGCGATGAAGCGCGTGCGAGACGCCCACACATGGCGGTCGCCCAGATGGGTCTGGTTGTGCACGTAAAAGCGCTGCGGCACGACGATATGCAGGTCTTCCTTCGCGCGCGTCATCGCCACGTAGAGCAGGCGCCGCTCCTCGTCGATTTCCTCGTCGCTGCCGGTGCCCAGATCGGACGGAATGCAGCCGTCGACGCCATTCAGCACGAACACGTTGCGCCACTCCTGGCCCTTCGCCGAATGGATCGTCGACAGGATCAGGTAATCCTCGTCGATCAGCGGCACGCCGGATTCGTCGCTGGTGGCGTCGGGCGGATCGAGCGTCAACTCGGTCAGGAAGCGCTCTCGCGACGGATAGGTACCCGCAATGCTTTCCATCTGCAGCAGGTCCGCGTGACGGATCGCGGCGTCCTCGTGATTGCGCTCCAGATGCGGTTCGTACCAGCGCCGCACCATCTCGAACTCGGCGGGCCACGGCGTTTGCCGGCCATACACGCTCGACATCAGCTTGACGAACGGATGCCAGTCTTCCTGCGCCCTTGCGGGCGCCGCAAACGCGGCGAGCACACCGCCCGCGGTCGCGACCGGATCGCCGCCGTCCGCGCGCGCGACGATGTCGTCAAGCACCTTCGCCGCGGTGGCCGGACCGACGCCCGGCAGCAGCTGCACGACGCGAAAGCCGGCGACACGGTCGCGCGGATTCTCGGCCCAGCGCAGCACCGCGAGCACGTCCTTGACATGCACCGAGTCGAGAAATTTGAGCCCGCCGAATTTGACGAACGGGATGTTGCGGCGCGTGAGCTCGATCTCGAGCGCGGCGCTGTGATGCGCGGCGCGGAACAGCACCGCCTGCGACTTCAGCTTGACGCCCTGCTCGCGCGCTTCGAGCACCTGCTCGACGACGTAGCGAGCTTGCGCGGCGTCGTCGGCGACCGTGATGAGGCGCGGGCGTTGCGCCGACGCCTTGTCGGTCCACAGATTCTTCGTGTAGCGCTCGCTCGCGAGTTCGATCACCGCGTTCGACGCGGCGAGAATCGGCTCGGTGGAGCGATAGTTGCGCTCGAGCGTGACCTGCTTCGCGGGCGGCTCGAACTGCGTGGGGAAATCGAGGATATTGCGCACGGTCGCGCCGCGAAACGAATAGATCGACTGCGCGTCGTCGCCGACCACGGTCAGGCCGCGGCCGTCCGGCTTCAGCGCGAGCAGGATCGACGCCTGCAGGCGGTTGGTGTCCTGGTATTCGTCGACCAGCACATAGTCGAAGCGTGCCGACAGATCGGCCGCGATGCTGGGCTCGGCGGCCATGTGCGACCAGTAGAGCAGCAGATCGTCGTAGTCGAGCACGCTCTGCTTCTGCTTGGCGTCGACGTACGCGGCGAACAGCCTGCGCAGATCGTCCTCCCACTCGCGACACCACGGAAACGCGCTGTCCAATACCTGTCCGAGCGATGCACCGGTGTTGACGACGCGCGAGTAGATCGCGAAGCAGGTGCCCTTCGCCGGAAAGCGCCGCTCTTTCGCGGACAGTCCGAGCTCGTGGCGCACGAGGTTCATCAGATCGGCGGAGTCTTCGCGGTCGTTGATCGTGAACGCGGGTGCGAGGCCGATCAGATCCGCGTATTCGCGCAACAGCCGCGCGCCGACGCTGTGAAACGTGCCCGCCCACGTCAGGCCTTGCGCGAGCGCGGCGCGTGCACCGACGGTGGCAGCCGCGGCGCCGGTGATGCGTGTCACGCGGCGGGTCATTTCGAGCGCCGCGCGGCGCGAGAAGGTCAAAAGCAGGATGCGCTGCGGATCGGCGCCCTTCACCACCAGATTAGCGACGCGATGCGCAAGCGTGTTGGTCTTGCCGGAGCCCGCGCCCGCGATCACGAGCAGCGCGCCGGGCAGCGCGTCTGGCGTGTCGGTCCCGTATTCGACAGCTTCGCGTTGAGCGTCGTTGAGCTTGGCGAGCCAGGCGGCGGTATCGAACGACGGAGCGGATTCGGCGACGGTGGACACTGAGCGGTTTTTGCGGATTGGATGGATTTTCAGGATGCGACGCATACTGTATATCCATACAACCCCATGCGACAAGCGCCCCTTTTTTGGGCGCCTGCCTGGCGGTCTACACTGCGCGCTACTACTGCTTCTTCGCGTCCTTCACGTTGGCCTCGGCGGCGGCCTTGTCGGCATCGGCCTGCGCGTCGGTTTTGGTCTTGTCCGCTTTCGCCTGAGCGACCGCGGCTTTCTTGTCGGCCTTCGCCTGCTCTTTCGCGGCCTTCTTGTCCGCGTGGGTGGCGGGCGCCGAAGCCGGGTCCGCGGTCTGCGCGAGCACGGCCGATGACAGGCAAGCCGCGATCAGCGCGGCGTAAATGCGGTTTCGGCTGGAACGGTCGATGTTCATCTGGATTCTCCCTTAGGCACAGCTTGCAAAGTGACAGACGCCCGCGGCGCGGGAGCCTCGCCGACCCACGCGCCGCGGCATCCAGCAGGGCTTAATGTTTGACGTCCGCGCCGTCGGTCTGCGCGGCAGCCTGCCCTTCCATCTCTATCTTCATTTCGTTGTTGGCGCTCTGTTTGTCCGCCTTCTGGTTCAGCTTCGCGCCGCGCACCTGCTCCTTGTACTGGTCCTTCGCGGCCTTCTGCTCAGCCTTCAGTTCCGCTTTCGAGGACTTCTTCGCCGCGCGATACTCGGCGTTCGCCTTCGCGTCGGCGTCGCGCTTCTGTACGAACGGGTCGGTCGAGCCCGAAGCCGTCAGACGGCCCGGCGGCGGCGCGGCGACGCCTTGCGCGGCGGGCGCGCCCGGGACTTGCTGCATGCCTTGCGCCGACGGCGGGGCCTGCATGCCTTGAGCGCCGGCCGCGGACGGCGGCGCCATCTCGGCGGCCCCTTGGCTCTGGATCTGCGCCTGACCGCCGATGCCTGTTGCCGGCTGCGCGGTCTGCGCGACGGCGGACGTCGCGGCAAAAACGGTGAGGGCGGTACCGATCAGGAGCGTACGAATCTGGGTCATGGCTATCCTCTCTAGACTTAGTTGTGACACGGGCGGACTCTCTGGCGTCGTGATGACGGAATGGCCCACGCGCCCCGCTCGGTCTATGCGTCGCTGGATGGGTGGCCGGGGAGCGATCCCGGAATACCAGCGGGCTTTGCTGCTGAGGTGCACTTTAGGAGTGAAATCCGTCTGGTGCGACCAGCGTTACGCAACGTTTCACTCTCCACAACTGAATAACATCTACTTTCATTTGCTTGCGCGATGGCTCGCTCGATGCATCCAGCACAGGCGGGGACAGCCCCGCGCCGCCGCGCCGCCGTGCACTTGCTTTATGATGCGAACCCCCAACGCGACCCGTGCCCAAGGTGCAAACGCCATGCCCAATCTCAATTTCACGCTGACCGGCGAGTACGTCGAACTCCACAATCTGCTGAAGATCACGGGCCTCGCGGATAGCGGCGGTTCCGCGAAGATGATGGTCGCGGACGGCGCCGTGATGGTCGATGGCCGGGTCGAGACCCGCAAGACCTGCAAGATCCGCGCGGGCCAGGTCGTGTTGCTCGGCGACACGCGGATCGCGGTCCACGAAGGCTGACGCCACTCCGGAAATTCGCGGGACGCCGCGCACCGGAACTGTGCGTTGTCCATCGACATCGCCCGGGCGAGGCAATAAGCTGTCGGTTTCGACAGGTAAACGCGACGGACCGCGCCACGGGCGAGGAGTCGGCTGACCGGCTCGCCGCCGCGCCGCGGAATTTCTCCGCCCGCTGCCCCGCCGCTCCATCGCCCGTCGGAGCGCGGCGCGATGCAATGCGGCGCCGCTTGCGCCCGCCTCTCCCTGTCGCCACTGCGGTTGCCGCCGCAGTGGCCAACTTTCGCCGCCAGGCATTCGATGACTCAACCCAGCTTCGCCCACGCGGCCAGCCGGCCGCCGACCCTATCCCGCCACGCGGCCGACACCGCGCGGCTCGCCGCGCCGCTCGCGATCGCGCAACTGTCGCAGATGGCGATGAGCGTGACCGACACGATTCTGCTCGGCTCGCTGGGCCCCGACGCGCTCGCCGCCGGCGGCCTCGGCGCGAACCTCTTTTTCGTGGTCGTCACGCTGCTGCAGGGCGTGCTGACGTCGGTCAGCGTCAGCGTCGCGCACGCGCGCGGCGCGCAGGACGACGGCCGGGTGCCGCATATCTACTGGACCGGTTTCCTGCTGTCGGTGCTGCTGGCGGTGCCGGCGTTCATTCTGTTGTCGTTCGCGTCGCACATCCTGCTCGCGTTCGGCGAGCCGGGCCTGCTCGCGCACAACGTCGGCCAATACGCCGCGGTGCTGCGCTGGGGCGCACCCGCGAGCCTGATCGGCGTCGGCCTGATGCGCTCGTTCCTGCCGGCGATCGGCGCGGCGCGGCGGCTGCTGTGGGTGTCGATCTTGAGCGTCGGCGTGAACGGCTTTCTGAACTACGGGCTGATTCACGGCGCGTATGGGCTGCCGCGGCTCGGCTTTCTCGGCTCGGCGGCCGCGACCACGATCACCGTGTGGCTGACCGCGCTCGTGCTGATGGCGCTGCTGCATCTGCGGCCGCGCTTTCGGCATTTCGTCGTCGCGACGCGGCCGAAGCTGCCGCTGATGGGCGAACTGTTCGGCATCGGTTGGCCGGTCGCGATCACCTACGGCGTCGAGTCGACGCTGTTCCTTGCCACCGGCCTGATGGTCGGCCTGCTCGGCGAATCGCAACTGGCCGCGCATCAGATCGCGCTGAACGTCGCGTCGGTCGCGTTCATGGTGCCGCTGTCGATCGGCCAGGCGGCCAATGTGCGAGTCGGCTACTGGGCCGGCGCCGGTCAGCCGCTCGCCGCGCGCCACGCGGGCTTCGTCGCGCTCGCGCTCGGCGTCGGCTTCATGTCGATGTCGGGTCTCGTGCTGATCACCGCGCCGCATTGGATCGTCGGCCTGTATCTGCATCTCGACGATCCGGCCAACGCGCCGACCATTGCGCTCGCCAGTTCGCTGCTCGGCGTGGCGGCGATCTTCCAGATCGTCGACGGGATGCAGGCGGTAGGCTCCGGCTGTCTGCGCGGCCTGAAAGACACCCGCATCCCAATGATCGCCGCCGCGTTCGGCTACTGGGTGATCGGCTTCCCGACCGGCTATCTGCTCGCGTTTCACGCCGGCCTCGGCGCGCGCGGCTTGTGGTGGGGGCTGGCGGCAGGCCTCGCGAGCGTCGCGCTGCTGATGACACTGCGTTTTCACAAGCTGAGCGGCCGGCAACCGCCGACAGTGGCGTCAATCACACCGCCCGCGCACTCGGTTTGAGCGGCGCAGCGGCAAGGCTCACTCCTGAAGCACTCACTGTAAAAGGTAAAATGCCCGCCGCTGCACGCGAGCGCTAACCCGCGCTCACGCGCCAGGAACCGCACGACGGCGCGCCTCACCAAGGCAAAAGCCAGACTGGCGCCGCCGGAGCACCCACCATTGCCCGCGACGCGTGCGGCTTCGATTGGCCGCCCGTGTTTGCCGCGCTTTCGCCACGGCGCTTGCCGTAGCCGCTTCACCCGCTTCGGCGCGACGAACGCCGCAACGCCAGCCGACACCCGGCCGCGCCGCGGCCCCCGCTCTCTCGCGATACAACACAACCAAGGACCACCCGCCATGCTTGCCCGCGTCACCCGCCTGTTCCCGCTCTGGGCTGTGCTCGTCTCGGTCGCCGCGTACTTCTCGCCGGCCTCGTTTTCCGGCGTCGCGCCGCACGTCACCACGCTCCTCACGATCATCATGCTGGCGATGGGCGTCACGCTGTCGGCCGGCGATTTCCTGCGCGTGTTCACGCGCCCCGCGCCCGTGATCGCCGGCATCGTGCTGCACTACCTCGTGATGCCGCTCGCCGCATGGGTCATCGCGAAGGCGCTGCGCATGCCGCCCGACCTGACCGCCGGCATGGTGCTGGTCGGCAGCGTTGCGAGCGGCACCGCGTCGAATGTGATGATTTATCTCGCGCGCGGCGACGTCGCGTTGTCGGTGACGATCAGCGCGCTGTCGACGCTCGTCGGCGTATTCGCGACGCCGCTGCTCACGCGCCTTTACGTCGACGCGTCGATCGCCGTCGATGTGCACGGCATGCTGATGAGCATTCTGCAGATCGTCGCGCTGCCGATCGTCGTCGGTCTCGTCGTCAATCATCTGTTCGGTAAGCTGGTGTGCAAGATCGAACCGATCCTGCCGCTCGTCTCGATGGTCGCGATCGTGCTGATCATCGGCGCGGTGGTGGGCGGCACGCAGAAGAGCATCGCGTCGGTGGGCTTCCTCGTGATGGTCGGCGTCGTGCTGCACAACGGCATCGGCCTGCTCGGCGGCTATTGGGGCGGCCGTCTGCTCGGGTTCGACGAAGCCGTCTGCCGGACGCTCGCGATCGAAGTCGGCATGCAGAACTCCGGCCTCGCCGCGACGCTCGGCAAGCTCTACTTCACGCCGATCGCCGCGCTGCCAGGCGCGCTGTTCTCGGTCTGGCACAACCTGTCGGGTTCGCTGCTCGCGGGCGTGTGGGCGGGCCGACCGGCGAAAGGCTCGACGCATCCCGATGGCGAGCGCGCGCTGCACGTCGAGCGCGCCTGATACCGCCCCCGCGCGCCGCGGTTTGCAGCACGTGATCGATCACCGAACCGCGGCGCCCTCGCGACCAACGCGCGGCACTCCGCTGCGTTTGCCGACGTACGCGGAACCCGCCCCAATTCCCTTAGAATGGTTTTCTCGACAGCGGGCACAGGCCTTCGCTGTCGCCACGCGAAAAGCTTGCAACAAGGGGAAAACAGCGTGCAGGGCCAATTCGAACAACATCGGCGGGCCGCGCGCCGCCGCTCGATAGTCAGCACAACGAGCCAAATCTTCCTGCTCTGTTGCGCGGCGGCATTTTTGACCGCCTGCGCGACGAAGCCGCCCGCCACCGCGTTCGACCGCCAGGTGACGCACGCGCTGCCGGCCACCGCCGATACGCCGCTGCGCGAAGCGCTCGCGCCGCTCGAGGCGAAGCATCCGGAGCAGTCGGGTTTCCGTGTGCTGGCGAACGGCACCGACGCGCTGCAAATGCGCATCGCGCTTGCGCGCGCGGCGACCAAAACCCTCGACATGCAGTACTACATTGCCAACGAGGACACCACCGGCAAGCTGCTGCTCGGCGCCGCGTTATATGCGGCCGATCACGGCGTGCGGGTGCGCATGCTGGTCGATGACCTGAACTTCAAGGACATCGACCGCATCATGGCGGGCCTGGACACGCACGAGAACATCGAGATCCGCGTATTCAACCCGTTCGGCAGCGCGCAGGAAGGCTTGTTCGAGCGCACCACGAACCTGTTCACGCAGATCGGCCACTTCACGCGCCGCATGCACAACAAGGCGATGATCGCGGACAACCAGTTGGCGATCGTCGGCGGTCGCAACCTGGGCGACGAGTACTTCAGCGCGAGCGAAACGCTGCAGTTCCGCGACCTCGACGTGCTCGCGGCGGGCCCGATCGTCGCCGACGTCTCCGCGAGTTTCGACGACTACTGGAACAGCGAGCTCGCCTATCCGCTGCGTGCGCTGAACAAGCAGAAGTTCGACCAGAAGGAACTCGACCAGACGCGCGACGACCTGCGCCATCACTGGCGCACCAATGCCGATCCGTACAACGCGAAACCGCTGAACGCGACGCCGCTTGCCGCGCAGATCACGAGCGAGCAGCTCGGCCTCACGTGGGCGGACGCGGAATTCCGGGTGGACCTGCCGGAGAAGATCGAGCATCCGTCGCCGGACTACGTGAGCCCGCCGCTCGCGCGGCTGCGCGAACTGATGCGCGACGCGCAGCACGATTTCCTGATCGTGTCGCCCTACTTCGTGCCGCACGCCGCGGGGGTGCAGGCGGCCAGCGAGCTCACGCATCGCGGCATCCGTATCGCGGTGCTGACCAACTCGCTCGCGGCCACCGACGCGGTCGCCGTGCAGGCCGGCTACAGTCCGTTTCGCGTGCCGCTGCTGAAGGCCGGTGTCGAGCTGTACGAATTCAGGCCGCGCCAGGAAACGCCGAACGTCGGGCTGGTCGGCTCGCGTTCGCGCGCGAGCCTGCATGCGAAAGCCTACGTGATCGACCACAAGATTCTCGTGATCGGCTCGATGAACCTCGATCCGCGCTCGGCCAATCTGAACACCGAGCTGGCGCTGGTGATCCACAGCCCCGAACTGGCGAATCAGGTCGCGAGAATCTTCGAGCGCGGGACCCAGCCGGAGCAGAGCTACCACGTAACGCTCGCGGACTCGGCCCAGCTCGCCTATCTGCGCTCGATCGGCGCGCCGCTGTCGCCGCTCGTCTGGACCGACGTCGAGAACGGCGAGACACGCACCTACATTTTCGATCCGCAGGCCGGTTTTTACCGGAATGTGCTAACCGGTCTATTCTCGTTATTGCCTGTCAACTCGGAACTTTGAGAAGCGGAGTCAACCATGACTGAAGACGTACGGATGGAGCGCGACACCTTCGGCGAAATCGCGGTGCCGAACGCTCGCCTGTGGGGTGCGCAGACGCAGCGCTCGCTGCAGAACTTCAAGATCTCGACGGAAAAGCAGTCGCCCGAACTGATCACCGCGCTCGCGGTGATCAAGCGCGCGGCCGCCGAAGTCAATCTCGGCCTCGGGGTGCTCGACGAGCAGAAGGCGCGCGCGATCATGCAGGCGGCCGACGAGATCATCGACGGCAAGCATCCGGGCGAATTTCCGCTCGCGGTCTGGCAGACCGGCTCGGGCACGCAGACCAACATGAACCTCAACGAGGTGATCGCGAACCGCGCGAGCGAACTGCTCGGCGGCGAGCGCGGCGAAGCGCGCAAGGTGCATCCGAACGATGACGTGAATCGCGGGCAGTCGTCGAACGACGTGTTTCCTACTGCGATGCACGTGGCCGCCGCGGACGCGATCGTCAAGCATCTGCTGCCCGCGCTGAAAACGTTGCGCGATACGCTCGACGGCAAGGCGAAAGCGTTTACCGATATCGTCAAGATCGGCCGCACGCACCTGCAGGATGCGACGCCGCTCACGCTCGGCCAGGAATTCTCCGGCTATGTCGCGCAGCTCGAGCATGGCATTCGGCACGTCGAGTCGGCGCTGCCGCACCTGTACGAGCTCGCACAGGGCGGCACCGCGGTCGGCACGGGACTGAACGCGCATCCGAAGTTCGCCGACAGCGTCGCCGCCGCGATCGGCAAGCTGACCGGTTTGCCGTTCGTGTCGGCGCCGAACAAGTTCGAGGTAATGGCCGCGGCCGACGCGCTCATCTTCGCGCACGGCGCGCTCAAAACGGTAGCGGCGAGCCTGAACAAGATCGCCAACGACATCCGCTGGCTCGCGAGCGGCCCGCGCTGCGGTCTCGGCGAGCTGTCGATCCCGGAAAACGAGCCGGGCAGCTCGATCATGCCGGGCAAGGTCAATCCGACCCAGTCCGAAGCACTGACGATGCTGTGCGCGCAGGTGTTCGGCAATGACGTCGCGGTGAACATCGGCGGCGCGAGCGGCAACTTCGAGCTGAACGTGTTCCGGCCGATGATCGCGCACAACCTGCTGCAGTCGGTGCGCCTGCTCGCCGACGGCGCGCAGAGCTTCAATGACAACTGTGCGGTCGGCATCGAGCCGAATCACGAGCGCATCGATACCTTGCTGAACGAATCGCTGATGCTGGTGACGGCGCTCAATCCGCACATCGGCTACGACAAGGCCGCGCAGATCGCGAAAAAGGCACACAAGGAAGGCACGACGCTGAAGGCGTCGGCACTGGCGCTCGGCTATGTCACCGAGCAGCAGTTCGACGAGTGGGTGCGACCGAACGATATGGTCGGACGCACGGCATGATGATCCGCGAGGCGGCGTGAAGGAAGGCGCGCAAACGGGCGCGCCGCGCGCCGCCCCGCTGCGCTCAGATTTTCCCCTGCGCGACTTCTTCCGGCTTCAGCTCGACGATCGCGTCGAGCGCTTCCTTCACGTCCATCGCGTACCTGGCGAGGCGCTTCTGCTCCTCGGTCTCCGGCAAGAAGGCGGGGACCGGCACCGGATGGCCGTTCTCGTTGACGGCGACCATCACGACGAGACAGTCGGTGGTCTGCAGCAGTTCACCGCCCTTCGGGTCGCCCGCGTGCACCGACACGTGGATGTGCATGCTGGTACGGCCCGTGGCGACGACGCGCGCGCGCAGTTCGACCAGATTGCCGACGAGAATCGGCCGACGAAAACGGATATTGCCGACGCTGACCGTCACGCAATAGCGCCCCGACCATACCGCCGCGCATGCATAGGCGGTTTCGTCGATCCACTTCATCAGCGCGCCGCCGTGCACCTTGCCGCCGAAGTTGACCGAGGTCGGCTCGGCGAGAAAGCGGAAGGTGGTTTCCGAACGGTCCAGCGGTGCAGTGGGAACAGTGCTCATCTTGACTCCGGTCAATCGGATGCATTGAAAGGAGGCGATTATACGAGCGCAATATTGCGCGCGGCGCGGCGTCGCATGGAAGACGCGGCGCGCGGCACGCCGATGGGCCGGCGGTCGGCCTAGTTGTGAAAGGTGATCCCTTGGTCGATGGTGCCGTACATGCTGATGCTGCCGCTGCCGGCCGAGCCCGAGCCGGCTCCGCCCCCTGCGCAGGCGGTAAACAGCAGAACCGTCGCGGCGACGGCCAGAAGCGTTTTCATCACATCGAATTCCTGCAAGAACAGGCTTCGATTCTAGCCTGGCGGCACGAGACGGCGCGGGAACGCGGGCGAGCGTGACACGTCCGTCACATTGATTGTTCACGCAAAGCTGAAACATCGAATACCTGATGCGCGTAGAGTAGGAATCGTGGCGGCGCCCTTTGCCACCCCTTCAGGAGATTCGCGATGACCGCCCCCCTCTTAGACGACCAGAACCACTTCCCCGGCCTGAGCCGCATCGGCGCGCTACTCGCCGATCCCGGCCGCGCCGCGATGCTGTGGGCGCTGATGGACGGCAGCGCGCGCCCCGCGGGGGAACTGACGATGATCGCGGGGCTGTCGCCATCGGCGGCGAGCGCCCATCTCGGACGGCTCACCGACGGCGGGCTGCTCTCGCTCGAAGTGCGCGGCCGGCATCGCTATTTCCGTATCGCGTCGGCGGACATTGCCGCATCGATCGAAGCACTCGCGAACGTCGCGCAAGTCAGCGCGCCGCAGCGCTCCGTGCCGCGTCCGGCACGCACCGTGCCGCTGGAAATGCGCTTTGCGCGCACCTGCTACGACCACATGGCCGGCGAGCTGTCGGTGCGGATGTTCGAGCGCATGCTCGAGCGCGGGTTGCTGACGCAAAACGGCGCCTCGCTCGAAGCGACCGCGCAGGGCGCCGCCCGCTTCGCCGACTGGGGCATCGACCTCGCCGCGCAGAAGACCCGGCGGCGGCGCTTCGCGTGCACCTGCCTCGACTGGAGCATGCGCCGGCCGCATCTGGGCGGCGCGCTCGGTGCGGCGTTGCTCGACGCGTGGTCGGCGCATGGCTGGGTCGAGCGGACGGAGCGGCCGCGCGTGCTGCGCGTCACGCCGGCCGGCCATCAGCAATTCGATGCGTTTCTGGCCGGATAGACCGCTGAACCGGCTTTGCCGCGGAGCCGCGGGACCCGCGCGAGACCCGCGCGAGACCTTTTGTTACAGGCGAGCGAATCCACCTTACAAATGTGCGGGCCTTGAAACATAGGCGGCAGGTACAGTGACTGAACGGACCCGGCCGATTGCCGCGTCCGCCGGAGATCAGTCATGACACACGCCAAGCAACCCGTGCTGCAAGCGGGGATTCATCGCCGGATCAGCGGCTATACGCTGATCGCGGCCGCGGTCGTCGCGCTCGCCGCGCAAACCGCTCTCGCGCAGGAAGCGCCACCTGCGCCACCAGCCGCGGTAGCCGTCGGGGCGGGCGGCGAAGCGTCCGGGGGTGATCCGCCTGGACGCATCGCGCGTCTGAACTACACGGCCGGGGCCGTGACCACCGAGCCCGCCGGCGCGACCGGCTGGTCGTATGCGCAGATCAACCGGCCGCTGACGACCGGCGACCAGCTGTGGAACGACCAGAACGCCCGCTCCGAGCTGCACATCGGCTCGACCGCGGTGCGCCTCGGCCAGAACACGAGCCTCGACGTGCTCAACCTCGACGACTCGACCGCGCAGCTGAAAGTCGCGCAAGGCACGCTGTCGACACGCGTGCGCGAACTCGCGCCGGGGTCGTCGTATGAAATCGACACGCCGAATCTTGCGCTCGGCGTGAACGGTCCCGGCGACTACCGCGTCGACGTCGCCCCCGACGGCAGCAGCACGACCGTCACCGTGCGCAGCGGCAGCGCAATCGCTTACGGCGACGGCGGCCAGGTGCCGATTGCGGCGGGTCAGCAGATCCGCTTTGCCGGCACCAACCTGCAGCAACTCGCCGACAACCGCGCGCCCGCCGCCGACGAGCTCGACCAATGGGCCGCCAGCCGCGACGCCACCGAAGACCGCTCGCTGTCGGCGCGCTACGTGTCGCGCGACATCCCCGGCTACGAGGATCTCGATGCCAACGGCACATGGCGCGAGACGCCGCAGTACGGCGCAGTGTGGGTGCCGAACGCGACGCCGGCCGGCTGGGCGCCGTATCATGACGGCCACTGGGTCTGGCAGGCGCCGTGGGGCTGGACCTGGGTCGACGACCAGCCTTGGGGCTTCGCGCCGTACCATTACGGCCGCTGGGCCGACATCGACGGCGCGTGGGCCTGGGTGCCCGGTCCGCTCGAAGCGGACGTGGCGCCGGCCTATGCGCCGGCGCTGGTCGCGTTCGTCGGTGATAACGACGGCGGCACCGACTGGGGTGTCAACCTGGCGGTCGGCGGCGTCATCGCGGCGGGGGTCGCGTGGTTTCCGCTCGGGCCGGGCGAGCCGTGGCATCCGCATTGGGGCGATCACGATCGCTGGAGCGCCGGCTATTACAACCGCGTGAACCGCGCGACGATCTACAACGACTACCACCGCAACGTGAACACGTACGTGAACTATCGCGTGCCGGGCTGTGTGACGGCCGTGCCGGCGACCGCGTTCGTGCACGGTCAGCCGGTCCGACGCTTCTCGCAGAAGGTCGACCCGGCGCAGTGGCGCAACGCGCGAATCAATCCGGGCGCACCGGGGATCGCGCCGGTGCGCGAAAGCTTCGGGTCGGATCTGCGGCGCGCGAACTATCGGCCACCGGCGAGCGTCGCCGGCCGGCCGGTCGTCGCGACCCGCAATCCCGTCATGCCCGCCGCTTTCCACGACGAACTCGCGCAGCGCTTCGCGCAAAGCGGCGGCCGGGTGCCCGGCGGCGGCCAGCCGGTCGTGCGCACCTCGGTACCCGCGCATATGACCGGTGCACCTGGCGCGCTGCCGATGGCGAACGTGCGGGTCGTGCAATCGCATGTGCCGGGACGTCCGCCGGGGATGGCGGCAGGTGCGCCAGGTACGCCTGGCGCAATGGGCGGCAACGCGCCGCATGGCGTCGAACAGGCCGGTCAGCGGCCCGGCGAAGCTGGCGCCGTGGTGCCGCGTGGCGAGGCGCCTGCGCAAGCGCGTGCGGGCATGCCGCCGCAGATGGTCGGCAACGGGCGTCCGCCGCAGCCCGGCGAGAGCGGGCTCGTGGGCAATCTGGGCCGTCCGTCGAATGGTGTGCCGCGGCCACCGCAAGCAGTCGGCGGTAATCCAGCCGACGCGGCAGCGCACGCAGGGCAGCACGGCGCGCCGCAGGAATGGGGCGCGGTCGGCAGGTCTCAGCCCGCATGGACGCAGCCGCATCCGCCGATGGCGCAGCAGGCGCCGCGCATGGAACAGCCCGGCCACCCGCAACAGCCGAGCTTCGCGCCGCAGTCCGGTGTGCCGCATCCGCCGGAAAACCCGGCCGCGCAGCAACAGGCGCGTGGGTCGAACTGGCATCCGCCTGCGATGCAACAGGCGCCGCGCGCCGTCCCGCCGCAGCAACCGCGTGCCGAACCACAAATGCAGCAGGCGCAACAGCCGCATTTCGAACCGCGTCCGCAGCCGATGCCGCAAGCCCCTCGGCCCGAGCCGCAGTTGCAGCAGGCGCAGCAGCCGCATTTCGAGCCGCGTCCGCAGCCGATGCCGCAAGCTCCTCGGCCCCAGCCGCAATTCCAGCAGGCGCAGCAGCCGCATTTCGAGCCGCGACCACAGCCGATGCCGGTGCCGCAAGCCCGGCCAGAGCCGCGTCCACAGATGCAGATGCAGATGCAGCAGCCACGCCCCGAACCGCGGCCCCAACCGGTGCAGCAGCCACGTCCGCAACCCCAGCCGCAGCCGCAACACGTCGAGCAGCACCAAGGCGGCGGCAATCGCGACGACCATCACAGGAGCTGAGCAGGACACCTGCCGTTCCGACAACGAAAAAGCCCCGCGATACACACCATCGCGGGGCTTTTCTATATCGGGGGGAACGCTATCGCCCCGCTTCCACCGAGATCAGATCGCCATCGGCGCCGTCAGCGGCTCGTGATGCTGATAGCCGATCAGCGAGAAATCCGCCGGCTCGATTTTCTCTAGCCATTCCGGCTCGTACACCCCGGTCTTCGCGTAGTCGGGCACGCGATCGGAAATCGCGAGCCGCGGACTCTCGTATGGCTCGCGCTTGAGTTGCTGATGCAGCATATCCAGCTGATTCTCGTAGATGTGCGCATCGCCGATGAAATAGCTGAACCAGCGCGGCGTATAGCCCGTCAGCCGTCCGACCAGGTGCAGCAGCGCCGCACCCTCGGTCAGATTGAACGGCGTGCCGAGCCCGACGTCGTTGCTGCGGATATACAGGCACAGCGAAATTTCGCGGCGCGTCACGTTCGGCAGGAACTGGTACAGCAGATGGCAAGCCGGCAGCGCGATCTGATCGAGCACGGCCGGATTCCAGGCATGGAACAGAATCCGTCGATCGGCGGGGTTCTGCATGATCGTGTCGAGACACTGGCGCAGTTGGTCGATCGCCTTGTAAAGCAGTACCTTCGAGCGGCCATCTTCGTCGAACTGCGTGATCACGCGAAAACCGCGCGCCTGCGCGTCGGCCAGCTGCGCACTGGCGCTGGCGTCGAGCACCTTATAGGCCGGCCACTTGCGCCATTGCACGCCGTACACGTCACCGAGATCATCGGGGCCCTCGCGATACGGATTGGCGAGCCATTGCGCGTTCTGATTCGCGTTGCCGTCCCACACCTTGCAGCCGAGCTCGCGGAAATCCGCGGCGCTGCGCGAGGCACGCAGGAACCCGACCAGCTCGCCGATCGCCGACTTGAACGCGAGCTTCTTCGTCGTGACCGCGGGGAAGCCTTGCTGCAGATCGAAGCGCAGCATCGCACCGGGCATGCTGATGGTGCGGATGCCGGTGCGGTTTTCCTGCCACGTGCCGGTATCGAGAATCGTGCGGACGAGGTCCAGGTATTGTTTCATGCGGTTTCCTTCGACGCGGCGCGAACCCGATCAGGCGCGCTCACGGAATTGAGCAAAGCCCGATTCTAACAAGCGCGACCGGACGACGCCGGGGCATGGCGCGCCGGATGGGAAATATCGAGGGGAATGTCAGGCGGGAAGGAAAACGACGCGGCACGCGATACACGAGCGGCTAAACCGTGCACGCAAAGTGCTTCGAGGCGACGCGCCAGACCTTCACAAGCCGCGTCGCCAGCCTCGCCGCTTACAGATGCTGCACCGACGCCGGCAAATCGCCGTGCGGCGCCGACATCGGCTCGCCTTCCATATGGCGCATGCCGTGCGAGCACAGCAGCCGGTACAGCGTTACCCGCGAGATGCCGAGCTCCTGTGCCGCGTCTCCGAGCCGCCCGCGATGCCGCAGCAACGCAAGCTCGATCGCCTGACGTTCCGCCGCTTCGCGCGCCTGCGCGAGCGACACCGGCACGATCTCGACGTATTCGGCGAGTTCGAGGTCGCGCGCGGTGATCGCGCGTCCTTCCGACATCACGATCGCGCGCCGCACCCGGTTGATCAGCTCGCGCACGTTGCCGGGCCAGCCGTAGTTATGCAGCGCGGCGATCGCGTCGGGCGCGAAGCCGCGCAGACGGCGGCTCGCATCCTTCTTGAAACGTTCGAGCATGTGCCGCGCGAGCAGCTCGATGTCCTTGCCGCGCGCACGCAGCGGCGGCTCGTCGATCTGCAGCACGCAGAGGCGGTGATACAGGTCGGAACGGAAGCGTCCTTCGATCATCGCCGCGGTCATGTCCACGTGCGTCGCCGAAATGATGCGCACGTCGACATCGATCGCGGTATGTCCGCCGAGCCGCTCGACCTTGCGCTCCTGCAGGAAGCGCAACAGGCTCGCCTGGCTTTCGAGCGGCAGATCGCCGATTTCGTCGAGAAACAGCGTGCCGCCGTTGGCCGCTTCGACGCGGCCGATCTTGCGCTGGTTCGCGCCGGTGAACGCACCGCGCTCGTAGCCGAACAGTTCCGATTGCAGAAGATGCGGCGGAATCGCGCCGCAATTGATTGGCACGAACGGCGCGTTGCGCCGCGCCGAGCGTTCATGAATCGCGACCGCCGTCAGCTCCTTGCCGGTGCCCGATTCGCCGGAGATAAACACCGGTGCGTCGGTCATCGCGACTTTGCGGATCGAGCGGAACAGCGCGAGCATCGCGTCGCACGAGCCGACCATCTCGCCCTCGGCGCCTTGCAAGCCGTCGTGCGGGGTCGTGTCGCTCAGCGAGATCATGCCGTACGCATGACCGACCGAGTCGACGATACGGTCGCCAGAAGACGGCACCGTCACATAATCAAAACAGTAGTCGCGCACGAGCCGGCGCAACGCGGCGTCTTGCAGTTGGCCAGGCGCAGTGGCAGCGACCCAGCCGACGTTCGGCATGGTCAAACAGGATTCAAAAGCGGCGATTTCGTGCGGCTGGAAATCGCTGGACAAATCGAGCAGGCCGCCAGCTGCCGAGCCGGTGCGCACTGCCCGGCGCGCATCGCGCGCCGATCCCACGACTTCCACATGCCAGCCACGCTGCATAAAACGCGTATTCAGTTCCGCGCTCGGGTCACGCGAAACGTAAATCAGTTGCCGCGCTGCGGGTTCCATTATTCAGATCCTCTCGTCAACGAACGTTAAGGACGACGCATGCACCTGAAACTGCGGTTCAGACACGCTGACTCGTCCGGGATTCGCGAATCGCAAAACCCGAACGGCCATTCCATTCCGTGCGGACAGCTGATCCCCAAGAAAGCGGCGTGTGTGTTTGAGACGGCCCGATATGGGCCTTTTTTAAATCTGAAGCTGTTTTCGAGAGCTTACTATACGTGCGCCGCTTCGAAAACAATTATGCGAATTTAATCGATGGACCCCTTGCCCATCATGGTTTAGCGGCCGATCGCCATATATTCAGCCGACAAATAAAACATTAGTGGAAGCGCTTTTCGTGGCGTTCCCGCGACGGTAGTTCGTACCTTACAGATTATCGAATTATAGGTATTTTCTGCTGACCCGTTTCAGGGCTGCAACGTTTTTTTCCGATTTGGAACGCATTAGTTGTCATTCCGCCGGTGGGCGCCAGACGCATCAATGGATTGCGAGTGATGGCACATGTTTCGCTAATTGGCGAACACCAGGGAGACACATCATGCGACTCGCATTCCGCATCGATCTGATAAGACGCCGCGCACCATTCTTCGCAATTTGCGCAGCCTTGGCGCTCAGCGCCCTGCCGGCGAGTGCCGGCACCCAGACAACGGTAGCCGCCCCGACGCGTTCCGTCACGCCGGCTGATTTCAACGATGCCACCGACCCCGCCTCCGCCAGCCCGCAAACCGCTTCGCCGGTTGCCGCGGAGGACGGCAGCCAGCTTGCCGCCAACGCGTCGAACCCGGCCGGCGATGCTGCATCGATGAACGATATTTCGCTCGACGACCAGATGCTGTCGCGGCAACGCGGCGGCGCGGTCGGCATGTTGATGGTCGCCGCGACGCCACAGTTGATGCAAGGCGGCGGCAACCAGGTGACGTTGTGGGACGAGATCGCCCCGCCCTCGCCGCTGCCCGTGCCCGTCGATGCAGCACGCGCCGCCCAGGGCAACGTCGCGACATACCAGCGCAAGTGAGCAGGACGAAGCAACGAACCGATAGCAAATACCCAAGGAATGCGGGACCGGTGGCCGCGCGAAAGTTGACGCGCCCCACGACGGCGGGACACAAGCAACAACAGAGAAGGGACCGGGACATGAGCACGAACCACCAGACGCCGCGCGCCCTCGGGCTGCCGGCGGCGTCGTTCAGCAACGCTCCCGTCGTGCCGCGCACCGCTTTGGCCGGCACCGCCCTCTTCGCCAGCGTCCTCGTCAGCGCCTGCTTCGCGAGCCATGCGTATGCCGAGCAGGTCGCCAATCCGGGCGACATCATCGTCGAGCGCAGCGTCACGCCGCGCGACGCGTTCGTCCCCGTGCCGCGCGACCAGGACCCGGTCGCGGTGCGCGCCACCACGTTCCCGGCCAACTCGTTCGACCCGACGATCGCGACGCTCGTCGGCGACACCGATCTGACCAACGCGCACGGCTCGAACGGCGTCGGCGCCGGCGGCGTGCTCGGCGGCACGGGCATGCAGGCCGTCACGCAGATCCTCTCCGGCAAGGCGACCGGCAATACGATCCCGCTGAACGCGGGCGGCATCGGCGGACCGGCGACGGGCGTCGGCGGCACGATCAGCTCGTCCGTGACGGGCGCGCTCGCGCCGCTATCGAACGTGCTCGGCGGCGCACCCGGAGGTCTGAAATGAGCACGCGCCTGCGCCCCTCGCTGCCATCGCTCGAATCACTGCAATTCACTTCGGCGCGCACTGCCCTGCGCGTCTGCGCGTGCCTGTGCATGGGCGTCGCCGCGCTCGTCGCGGGCGAGGCCCACGCGCAGTCGCCGGCGGCGCCGGTCATCGGCGCCACCGCGACGATCGGCAGCGGCGCGGGCATGGGCGCGACGGGCGCGCTCTCGGTCAACGAAACCGCTGGCCTCGACAACGCGCAGATCAACCAGATCACGGTGACGAATGGCGCCGCCGTCGGCAACGCGAACGCGAGCGTGCAAAGCGCGTCGGTGGTCGCCAACGTGCCGCGCGCGCAAGCGTCGATCGAAGCCAATGCGTTTTCGAACACATCCGGCGCGGTGCTGGTGAACCAGTCGGCCGGAGCAGGGAATCTGCAGCGCAACAGCACCCAGATCGGGACTGCGGCGCTCGGAGTCGAGACCGTCTCGGATGGGGAGCTATCCGCGACGGCCCCGAAAAACGGCAGTCCGGGGCGGTCGAACACGATTCACGGCGTGCGCGAGGCAAGCATTTCCAGCGATGCCTTCCGTAACGCGAGCGGAATCGTGCAGATCAACCAGGCAGCCGGCGCCGGTAATGCCACGGCAAACAGTTTTGTGCTCCGTCCCCCGGCGGGCACTTTTTTTAACTGACCACACTTAAGTATCGGAGCGAATCATGAAGCGCACTCTTATTGCCACGGCCGTTCTCGTTGCCGCATCCGGCAGCGTGCTTGCCGCGCCGCAGAAGGCCTACCTGTTCAATACGACGGTCGTCGGCGAGATGGTCGGCGTCGAGGGTATGGTCGGACTGTTTGGCTGCGTGCATGTCTCCAGCACGGCTAACGCGGTGATCAACAACAATCAGATGGTCAACGTCAACGCGACGCTCGATCCGCAGGCGCAGACCTACACCACCGGCACCGTGACCACGACCATCAACAACAACAGGTCGTCGGTCAGAGGCGGCGGCACGGCATTCGCGTTCACGACGCAAAGCCATACCTCGTCGAGCTCGAGCGCGCAGGGCTTCGAAGCTTCGGGCGGCTATGCGTACGGCAGCCAGAGTGCGAGCGTGACGAGCGGCGGCTATGAAACGAGCCAGCAGGCAGCCGGCATCGCGGCCAGCTTCTCGCACACGAGTCAGAATTCGGGCGGCCATATCGCGGCGGGCGGCTCGATCGGCGGCAGCTACAGCTATCAAGACCACAACACTCCCTCGCACGGCAGCGGCTCGTTCAGCGCGCACAGCGGCCTGCACGCCGGTTATCGCGAGTCGAGCTACTCGAACTCGTCGGGCGTCGCCGGCGCCTTCGAAGCGAGCGAAGCGTCCGGGCAAAGCCGTTCGTGGGGCTTCAAGGCGAGCGAAGGCTCTGGCTTTGCGAGGGTCGGCGAGCAATCGTCGAGCTACTCGCGCAGCCGCTCTTCGTCGACCAACGCGTACGGCGCCGTATGGGGCATCGACGAAGGCCTCGCGACGACCGACGTGACGACGCGCGGCTCGATCACGCAGCACATCAACAACGAACGGGCCGCCACGCTGAACGCGACCACCGGCACCAACGCGGCC
This sequence comes from Paraburkholderia sp. BR10923, assembly GCF_040948765.1. Taxonomy (NCBI): domain Bacteria; kingdom Pseudomonadati; phylum Pseudomonadota; class Betaproteobacteria; order Burkholderiales; family Burkholderiaceae; genus Paraburkholderia; species Paraburkholderia sp. BR10923. Next base: position 24,994 of record NZ_JBFPKO010000001.1, on the reverse strand, counting down.
AGCAACGTGTCGGGCAACCTCGGCATCAACGTCGCGGAAGGCATCGACAACGCACAGAGCAACGACGTGTCGCTCGCCTCGGTCGACGTCGGCAACGTGTTCGGCAACGCGCAGGACTTCAACGTGCAGTCCTCGGGCGGCAGCGCGGCGATCCATAACTTCAATCTGAACGCGTCGGTCGGCAACGGGTCGCTGTCGGGCGTGACGGGCAACGTCGGCGTGAACGTCGCGTCCGGCATCGGCAACGCGCAGGACAACGCGCTTGCCGGCGCAGTGACGACGACCTCGCCGGGCAAGGCGCTGACCACCGCGATGGATGCGACGGATGACAACTCGCAATCCGCCACGATGGTCGTTCACGGGCAATTCCAGGGCACCGCAAGTCTGGGCGCCGATACGTTGAAAGGCGCCTCCGGCAACATCGGCGTGAACATCGCCGGCGGCGCGGGCAACTTGCAGCACAACGGCCTTGCCATCGCGGCGCTGAACAGCGGCAAATAAGCCGACGACGCGACGACCGCGGGCAAGCAGAAGAAGCAAAAGCAGTCGGAAGGGCGCGCCGGCAGCCATAGAAGCTGCCGGCGCGGATCGGGCAGGAGACCAGCATGACCGGGTTCAAGGGGTTCCCGGCGCTACCGCTCGCCGTAGCGCTGGCAGGCTGTGTGCTGTGCGCGAATCACGCCGCCGCACAGTCGAGCATCGACACGTCCACGTTCGTCGGCGTGCCATTGACGAAGACGGTCCGTTCGATGAAGGACCTGCGCTACAACCATATCGTCAATCAGCAGTTCGACTACAGCTGCGGCGCGGCGGCGCTCGCCACCCTCCTCACGTATGGCTACGGCATCGATATTCCGGAAACCGAACTGATCCGCCGGATGATGGTTTTCTCGACGCCCGAAGTCGTCGTCAAGAACGGCTTCTCGATGCTCGACATGAAGCACTTCGTCGAGACCATCGGACTGCGCGGCCGCGGCTTTCGCGTCAACGTCGACGCGCTCCACCATCTTCAGATCCCCGTGATGGTCCTGATGAACATCGACGGCTACGAGCATTTCGTGATCGTCAAGCATGCGCAGGACGGCCGCGTGTTCATCGCGGACCCGGCGCTCGGCAATCGCGTCGTGCTCGAAGACGACTTCGCGAAGACCTGGAACGGCCTCGTGTTCGCGGTCCTCGGCAAACCCTTCAGGGAGGATTCACCGCTGTTGCAGGACAACGAGTCGCTCGCGCTGAAGCTGCGCGCCGCCGCGCTGGCGGCCGGCACCGCCGCGACGCCCTTTTTCGAGTACGGCTTGAACAAGGCAGACATGTTCTGATCCCGCCATGAAGTCACACCTGACACCGCTTGGGTTCGTGCTCTGCTCCATCGCCTGTGGCGCAAGCAGCATTGCCCATGCTTCGGAGGGCGCCGCCTCGCCACCGGCTCCCGAAGTTTCGACACGGTCCGCGCCGGGCGCCGAGCCGCTGCGAGTGCAGCTGGTCGGCGACGACGTGCTCGCGACCCAGACCGGCAAATACGCCGGCGCGACGATGATCTCCGGCTTCGTGCTGAACGTCATTTCGCAATGGCAGTTGCCCAACGGCGCGGGCGCGCTCGCTCAAGGCTCGCTGAGCGCGGTACAGAACGGTGGCGGCCAGCTCACGAGTTCCGTCAGCACGTTCGCGAGCGTGAGCGGCGGCGCGCACGGCCATGCCGGCGATTCGGGCGCCAATCCGAATGCGCAGGCGCGCGGCGGCCAGAGCATCGGCGTCAACGGCGTGTCGCAGGTTAGCCAGGTCGCGGGCGATCGCAACAGCGGCACCAACTCCGCGCTGATCGACTTCAACAACAGCGCCGCGACGCTGACGGGCTCCGCCAACGCGCCGTCGGCGACGGCCAGCAATTCGACCGGCTCCGTGAAAGCCGGCATTTCGTTCGGCAGCAACGGCGTGAACGTCGCGCTGCAGACACCCGCTGGGCTCGCCACCCAGACCATCGCGCCGAGCAACGGGCAGATCGCCCAGTTGCTGCAGATTGCAGGCAATAACCAGCAAGTCGCCAACGCCCTGCAACTGCATCTGCAAACCCAGCAGATGTCGGCTTCGATGCTTCGTCAGTTGGGCGTACTGCAGGCACTGCAAAACAGGAGATAACGGAGCGGGCCGCCACCCGCCAGTTGCACCACAAGCAGAAAAGAGACGGCCGCGCAGTCAGGACCGCGCGGCCGGACCACCGGGGGAGCAAATAATGAAAAAAGTGTCATCGACCAGGGCACCGCGCATGGCTCTCGCGGCCATTCCGGCCGCCGTCATGCTTTGGGCTCTTTCTCAGCCAGCGAGCGCGCAGGCGCTCGCCGGTCAATCCGTGGAGGACCGTCTGAACACGCTGATGCGCGTCGTCGACGAGCAGCAGCGGCAGATCCATTCGCTCGAACGCCAGGTCACCGAACTCGAGATGGCGCAACGCGGCCGCGGCGTGCCGGGCGCCGGCGCTCCCGCGGGCAGCGGCGCGGTGACCGAGCAGCCCGGCGCCGACGGGCTGCCGGTGCCGCTGCCGCCGCTCGCGCAGATCGCGCCTGGCGAGCCCGCGCCGGCGGGCACCACCGGCACCGCCACCGGCGTGCCGGTCAATCCGCCGACGCCGGACGGCAGCAACGCGGGCACCCCCAGCGCCGGCGGCCTGCCCGCCGCCACCGACGGCAGCGGCGCGGTCGGCCAGACCCAGCGCGCGAACGAACCGGTGCGCACGCAAGCCGAGCAGGCGGTCGTGCAGCGCGAGCATGCGCCGCTGTTCGACCACAAGCTGACGATGGACTTCGGCATCAGCGACACCTACTACGACCGTCGCCAGTTGCAGTTGTCGGGCTTCCTCGCGCTCGACGCGATCTTCCTCGGCAACATCAACCTCGGCCAGACCAAGTCGCACCAGGTGATGGCGGACCTGGACACGCGCTACGGCGTGTCCGACCGCATCAACGTCGACGTCGACGTGCCGTACGTGTACCGGCGCAGCACCTTCATCGTCGGCGGCGCGGGCGGCGCGGCCAGCACGCTGTCGGACGCGACGGTGTCGAGTCACGACATCGGCGACGTGAATTTCGGCATCTACTACCAGTTCGTCAGGGAAACCAATGCGCTGCCGGACGTGGTCGGCAGTCTGCGCGTGAAGGCGCCGACCGGCAGCTCGCCGTTCGGCGAAAAAGTCGTGCAGGTCGACGCGAACAACACCAACCTCGTCGCGCCGACCCGACTGCCGACCGGCACCGGCTTCTGGAACATCACCGCGGGTCTGTCGGTGCTGAAGACCTACGACCCGGTCGTGCTGTTCGGCAGCGTTTCCTACACCTACAACATCGCGCGTTCGTTCGCGGACATCTCGTCGGTGCAGGGACAAACCGAACCGGCGACGGTCAAGCTCGGCGACATCGTGCAGTTCGGCGGCGGCGTCGCGCTCGCGTTCTCCGACAAGGATTCGGCCAGCGTATCGTTCACGATGGCGCTCGAGCCCGAGTCGGAGACCAAGGCGCCGGGCGGCAGCTACCAGAAGGTGCCGGGCAGCGAAACCACGGCCGCGGCGATGAATTTTGGCCTGAACCACGTCGTGAACAAGCACCTGACCATCAACGGCTCGGTATCGATCGGACTCACACCCGACGCGCCGAACTTCGTGGTCGGCGTGCGCTTTCCGTACACCTTCTGACGTGTCAACGATACGAGGTCGAACGTGCGTGAATCACCTCATCTGAGCAGTGTGGCTTCCGTCGCGGCAGCGGGATCGCATCTGTCGCTCGCAGTGCCGAAGCAGCGCGCCGCGGTGTCGTCCGCCGGGGCCGCCGCGGCGCCGGCCGTCGAGCCACCGGCTAGCAACGAAACCGGCGCGCCCGCGAGCGCCGCGATGCCGGGCGTCGCGCGACAGCTGCTGTACGTCGCGCGCACCCCAGACGAAACGTTGATCGCGCACCTGAAAAGCCGCGGCTGGCAGGTCGCGGCCGCGCGCTCGGCGCACGAACTCGGGCGGTTTTTGAAGCCGGACATAACGTGCGCGGGCATCGTCGATCTGGCGAGCTTCGCGCCGCGCGACATCGGCGGACTCGAGGCGAGCCTGCGTCAGCAGCAGATCGGCTGGATCGCGCTCGCGAGCAACGAGCGCCTCAGCGATCCGCTGGTGCGACGTCTCGTGCGCCACTACTGCTTCGACTTCGTGAAGCTGCCGGTCGCGCACGCGACGATCGACTATCTGGCCGGCCACGCGTTCGGCATGGTCACGCTGTGCGACCCGGAGCTCCCGCCGCCCGCCAGCGAAGCGGGCGACGAGGAAATGGTCGGCACCTGCGAGGCGATGCAGCAGCTCTTTCGCACGATCCGCAAGGTCGCGAACACCGACGCGAGCGTGTTCATCGCGGGCGAATCGGGCACCGGCAAGGAGTTGACCGCGCTGGCGATCCATGAGCGCTCGCCGCGCCGCAAGGCGCCGTTCATGCCGATCAACTGCGGCGCGATTCCGCATCACCTTCTTCAATCCGAACTGTTCGGCTACGAGCGCGGCGCCTTTACCGGCGCAAATCAGCGCAAGATCGGCCGAGTCGAGGCTGCCGACGGCGGCACGCTGTTTCTCGACGAGATCGGCGACCTGCCGCTCGAAAGCCAGGCGAGCCTGCTGCGCTTTCTGCAGGAAGGGAAGATCGAGCGGCTCGGCGGACGCGAATCGATCCCGGTCGACGTGCGCATCATCTCGGCGACCCACGTGGATCTCGACGGCGCGATGCGCGACGGCCAGTTCCGCGCGGACCTGTTTCATCGCCTATGCGTGCTGCGCGTCGACGAGCCGCCGCTGCGCGCGCGTGGGCGGGACATCGAGATTCTCGCGTACCACATCCTGCACAAGTTCAAGACCGACAACGCGCGCAAGATTCGCGGCTTCACGCCGTCGGCGATCGAGGCGCTCTACAACTACAACTGGCCCGGCAACGTGCGCGAGCTGATCAACCGCGTGCGCCGCGCGATCGTGATGGCCGAGAACAAGCTGATCTCAGCTGAAGATCTCGACCTCGCCGGTTTTACCGAGCAGCAAAGCATGACGCTCACCCAGGCGCGCGAGGCCGCCGAGAAGCGCGCGATCGAGGCCGCGCTGCTGCGCCATCGGCACCGCTTGAACGAGGCGGCGGTGGATCTGAACATTTCGCGCGTGACGCTGTATCGGCTGATGGGCGTGCACGGTCTGCGCGAACCGGGTGGCGCCGACGACAAGAAAGGGCTCGCCACGGACGGGGCGGCGCAGGGGTGAGCAGCGGGCGGGCATCGGTGCACATCGGTGCGTCGGGTAGAATCGCCCGGTTACCCTCCTCTTTCCATTCGATGACGACGCTCACCCTGATCGTCGCTCGCGCCAGCAACGGCGTGATCGGCCGCGACAACCAGTTGCCCTGGCGACTGCCCGAAGACCTCAAGTTCTTCAAGCGCACGACGATGGGCGCGCCCATCATCATGGGCCGCAAGACACATGAATCGATCGGCCGGCCGCTGCCGGGACGCCGCAACATCGTGGTCACGCGCGATGCCTCGCGGCGCTTTCAAGGCTGCGATACCGCGACCAATCTCGACGAAGCGCTCGCGCTCGCCGCGCAGGACCAGGCGCCGCAGGCGTTTCTGATCGGCGGCGCGGAGTTGTACGACGAAGGGCTGCGCCACGCGGACAAGCTGATCGTCACCGAGATCGCCGCCGACTTCGCCGGCGATGCGACCTTCCCCGCGATCGACCCGCAGGTGTGGGAAGAAATCGCGCGCGAAGCGCATCACTCGAATGCGCCCAACGACTTCGATTACGCATTCGTCACGTATCAACGCAAGGACGTCTGACTGCACGCGCCACGCATGCAATAAAAAAACGCCACGCAACGTTGAGCTGCGTGGCGTTTTCGTTTGATACGGGACAGCGCCGGAACGCGCCGCCGCGCGGCTTACTGCCCCGCGATCGTCATCCTCTCGATCAGCACCGAGCCGGTCTGCTTGGTGCCGCGCGTGATCGTATCCGCGCCGATTGCGACGATATGGCGGAACATCTCCTGCAGCGTGCTCGCGACCGTGATCTCTTCGACCGGGTACTGGATCTTGCCGTTCTCGACCCAGAAGCCCGACGCGCCGCGCGAGTAGTCGCCCGTCACGTAGTTGACGCCCTGCCCCATCAGCTCGGTCAGCAAGAGACCCGTGCCGAGCTTCTTCAGCATGGCTTCGAAGTCGTCGTCGGCGCGCGTGTTCGAGCTGAGCAGCGACAGGTTGTGCGAGCCGCCCGCGTTGCCGGTGGTCTTCATGCCGAGCTTGCGCGCCGAGTAGGTAGACAGGAAGTAGCCCTCGACGACGCCGTCCTTCACGACCGAGCGCTGACGCGTGCGCACGCCTTCCTCGTCGAACGGCGCGCTGCCCATCGCGCGCGCGACGTGCGGATCTTCGACCACCTGCACGTGCGGCGCAAACACCGGCTTGCCGAGGCTGTCGACCAGAAACGAGGTCTTGCGATACAGCGCGCCGCCGCTCGTCGCCTGTACGAACGCGCCGAGCAGGCCCGCCGCGAGCGGCGCTTCGAACAGCACCGGCACCTTGCGCGTGTCGAGGCCGCGCGCGCCGATGCGAGCGAGCGCGCGCTGCGCCGCGTAACGGCCGACCGCTTCGGGATCGGCGAGCTCGTCGGCGCTGCGCGTCGACGTGTACCAGTCGTCGCGCTGCATGTTGCGGCCGCTGCCGGCGATCGGCGCGCACGCGATGTAGTGGCGCGAGTACGGGTAGCCGGCGAGGAAGCCGCGCGAGGTCGCCAGCACGAACTGCGAATGCTGCGCCGACACGCTCGCGCCTTCGGAATTCTTGATCTGCGGATCGGTCGCGAACGCGGCGTCTTCGGCGCGGCGCGCGATTTCGACCGCTTCGTCGGCCGACAGATTCCACGGGTGATAGAGATCGAGATCGCGCGGCGCGGTTTCGAGCAGCTCGGCTTCGGCGAGGCCTGCGCAATCGTCTTCGGCGGTGAAGCGCGCGATGTTGTAGGCGGCCGCGACCGTGTCCTTCAACGCTTGCGGCGAGAAGTCCGAGGTGCTCGCGTTGCCGCGCTTGTTGCCGATGAACACCGTCACACCGACCATCTTGTCGCGGTTGTGCTCGATCGTCTCGACTTCGCCGCGCCGCACGGAGACGGACAGGCCGTCGCCCTCGGAGATTTCGGTTGCGGCGTCGGTGCCGCCGAGCGCCTTCGCGTGACGGAGGATGTCCGAGGCGATTTCCTTCAGTTCATCCTGGGTATGCGGAAAAAAGCGCTGCTTGACGTCCATGTCTGCTGCCATTGTGGTTGCCGTCCTGTTGGGGCCGCGCGGCCCTGGATATGCGCACCGTGTTCGGCGCGAGATGCGCGGGTGCGGGATAAATGCATCCCGCGATCATAGCAAGGTACGCGCCGCCGCGGGTCGGGCCGGCGCGGCAAGTTACAATACCGGCATGACACGCAAAACCCGCATTCAACCGATCGAATCGGTCGTCACGGAAGTCGACGAAAACGGCTACGATCGTCCGAGCAAGTCCCAGGTCAAACGCGAAATGCAGGCGTTGCAGGATCTGGGCGCGGCGCTCGTCGCGCTGCCGAAAGACGCGCTCAAGCGCATGCCGCTGCCCGAAAAGCTCGACGAAGCCGTGCGCGAAGCGCGCCGCATCACTGATCATGAGGGCAAGCGCCGCCAGATCCAGTACGTCGGCCGCGTGATGCGCTCGCTGCTCGACACCGAAACCGCCGCGCTGCGCACCGCGCTCGACACTTACAACGGCGTCAACAAGACGGAAACGGCGAAGCTCCACTGGATCGAACGCACCCGCGAAAAGCTGCTTGCCGACGACGCCGCACTGACCGAGTTCATCCGCCAGCACCCGGCCGCCGACCCGCAGCAGGGCCGCACGCTGATCCGCAACGCGCGCAAGGAAGCGCAGCAGAGCAAGCCGCCGCGCTACTTCCGCGAGCTGTTCCAGTGGATCAAGAACGCGGCCGGCGCCGGCGACGAAGCCGAAGACGCTGACCTCGCCCCGGAACACGACGATGACGACCGTGACGCCTGATCAACGCAAGCAACGTAACCACCCCGACGAAATCGTGATCGGCCTCGTGTCGATCAGCGACCGCGCGTCGACGGGCGTGTACGAGGACAAGGGCATTCCGGCGCTGCAGGAGTGGCTCGGCGCGGCCTTGAGCTCGCCGTGGCAAGTCGTCACGCGGCTGATCGCCGACGATGCGCCGACCATCTCGGCGACGCTGATCGAACTGGTCGACGAAGTGGGCTGCGATCTGGTACTGACGACCGGCGGCACCGGCCCGTCGCGCCGCGACGTGACGCCCGAGGCGACGCTCGCGGTGGCGACCAAGGAGATGCCCGGCTTCGGCGAGCAGATGCGGCAGATCAGCCTGAATTTCGTGCCGACCGCGATCCTGTCGCGCCAGGTCGCGGTGATCCGGGAAACCGATCAGCACGCCGCGCTGATCGTCAACCTGCCCGGCCAGCCGAAATCGATCCGGGAAACGCTGGAAGGCCTGCGCGATGACGGCGTGGTGAAGGTGCCGGGAATTTTCGCTGCGGTGCCCTACTGCATCGACCTGATCGGCGGGCCTTACCTGGAAACCAACGCGGACGTGGTGAAGGCGTTCCGGCCAAAGAGCGCGCAGCGCGCGCCGCGGCAGGACTGAGGTTGGCGGATTAGGGCCTGCAGGTGCAGGCCCGCGCTTTATTTGGCGCTCGCGGCGGCGTCGGGCGCCGACGGCACGAGGAAATGCTCGCGGTAGTACTTCAGTTCGTCGATCGACTCGTGAATATCGGCCAGCGCGGTGTGCATCGCGCGCTTCTGGAAGCCCTTGTAGATGACCGGCTGCCAGCGCCGGCACAGCTCCTTCAGCGTGCTCACGTCGAGGTTGCGGTAGTGGAAGAAGCTCTCCAGATCCGGCATCCAGCGCGCCATGAAGCGGCGGTCCTGGCAGATCGAGTTGCCGCACATCGGCGACTTGCCGGGCGGCACGTACTGGCCGAGGAATTCGCGGATCTGCGCGGTTGCGTCGGCCTCGCTGACCGTCGAGGCCTTCACCCGATCGATCAGCCCCGAGCGGCCATGCGTGTTCTGGTTCCACTCGTCCATCTTCGCGAGCGTCTCATCGCTCTGATGAATCGCGAGCACCGGACCTTCGACCATCCTGTCGAGCGTCGAATTCGTCACCACCACCGCGATCTCGATGATGCGGTCGGTGTCGGGCTCGAGCCCGGTCATTTCCATGTCCAGCCAGACGAGATTCATGTCGCTGCGCACGAGCGGCGGCTGTTCGGTGGATGCGAGGATGTCAGTCATGAAGGCAACCCTGAGGGCCGCGCCGCGGGCTTCGCTGCAAGCCCGTGCGGCGCGGCATGTGTTCGTTTGAAATGGATTCGCGCGGTTCGAGCCGGGCCGGCTGCGCTGAAGCGCCGCCTTGAACTGCTGCCCGGAGCTAATGCGTCAAACCGCCGCGTTAAACCGTATCTCCGCCCTGAGGCGGGAAGAAACATATAATTCTCGCATAGATACCACGGAATCCTCGGATGCCTACCCTGTACTTCACCGCCCTCTTCATCGTCGCCGTCGTCGCGATGGTCGGCATCAAACTCTGGCTCGCGTCGCGGCAGATCCGCTTCGTCGTCGCGCATCGCGAACAGGTGCCCAGCCAGTTCGTGAACACCATCGCGCTCACCGCGCATCAGCGCGCAGCCGACTACACCGTCGAGCGCACGCGGCTCGCGATGGTCGAGATCGTCGTCGGCGCGGCCGTGCTGATCTGGCTCACGCTGCTCGGCGGCGTGCAGATGCTCGATCTCGCGATCTCCGACTGGCTCGGCCGCGGCTATGCCGGTCAGATTGCGCTGGTTGCCGCTGTGATCGCGATCACGAGCGCGATCGACCTGCCGTTCGACTACTACCGGCAGTTCGTCGTCGAGCAACGCTTCGGCTTCAATCGCATGAGCAAAAGCCTGTTCTTCTTCGACCGTCTGAAGGGCGCGCTGCTCGGTATCGCGTTCGGCTTGCCGCTGTTGTTTGTCGTGCTGTGGCTGATGAACCGCGCGGGCAACCTGTGGTGGCTGTGGGCATGGGTCGTGTGGGTCGCGTTCCAGATGTTCGGCCTGCTGATTTTCCCGACCTTCATCGCGCCGCTCTTCAACAAGTTCGAGCCGCTGAAGGATGAAGCGCTCGTGACCCGCATCGAGGCGCTGATGAAGCGCTGCGGCTTCGCCGCGAAGGGTCTGTTCGTGATGGACGGCAGCCGCCGCTCGGCGCACGGCAACGCGTACTTCACCGGCTTCGGCGCGAGCAAGCGCATCGTGTTTTTCGACACACTGCTTGCGCGCCTGTCGGGCCGCGAGATCGAAGCGGTGCTCGCGCACGAGCTCGGCCACTTCAAGCGCCGTCACGTGATGAAGCGCATGCTCGTCACGTTCGCGATCAGCCTCGCGATGCTCGCGCTGCTCGGCTGGCTGACGCAATGCGTATGGTTCTACGAAGGGCTCGGCGTGCGGCCGTCGCTCATTGGCGGCAACAGCGGACTCGCGCTCGTGCTGTTCTTCCTCGCGCTGCCGGTGTTCATGTTCTTCGTCACGCCGCTCGGCAGCCTCAGCTCGCGCAAGCACGAGTTCGAAGCCGACGCGTTCGCCGCGTCGCAAACCGACGCGCACGATCTGATCAACGCGCTCGTCAAGCTGTACGAGGACAACGCGTCGACATTGACGCCCGATCCGCTCTACACCGCGTTCTACTACTCGCATCCGCCGGCCTCGCAGCGGATCGACCGACTGTTGCAGCACGCATGAGCGGCCGCGCTCCCAAGAAAGCGGCGCGCGGCGCCGGGTCCGGCATGCACGGCGCGCGCACGGGCGGGCTCGTGGTGGCCGCGCACGGCCGCCACTATCTGGTCGCCCCTGAAGACGGCGGCGCGCTGCTACAGTGTTTCCCACGCGGCAAGCGCAGCGAGGTCGCGGTCGGCGATCGCGTGGTCTACGAGCCGACTTCGGCGGATCAAGGCGTGATCGTCGAAATCGGCGAGCGGCGCAATCTGCTGTATCGCTCGGACCAGTACAAGTCGAAGCTGTTCGCCGCGAACCTCGACCAACTGCTGATCGTGCTCGCGACCGAGCCGCATTTCAGCGAGGATCTGCTCGGCCGCGCGCTCGTCGCCGCCGAGGCGAACGAACTGAAGCCGCTGATCGTGCTGAACAAGATCGACGTCACCGCTGCTCTGGATGGCGCGCGCAAGCGGCTCGAGCCGTATCGCGCGCTCGGCTATCCGGTGCTCGAAGTGTCGATCCGCATGCAGCCCGAGGCGGCACGCGCCACGCTGACCGAACATCTGCACGGTCACGCGACACTGCTGCTCGGTCAGTCCGGCATGGGCAAATCGACGCTGGTGAACCTGCTGATTCCCGATGCCGAAGTGGCGACGCGCGAGATCTCGACCGCGTTGAACAGTGGGCGCCATACGACGACGTTCACGCGTCTTTATCCGCTGCCTCAGTCGGAGGGTACGGCCGATTTGAATCACGTCAACGGCGCGGCCGGCGCGCTGATCGACTCGCCGGGCTTCCAGGAATTCGGCCTGCACCATCTGACCGAAGGCCGGCTCGAACGCGCGTTCCCCGAGTTCCGGCCGCTGCTGCCGAACTGCCGTTTCTATAACTGCCATCATCTGCACGAGCCTGGCTGCGCGATCCTCGAAGCGGTCGCCGACGGCCGCATCCGCCGCGAACGGCATGCGCTTTATGCGCAACTCGTGCACGAGGCGAGCCAGATCATCCGCTGACATGAAACTGATGCGCGCGCCGAACCTGATCATCGGACAGCATTGGGTCAACGTGCTGGAGACCGCGGGCATCGCCTGCGAGCTGCATAACCGCTATCTGAACGGCGCGCTCGGCGAGATTCCGGCCGATCAATGCGCGCCGGAGCTGTGGCTCGTCGATGAACGCGATGAGGCGGTCGCGCGGCGGCTGATCGAAGCGGCGTCGCGAGGACCGGCACCGGGCGCGCCTCTATGGCAATGTCAGCAGTGCGGCGAGATGCTCGAGGCGCAGTTCACCGTGTGCTGGCAATGCGGGACTGTGCGCGATCCTTTGAAGGGGTGAAGCGTCGTCAGGAATTGAAAAAGCCGGGCAACGCCCGGCTTTCTCTTGTGCTGCGCGCGCGTGGCTGCTTCAGGCGAGCCACACCGCGATGGTCAACATCAACAGCAGGATCATCCACAACACGACCGCGCGCCACACGAGCCCCACCGCCGATTGCAGCGTGCGCGGCGTGCAGTCGTCGCCGACCTGCATCGGACCGCCGTCGCCGGTGGCGAGCGCGTCGAGGCTCGACGGCTCCGCGAGTGGCCCAGCCAGGCGCGCGCCGAGCGCCCCGCTGCCCGCGGCGAGCAACACGCCGTCGTTCGTATCGGGCCATTGCCGCGCATGATTGCGCCACGCGTAAATCGCATCCTCGAAATTGCCGACGATCGCAAAGCCCAGCGACGTGAGCCGCGCCGGCACCCAGTCGATCACGAAGAACGCGCGCTGCGCGAAGCTCGAAAACGCGACGGTGCGGTCGTCGGCCGGCCGCGCCCATGCGCGCGCCAGATATTCCGCGCAACGGTACAGCACCGCGCCGGCAGGGCCGACCGGAATCAGGAACCAGAAGAACACGCCGAACACGTGGCGATGCGACGCGACCACCGCGTGAATCAACGTGTGACGCACGATCTCGCTGACCGGCATGTCGACTGTCTCGAGCCCGGTCCATTCGTTGAGGATTTCGCGCGCGCGTGGCACGTCGTCGTTGTTCAACGCGAGATGGATGTCGGTGAAGTAGTGGCTGAACTGCCGGAAGCCGAGCGTGAAGTACAGCACCACGACGTTCCACAGGAACGCGAGCATGAAGTGAATGTGATACAGCACGTAATAGACGAGCGCGACTGCGAGCGTCCAGGGTAGCACCACGACGAGCCACGCGAGCAGACCGTGACGTTGCTTGCCAGCATCGAATCCGTGCGCCGCCGACTCCGCATGGTATTGAAGCAACGCAGACACCGGATTGTTCGGCGATAGCGCGCGTACCTGTTCAATGATCAGAGCCAGCAATACGGAGAAAAAAGTCATGCGATGCGCCGTGCTTTTTAAGTTTTTACGATTGTTTTATAACGATAGCACAGGGTCGGATGAGTCTGAACGCGGACGCTGACAAAGCGCCAACAAGTGCGTCGTTCGCGCAACTCGCATCGTCGGCGCGTCGATGCGAGTCATATCTCTCACGCGGCGAGGAACCGATACAGGTTGCGCAGCATCGCGGCCGTCGCGCCCCAGATGAAATGATGGCCGCTTTGCACGGCCGCTGGCGTGGCCGTCTGCGCGTGTTGCCCGCCGTGCTGCTCGGCGGCTTCCGGAGCGACCGTCAATTCGCCGCGCGGATACGGCATCGCGAAGAAGCGGCGCTCCCCGCCCTCGTAGCGGAACAGCCGCTCTTCGTGGTTGGACGGGTCCATCAGGAACGCGAGCGGCACTTCGAAAACCTCGGCGACTTCGAGCGGATCGATCTCCAGCGAGAACGGCGGATGCACGAGAGCGATGATCGGCGACACGCGAAAGCCGGTGCCAGTCAGATAGTCGGGCAACGCGCCGAGAACTTCGACGCGCGACGCGTCGAGACCCACCTCTTCGCGCGCTTCGCGCAGCGCCGTGGCGGTCGCATTGGCGTCGAACGGTTCCTGGCGGCCGCCGGGGAAACTCACCTGGCCGGCGTGATCGCTCAGATGGTCCGCGCGCTGCGTGAGCAACACGGTAAGGCCTCGCGCACGCACGACGAGCGGCACCAGCACCGCGGCCACGCGTGGGTCGAGGTCGGTGTTGCGCCACGGCGCATCGGCAATTTTTTCAGGGGTCCAGGCAAGTTGCCGTTCGAAGCGCGCCCGCAGTGCATCGGGCGTCAGACGCTCGCCCGTGACCGGTGGCAGATCGGCGCCCGTCGCGATGACAGGCAGAGTTTCGGGCTCAAAGACGGGGCGGATCAACGGGTCTCTCTGATGAGCGGGGACATGCTGCTATTTTGACCTGGCCAACAAAAAAGCACCCGCGAGGGGTGCTTTTTCTTACAGCATTTACGCTTCGGAAGGAGCGCGGTCCTTCGAGACCAGCTTTTCCTTGATTCGAGCCGACTTGCCCGAACGCTCGCGCAGATAGTACAGCTTCGCACGACGCACATCGCCGCGACGCTTGACGACGATGCTTGCCAGCAGCGGCGAATACGTCTGGAAAGTACGCTCGACGCCTTCGCCCGACGAAATCTTGCGGACGATGAACGACGAATTCAGACCACGGTTACGCTTGGCGATCACGACGCCTTCGTAAGCCTGCACACGCTTACGCGTGCCTTCAACCACGTTCACGCTGACGATGACCGTATCGCCCGGACCAAAATCCGGAATGGTCTTTTCGCCGAGAACGCGCGCGATTTCTTCCTGCTCGAGTTTTGCAATCAGATTCATCACTGACTCCTAGATCCATCTTGTCGGCGTTCGTACCTGCCCACGCTTACTGCGTTGGGCTACGGCCCCGATAGAGGATGGGTTCACATCTGGCACCGCACACGCATATACGGCACCGCCTTTTGTCCGCTCGAAAGACCGGAGCCTCAGGCCTTCGGCTCTTCCTTCGCGAGACTTGCGAGCCACGCCTCGTCGGCACGGCTCAGCATTCTGTTCTTTCTGGCCTTCACGATCAGATCGGGCCGTTTGTTCAACGTGTTGCGCAGTGCTTCGCGCCGCCGCCACGCTTCGATTTCCGCATGATGGCCGCCGAGCAGCACATCGGGCACCCGCACGCCCTCGTATTCCTCGGGACGTGTGTAGTGCGGACAATCGAGCAGCACGTCGACGAAACTATCCTGCACCGCCGACTGCGAGTCGTTCAGCACGCCGGGCAACTGACGCACGACCGCATCCATCAATGCCATCGCGGGCAGCTCGCCGCCCGACAGCACGAAGTCGCCAAGGCTAACTTCCTCGTCGACGACACGGTCGAGCAGACGCTGGTCGATCGCTTCGTAACGCCCGCACAACAGGATCAGACCGGGTTCGGCCGCGAACTTCATCACGCGCTCGTGATTTAACGTGGCGCCTTGCGGCGACATCATCACGACGCGCGACGCGCCGATGCCCTGCTCCGCCTGCGCCGCCTTCGCGGCACTGATCGCATCTTCGAGCGGCCGAGCCAGCATGACCATGCCGGGGCCTCCGCCGTACGGGCGATCGTCGATGGTGCGGTAGTTGTCGGTCGTGAAATCGCGCGGATTCCACGTACGCAACCCATAACGCTGCTGTTTCGCGGCCCGGCTGGTGATACCCCAGTCAGTCAGCGCGCGGAACATTTCTGGAAAGAGCGTCACGACATCGAACTGCATCGCTCTCCCCACTCAACGATAGATTTCAATAGTCAGCTTCCCAGTCGACGACGATCTGCTTGGCCGTCTGGTCCACCGTTTTGACAAAGACGCCGACGAACGGAATCAAACGCTCGCCTGCGATCGGCTTGCCGCTTTTATCGGTAGCCGGGTATTCGATGCGCAGCACCGACTGCGCGCCGTTGTCGATCATGCTGGCGACCTTGCCGAGGCCGAGCCCAGCGAGATTCACCACATCCAGGCCGATCAGATCGACCCAGTAGAATTCGTCGGCTTCGAGCGCCGGAAATTCGCTACGGCTGATGTACACGCGAGAGCCGCGCAAAGCCAGCGCCACATCGCGGTCAGCGATGCCACCCAGACGGGCGACCACGCTGTCGCTATGCGTTTTGGCCTGCAAGGTCGGCGCCGATTTGCGCTCCTGGCCTTTCAGCAGCCACCAGCGCTTCGCGCTCAGCAAGGCGTCGCCGCCCTGCCCGGCATCCGCATGCGCGGCCACCTTGACCCAGCCTTTGAGACCATACGCGTCGACGATTGCGCCGACTTCGACCGCATCGGCCGGCCAGCTCGCCGCCGTTTCGATGCGCATTTCTGCAGCTTCGGAACCAGCGTTCGCTACCTTGGCCTGCGCCTCTTTCACCTTGCCGTCGGTTCGTTCGACCGGCTTGCGGACGAATGCGCCGAACGACGCCTGACCAGACGCCTTTGCGCGCGAAGCTGCCTTGGCGCTACCAGAACTGCCGGAATCACGCTCAGACATCGAATAACCTCGACAACCACTTCGCAGCAGGCTTTGGCGTCTGCTTCAGTAACACAAATTGCGTATCGGACTGCTCACGCGAGTTGCGCGAGCCGCCGGCCGCACCGACGACGATACGCCCGCGGGCTGCCATATCAAGCAGCCGGCTGTGCCTTTTGGGCTTCCTTCACGAGACGCTCGACGGTCGGCGACAGCTGCGCGCCAACACCTTGCCAGTACGTCAGGCGATCCTGAGCGATACGCAGGGACTCGCCCTTCGTAGCGACCGGGTTGTAGAAACCGACGCGCTCGATGAAGCGGCCGTCACGACGGCTGCGCGAGTCGGTGGCGACGATGTTGTAGAACGGGCGCTTCTTGGAGCCGCCACGAGCCAAGCGGATGATGACCATACTAGAATCCTTGAAAACCGGGGTTCGGAACGACTGAAACACGCGATTATAGCGGGAAACCGACGCCATAACAAACACTTACCGGGATAAACTGAGGAACCGCGCCGCACCGGCCTTCCACAAGAGGTGCGAGAACCCGCTCAAACGCCCGAATTACCTGAAGGAGCGCGTGTGCAACGCCAACTGAACCTCCTGTTTCCATTCGCCTTTTTTGCTTTTTTCGTGCGCTTTGCTGGACTTTCGCGCACCCCGCGCAGCCGGATCCTACGCGTGGCGGCGGCCACGTTGGTCGCCGCGCAGGCGTTGACGGCAAACGCCGCGCTACCCATCGAAAAAATTAAACTGCCGCCGGGCTTTCACATCGAGGTGTTGTCGGACGAGGTGCCGAGCGCACGCGCGATGACGTTATCGCCCAAGGGCATTCTGTACGTGGGCAGCAACGATGGGCACGTCTATGCGCTCGAACTGCGGAACGGCCGGGTGACGGGCCACCACGTGATCGCGTCCGGGCTGCAGATGCCCGCCGGTGTCGCGTGGCGCGATGGCGCGCTGTACGTGTCGGCCGTGTCGAAAATCGTGCGCTTCGATGCGATCGACTCGCACCTGAACGATCCGCCGAAACCGGTCGTCGTCACCGACAAGCTGCCGACGGACACGCATCACGGCTGGAAATTCATCGCGTTCGGCCCGGATGGCAAGCTGTACGTGCCGCAAGGCGCGCCGTGCAACATTTGCCAGAGAGATCCGGACCGCTTTGCGCTGATTGGCCGCATGGACCCGGACGGTAGCCACTACGAGGTCGTCGCGCGCGGCATCCGAAATTCGGTTGGCTTCGCGTGGCATCCGATCACCCACGAACTGTGGTTCACCGACAACGGTCGCGACTTGCTCGGCGACGACATTCCGAGCGACAAGCTCAGCCGCGCGTCACGAGTCGGCATGAACTTCGGCTTTCCGTACTGTCACGGCGGCGACACGCCCGACCCCGAGTTCGGCAAGGATCATCCGTGCAGCGACTTCACGCCGCCCGTGGTCAAGCTTGGCGCGCACGTGGCGGCGCTTGGCATGCGCTTCTACGACGGCCCGATGTTTCCGCCCGACTACCGCAACAATATCTTCATCGCCGAGCACGGCTCGTGGAACCGCAGCAAGAAGGTAGGCTACCGCGTGGTGCGCGTGATCACCGACCCTGACGGCAGCCACGCACGCCAGCAAGTCTTTGCCGAAGGCTGGCTGCAACCCGGCGAATCGGTGTGGGGCCGTCCCGCCGACGTGCTGCCGCTGCCGGACGGTTCGCTACTGATCAGCGACGATACCGCCGGCGCGATCTATCGCGTCACGTATTCGGCGCCGTAGAGCGCGGATGCATGCATGTCCGGTTGAGCGGCTGCACTGGTCTTCAGCCAGTTGCGGCGCGTACCGCCGCCCCGCTTTCAGCGCGGGCGCTCGCCCTCAACGTAATCACCCGCCCGCCGCAGGCGTAGAATGCGCATCGGCCCGCGCCCTGCGGCACACCGCTCCTTTCGACCGCCTGTCACTCTGCCCACGCGTTCATGTCCACCGTTGCCTTGACCTCCCCGCGCTTCAGATCCAAGACGCTCACCGCCGCGCTGGCGTTCCTGTTCGGCAGCCTCGGCGCCCACCGCTTCTATCTGTATGGCATCCGGGACATCTTCGGCTGGACGCATCTGCTCGGCACGCTGATCGGCATTCCCGGCGTGATGCTGCTGATCGCGACCGAGCGCGCGTCGATCCTCGGCTGGGTGCTTGCGTCGATCGGTGCGGTTTCACTGTTCGCTGCGTTTCTGGCCGCGCTCGTCTACGGGCTGCGTCCGGATCAGAAATGGGATGCGCAATTCAACGCCCACACGCAACGCAAAAGCCGCTCGGGCTGGACGGTCATTTTCGTCGTGATCTTTTCGCTGCTCATCGGTGCGTTTCTGCTGATGACCGGTCTCGCGCTCGCGTTCCAGACCTACTTCGAAAGCCAGGTCGAAGCGGCCAAAGCGATTTCGCAGTAACACCCGTCGCGGGACCAGCAGGCATTCCTGCGCGCTAGAAGAGCCTCAATTGCGGATTGTCACGCGCCGGTGCGCTCGCCTGCCCGGCGCGCGGCGACTCGATCCGGCGGAAGTGCGACATGTCGAGAATGCCGCGGTCACGCCCGCTCAGCCCCAACCGGCGCGCGGCCTTGTGAAAGCGCTGCTTGAGCAGATCCGCCCATAACCCCTCTCCCTTCATGCGGGTCGAGAACGACGAGTCGTAATCCTTGCCGCCCCGCATGTCGTGCACACGGTTCATCACGCGCTCGGCACGATCCGGGAAATGTGCGCTCAGCCAATCCTTGAACAGCGGCGCGACCTCCCACGGCAACCGCAGCACGATATAGCTCGCGTTGCTGGCGCCCGCTTCCGCGCACGCTTCGAGCACGCGCTCCATGTCCGGTTCGGTGACGAACGGGATAACCGGCGCGATGCTGACGCCGACCGGAATGCCCGCCTCGCTGAGCGTACGGATCGTGCGCAGCCGGCGCGACGGCGTGGCCGCGCGCGGTTCGAGCGTGCGCGCGATGTCGGCGTCAAGCGTGGTGATCGTGATCGCGGCCATGAATTGCCCGCGCTCCGCCATCGGCGCGAGCAGGTCGATATCGCGCTCGATCAGCGACGATTTGGTGATCGCCCCGAACGGGTGATTGCGCTCGCTGAGCACCTCGATCACCCGACGCGTAAGTCGCAAGTCGCGTTCGGCCGGCTGCCATGCGTCGGTCGCGACGCCTAGCGCGATCGGCTCGGGCACATAGGATTTCTTCGACAGTTCCCGCTCGAGCAGTTCGGGCGCGTTGATCTTCGCGTAAATGCGGCTTTCGAAATCGAGCCCCGGCGACAACCCCAGGTAACTGTGCGTGGGCCGCGCGAAGCAATAGATGCAACCGTGCTCGCAACCGCGATACGGATTCAGCGACACATTGAACGGAATGTCCGGCGACGCGTTGCGTGTGAGGATGGTTTTGGCGGGCTCCTCGAACACCTGCGTGCGCAGGAGCTTCGGCTCGCAGTCTTCGTCGGCCGCCTGCCAGCCGTCGTC
The DNA here is from genome assembly GCF_040948765.1 of Paraburkholderia sp. BR10923. Taxonomy (NCBI): domain Bacteria; kingdom Pseudomonadati; phylum Pseudomonadota; class Betaproteobacteria; order Burkholderiales; family Burkholderiaceae; genus Paraburkholderia; species Paraburkholderia sp. BR10923. The sequence continues at coordinate 5,320 of NZ_JBFPKO010000001.1, read as the reverse complement.
GACGGCCTCGCGCTGGTCGACTTCGTAGCGGCCTTGCAGGTTCGTGACCGCACCGCGCCCCTTGCGAGGCGCCGGCGGCGCGATCGGAAATTCGGGAATGTCAGGGGTGTCGGGGTCATCCACGGCGGGCCACGCAAAGCTAGCACAAACACGAAGCGCCAAAAGAAAACGGCGCAAAACACCTGTATAAATATACAGTATTTGCGCCGTTTGTCGAGCACTTCGTGTGCCGCGAGATGCGCGACCAGTCCCGCCAGCGATCAGGCACTTTAGTCGGTCACCGCGATCGTCAGCGTCTCCTTGATTTCCTCCATCACCACATAGCTCTTCGACTGCACCGCTCCCGGCAACTGCAGCAGGATGTCGCCGAGCAACTTGCGGTAGTCGGCCATTTCGCCGATGCGCGCCTTGATCAGATAGTCGAAATCGCCCGACACGAGGTGGCACTCGAGCACCTCGGGGATCTTCTGCACCTCGCGGCGGAACTGGTCGAACATGTTGCCGCTCTTGTGATCGAGCGTGATCTCGACGAACACCAGCAGCGCCGCGCCCAGTTCTGCCGGATTCACGCGCGCGTAGTAGCCGGTGATCACGCCGTCGCGCTCCATCCGCTTGACGCGCTCGATGCAAGGTGTCACCGACAGACCGACCCGTTCCGCCAGGTCTTTCATCGCCATACGGCCGTCCTGCTGCAACAGCCGCAGGATCTTGTGATCGAGCTTATCGAGAGCCCGCACGGGATGGCGCTGGGTACGCATAGTGTTTTTGCTGAAAATGATGAAAATACGATAACAAAACCTGCTTCACTGTTAATAGTATAGCGGTTAACACTGGGCAGACGGCATTTCACCTCACGTTGCAGCTCGTTGAATCGAAGCAGATCGAATCCAGCGAAACGCGCCTTGCCCTCACTCAATTTTTGGACATCTGGAGCAGCTATGCGAGTCGTCGTTTTGGGCAGTGGCGTCGTCGGTGTAACGAGCGCGTACTACCTTGCACGCGCCGGTCACGAAGTGACCGTCATCGATCGCGAGGCCAGCCCGGCGCTCGAAACCAGCTTTGCCAACGCGGGCCAGATCTCGCCGGGCTACGCGTCGCCGTGGGCCGCGCCGGGCGTGCCGCTGAAGGCCGTCAAGTGGATGTTCCAGAAGCACGCGCCGCTCGCGATCCGCCTCGACGGCACTACGTTCCAGCTGCAATGGATGTGGCAGATGCTGCAGAACTGCACGGCGCCGCGCTATGCGGTGAACAAGGGCCGCATGGTGCGGCTCGCCGAATACAGCCGCGACTGCCTGCAGGCGCTGCGAGCCGACACCGGCATCCAGTACGAAGGCCGCACCGGTGGCACGCTGCAGGTATTTCGCACGCAGCAGCAGTTCGACGGCGCCGCGAAAGACATCGCCGTGCTGCAGGAAGCCAACGTGCCGTACGAGCTGCTGAGCGCCGACCAACTCGGCAAGGCCGAACCGGCGCTCGCCGCGGTGTCGCACAAGCTCACCGGCGGCCTGCGCCTGCCAGGCGACGAAACGGGCGACTGCCAGATGTTCACGACGCGCCTCGCGGCACTCGCCGAGCAACTGGGCGTCAAGTTCCGCTACAACACGCCGATCGACGCGCTCTCGATGGCAGGCGGCCGCATCGCCGGCGTGCAGTGCGGCGGCGAACTGGTGCGCGCGGACTCGTTCGTGGTCGCGCTCGGCTCGTACTCGACGCGCTTCCTCGACGGCATCGTGAAGATTCCGGTCTATCCGCTGAAGGGCTATTCGATCACCGCGCCGATCGTCGACGCGGCTGCCGCGCCGGTGTCGACAGTGCTCGACGAGACCTACAAGATCGCGATCACGCGCTTCGATGACCGGATTCGCGTCGGCGGCATGGCTGAGGTCGTCGGCTTCGACAAATCGCTGCGCGAGGCGCGCCGCAAGACGCTCGAGCTTTCGGTGAACGACCTGTTCCCCGGCGGCGGCGACACGTCGAAGGCGACGTTCTGGACCGGTCTGCGACCGATGACGCCGGACAGCACGCCGATCGTCGGCCGCACGCCGGTGCCGAACCTGTTCCTGAACACCGGCCACGGCACGCTCGGCTGGACGATGTCGTGCGGCTCAGGCCAACTGCTCGCCGACCTGATGTCGGGCAAGCAACCGGCGATCCGCGCGGACGATCTGTCGGTGCATCGCTATCTCGGCGAGACCGCGGGCGAACATCGGCCGGCGTATGCGTGAGTTCGAGTGCGTGCGCTGACGCGGCCCTGGCCGCAAGCGCACGCGGCAACCAACAGCAGCGGCAAAAACAAACGGCGCCTCGCGAGGCGCCGTTTGCTTTTCAATGTGCCGCCGCAATCGCGACAGGCATCAACGCACCTCAGAACTGATCTTCCGACAAAGCCAGCACGCCCTCGCCACCCTTCGCGCTGACGATCGCCACTTCGAGCGCCGCCGCCTGTGGCAGCACATGCTCGGCGTAAAACCGCGCGGTCGCAATCTTCGCGTCATAAAACGCGGGATTCTCGTCGCGCCTCGCCGCCGCGGCAAGCTGCGCACGCGCCATCTGCCAGCCGCCCAACACGATGCCCGCGAGCTTCAGATAGGGTACGCTGCCCGCGAACACCGCATTTGGATCGCCCTTCGCATTCGCGACGACGAAATCGACGACCGCGCCAAGCGCCCGCTGACCCTCAGCGAGTTGCGTCCGCATCGACGCGAACGCCGCGCCCTGCTGCGCGCCGAACGCTTCGACCGTTTCGGCGATACCAGCAAGCAGTTCCTTCGCGACCTTGCCGCCGTCGCGCAGCGTCTTGCGACCAATCAGGTCGTTGGCCTGGATCGCGGTCGTGCCTTCGTAGATCGGCAGAATGCGCGCGTCACGGTAGTACTGCGCGGCGCCGGTTTCCTCGATGAAGCCCATGCCGCCATGCACCTGCACGCCGAGGCTCGTCACGTCGATTGACAATTCCGTGCTCCAGCCCTTCACGATCGGCACCAGGTATTCGTAGATCGCCTGATGCTTGGCACGCGTCGCGTCGTCAGGATGACGATGCGCGATATCGCAGTGCGAGGCCGCGACGTACGCGAGCGCGCGCGACGCCTCGGTGAGGCAGCGCATCGTCGACAGCATGCGGCGCACGTCCGGGTGCTGGATGATCGCGACCGACTGCTTCGCGGAGCCATCCACGGGACGGCTCTGCACGCGCTCCTTCGCATACGCGACCGCTTTCTGATACGCGCGATCCGAAATCGCGACGCCTTGCATGCCGACCGCGAAACGCGCGGCATTCATCATGATGAACATGTATTCGAGGCCGCGATTCTCTTCGCCGATCAACTGACCGATCGCGCCGCCGTGATCGCCGAACTGCAGCACCGCGGTCGGGCTCGCCTTGATGCCGAGCTTGTGCTCGATCGACACGCAATGCACATCGTTGCGCTCACCGAGCGAGCCGTCCTCGTTGACGAGAAACTTCGGCACGACGAACAGCGAAATGCCCTTCACACCATCGGGCGCGTTAGGCGTGCGCGCAAGGACGAGATGGACGATGTTCTTCGCCATGTCGTGCTCGCCCCAGGTAATGAAAATCTTCGTGCCGAACAGCTTGAACGAACCGTCGGCCTGCGGCTCGGCGCGCGTGCGCACCAGCGCGAGATCGGAGCCCGCCTGCGGCTCGGTCAGGTTCATCGTGCCGGTCCATTCGCCTGAAATCAGCTTCGGCACGAAGGTCTTTTTCTGCGCTTCGCTGCCGGCGGTCAGTAGTGCTTCGATCGCGCCGTCGGTGAGCAAAGGACACAACGCGAACGACAGATTCGACGCGTTGAGCATTTCGACGCATGGCGTCCCGATCAGCTTCGGCAACCCCTGTCCTTCGTAGTCGAGCGGGTGCTGCACACCCTGCCAGCCGCCCTCGGCGAACTGGCGGAACGCGTCCCTGAAACCGGGCGTCGCGCTGACGACCCCATCCTTCCAGCTGCTCGGGTTGCGATCGCCGTCGACGTTCAGCGGCGCGAGCACTTCGCCGCACAGTTTCGCCGACTCGTCGAGCACGGCCTGCGCCGTATCGAGGTTCGCGTCTTCGAAGCCGGGCAGCTTCGCGATGTCTTCGAGTCCGGCCAGTTCTTTCATCACGAACAGCATGTCCTTGATGGGCGCCGTATAGCTCATTTCGGTTCTCCTCCCTTGATATGAAAAAAGGGCGCGGGACTTGGTCGGTCCAGCGCCCTTCGCTTATTCTCGGCGGCCTGTTTCAGCCGCCGCGGCGCTTAGCCGAGTTCCTTCACGAGTTCCGGTACGAGGGTGAACAGATCACCGACGAGGCCGTAGTCGGCCACGCTGAAGATCGGCGCTTCTTCGTCCTTGTTGATCGCGACGATTACCTTACTGTCCTTCATGCCCGCGAGGTGCTGGATCGCACCCGAGATGCCGACCGCGACGTACAGTTGCGGTGCGACGATCTTGCCGGTCTGGCCGACCTGATAGTCGTTCGGCACGAAGCCCGCGTCGACCGCTGCGCGCGATGCGCCCAGTGCCGCGCCGAGCTTATCGGCCAACGGCTCGAGCACCTTCGTGTAGTTCTCGCCGTTGCCCAGACCCCGGCCACCGGACACGATGATCTTCGCGCTCGTCAGTTCCGGACGATCGAGCTTCGTCACTTCGCGGCTCACGAACTGCGAGATGCCTGCGTCGGCTGCGGCTTCGATCTTTTCGACCGCTGCGCTGCCGCCTTCGGCTGCAACGGCGTCGAAACCGGTCGAGCGCACGGTGATGACCTTGATCGGATCAGCCGATTGCACGACCGCAATGGCGTTGCCCGCGTAGATCGGACGCTCGAACGTGTCGGCGCTGTCCACCGCGGTGATGTCGCTGATCTGCGCGACGTCGAGCTTTGCGGCGATACGCGGCGCGATATTCTTGCCGTACGCGGTAGCCGGCGCGAGGATATGCGTGTAGTTCCTGGCCGCATCTTGCACAAGCGTCAGCACCGTCGCTTCGACGTTTTCCGCGAGACCCGCTTCGAGTTGCGGCGCGTCGGCGAGCAGTACCTTGGCGACGCCGGCGATCTTCGCTGCGGCATCGGCCGCGGCCTGCGCGTTATGCCCCGCGACCAGCACGTGAATCTCACCGCCGATCTTCTGTGCCGCTGCGATCGTATTCAGCGTCGCGGCCTTGATCGATGCATTGTCGTGTTCTGCTACTACCAGATTAACCAGATTCGTCATTTCTTGCGTCTCCTCACAGCACCTTGGCTTCGGTCTTCAGCTTCTCGACCAGCGTCTTCACGTCCGGCACTTTCACACCGGCGGAGCGCTTCGGAGGCTCGGCGACCTTC